>CAYPIE010000003.1:0-194073 GCA_964410665.1 uncultured Alcaligenaceae bacterium
TTGAAACGCCGGGAGGGGGCGGAGGGGGTGGAGGTGGTGATGTCGGCGTGGGCGTGGGCGGAGGGGGCGTGGGTGGAGGATTCGCTTGATATTCGCTTTCCAGTTCGCGGAAATAGCGCTCCCAGTAGGTTCGTGTGTCCGGGGCAGTCCGCTGGGTAAACGACGCGTCGGGAAGGCTGGCATACACCTTGCGCATCCGTGCGGCGATCCGTGCTGCACGGTCTGGCTGACGCATCTGGATACGCAAACACGATTCCAATTCCTTCAAAGCTGCCAACTCGGTAAACGTGCCTTGATAGCGGTTGGCAACATCCTCACGCAAACGCACAAACTCGTCATAGTCGCCAAGAAAATAGTAGACTTCAGAGACCTTCCAGGAGGCTTGGCGAAATACTTCGGCGTTCAGACGCTCATACGGATCGCCAGACTGTAAGCGAAGTTGGCCTTGCTCATAGAGTGGGCCGAGTTCTTGCTCAATCTCCCGACAATACTCACGAACCGTATTAAGGTGCTGCTTGCGTGTCTCAAATGCTTGTTGTTCGAGCACCTGTTGTTCCGCGGGTGCAAGTGGTTTACCGCTCGACTTGGCATCCCGGATCTGACCTTGGACCAGCAGCGGAGCTTCACGCGCCTTTTCAAAAGCACAGATTGCCAACTTGTATTTCGTCCAAAAGCGCAGATTACTGGTTGGGAACTCGGTCAGGAGCCGTCGCAGTAACTCCTCCGCCTTGGGTAACTGCTTGAGATCGAGTAGTGCTCGTCCCATCAAATGTAAGGAAAGCTCAAGAGTCTCCCGTGATTCGGAATCGGAGGCCACCAAGTCGACGGCAACATTGGGCTCGAGCAACTCGACAATCTGATTCAATAAGGTGACATTCTGCTGCTTGAACAGTAATGAAGCCATCAGTAGGCGTGCCTTGGCTTGAGCCGGCTCGGTCCCGCTCTCAATGACCCCCTCGAGCATCTTCTCTGCATCGTCGAGTTGCCCTGCTTTTTCATAAGCCTCGGCGAGCATCAATTGGATTTCCCCGACGCGCTGGGCCGGGAAGCCACGAAGTTGAAGAACCCGTTCTAATTGGGCGATAGCTTCTTGTGGCGCATCCGCTTGATAAAACAGTCGTGATGCCTTGAGGAGAAATTCAACACGTTGTTCATCCGTAGGTTGTTGCTCAGCTAACCGTTGATACTCCTTTCCAGCGTTGCGGAATTGCTCGTTGGCATTGGCGAAAAGAGCTTGTTGCGAAGCCTCGTCCAGTCCGTTCCCCGCATCGGCAGCATCGGAACCGACTGCTTGCTGGCGTAATTGTTTACCCCAGATTTCCGCTGTCTCGGCACGTCGCAGACCTGGCAGAAGCGGTTCGGCTATGCTGGCATAGAGATCAGCTGCCGCCTGAGCTTCCTGGTAGTTCCCCGAGAGGCGATACAATTGAATGGTTTGTTCGAAGATTTCGCGCGCCTCGCCTAAGGACAGCAGCGGGTTCTCATAGTCTGAGGGTTGCTGGATTCCTGCCAGAGCCGCCTGGAACAGTGGCAAGGCTTCGACCACTTCAGAGGGATCTTCGGCGCGTAATCGCAGTTGTCCAAGCCGAAGCTTCGCGGCTTGGCCGGCCGGCCCCGGCTGGTTTCGCATCGAAGCCCAGATGGCTGTGGCCGAGGGAACCTCGCCGGCTTGTTGATACGCGTAGGCGAGCGTGTAGAGTATTTCGGATCGCAACGGTGCCTTGGCCGTTCGCGACCGATCCCGCAGTCCCTCGAGGGAACGTTTGGCCTCCGACCAATTCTGTTCCGCAGCATACGTGCGGGCCAGCTCCAAACCCGCGCGGAGGGTGAGTTCGCTTGGTGCTCCCGGAGGGATGGCTTCCAGTATCTGGCGTGCCTCGAGCGGTTGATGCAGTCGAGAATAGACTTGACTGAGTTGCAGCTGGGCATCGATGCGACGGCCTGGGTCGCTACCGGTACCCATGACTTCGATCTGCTTCTTCAACGCATCTCGGGCACCCAATAGATCCGGCGTCGGCAAACGAAGATATGCCTCGGCAAGTCGACGATAGCCCTCCGCTGGGTTCACACTCACCAGCACGGTGTCCCGTAGCACCGGGATAATGGTCTCGGCCGGCGCTGCGTCAAGTGCTTCTTGCGCTTTGGCAAGTCGATGTCGGAGGCGTGTGCGGTCGTTCAAGGCGAGCTTCGCCGGTTGAGCCTTCTCTAATCGTTGGTAAGCAGCTTGCCACAAAGATTTGGCTTCTGCGTCTACCAATCCTTCGGCAAGGATCAGATCAGCACTCCCGAGGAGAAAGTCGACCTCCGGACTGGGCGTCGCCGATTGCGAAGCCGCATCCTGGACCTCTTGGCGGAGTGCGTGCAGCCGGGTGGCATCAACGGGAGCGGACTGCATTGCTTGCCGTATGGCATCGAGGTGATCGCGCAGTTGCCGAGCGGGATCCGGCGACCACCACGACCGTCCGAGATAGACCCCAACCAGGGCGACCACTCCCAGCAAGAAAATGGGAACTTGCCAAAGATCCTGGGTCGCGGACCGTTGCGGATGGGGCGGAGTGATCGTCGATTCCTGTACCATCAGTCTTTACCAAGCTTTGCTATTTTGGATCGCGAACCTCGACAGTCCCGCGCAGCCGACCCGGTTGTTCAGGGCTTTTGGCATAATCCCCCTACTCCGTCAAGCCCAACCAGCTAGGTTAGGCTGCTGTCAAACTACTTAACTTCACCAGGGTGACTACAATTGGTCCATCCCGAAATTCGACAGAGAGACCAATATGGGCGATCGTTTCCCCTCACGCGACTCGTGGCTGGTATGCTTGTGGTCGGGGCATTTCTTACGTGTGCTGGCAGAGAACGTATTACGATTTTTTGTTTTTACCCGGGTGCTACTACCGGCTAGCACCACTGCAGCGACCGGTTGGCATCCGGCGATCCAAGCTCTCTGGACTCTCCTGTGGTTGTCCCTGTTGCCCATGTTGCTGCTGGCCCCGATGCTTGCATCTTTTGCCCAGAGCAGGATCCCTTGGGTACTGCCAACCTTGACGTTACTGGCAAGCATTTTGGTCGGGCTGGAACTGGTGATAAACATCCCGCTGGTGTGGATCATTGCCATGCTGGCTGCGACCAGCGGGATCTATGGGTTGGCACGCCAAACCTTCTACCCTTTTGTGCAAACACAAACCGGCTGGTCCTTAGCTTTTCTCCGCGCGACCTTCACGGGCTTTTCTGGACTCGGTATCCTAGGCGGTTGGTGGACTGCGGAACGCTTTGCCGATGCAACATGGGTCGGGTACCCCGCCCCGATCGTGTTGACCACCTTGGGCCTGTTGATCGCCGGAATAGTTCTATTACCATTGATAAGCATCGCCAAGCAGCCATGGCTTCGCAGTCAATCGTATCCAGCATCCTATCGCAACATTCTTTCGATTGTGACGGAGCGATGGGAAGGGACGTTCATTCTCCTATCTCTCGGAATCAGCGTCGTCGGCCTGATCATTGCCACTTGCCTTGTCGTCAGCACACCACCCAACCAACCCACTCCACTACTGTCTTTATGGCAACCCGGTTGGTTTGCTCTCGGCGGGATCTTCGGTTGCATCCAATCACATCCCTATCGCATCCGCGGCATCATCCCGATCTGCTTCGCTCTGTTGGTTGCTGGCAGCGGGATCGCTTTATGGCAAGCTGACTGGAATGGCCCGCTGGTGTGGGTTTCGCTTGGTGCGCTTTTAACGGGGAGTCTTTCCGCGTTCCAGCTTCGCTTGGCTCCCCAAGAACAATCACGGGCGCTGACCATGCTGCTGATCGTGGGCGCGATGGTTGCTCTAGCGATCGGCTATCTATTGCTTGGTATGCAGGGCAGTCTCACCGACATTCGGCAGTCTCTCGGCTGGACGCTGTTCATTCTGGCGGTTCTGCTATTGGTTCCGTTCGGATATCAATTCTCTCGCCAAATGCTGGAAACGTTCGCTGAAGTTTTGATCTGGCCGATGCACTCTATTCGGGTCGATGGGCCTGGGCAGGAGGCAGTCCCCCTCCGCGGTCCCCTCCTGGTCATTGCCAATCATTCGGCCTGGTTTGACCCTTTCTGGCTGGCCAAGGTGTTACCCAGGAAGGTAACGCCGATGATGACCGCCCGCTTTTTTGACCTGCCGGTCATTTCTTTCTTGGTTGGCCGGGTCATCAAAGCGATTCGTGTCCCGGAACTATCATTTCGACGCGAGGCCCCAGAGCTCCAACAAGCAATTGCCGCGCTCGATCGTGGTGAATGTGTCATTCTGTTCCCACAAGGCTATTTGCAACGCACGCCGGAGCAACCCATTCGACGCTTCGGCCAAGGAATCTGGCACATTCTCAAAGCTAGGCCCAAGACCCCGCTAATCAGTTGTTGGATCGAGGGGAGTTGGGGTAGTTATACTTCTTATGCACATGGCCCGCCGACCAAGAACAAATCCCTCGATTGGCGAAGGCGAATCCAAATTGCCATGGCTGCCCCGATCGTAGTGGACCAGGAAATGTTGGAGGACCAGGTTCGCCTGCGTACTTCGCTCAAGCAGCAGGTACTGGAGACCCGGCAAGTTCTCGGTCTTCCCGTTATCGAGTCCCCCGTGCTAAGCAAGGATTCTGGGGAGGACACCTAAATGCCCCGGAGATTGTCCTAGGTATTACCAAAGGAAATAAAACCAATACTTTGATGAGTTTGGAATCGTCGAAGGGTTTTGGACCTTCTGGTCAGCACATTCCGTCGAGGGTAAGCTTGTAACACAGTGCACTGCCCGTGAACCGAGGGGTCGAGGTGTCCACATGTTCTTTGTTGCTTCGCTGATGCTACTTTCCGTGTCCACCACTCCACCGTTGGAGATGGACGTGGTGATTCGAGGTGGGACTCTCATCGATGGTAGCGGCCAGCCCGGTGTTCGCGGAGACCTCGCTCTGGCAGGAGATACGATTGTTGCGTTGGGTACGTTCGAGGTCATTGGCCAACCACGCATCATCGATGCTGGAGGCTTGATCGTGGCCCCCGGCTTTATTGACCTCCATTCCCATTCCGATCTGGGTCCAGCCCCTCTGACCAGCAAGCGTGGTCGTGCGAATCGGAATTATCTCTTCCAAGGCGTCACAACCGTGGTCACCGGGAACTGTGGCGCTGGGCCAGTCGACGTGAAATCGTACTATCAAACGCTTGCCCAGCAGGGAGTCGGCACAAACGTTGTGCATTTGTTGCCGCACAATGCCATTCGCTCAAGAGTCATGGGCAATGTCAACCGACCCCCCACGAAGCTTGAACTGCTCAAGATGTCCCAGTTGGTTGAAACAGGGATGAAACAAGGGGCTGGTGGTATGTCGACTGGTTTAATCTATACCCCAGGGACCTACGCGGAGACGCAAGAGCTCATTGCCCTGGCCAAGGTTGTGGCCGAGTATGGTGGCATCTATGCAAGCCATATCCGTAATGAGAACGCTGGGGTCGTGACCGCCGTCGAGGAAGCGATTCAGATCGGTCAGCTTGCGAATCTTCCCGTGCACATCTCCCATTTCAAATCCTCGGGGCCGCAGGGATGGGGCAAGTGTGTCGATGCCATCGCCATCATTCGCCAAGCACGCTTGAACGGACTGCAAATCACCGCCGATCAATATCCGTACACGGCCTCAAGTACCTCGTTGAAGGCAACTCTCGTCCCTAGCCGCTATCGGGAAGGGAGCTCGGCTGCTTATCGCAAACGCTTGGATGATCCGGAAGTGGGACCGCGGCTGAGGAAGTCCATTGAAGCCGCGCTCGCCGGGGACCGAGCCGAGCGGATTATGCTGTCGCGATATCGTCCCCAACCCAGGTGGCAAGGGATGAAGCTGGCCACCATCGCCAAGGCGGAACAACGTTCTGTGCTGGAACTGGTACTGGAGATTGAACGAACCGGCGGGGCTCAGATTGTCAACTTCAGCATGCGTGAACAAGATGTCCGTCTGATTATGCAACAGGATTTTGTGGCCACCGCAAGCGATGGAGTCTCACTGGTCCCGGATGACACAAAGCCGCATCCGCGTAGCTATGGGACTTTCCCGCGGAAGATCGGCCACTACGCCCGCGATGAAAAAGTGATCGCCCTCAAAGATGCGATCTATAGTGCGACGGGCTTGCCGGCGAAAATCCTTCAACTGAAAGACCGTGGTATTCTCAAAGTCGGTGCGAAGGCCGATATTGTGCTTTTCGACTTGGCCAAGCTGAACGATGTGGCAACCTTTCAACATCCGCATCAACTGGCAACAGGAGTTCACTATCTCTTGGTCAATGGCAAACTTGCGATTGACCAGGGCAAGCTGACCGCACAGCTTGCTGGCAAGCCACTACCCCTTCGCTAAGGCCCCGAGCATCTTTTCAACATGCTTCGCGAGGATGTCCGTCTCGAGATTGACGGGATCGCCGACCTGTTTTGGGCCAAGGGTAGTATGCCGTCGCGTATGTGGAATGAGCATGACCGAAAAGCCATCCGAAACGACGTCCACGAGCGTTAGACTGATGCCATCGACGGCGATCGAACCCTTTTTGACCATCTGCTTTGTCAAATGGGAGCTACAGCGAAACTGCAGTAGTTCCCACTCGCCTTGGATTTCCCGGTGGGTGAGCTGACCCACCCCATCGACATGGCCAAGCACAAAGTGACCCCCGAGGCGGGCACCGACCGCGAGCGAACGCTCCAAGTTGACCGGGTCATCCAGCTTTAGTTGGCCTAAATTGGTACGATCCAACGTTTCCGGACCAACCTGGAACTGAGCATGCGCTGAATCAGCCGCAATCACGGTGAGGCAAACGCCATTCACAGCGACACTCTCTCCCAAACGGAGTTCAGTGGTTATTGGCTTTGCAGTGATGGTGAGGTTGCGTCCTCCCATCCCATCCGTTTCCGAACAGGCCACCGAGCCGAGCGTTTCGATCAGGCCTGTGAACATCTTGGTCCAGCCCTTCCGCAATAAAAGTCCGGATTAATCTCTGAAGCAAACCGATAGATCCCTGCGATGGCGTTGCCCGGGATAAAGACAAGAATAGTTGTCCCAAAGACAGCAAGATCAACCGCCGGGGTAACAACCGTTGGACCGATCCTACATCAACGCAGGTTCTTCAGTTTGGCCTGATACAGTTTCACCCGGTCTGGGTCGTTGAGTTTCCCAAACACGCTGACCAATTCCTCGACCGCCTTCCGATGCAGTAAGGGATCCTGATTAAACACCACATCCACCCATAGATACGACCACATCGCTTCCCGGGGCTGATCGGCTTGCTGATATAAGTCCCCTAACGCATTGTAGCCCAGCGCTTTGAGCTTGGGATCGCGAGCGCCATCGATGATCCCTTCGAGCTTCCGCGCACGTTGGTTGATCGGCTCGGTCGGTGAGGACAGCAGAGCCAGAATATCCAGTTGTTGCCCGAACGGATCGACGCGTGCGCGACCTTGTCGAAGGGATTTGATCAGGGTGTTTGCCTCGGTCAGCTGACCTGAGCGAATCTGGGCATCAATCAGTCGCAACTGAGCATTCTGTTGCTGCTCTTGAGAAAGGTTCGGCGTTTTCAAGAAACGCTCAAGGGTACGCGCGGCTTCTCGCGGACGGCCCACCGACAGCTGCACGCGAGATAGTTCGCCAATAGCCAGCGTAAACTGCCAACTGTTTGGATAGCGGTTGGTATATCGGTCAAGAACGTTCAGTGCCTCGTCGACATTGCCCAAAGCAGCTTCAAGCATTCCGATCCGAAACAGGATATGTTGGCGGGTCGGGCTTTGCGTCGGATAACTGTCTAGCTGCTTGCGATAGCTCTTGAGCGCGAGAGCATCATCTCCTTGGGCATCGGCATTCTGGGCCTTCGCATACTCGACACGGTCCTTCACATCTTCATAGATAATTTTGACAATCTGCTCAGGGAGTAGATCGACTGGTGTTCCGGCACGAGGGCGCAGCGTTATCCCTGAAGGAGTCTCTTTGACGAGTTCGCCACTCAGAGGGAGCGGATTGCCCATACCCCCCGGCGGAAGAAACTCCACACGCACGTCGGCGACGGCCAAACCCGGAACACTCAGTAGTAGAAGCCCTACACCCAAACGAAGCATCGCATGGCCTCCGAACAAGTATTGACAGTGATGATCACGGATCAATGAATTTCCCACCCATTTGCTGATACTTTTGCTTCAGCAACGGATAGTCGCTTAACACATTCCGGATCGCTTCCTGGACCGGGGGACGGAGGTTGGCATTCTTCGTCTCAAGACGGATCAAAGCGTCGGCAATCTTGTCAAATTGACGATCTTTGACCTGGTCGCTCAGCGTACTATTCGCAGCGGCAAGGCAGCGTTGGGTCTCGACGTAGAAATCAAAATAGATGTCCCGTGCTTGGTCGTTGGGATCATCTGGCTTAATGCGATCACGCCAAAGTCGCGCGAACGTGGTCCACTTGCCGAGGGCCGTGCGCCAGCGTTTCTGGGCTTCGAGGAGATAGATTTCTTCCTTACGGATTTCTAGACTTGTGTACCCCCAGCCCTTGTCGGCTTTAGTCCCAATAATCTTGTCAAGCAGGGCTCGAGCCTTGGTGTACTCGCCGGCCTCGCGGTAGGTCTTCGCAAGCAGATACTCAACGGTCTTGATGAATCGTTCCTTGGTCTGATCGGATTGGTTCGCATTCAGAAAATCTTCGAGTAATCGGGCTGCTCGAGCATGCTGATCGATACTGGCATAGCCTTGGGAGAGGAAAATCAGCATTTGCTCGGACAAGCCCACCTGATCAGCGATCTGGTCGAGCACCTTGCTAAAGCTAGCAGCCATCGCCTCGGCTGGCTCGGTCTCGCCCTGATCGCGAAGCGCTTCGATTTGAACCCGGATGTCATTGACCACTTGGCGAAGCACATTGATACTTTCCTGATCTTCACCAGAGTTTTGCAACGCCACCACGAGTTGTTCCGCCTTCGCAATCAGTCCCTGGCGAACCACAATGCGCAAAATCAATGCCAGGATATTCCGTTGCGCTCGTCGTAGATTCTGGAACTCTAACCCGACCCCTTGGCGATCCCCACGGGTGAGTTCGTTCTGAATGGATTCAACAACGGGTTCGAGCAGCGCTTGGGCCTGATCGAGGTCGTCGGTTTTCATCAACTCTAACGCGGCCCCGGCCAGCCCAGTCAACTGTAACGCTTGGGCGGAATCGCTCAGACGCTGTTGCTGATCCTTATCAAGATAAGCAAAATTTGCGATCTGCTCGACCACCTTGTCACCCAGAGTCTGGACTTTGCGATAGTCTTTCTGAATCAGATAGAGCTGACCCAGTTGCAGACGGGCTCGACAATACGCATTGGCGACTTCCCCAGGGCTATCGGGTAAGGCTGCGGGAAGCTTGCTGAGGCCCGCGATTGCCTGCGTGAGTAATTGCTGCTTTTGTTGGGGATCGACATCACTCTTCTGGAGCTGATAAGCGGCAGCACCATGCAGTAAACGGACTTGATTGATCCCGACATAGGAGTCCTGAATCGACTGGAAGGTCTTGCAAGCGGCGACGAGGTCCTGTTGCTGGAGCTGGTAGAACCCGAGCTGATGTCGGGCATTGTCCGCGTCCGGTTCTTCGGGCCAGGTGGTTAGGATGAACTTGGCTAAGTTCTTTAGTCGACGCATATCAGCGGCAAGGTCTGGTTGATTCTGTCGACGAGCTGCTTGCAAGGCAAGATTGTACGCTTGCAGTGCATTCAGTGCCGCATTCAAGGTCTTCGAGGTTGGCCGGGTCGAGCGTGCCAGATGCTCGCCCATGATCGCCGCGCGTGGGTAATTTTTTGTATTTAAATAAGCATATATCAGTAATAATCGTGCTTCGTCGACCTGGCTGGGATCATCGCCGGCATCGACTAGTCCCAGGCCACGCTGGATATAATTCACTACTTTCTTGAAAGTCTGAACCGTCGCTTCGTCGATTCGTTGTTGCGGGTTGTCGGTGGGATTCTTTTTCGTGGCCTCGATCAGGCGGGCGAGTTTTGCTTGTTGTACTTGGGCCTGGACATAGCATTCTTCAAAGCTGCGCAGCTGGTCCGCGTCTTCACTACGCCCCGTAGCCAAATCGAGTACCAAGCCTAGACGCTTCTGTTCTGCACGCTGGCTGTATTCATGGTCGCCAGCAGCAAGGAGTTCATAGATTTCCTTGGCACGTTCTAACTGCTCGCGAACTGTCCCAGTTGGCGGAGCGCGCAGTGAACCGGATTGCTTATCACGTTGGAGCTTTGCCTCAACCAGGCCTTGCAATGTCAACGCCAGATAGTACCGCGTACTGAGGCCCTCCGGACTGTTTACATACTCTGGAAACAATCGAATCCATTGTTCCGCTCGTTGATTCGCCTTGGCGAGATCGTTCTGATCGAACAATGCATGCTGGATTAAGAAAAATAAGGCAACGCGTACTCCCGCACGCGTCGCGGGCTTGGAGCGAATGTTTTGCTGCATGATAAAAAGAAACTGATCGGAGGCTTCCTTTTTCCGATCATTGGCGTAATCACATTCGGCGATCCAGGCACGTGCCTCCCACAGAATCGGGAGAGCGGCTCCTCCTGCCTGCTGGGCCTGTTTAATCACCTTGGCAAACAAAGCTTTGGCCGCATCGATGGTCTTGCCTCGTTCACGGACCTCGTTTTGGTCCAGGAAGGTCTCTCCCAGTTCAAATAGCGAGATCCCCTGCTCCAAGCGCGCTTGCAGTCGCAGTTGGGTAACCTGATCGTCGTTCCGTTTGGCCAAGGCATTCGCAGCTTCACCAAAGCTCGCTGCTGCGGCTTCAAAATACGGACGAGCGCTGCGCATCTCACTCACCCGAGTCGATTTCTGCTCGCTCTTCCGGGCTCTGCTGACCTGATTTTCTCCAAGCAGTCGTGCAACCCGAGCGAGCTCCAAGCTGGCCTCGTAGTACAGCGAATCCTGTTTGGAGGCAGTCTCAAGAAACTTCCGAAACCCTTGACGGGCTTGAGCAGTGAGTGCACGGCGTCGATCGGGTTCTGGCGTTTGCCGCGCCAAGGCGAGCCGTGTACGAGCCAACTCGAGCGCGAGGAGTTTGCTTGCAGAACCCTTCCGTTGTTTCGAGATTTTTTCAAGATATTCTAGGGCAAGGTCCGGCATCCCCTGGTCGCGAAGTCCACGGACGAGCTTGAACTCAGGAAGCTCTTGGGCGTCGCTTTGGACCTGGCCGCACCCTAACACAATGATCACGGCCAGGAAGATGCACACATTTCGCACCACGGGCAAACTCCAACCAGAATTGAGGAGAGTCGTTCAACTGAGAGAATGGTGTTCATTGAAGACAATCGCCGATTCGCTACGGCTTGGAGAGGGCAAGGGCGAGGATGGTTCCCATTGTCATGCATCCGCTGAGGGAACGTCAAGTCATTCACTCACCGATGATGTCCGATCCGGGGATTATCCCCATCCCCGTGACAAAAACTGGGGCATCCCCAACACTCGGTGCCTTCGTACGGACAATGGGAGCCTCGTCCGCTGTGGTAACTGCCCGCCCAAAAGGGAGAGGTGCACTGGAAGGTTCCAGCTCGGTGTTCGTGGAACTAGCGCGGTTTGGGACGGGACTTGTTGTGGCTACTTTCCCCGTTGGAACTGGCCATGTGCTGACCAGTGACACATTCCTTGGTCAAAGGACAAGCCGTGCACCGCGGGCTCCCGGTTAGACAAACATCGTGGGCGACTTCACTCAAGAGTTCAACGGAAGCACTGCCACGAGCCTTGGGCACAATATGTTCGAGAGTGGCTCGAAGGCTTTCGATGTTATCCAGATCCCCCTCAAGCACTCCGAGCCGATTGAGTAAGCGAACTGTGTCGACGTCGAGGGGAATCGCATGGCCACCCAAGCTGTGTTGGATCACCCATGCGAGATGGAAATCATTGATCTGTTCATAGCGGCGGAGTTGACGGGCAGCGTCTTTGAGGCCCTTTTTGTACAAGGAATCAAGATCAAACGAATAGATATCTTCGAAAATCTGTTGCAATAGTCCAATGATTCGGTCGGCCCGGCGCAATGGGTCGGGCAGATTACTTAAGGTCTCGGCGACTTCGTGTGGGGAGCTGACCCGGACCTCATTCCAGTCGAAATAATCTTCTTGTAAACGCTTAAACGCAGGCTCGGCCTTCGCATGGGTGGTGCCTTCGCGACAAATCGCAAAGATAAGCTGCTCGAGCACCGAGAGCTTTAAACGGGTCTCGGGAACGGGGTACTGTTTCTTCAGGATGCCCAAGACGCTCCCGATAAATTGCTGCCGATTGGTGATCGTGGCCATTGGCGTATGCGTCCCAGTACGTCGCAACTGCGACAAGCTAGTCAAGGCACGGGGGAATCCGTTTCCCTCGTTGAACAAGCGGGCAGGTGGTCAGCGATCGATATCACTGCTCGACGCCGTGGACGAACTTCATTCATTCGAGCTTGCTGGAATCCTCGGAGGTCGGATCGGCCGAGCGGGGATTGATCCCTTCGGTCTCCGTAGTGATGGTCTCCGTAGTGATGGTCTCCGTAGTGATCTCGGGATCCGAAGTCGTCGCCTCCTCGGCGGGCTTGGATTCAGCGAGTGCCTCGTTGATTAAGCGGGAGACTTCAATCGAGTTTTTGACTCCCTGGTCGAGGACAAATTGCAAGACCGGGGTGTACCGCGATTTCATTCGGTCCGCTAGTCTCGATTGAACGAAGCCCGCGGCAGATCGTAGTCCGTGCAAACAAAGCTGCTGTTCTTTGTCGTTGCCCATGATCGAGACATACACCTTGGCCATTTGCAGGTCGGCAGAGACCTCCGCGCGCGTTACGGTCACCATTTTGACACGCGGATCACGTAACTCGAACAAGATGGTTTCGCTGGCGACCTCGCGGATGACCGAATTCACCCGGGCTAAGCGATGCGCTTTCATAGAGACCCCGTCAGGATGGATCAGCGATCCGGTCGACTTCCAGGAAGCTGTCCAGATACTCCGCGATCGGATGTTTCCGCAACGCTTCCTGGATAGATTGTAATTGGTGACGGATCGCCTGCGGGGAGTCACCGACGATCGCCATCCCTAGCACGATCAGGCGGTGATCGTCACGGGCCTCGATCTCGCTGATCGATATATTATAGGCATTCCGTAAGCGATCGAGGATACTCCGGGTCACTTGGCGTTTATCCTTGAGGCTGCGCGACTCCCGGAGGAACAGCCGAACGCGGAGTGTACCAACAATCATCAGCACTCAGACTCTGCGTGATCGGTAGAACGATCACGCTTGGCTTGGCCATCAGGAAGTCACCCACCTTGGCAACCCCTGTCGCTTTGGTCTACGCGATCGTGACCGTGAATCGTATACATTATAATTTTTATTATAATGTACGTTGGACTTCCTCGATACGATACGCTTCAATTACATCGTCGACTTTGATATCGTCGTACCCTGCAATCTTGATTCCACATTCAAATCCTTCTCGAACTTCCTTGGCATCGTCTTTGAATCGCTTGAGCGATTCCAAGGATGCCGTCCTCTCTGGGGGCGGATAAATCACAATCCCTCCCCGAATGACCTTAATCTTGGCCGTTCGCTCGATCACTCCTTGAGTGACATAGCAACCTGCCACGGTGCCCACCCTGCTAATCTTGAAGGTCTCGCGGACGACTGCGCGACCCAGATGGATCACCTCTTCAATCGGCTTGAGTTTGCCTTCGAGAGCGGCCTTGATATCATTGGTAAGGTTATAGATAATACTATATTCACGGATCTGGATACCACGGGCTTCCGCCATCACCCGGGCCTTATCATCGGGCACCGCATTAAACCCGACAATTATGGTATCTTCCGGAGAGGTCAGGGCGAGTTGCACATCCGACTCCGTGATACCTCCGATTCCGGTGTGTAACACACGGACGCGAACTTCTTCGTGTGTCAACTTTTCCAATTCTTTGCGAATCGCTTCGATGGAGCCGCGGAAATCGGCTTTGAGAATCACCTTGAGCTCATCAATCGGCTTTTCGCCAATCGATTCGAGACGCATCGCTGGACGGACATGCATCGAGGCTTCGACATCGCGTGCGCGCCGCCGATCGGCTATCTCGCGGGCGGTACTAATCTCTTCTACCACCACGAACGGGTCATCGGCCTGGGGAACATTGTCCAAGCCCGTGATCTGCACCGGTACACTTGGCCCAGCCTCCTCGATCGGACGACCAAGGTCGTCAAACATCGCCCGCACGCGTCCATGGGTCGAACCCACGAGGACCACATCTCCCTGGTGCAGGGTGCCTCGTTGTACCAGCATGGTGGCCAATACACCCTGATCGCTCGACAGATGTGCTTCTAGGCAGATCCCGTCGGCGGGACGATCCGGATTGGCCTTCAGCTCGCGGATCTCGGCGACAAGCGACAGGGTTTCGAGTAGTTCGTCGATCCCTTCGCCCGTCGCAGCACTGGTGTAGCAGAAGAACGAGTCGCCCCCCATAGTGTCTGGGATCAAACCCATCCCATAGAGCTGTTGTTCGGTCCGTTTCAAGTTTGCATTGGGCAGGTCAATCTTGTTGATGGCCACGACAATTGGGACCTCTGCCGCTTTGGCGTGGTTGATTGCCTCCTCGGTCTGGGGCATGATGCCATCGTCCGCCGCGACGACAATGATGGCAATGTCGGTGACATTCGCGCCACGTGCACGCATGGCGGTAAACGCTTCGTGACCAGGCGTGTCGAGGAAGGTCACCGGTTTGTCCTGATGGTAGACCCGCCAAGCCCGGATCACTTGAGTGATCCCACCGGTCTCGGTCGCCACCACGTTACTACGACGTATGTGATCCAGTAGTGACGTTTTCCCATGGTCTACGTGACCCATGATGGTCACTACCGGAGCGCGGGGCTGCAATGATTCGGCAGGATCTTCGCGTTCGATCAGCTCGAGGATCTCGTCTTCAACATCCGCAGCCTTACGTACCTCCAGTTCCACGCCGAAGTCGGCCGCCAGGATGTGGGCCGTATCTTCATCAACGGTGGTGTTAATGGTGGGATTGGCAAACCCATAGCCCTTCAGCTTGAACAGCACTTCCAGGACTTTGCGTCCAATCGCTTCGGAGATGGTCCGTACGGTAATCGGTAAATCAATCGGTACTTTCCCAATGCGCGGTTTGGTCACCGGCCCCCGGACTTGCGGTCGCGAACGACCACCACGACCGGAGCGACGGGAACGCCCCTCCTCTTCGACAACGACGACCTGGCCCCCTTGGACCATCACATTCCCTGCATTGTGTCGACGACCCTGAGCCGCCTTGGCCCGATCGCGCTGGCGTTGCTCGCGGTCAGAAAGCCGACCAGGGCGAGGTCCTTTCTTCTTACCCTCTTCATCTTCCTCCAGGGTAACCGACTGACTCTTGCCAGGACGTGTACCCGGTGGCACTCCACTGAGAGGGGATCGCTCCGGTGTTGGAGCATCGGGTTTATCCCGGTCCTCGACATCCACCTTTTTGCCACCGAGCAGTTGCGCCAACTGTTCTGGTGTCAGATCCTTCAGCGAAGTCTTCTCGACATTGCTCGGATTTGGCGTCGCTGCGGGCTTTCGATCGCCGCGTCGAGCCATACCACCTGAAGCGGAAGACGGCGTATTTCCCGGCCCCCCACTCGCGGTCGGAGCAGCCGAACCTCGTGGGGAGGTAGCAGAGCTTCCGGCCTTACCCGGCGCAGAACTCGTCGATGGTCGACTGGGACTGGGACGTTTAGGTCCGGTGTCTCCGGAGCGAACTTGCTCGTTCGCCCGGGACGGGCTCGCTTCACTTGTCGTGGGCTGGACACGGCGTTCACTGTCGCCAGAGCGTTCACCCGAAGGGGAGGAAGCGCCCGGAGCGGGACGCCGCTTGTTGAGATCGCGTGGCCGAGCGCGGCGTGCATTGAGGTCGAGCACTGGACGATTGGTCACCGGGGGCGGGCTGGGGCGGGATTCATCCGTGGGTGTAGTTGTGGTGGCCGCGGCTGGTGGTTGGGGCGAGGCTGGTATTTGGTCGGGCGATTGCACAGTACTTGGGTCCAGGATGGCAGTCTCGGTGATGGGAGCACCTGTGTTGCTAGGTTGAGATGCGACCTCATGAGCTCCAGCGATCTCTCCAGCATCACCGAGAGGCGGCAACCCAGAGTCAGAAGCGACTTCCTCAGCTTCGGAAGTTGGAGAAAGCGAGGTCTGCAGGGAGGAGGACGAGTCTGCGGATGCCGAAGGTAGGGTCGCACTGGCCTCGGTAGGCTTCGTGGTTTCCGACGGAGGTGCCTCGCTCAGTTCGACAGAAGTGGAACTCTCCACAGTAGTGTCGATCAGCGAAGCATCGGCAGGTTCAAAATCCCCAGGTTGACTTGGGGAAGTCGCTTCTGGGGAAATCGCTTCCGGGGAAATCGCTTCCGGAGAAGTCACTTCCGGGTGAGTGGATTTCGTAAGGTCGGGCGGAGCATCAACGCGGCTTGGGGTGGAAGTCGATTCGGCCGGTCCACGTGGCTCAGTCTCAATTGTTGGATCGAGCGTATCACCCCGCTCTGTATCACCCTGCTCTGTATCACCCCGGGACGTAGAGCGACGCGGAGTTCGAATATCCGGGACGCGCTTGGAATCCAGGTTGGGAAGAGAGGAGGACGGTTGCGAAGGGGGTGGCGGAGCCGTCGTTGGGGCGGCATGATCCTTCTGCGGTGAACGTAAACGCTGTTTGACCCGCTCTTCTTGCTCTTCGTCGAGACTACTGAGTTGGTTCTTGACGTCGAAACCCAACTCACGACTGAGATCGAGGATGTCCTTGCTATCGACACCCAGTTTCTTAGCTAATGCGTAGATGCGGATCGTCTTCTTGGTCTGCTGCAAGCGGCACTCCTCCGAGACGTTCCCAACGTCTCGTACGCGGTCGTCTGCGATCAATTCTGGCAAACGAGCATCTATCTCCTTATCTTACCCGATTGAACCATTCTGGAAAGGGAATCTCAGGGCCCGTCGGGCACGGGTTGCCAAATAATCGTCGGGGCAACCGGACTCGGACTCCCAGAGGACTCCTGTGGGACTCCCGTAGGACTCGATCGGCCAGAAGTTAGTTCCACGGATGAGACGCAGGGGGAGACCCCGATGCGAATCGGGGAATGAATGTACTCTATAAGAAAACCGACTCTGAAGGTTTTGTCAACAGGGGATCCTCACCCCTGCAACTCTCAACGACAACGTCACTCAGGCGAAGGTTCACTTGTCACCCCCCGAATTGCTAGAGCGCGTGTGCCGCAACATGCGTAATGAGTCTTGTATCATGAGAACATCGGCCAGATTGTCAGTGGTTAACAGTCCAATCAGCTGGCCGTCACGAACCACCGGCATTGTTTTACAGCAACCTTCTTCTTGGAGTCGCACCATTGCGTCGGTCAGCATATCACCGGGATGGGCCACCCGGAAGTCTCGCTGCATGAGTCCACCAATGGCCGCATCTGCGCCTTGCTCCGCAAGACCACGCATCAAGTCCGCCCGGGTGAGAACCCCAATCACCTGGCCATCGGCAACCACAGGAAAATCTGACTGAAAGCCACGAAGTACATGATCTACGGCAAGCCCAAGTCGATCCTCCGGCGACATCGTGTGATATTCGGTGATCATCGCATGTTGGATCGGAATACCACGAAGCGCCTCGCGCATCTGCACCATGCTGGCTTCCTGCGCCGCACCAATCCAAACAAAAAGCGCAATAAAGACGAGGAATGGGTTCACGAACAACCCCACAAAGCCAAACAGAAAAGCCATAGCCTGACCCACGGTCGCCGCAGTTTGCGTGGCCTCGACATAATTCATGCGAAACGCTAACAAAGCGCGAAGGACTCGGCCCCCATCCATTGGAAATGCCGGTAATAAATTGAAACCGGCCAACAGTAAATTCACCCACAGCATTTGATGTACAAATGTCCAAACACCACCGCCAAAACTGCTCAGTCGGTCCAAGTCGATCAGCTGACCTTCCAAAAGCAAAATGACGAAAAAGATGCCCGCCAGGACCAGATTCACCGCCGGCCCTGCCAGGGCAACGATGAGCTCTTGACGGGGATCTTCCGGCATCCTCTCAAGACGAGCCACCCCGCCGATCGGTAATAGGGTAATATCCCGGGTCTGAATCCCAAATCGCCGAGCGGTCAGGGCATGGCCGAGTTCGTGCAGGATCACAATCCCGAACAACGCAATGATAAAGCCTAAAGCATACAAGGCGGGTTCGAGGCCGCCCTGGCGCAAACTGACCAAAAAGATAAACGCAAGCAATAGCAAGAAGGTCACATGGACAAACACATCGATCCCGGCGATCCGGCCGAGGCGATACGACCATCGCATAATGCATAGCCTCTTGGGTTGTGACCGGAACTGCCTGCGTTGCCATGCTGCACGTGAAAACACGGGCAGAAACGGTCCACATTATTCTAAAATCCGTAAACTAAGCTGATTTCCCGCTTGTACGTTAAAGCGGCGCGTCCGTTCAAGGGTCTTGCCGTCATTGTACCAGCGAACCACCACTTTATATTCGTAGCTCTGGCCGGGGGTCAGTTCTGGGGTCTGAAAAACCCGTTTTGCGCCTTTGGGTTTTTCCATCTTCGTATCCTCTAGCCAGACTTCAGCGTTTTCGGGGACATAGAGCGTGAAAACTGCCGTCCGTGGCGTCTGGACGGTCCCGCTGGTTTGCGGCGCAAGAATAAAATTGGTGATTTGTTGTGGCTGCGAAGTCGGTCGATAGTAGCGGTTGGCGATCTCCGCCGCAGCAAGCGGGAACTGATAATATGGCTGAAAATACGGCAACCGACCCGGATCATAACGACCCAAATCATAATAAGAATACGGGGCATAATAGCCACTGCCATAGAAGCCACCCCCAAAGCCCACCAGGGGCCGGTAAAAAGGTGGTCGGAAAAGCCCGACTTGAGGAAGTGCTAATCCCTGTTGGACTTGAATCGCGGTCAGAGAACTCGTTGAAAGCTGACCCGAGGTCAGCGGCAAGGTGTTCGGCGTGCCAACCCCGCCGCGCAAGCTACGGGCAACAGGGATTTGCGCATCGGCATCCCAAGCAAAGATTGATAAAATCAGTAATGTTGACATTTTCCAGAATCGCATCGGCAGTCTCCTTGGCTGAATCGTCCTGGTGCGGAGGGACAACGTTGCTCAAGCGCACGTTCGGTCAATTAACGTCATGCGCACCAATCGAGTGGTTGAGCAGGATCGAAAGTCGTCTGATCATGACAAAATCGGGGGATTGATATTATAGCAAGCGGCGTGCGGATCTGCAGCGATTGTCTGGCACACTACGCATTCGTGGTATACTCTCAGTCCATTCCAGCTTGCTTCCCCATCGCGCAAGAGGAGAATCATGCCCACGCGATTTTTACGCGATCCTCGCTTTCGAGACATGGCATCGAAATACATTAGTGTCTTTTTTTTATCGATCGTCGCTTGCGGCGCTCTGGCCATTTGGGGCCTGACCGACCCGGACTCCCTCGCAGGTGCTGCCCGTGCCATGACCAGTTTTGGCTTAAGGAGCTTTGACTGGTTGTTTCTGGGCTCGTGCACCTTGTTTTTATTTATCTGTCTGGGGCTTGCCCTGAGTCGCTTTGGCGACATTCGCCTCGGCCGCGACGATGAGCGACCGGAATTCGCCACCGTCTCTTGGTTGGCCATGCTGTTTGCGGCGGGGATGGGAGCTGGTCTACTATTCTGGGGTGCCGCTGAGCCGATGAAGCATTTTCTTGAACCCCCACCGATGGCTCCAGAATCCGACGCTGCCAAGGCACGCAATGCCATGATCGTCACCAATCTTCACTGGGGCCTACATGCCTGGGGCATCTATGCGATGGGAGCATTGGTGTTGGCTTATTTCGGCTTTCGCAAAGGTTTTCCGCTACTGCCCGGCTCACCCATTCGAGCCGTATTCCCAGCTCGGTTCGGTCGAGCCGCAGGACATACCGCGGACTTCATCGGCGTGCTGTCCGTTGTCTTTGGCGTCACCGGTTCCTTGGCCATGGGAATCATCCAGATCCGTAGCGGGCTCCATTCCGTGTTTGGTACCCCCCTGGATGCGAATTATATGGCCGTGGTTATCCTGCTTTTGTTGACCATCTCTTATTTAATGTCAGCCGGGACGAGCTTAGACAAAGGAATACAAATTCTTAGTAACATAAATATGTTTACTGCTGTTGTGCTCATGCTGTTCCTCTTATTCTTCGGACCCACTCCATTTCTATTGGAGACCTTTCTTGATAGCACCGGCGGTTATCTTGGCAGCATCATACCAATGTCATTTCGTTTATTCAATTACTCGGGGCAACTCGACTGGTCACACACCTGGACGCTTACCTATTTCATTTGGTGGATTTCTTGGACCCCGTTCGTCGGCGTGTTCATCGCCCGGATTAGTCGGGGCCGCACCATCCGAGAGTTTGTTACGGGGGTCATTTTGGTACCCACCGTCTTTTCGCTTTTTTGGTTTGCGGTGTTTGGGGGCACTGGACTACACATCGAGCTGTTCGGGGGAGGTGGCTTCGGCTCGGCGGTCAATCAGAACGTTTCAGATGCTTTGTTTGCCCTGTTCGATTATTTCCCGGCCTCGAGCCTTTTGAGTTTGATCGCACTGTTTTTGATCTTTATTTTCTTAGTGACCAGTGCGGACAGCGCCTCGTTTGTGTTGGGGATGCTTACCTCCGACGGCGATGAGGAGCCCCCAACCTGGCGCAAGATCACCTGGGGACTGCTGGTGGCTGGGTTAACCGCTGCTACCTTGTTCGCTGGAGGCGGCATTCATGTTATGCGTGCCATTGCCATCAGTGGGGCGGTCCCGTTTAGCCTGATCATGATCACTCAAGTCATGTGCCTTTTACACGGCTTGTTCCATGACACGCGTGCGGTCCGCAAACCCGTGAGCCTCCAGCCCGCCGCTGGCGATGATGTCACCGTGGACGCAAACAACAAGGAAATCGCCAATGCGTAACTTGCTGCTGTGGTTGCTCACCTTGAACGTGGTGCTGGCCGTGGGATGCTCGCCCTACCGTCGGTTGCGAGTGGGTTCGAAAGATTTCCCGGAGAATCGGATCCTCGCCCACATGATCGCTTTTCGCCTGGAAGAAGAAGGCGTTGCCGTGAAACGACTCATCCCGTTTGGCAACGGTGATAGTTACGATTGCATCGATGGACTCGCGAACGGAGAAATTGACGTCTACCCCGAATACAGCGGGACGTTGCTTGCACTCTTGGGGAACGGGAGTCCGCAGAATAGTGATGCCAACCTGCAAGCGGTCGCGACCGAACACGATCTCGTTTGGGGGAACCGATTCGGCTTCGAAAACAGTTTTGCGGTCTTCGTGACTCCAGATGTCTCGCGCCGTTTCAAATTACAACGCATCGAGGATCTGCCGAAAACGATCGGGAAGGACGGCGTATTGCGTCTCGGCTTCAGTAAAGAGTTTGAGAAGCGTCCACTGGACGGTTGGCAACGATTCAAGGCCAAACTCGCCCAGAGCAGTCCCGGGATGAAGATCGAGATCACCCCGAGTAACGATCGTCAAGTGCTCTGTGAACAATTGGCTAGAGGCGAGCTCGATGCCGTCGTGAGCGATGACACCGATGGTTGGGCCGCAGAAATGAGTTTCGTCAAACTCCAAGATAAGCTCCGGAAGTTTTTCCCAACCGAGTATCAATCGGCTCCTTTGCTCCGTGCGGCAGCGCTGCAACGTTATCCACGACTCGAACAGGCGCTCGCACCTCTGGCAGGGTTGCTCACCGCCGAGAGAATGAGCGCACTCATCCGGGAAGTGGATGTCTATGGGACATCGCCACGTACGGTGGCCGCCCGCTTTCTGGCGGACAACGGTCTGATCGATCCGGAACGAGCGTTAGAGTTGTCCGATCCGGTTCGCGTCTCCGTCACACCCGATCTGGAAGGGACGAATGGCCAGGAACAACGTTCCAAGCTTGTCAACTTGGGCCTCCGCGCCGTACGTCAGGCGAACCCGAACCGACGGGTTGAGTTGCATGGATCGGCGTCGGTTCCCGATGACCTGAATCAGGGCGACACGTTCGCCGGAGTGGTGAGCGCCCTCGACTTTTATGACGCCAAAGGGAGCAAAATCAAGCCTTCGATGGAGGCAGTCTTAGCCTTGGGATACGCCAATGCACATCTGATAGTCCCCAAAAACTGGAAACCCATCTCGAATTGGAAGCAGCTTGGCGTGGGTCCGGATGGCGGGACGACTGCGCGTGCCGCACCATTCCTGGCCGAGGTATTTGGCTTTGACCAGGCGGAACAGATCCGTGGAGCTTTTTCGAGTCAGCTGGAAGCCCTTCGTGATGGGAGCCTGGATGGACTATTGTGGTTTGCCGAAGACGACCATCCGGGGATTAACGAGGCACTGGCCGATGCGTCCCTCACGCTTTACCCTCTTGAAGGCTGGGAAAACACTCCCCTTGCGCTGCGCTACCCATTTCTCCACTGGTCACTCATACCAGCCGAGACTTATCCAAATCAGGAAAACGCAATCCCGACCGTGCACACGCAAGTGGTCCTGGTCGGTCCCACCGCGCCGGGAGAAGGACTTGGGGCCGGAGGGCCAACCGCAGCTGTGCAAGATGAACCAACACCAATCCCTGATACCTTGATCCGGGAAATGCGCGACGCCATTGGCGTCCCCCTGGAGATCGAACCAAGCATGCCTGCACACCGCCCCTTAGGAGATGACTATACTACGCAGCCCATCAACCCATCTCCAGAAGTGTCGATTTTGACGTTTCTACTGATCGTCGGATTTGGCTGGTTTATGTGGTCGTTGATGAAGGCGAAGCCCCAACAAGCACCTGTACAAACGAATGCAAAGTGACCTCGCGGCCTTTTTCAGCGCGATGGATCGAGATCCGCTCAATGATCTGCCGAAATTAATATTCGCGGATTGGCTTGAAGAGCAAGCCCAGTGGCTACCCGCCCGGCGACTCCGACGTTATCTTAACGACCTCCATCCCCTCTGGGCTGCCGGGATTGCCTCGAGCAACTTGCGGGTCGCCAATCCTCCCTTCGCACAGATACGGCGCGGGGTTCTCGGTCGAAACGATGAGCTCTGGCGCTTGGCCGGGATTAGTCTTCTGAAAAGCCTCTCTCGCTTGGAGACGATCGGCTGGGAGGACATCCTCTGGATGCCGGACCAGTCGAGCACAGCATTTCAGCACACATTGGCACAGTCATGGACACATATCGAACTGTTTAGTTGTGGCGTCCCCGTGGACTTGCAGCGCACTTGGAATCTGCTCGAGCGGCAGCGGAGCGGTTTTGCTCCTGCCGGAGGAAGCGCCTTTGCGGCGGCCAACCAGGCCCTCGAGCTCGTCGCAGCCAGCCAAGTAGTCGCAGGCACCCCGAAATGGCACTTTGAGTCGAGCCCGACGCTTGCAGTCGCTTTATGTCAGCACTTATTCCAAGCGGTGCACCGCCCAAGCGGGCCTACTTGGGAGCGGCTTTGGGGAATGGTCGCCTGGCTATGGGAAGAGCTGGAACGCACTGACTTAGACTGGTAAGCGAAAGTACACCCCGAAGTCTCGAACTCGGGGTGTACTTTCGGGCACCTGCCCGCTCTGCCTGGGCCGAATCGACTGCCGGCAAACCTCGCTTTCCTGGTTATGCCTCATCCTCAGCCGCTGGGCGTGCTTTGCTAACGATTTGTTGTTGGACATTGGCAGGGACCATCTCGTAATGGCTAAATTCCATGGCGTAGGAGCCATTGCCTTGAGTAACGCTTTTCAGTTGGGCAGCATAGCGGGAAAGTTCGCCCAGGGGTGCGACCGCCCGCAAGGTAATTAAATCACCAGGAAGCATTTCTTGATCCTCGATATGCGCCCGTTTACCGGTCAAGTCACTGAGCACCCCGCCGAGATAGCTACTGGGTACGGTGACTTCGACGCGGACCATCGGTTCGAGCAACACCGGCCCCGCTGCTAAAAAAGCCTCTTTGAAGGCACGCCGGCCGGCAATCTTAAATGCTGCTTCCGAGCTATCGACGGGATGGTCTTTGCCAAAATGCACTTCGACGGCCACATCCTGGATGTGATAGCCTGCCAAAGCTCCTTGCTCGATCAATTCCAGACATCCCTTCTCGACTGCGGGAATAAACTGATTCGGAATGCTGCCGCCAACAATATGATCGATAAACGCGAAGTTGTGCTCTGGGTGATAGTGCACCGCACGGAGTTTCTCGAAACGCTCTTTATTCGCAAACTCGGCCGTGAGCTGCTCCGGAGTGTGAATGTCTCTAGACAGTGGATAGATCCGGAGATGCACCTCGGCAAACTGCCCTCGACCGCCCGATTGCTTTTTGTGGCGATAGTCGGCCGCCGCCTCGGACAGAATGGTTTCTCGATAGGCTACCTTAGGTTCATGCGTGATCACTTCGAGGTCAAAACGCCGCTTGAGGCGTTCGCGGATGATATCCAGATGCAGTGGGCTCACCCCGTGGATCACAAGTTCATGGGTCTGCGAATCACGGGTCACTCGGAACGTAGGATCTTCCTCGACCAACCGATGCAAGGCGTTACTAATTTTTTGTTCATCGCCACGTTGTTTGGGCTCAATCGCTAGACCAAACATCGGTGTCGGGAACACTGGTTCGGGCAAACGCGGTGCGTAGGCGACGTGCGAAACCGTGTCGCCGATCTGCAGTCCTTCGATCTTGGGTACGGCGACAATCTCCCCCGGCACTGCTTCCCCCACGGCAGCATGCTGCTTACCTTGGACCGAGAGCAATTGACTGACGCGAGCCGATTTCCCAGTGCGAAGATTATACAGCGGTTGCCCGGTGCGCATCTTGCCCGCCAAGACCCGGACAAACGACAGATGCCCAATGTATTTGTCGTTGACACTCTTGAAGACTTGTCCGAGAAATTCACAGTCTACATTCGGTTCGACGGGATGGCTCGATCCCTCTTGGCCGATCACCAATCCCTTCAGACGTCGTTGGCCATTGGCCGAAGGAGAAACGCCATATTGGCACAGTGCATGGAGAAGTTCCGCGACGCCGCGGTCGTGTTTTGCATCGGTGCAAAAGACCGGGATGATCATGTGATTCGCCAGCGCCCGGGGGATCAAGGCCTCGACTTCGCCTCGGGAGACGGTTTCCTCGAGTAAATATCGCTCGAGCATCGCCTCATCCCCTTCGAGCAGGGTATCGATCAGCTCCGCCCGAGCCGCCACCACATCCACCGGACAGCTGTCCGGGATGTCCTTCGGGACCTCCAAGAGATCAATCAGTCGCGAAAATTGCGGCCCCACTACATCAGGAACATTGAATAGGACACACTGGCGACCAAAAGCCTCGCGAAGGTTGGCGAGCAGAGCGTTGAGATCGACATTTTCCGCATCTATTTTGTTGATGACCAGGATGCGTGCAAGGCCGTGCTTGCCGGCTTCGGTAAACATCTTGCGCGTGTTGACCTCAATGCCGCCAGTCGCCGATACCACGATCACGGCGGTTTCAGCGGCTTCGAGCGCCTCAAGAGCAGCCCCGACGAAATCGGGCGAACCGGGAGCGTCGAGCAGATGCAGGTGTTTGCCCTCAAAGTCTGCATGCATCACCGAGGTGTCAATCGAGAAATGGTGCTTGTGTTCTTCTTCGTCGAAATCCGAGACGCTGGTCCCTTCATCGACCGAACCGAAGCGGTCCACCGCATGCGCTTCATAGAGCAGGGCATCAGCCAGCGTGGTCTTCCCGGCCGCCCGATGCCCTAACAGGGCAATATCGCGGATGTCTTGAACGATATAACGAGACATGACTTCCTCCAAACGCCCGCTCAGCGGGCCTTCACGACTGGTGCCATGGGCGAACCAGTCTAGGCACTTGATACGGCCAATGCCTCGGCCAGCCGAAGCCGGCCCTCATACAGCGCCCGGCCAATGATACAGCCAGCCAGGCCCTGCTGTTTTAACGTCGCTACCTGATCCACCGTCGTCACCCCGCCCGAGGCAATCACGGGTAACGGACTCGCTTGCACCATTTCCGCCATCGCGACCACATTCGGGCCGGCGAGCATGCCATCGCGGGCAATGTCGGTATAAACTAATCCCGCTAAGGGAAAGGCCGCACACGCTTGGGCCAACGATACCGCCGAACGTGTCGACACTTTTAACCAACCCTCGGTTGCCACTTGACCATCGCGCGCATCAATCCCGAGTACCAACTGTCCGGGATAGGTGCGAGCCATCCGCTCGAGCCAGCCAGGGTCCTCGAACGCCCGGGTGCCAATGACTGCGCGTTGAACGCCCAAACCAAACAACGCTTCTAAATGCGACTCAGTTCGCAAGCCGCCGCCTACTTGACATGGGACCGGCACCGAGGTCACGATCGCCTCGATCGTCGCGGTATTCACGGGAGAACCAAGTTTGGCTCCGTCGAGGTCGACAAGATGGAGAATCTGAGCACCCTGTTGGACCCACTGACCTGCGACCTCCACGGGATCGTCGCTGAATACAGTCTCTCGAGCATAATCGCCTTGCTCGAGGCGAACACAACGGCCGTCGCGAAGGTCAATGGCGGGGAAAATGAGCATGTGGCCTTCTCCTTTCAAGAGGCGGCTTAGGTCACCGCAGCGGGGGAATCTCCTCGGTGTGGCCCATTGTAGCCAAGCCTCTGTCCCCGCGAGCCGAACATGCTTTTAAAGGCATTGTGCGACCCGGCCCGGCCTTGTGCAAGGGTGGCGTGTGAAATTCTTGTGGAAATGGAGTAGACCAAATGGGCGAGCTCGTCGATGTGTGCTCTTCGCTTTTGAGCACGCTTCGGAGGGGGCCACTTGGGGGGCATCTATAGAATAGACTCATGGGTAACAAATCAGTCTATCGAAACTCTAGGGATTATGCTGCTTTATCAAATTGTCATCGGTCGTGAGGATCATCAGCAGACCCTTGCGGCGATTTTGCACAAGCACCTGGAGTTTTCCTGGGAACAAGCGCGCCGAATCATTCGACAGCGGCAAGTGAAGGTGAATCGTTCCCCCTGCACAGACCCTAGTCGCCGGATCGCGGCTGGAGCCGCCATCGAGGTCCACGGTGCTTCTCCCATTGATCCCAAAAACGCTCCCACGGAGCGAAAGCCGCGCCGGGCCAAACCACAGCGCTCTGATCTTTCTCCACAAGCCAAACCTGTTGCCGCACACACGCCTCCCCTTGAACCCACCGATCCGTCAAAACAGGTTTCGGAATTCCCAGAACTCGCGCCCGAAGTACTTGTCTATAGCGACGATTCGCTGGTTGTCGTCAATAAACCCGCTGGGCTGACCACCATGCGGCACAGCCAAGAAGCCGAAGAATTTGGTGAACGCGGCAAACGTTTCCTGCCCAAAACCCTGGTCGATCTCTTGCCGCCACTGCTTGGGATCTACGGTCCCACCGGTCGATTGCGACCGGTGCACCGAATTGACCGTGATACCAGCGGCCTGGTCGTGATTGCCCGTACTTCCGAGGCAGAGCGGCATCTTACTGGGCAATTCCGCAGCCACACCATCGAGCGACGCTACTTGGCTCTAACTCGTGGTCGAGCACGAAACGGGAAGATCGTCTCGATTATCGGCCGCAATCGTGGCGATGGACGCCGGGGTAGCGTCGACAACAACCAGGAAGGCAAGCGCGCAGTGACGTATGTTCGAGTGATCGAACATTTTGACCACTTCAGTCTGGTGGAGTGCCAGCTTGAGACTGGCAGGACGCACCAGGTGCGCATCCACCTCGGTGAGCAGGGTACGCCGATCTGTGGTGAGACCATCTATGATCGCTCGATCCATGGCCCGGGAGTACCGGATCCAAGTGGAGCGAAACGAATCATGTTGCATGCCGCTCGCTTGGGACTGCATCATCCGATCACACGCGAATGGTTAGTCTGGGACTCACCCCTTCCCTCGGACTTTCAGGAACTTCTGGATGAACTTCGGGGCCCCACTGACCCCGACTCGGGACGACAGGCGTTCGATTGAGGTGGTACACTGCCGTTCCCTCGTGATTTTGCGAAGGTGGATAACCTGGCAGGGATACGTTGCCCTTCCGGATACTTCCTCGTTTTCAGGACTGAATCTCATCATGCGTTTGCTTGCTTCCCTTTGTTTCCTGGTTTATTCGATGCCCGTGTTCGCGGGCGAAGCCAGGTTGCTGCGCTTTCCGACCATCCATGGCAACCAAGTTGTATTCACCCATGCGGGGAACCTGTACACGGTGGCAGCCAAGGGAGGGATTGCCCGACGACTCACCAGTCATCACGGTTTCGAGATGTTTCCACGCTTTTCTCCTGATGGGCAGCGGATTGCCTTCACCGGAGAGTACGACGGCAACACGGAAGTGTATACCATCCCCGCAACGGGCGGGACGCCCAAACGACTGACCTATACGGCCACCCTGAGTCGGGACGATGTGAGCGATCGCATGGGTCCCAACAATATCGTCATGGGCTGGACTCATGACGGGAACAAGATCCTGTTCCGCTCGCGTATGCGTTCATTCAATCCCTTCTTGGGCTCGCTGTACACGGTCGCGCCCGACGGTGGTTTGCCCGAGGAAGTGCCCTTACCTCGTGGCGGGTTCGCCTCGTTTAGCCCCGATGACTCGAAACTCGTTTATAATCGGGTGTTTCGGGAGTTCCGCACCTGGAAACGCTATCGTGGTGGCATGGCGGATGATCTCTGGGTCTACGACGCCAAAGCTAACACCGTCGAACGGCTGCTCGAGAATCGCGGCCAAGATATCATTCCCATGTGGCATGAACAGCAGATCTACTTCTTATCCGATCGGGGTGATGCCAAGCGGATGAACCTCTATGTCCATCACCTCAAATCGAACAAGACCCGTCAGTTAACGCACTTCCGAGACTTTGACATCAAGTTCCCTTCGCTGGGCGATCAGGCGATTGTGTTTGAGCTCGGCGGCTACCTGTATAGGTTCGATTTGGCCAAGGAAGAGACCAACAAGATCCCCGTGGAGATTTACGATGACATGCCCACGGCGCGCAATTCGTTCGAAGACGTCAGTGACGAGATTAGCAACTACGAAATCAGCCCAGATGGCAACAAGGCCCTGTTTGGTGCTCGGGGTGAGGTGTTTACGGTCCCGGCCAAGACTCCGGGGATGACCCACAACCTCACCCAATCTTCCGGGGTGCACGAACGCGACAGCAAATGGTCGCCAGATGGCCAATATATCGCTTATGTCGGGGACGCGACCGGCGAGACCGAACTCTACATCGTCCGGGCGGATGGCAGCGAACCGGCGAAACGTCTCACCACCGCAGGGGATACCTATAAGTATGATGTACGCTGGTCCCCCGACAGCAAAAAGCTGTTGTGGAGTGATCGACGACAGCGTCTACGCATTGTGGAGATCGACTCGAAAAAGGTCACTGAGATCACTCGAGCCAAAGCATTTGAGATCCGCGACTACGCCTGGTCGCCCGACAGCCAGTGGGTGGTGTTTTCTCAGCCCGAGGAGAAGACCCTGTCTCGAATTTACCTCTACTCGTTGGAGCAGAACAAACTATCTCCGGTCACCGCGGGATTCTATGACGCGAGCAACCCCACGTTTAGTCATGATGGCAAATACTTATTCTTTGTTTCAAATCGAACCTTCAACCCGATCTACAGCCAGACCGAGTGGAATCATGCCTACCAGGACATGGCCAAGATCTACCTGGTAACACTCACCAAAGCGACACCGAACCCTCTCAAACCCGCGATGGAGGAATTGGACACGCCTCCTGCCGCTGCTCCTGAGAATGGCATGAAGGTGGACATCGACGGGCTGAGCAATCGCTCCCTGGAATTGCCCGTGCAAGCGGCGAGCTATCGTGCCCTCAGCAGTGCGGGGAATCGCTTGTTCTACTTGCGCAATGGCAGCAAGGATACGGGGACGCGACTGCTTAGCTTCGATTTCCAGAAGCGGAAAGAGACCAATCACGGTGCCATCAGTGGCTACGAAATCTCGGCCAACGGCAAAAAGATCTTGGTCGCGCAGAATGGCAAGTATGCCATTCTGGACTTGCCGAGCGGTGTGATCAAGCTGAGCGAGCCGCTTAAGCTCGATAACCTTGAGGTACAGCTTGATCGCTCTGCGGAATGGAAGCAGATCTTCGATGAGACTTGGCGGCAGATGCGTGACTTCTTCTATGACCCCAATCTCCACGGCGTGGACTGGAGGGCCGTGCGGCGGAAATACGCGCCGTTGGTAAAGCATGTGCGACACCGTAAGGATCTAACCTATGTCATCGGCGAAATGATCGGCGAACTCAACGCTGGGCACGCCTATGTCGGGGGTGGGGATGTTCCGAAAGTCAAGCGGATTCCCACCGGCCTGCTCGGAGCCAAGCTCGAGAAACATCAACCCACCGGCTATTATCGCATCAAGGAGATCCTCCCAGGCGAAAGTTGGGATGAGAACCTACGTTCGCCGCTGAACGAAATCGGCGTTGATATTGACCAAGGCGATTACATCATCGCCATCGACGGTAAGCCCACCAATGAAGTGAGCGACCTGTACTCCTTGTTGCTCAACAAAGCTGACAAGCCGGTGCTCCTCAAAGTCAACAAGGAACCAGCGGAGAAGAATGCCCGCACGGTCATGGTCCGGCCAATCCGCGACGAGGCCAACCTGTATTATCACCAATGGGTGCAAAACAACATGGCCAAGGTCCACAAAATGACCGATGGCCAGGTGGGTTACATTCATGTGCCGGATATGCTGGCCAATGGTCTTAACCAATTCATGAAGTACTATTATCCGCAGCTCGGCAAGAAGGGACTCATTATTGACGTTCGTGGCAATGGCGGCGGCAATGTCTCACCAATGTTGATTGAGCGTCTTCGACGCGAGATTGCCATGGTCGACATTGCCAGAAACACACTCCCAAGCGTCGATCCGAGTGGGACCTTCACCGGTCCCATGGTGTGCTTGATGAATGAGTTCTCCGCGTCCGATGGCGACTTGTTCCCCTATCGCTTCAAGCATTACAAGTTGGGTCCCGTGATCGGCAAGCGCAGCTGGGGAGGCGTCATTGGCATCCGCGGCAGCTTACCTCTTTTGGATGGCGGCAGCCTCAATAAGCCCGAGTTCTCACGCTATGATATCGCCGGCAAGAAATGGATCATTGAAGGCTATGGTGTGGATCCCGATATCGAAGTCGACAACGATCCGGTCAAGGAGTACGCCGGGGAAGATCAGCAGCTCAAGAAAGCGGTGGAAGTGCTTGTTGAAAAGCTGAAAAAACCCTTCAAACTTCCACCCGTCCCTCCCTACCCGCGTCGTTAAGACCAAGAGGTCTGGAACACGGAACCTCCCCCCGTAGAGCCGGCTCTACGGGGGCTTTGACGATCGGTCAAGCCCTCGCTATATCCATAAGAGTCGTTCAACATGGTCTCTGCATGGGAACCTAATCGCGTCGGGAGAGGTACGTCATGCCGGATTTGATCGCCCCACATGGGGCCAGTGGCCAGCTGGTCGATCGCTGCGTCCCTAAGCAGGAAGAGGCAGAATTCCTCCGGCAAGCGGCAGGTCTCACTCAGGTTCCACTTTCCGAAGGCGATCTATCGACGCTGTTCCGCATCGGAGACGGTGCTTTGACGCCACTCACCGGGCCGATGACGCGCCCGGTTTTCGACCGGGTGCTCGCCGAGGAAGTTCTTCTGGATGGGGAGACACCCTTTGCTTGGACCATCCCCCTCGCCTTTCCCATCCTCGAGGAACAAGCCAAGCAGTTAAGCGTTGGCCAGACGGTGGCATTGACCCATCCCTCTGGTGAGATCGTTGGTACACTCGAGATCCACGACATCTACCCGTTTGATAAACCCACTTACATCCGCGGCGTCTATGGGACGGACCGAACGGATCATCCTGGGGCGAGGATCGTCACCGAGGATCCCCGTACCATGCTTCTTGGTGGGTCTGTCCGGGTGGTCGCACCACCGGCCCACCCGGCGTATGGTCAATTTTTGCTCTCACCCCGGCAAGCTCGGGCATTATTCGCCCAGCGCGGCTGGCAGCGCGTGGTTGCCTTCCAGACGCGGAACCCACTGCATCGTGCGCACGAATATGCATTGGTGGTTGGTATCGAACAGTTAACCCGTGCTGGCTTTTTTGCCGGTGCCGTCCTCAATCCCCTAGTCGGTGAGACCAAAAGTGATGATGTGGATGCCGCCACCCGGATGCGGACCTATCAGGCGCTCCTGGACAATCGCGCTTTAGGCGATGGCGATACAGACGATTCGTTATGGCAAAAGGTGGGTTATGGCCTGCATGATCAACTACTGCTCTTAGGACTCGACATCAAGATGTTTTATGCCGGGCCCAAAGAAGCAATCATGCACGCGATCTATCGTCAGAATTATGGATTCACCGATATCATCATTGGCCGCAAACATGCCGATGCCCCTTACGACGATAAGACGGAGATCTGGGATGCCTTGGCTGCACAGCGGAAGTTCGATGAGCTTCGGGGCAAGCTCCTGATTCAGCCCGTGAAAGTGGGCTTTGCAGCCTTTTATGCCGAGATTGGCCGAGTTGGGCTGGTAGAGGACTATCAACCGAAAGGGTATCAGCCCGTATCGATCAGTGGCTCGCAAATTCGTGAGAGCCTGCGGCAAGGTGTTCTGCCCGACCCACGAATTATGCGTCCTGAGACGGCACGGGTGTTGATCGAGAGGATGCGTCAAGCCTGAGCCAACGTCTCGCTGCGTCGGATACGTTCCACGCCCATGCGTGCAGTCGGATTCCGCGGATTGACTTGGAGGACGCGTTGATAACAGGCGAGCCCTTCGACCGACGATGGTGCCAGTTGAGCGAGCAAGAGCCAACCTGCTTCGTGCTCACTGTCCACACTCAATAGTTCCGACAGGGCATGACGCGCGGAGTCCGGTCGACCGCGTTGCAGTTCGGTCCGAGCAATTTGCAACCATGCCGCTTTTAGGGCCCGCAGCCCAGCTTCGTGCTGTGGATCCCAGAGCAACAAAGGACGCAGATAACCAATCGCTTCCTGGGGTGCATCACAAAGGCGGGCCATCCATAACCAGGCGTCCGTGTACTCGGGTTGCTGCTCGACGATCTGCCGCAGAAGTTGCATCGCCCGAAGATTCTGTCCACGTAAGCCCAGCTTGATCGCATGGGCCAACTGAACCTCCGCCGCAGCGGCTGCGGGCAGAGATTGGTCTCTGCCCTCGTGTTGCAAACCGCGTTCGCGGGGAAGTTCGGCCATGGCTCCGCTCGCGGTCGGAATTCGCTCAAGATCGGCCTGGATCTCGGCAACCGACTGGTAGCGATGAACCGGTCGCTTGGCAAGCATCTTCATGAGAATGCTCGATAGCATCGGATCCACTTCGTCGTTCAGCCAATGGGGTGGGACAGGCTGTTGTTCACCATGTTTGTGCCGCATCTCCTGCAGGCCATCGGCGATGAATGGGGGCCGATTGGTTAACGCGTGGTAAAAGGTTGCTCCCAACGCATAGAGATCACTGCGGTGATCCCACTTCGCTGGATGCTCTAATCGTTCCGGAGCGATGTATGCCGCAGCCGGACTGGATAATGTTGCTAGAGTCTTATCGTGGTCCGGATCATCGAACAGACGTAGCAGCCCACAATCGGCCAACTTGACTTGCCCCTCTCGGGTAATCAATAGGTTGCTGGGCTTGATGTCGCGATGAATGATCCCCATCTCCCAGACCGCGGCCAGGCCTTGGAGTGATTGTCGTAAATACTCGACGATGCGTGGGACGGCCAGTCTGCCGGAGACGTGGAGGAGATCAAGCAAGGAAAACCCATCAACATATTCAAGTACTAAGTATGAAAGGGAAGGATTATCGTCGAAGTCCCAGACACCGAGCACATGCGAATGATGGAGTTGGGCCAGTAGTCGTGACTCAAGACGAAAAACGTGAAGCTTGGCCGACTGCTGGAGCTGAGGGCCTAGTCGGAACAGTTTGATCGCGACAGTCCGATGCAGCGAGGGATTCCAACCACGCAAGACGACACTTTGGGTGCCCGCACCGAGCCAACCTGTCACCAAATACTTGCCCAACCAGGAGCCGATCCGAATCGCGGTGTCGTTGACTTGCCACAGGATGGGCGAGCTGTCAACGATCGTGCCTTTGATCACCGCAGTGTCCTCCGCCGCAAGGCAATTGTCCAGCTCACTGGCGACGATCGCTGGCGGAGGAAGCGACTGGTGGCAGCGCGGGGCAACACCTGCCTGAGAGGGAGAGCGCAATGAGGTCATGAGCACACTGGGTCTGATTCGCCACAAGGATGAATACTTCTAATATAGCTCAGTAAATTCGTCTAGCAAGAAAAAAATCAGCCTGTAAGTGGCCTTCCCTTTCGCTATCCAAGCTTCACCATAGGCTTACCATGGTTACGCCAATGACCACGGCCAAGCTCAGCAAGACACTCGGTGCCAGCGACCGAACCAAGGTCAGTGGCGTGGTCGCACTCAGCGTGGCACTCATCAGTACCACGGCCGCGACCGGAGAGACAGTCCTCCCAGCGGCTGCAGCCAGCGAGACTAACGCCCCCACGCACAAGGGATCTTGGTCAAGGGCCAGCGTGGGAGGCACGAAGAAGCCAAACAGCCCCTGAGTTGCCGCCATCCCCGAGCCACTCAACCACCCAAACGCACACGGCAACATTCCTGCGAATGGATACAGTAAGGACGGCGTTGTTTGGATCATTTCCTGCAAATACGTCGCCAAACCAACACTTTTCACGCCCTGAGCAAAACAAGAGGCTGCGACAATAATCCCAATGATATGCGTGAGTGCATAGCCAGCCCCTTCGAAGAACATCTTGGCCGTGTGCTGTCGTTGTCCTGGAGCCACCAAGGTTGCGGCGAGCACCCCAATCAGCATCGCCAACCCAATCAGACGCGTCTCACAAGGTACAGGCGATCCGGGGTCGACCACGAGCCCTTGGCACAGATAGGTATACCAGGCCTCGGGGAGCAGTCGTAACGGAGGTCCACTGAGAAACAATAGGGTCATCGGTAACACCGGCACCCCCGCGCGAATCCAGCGGCGTAGCCCAATGGTCTGGCGGGTCTGAACGACCACGGTTGGGCCATGGGCTGCGTCCATAGAGGTTTTTCGGTGAGTCCACCAAAAGAGCATCGTCGCCAGGCATAGATGAACCGCCACCATGGGGACCAGATAGGCCATCACCTCGGCAGTCTGAGTCCCAGGTACGGATTCAATGATTGTGCGGAGTTCCGGAGCGCCAGGATTGAGTAATTCACCCCCAATGGAAGCACCCAGGAGAAGGCTTGCTCCTGTGGTCCGTGCCGAAATGCCCCCGGCGCGCATCAGAGGCACGAGCACCGGCCCAACGCACACAGCGGTGCTGGCCTGACTGATGACCGGGATATTCACCAGAAACGTCACCAGCACGCCCCCCGGGATCAACGCCCATCGTGCGGACCGCAGTGGCCGGGTGAGCAACTGCACCAGCTCTTGATCACAACCGGTTTGTCGGAGCACATAGGCGAAGCCCATCGCCGAGCAGATTGGTACGACAAAGCGTTCGTTGCTCAGGGTTTGAAAAAACTTGCCAACGATCAAGAGCGGTTCACCCGCCAAACTGCCCAAAACCATCGCTGCCAGAAATAGGGACAAGCGAACATCGACGCCCCGCAGGATCGCCACGATGGCAAGGGTGATCGGAAGCATGGCCAGCAGCAACATAAACGATACGGTTGCTCGGGGAGAAGATGCGAACCTTCGCAGCGGGTGGCAATGTAGGAGATGCCGGAAAAAGAGCTATTTTGATTCGGGGATCGATCGTGGGCAAGAAGAATTTGACGGGTGTCTCGCGATTCTATGGTCCGCTACCATTTTGGGATGGATAGTAAAGATGGGAAAGAAATCGTAACAGTATGGGCATGGGAGGCTCACAGTGCCACATCCGTCACGCGGGAGCTGCGCATGTCGAATGACGCCAAGTTGGGAATTATCCTAGGAATTGCCGTCGTGATTGCCTGTGGGATTATCTTTTTTCGGCAACCGAGTCCCCCACCGACGGGGGGAACCCCTGAGGTTCCAGAAGCACGCGCGGCGGTTGGCGAGCGCACCAGTAGCCCTACTTCCGCACCGCTGACTCCTGAAGCACGCTAGCGAACAGATCTCGACTGACAACAGAAACGACCGGTGTTGACGCTCACACGGAGACCCAATCAGTCGACAAGACCCACCAGGAGTGCACAGTTGTGTCCGCCAAAGCCAAAGCTGTTGGACATCGCCCGATGAATGCGGGCTTCACGGGCCTGATTGGGGACATAGTCCAGATCGCATTCGGGGTCGACCGCGATCAGGTTGATGGTCGGATGAACGACAGCGTGCTTCAGTGACAAGATACTGGCAATCAGTTCGACGCCACCACTGGCCCCTAGAAGGTGGCCAAGCATACTCTTGGTGCTACTGACGGCAAGTCGAGCGGCATGGTCGCCAAAAATCTGTTTGATGGCCTTGGTCTCAGCGATATCACCGAGTTTGGTACTGGTTCCGTGGGCATTCACATACTGCACTTGGTCGGGTTGGAGCCGAGCATCTCGGAGTGCAAGCTGCATCGCAGCAGCAGCTCCGGTCCCTTCAGGGTGAGGAGCAGTGATGTGATAGGCATCGGCGGTTGCACCGGCGCCTAACAATTCGGCATAAAGCTGTGCCCCGCGATGGCGTGCATGCTCGAGCTCCTCGAGGACGAGAATCCCCGCGCCTTCACTGAGCACAAAGCCGTCGCGATCCAGGTCAAAGGGACGACTGGCAGCGGCGGGATCTTCATTGCGTTGTGACAAGGCTTTCGCGGAGCAGAATCCACCAAGCCCCATGGCCGTGATTCCGGCTTCGGATCCTCCTGTCAGCATGATATCTGCTTGATCATACTGAATTGCCCGGAATGCGTCAGTGATGGCATTCGCCGCGGAAGCGCAGGCCGTGGAGATCGCGGTGTTGGGGCCCTGAAGACCGAATTGCATCGACACATTGCCCGCCGCAGAATTGGCGATCATCTTGGGAATCACAAACGGGCTGATTTTGCCGGGTCCACTCCGAAGGTAGTTTGAATGCTGTTCTTCGAATTCATTGATCCCACCAATCCCGGATCCAATGATCACCCCACAGCGGAAGGGATCTTCTTGATCGAAGCGAAGGCTGCTGTCCTGGACCGCTTCGGCCGCAGCGACCATGGCGAACTGGGCGAAGCGATCCAGACGTCGGCTTAAGCGCGGCTCAATGACCGCTTCGGGCTGCAAGTCTTTGACTTCCCCGCCAAAGCGCACTTTGAAGGCGGAGGGATCAAACAGGGTCAACCCAGCAATCCCACTACGCCCGTCGAGCAGCCCTTTCCAGGTTTCCGCCACCGAATTGCCCAGAGGGTTCACGGTGCCCATCCCGGTGATCACAACGCGCCGCCGCAATGTCATGGCTTGCCCAGCTGCCTTTCAATATAATCAACTGCCTCGCCTACGGTTTTGATCCGTTCGGCTTCTTCATCGGGAATCTGGATTTCGAACTCGGTCTCCAGTTCCATCATGAGTTCGACTAGATCCAACGAGTCTGCGCCGAGATCGTCGGTAAAGTTCGTCTCGCGTTTTACCTGATCCTTGCTGACGGCCAGGTGCTCGCATACGGTTTCGATGACCCGTTCCTCAACGGACACGCTACGATCCTCCACGGACACGCTTCTGTCCTCCTATTTGAGTTGCTATCACTGTCAGGATTGCTGGCTCAGCACCACGCATTTACCCGGTCAGTCCATGAGCATGCATCCGTGGCCCCGCCATCCATTGCATCAGGAATCTGCCCGAGAAATAGTCAGGCATCATTCTGTGTCGATTTTCGGAACGAACCGCGTCGATCCTCGCTGCGCTACCTTCCATCAAAGCCGAATGTACGCACGGCGAAGGCAAATGGAAAGAGCACTTCGCAATTCCCTCATGCTGAACTAGCCAGGCACACGCAGCGGCGGTCGATCCGCTTGAGCAGCCCCGCCAGCACGCGCCCGGGGCCAATTTCCCGAAACTGATCGACCCCGGAAGCCAACATGCCGCGCATCGTGTCTTCCCAGAGCACCGGTTGCAATACTTGCTGAACGAGCAACTGGCGGATCTCTTCAGGGTCCCGATGTGGCTTGGCATCGACGTTGGACCACACCGGCCACTGGGGGGCTTGCAAAGGGACCGCGGCTAAAGCCTTGGCGAGATGCTCATCGGCGGGTCGCATCAGGGGAGTATGAAACGCTCCTGCCACCGACAACCGTACGGTTCGTGCCCCTTGGGCCTCCGCCAAACCAACAAGCTCCGAGCATGCGTCCACTGTCCCAGAAACCACCAGATTCCCGGGACACAGGCGATTCGCGACACTCAGCCAACCGGACGTGCGGGCTTGCTGACATAATTGCTCAAGCGTTTCCAGGTCAAGTCCAAGAACACTGAGCATTGCCCCGCGATTCGCCTCGGCCGCCGCTTGCATGGCCTGACCCCGCTGGTGCACTAACCACAACCCATCCGCAAACGTGAGTGCACCAGCAAAAACCAGCGATGTGTATTCCCCCAAACTCAAGCCAGCAGTGGCAACACAGGGTTCCTCAACGCGGGGATCCTCATCACGCAAACTTTCCAATGCGGCCAGACTGGCAACGAAAATCGCCGGTTGACTGACATCCGTCGCATCTAATCGCTCGCGCGGACCATGAAGGCAGATGTCGAGTAGATCGTAACCAAGAATTTGCTTTGCTTGATCGAACAGTTGTTGTGCTCGAAGCGAAGCTTGTACGACCGCCGATGCCATGCCGATCGACTGAGAACCCTGACCGGGGAATAAAAACGCCGTTCTTGGCACCTTCGGCCTCCATCCGCACACAAACACGGCGGCATCGCCCCACCGATTAACTATCTTCGGCCAAACCTGGGAGGGCAGCCAAATCGGTCACAATCCGGTCATTCAGTCGTTGGCGAGCATAGCTGGCGGCGACCTTGAGAGCATTGCGGATGGCCCGATCCCCGGAACTGCCGTGGCAGACAATGCAAATACCATCAATCCCGAGTAGAGGAGCGCCACCAAAGACACTGTAATCGTAGCGATCTACCAGAGCATGAATGGCTTTCTTGGCCAAATCCTTCTCAGACCCTAGCGTCGTCAGCATTTCGTGCGTCACCATCTTCATGACAAATTCAAACACACCTTCGCACAGCTTGAGCACCACGTTGCCGACAAAACCATCGGTGATGATCACATTGGCGAAACCGTGATGCACATCGCGGCCTTCGATGTTTCCGACGAAGCTTCCCTTTAATGGGCTGCTTAGAAACAACTCGTGCGTCTTGCGGGCCAGGTCATGCCCTTTTCCAGCTTCCGCACCAACGTTCAACAACCCGATCCGAGGGGACTCGCATTTGAGGATGTGCTGTGCAAATAAGCTCCCCATCACTCCATATTGCAGTAGATGGGATGGTTTGGGGGAAATGTTTGCCCCAACATCCAATAACAACGAGGGTCCTCGAGCCGTTGGCATAATCGTGGCGATGCCCGGCCGGCGAACATTCGGCAAAAAACGTTTCAAAATCATCCCTGCCGCCGCCACCATGGCGCCGGTGTTGCCGGCACTGACCACGGCCTCCACTTGTCGCTCGGCGAGGAGCAGCCAGCAACGGCTGATCGAACTATCTGTCTTCTTGCGGAGCCCTTCGACCGGGGATTCATCCATGCCGATGATCTGGGCGGCATGGTTTATCTCAATGCGGTCCAGTACGAGCTTACGGGAGGGAATGTCGAGACTGGTGCTCTCCAGACTGGCTTGGAGCCGGGCTTGGTCACCGACCAAAACTACCGTCAGCTCAGGATCGGCCAAGACCGCCTGCACAGCACCGGCCACGATGGGTTCCGGGGCATGATCGCCCCCCATCGCGTCCAGAGCGATCCGCATGGATTAATTCTCCTCTGGGTTTTTCTCGACCACTTCGCGGCCCTGATAGTAACCACAATTGGGGCAGACGCGATGGGGCAGGACCGGCTCATTGCACTCAGGGCAATACTGATAGCCGATCGGTTTGCGGTGATGGTGGCTTCGCCGCTTCCCTTGTTTGGCAGGAGAAGTTCGCCTTTTTGGTACGGCCATGACAATGACTTTATATTCTGAGACAAATTCGGCAAATATCAACTAAGACGGTTATGCTAGGCCCCCCTCCTACCTCTGTCAAGGGGACGCCATCTCCGCTTCAAATCGCTCACCCGAGGCCGAGCGCAGGCCATTCTAGACAGCCCAACCGATGTTTGGGTATAACCAGCGTTCGGAAGGAACCATATCAATGTCGCTCTTGGGTTTCTGGAGGATGACTCGATGCGTATCCCACTTCTTCTGTGCTTGATGCTCGGCCCGGCCGTAACCGCGCTGTCGGCCCAAGACGCGCCGCAACAAATCCTCGAACGCGCAATCCAAGCACACGCTGGGAGTACCCAGCGACTCAGGTCGCTCGCTGCCATCGAGCAAACCCAGCGCGGCACACTCAACTCCGCCCGTGGGCCAATGCCATTGGTCATGGTCATCCGCCAAGACCAGATCGAACGGTTTCGCGTTGACAGCACCCTAAGTTCCGGTCGGATGAAGACCGAGCTGACCCTCACGTTGAATGGCGACAAAGCTTGGCAGATGACCAACCAACAGTCCCGCGAGCTGAACGCCGCCCAAACCGCTGGATTACGGGTCGAGGCCAAAGCTCGTGCAGTTACGACCTTATTACCACTGCTTGAAAAAGGGTGGCAGATGACGTCCCTACCACCACGGAAGATTGGCAATACCTCCGTGGTCGGCTTCCGAGCGACCCATGCGAACTATCCCGAATTGGATCTCTACTTCGATGCCAAGCGCCATTACCTCGTTCAGCTACTCTTCGAAGGAGAAGAAGCGGGTCTCAAGTTGAAAAAAGAATGGACCTTCCGCGAATTCAAATCGTTCCAGGGAATCCAATTGCCTACCCGGCAACAAGTTCGTTATGACGGCAGACCAATCGCCAACATGGAGATTGTCCGCTACGATTTCTCCACCCGGCTCGATCCGAAAATCTTCCAACAACCTTGACCCCTTGCAACCAGCATTGCCCATTCATTCAGAACGATCGTCAAAATCGCGATTCCCAGAAATCTCGACGTGATCGCTCAAGTTCCCTGCCGCCACAGCCGATCTCTCTGCAAGACACCGATTCCGGTGCATCCGGAACGCGGGGAACTTCCAGGAAGGGGAGTGTGGCATGGCGATCCATCTGGACCATCAGGCGAAACTCTCAACGTGGGTCCATGTCTGGACGTGTTTGCTGACCACACTATGGGTATTGGGGCACCCTGGCTGGATAACGGCTCAATCCAACCCATCGAGCACTGCAGTGATCGAAACCTGGGGCGGTGTCAAGCGAACTCAGCCGAAGTTCCCGACCATCCGAACTTCAAACCCTATGAAGCAGCAGGGACGGATTACCGAGCTGACCCCAACCGCGGCACACACCCCTTCCATGCGTCCTACGCAACCGATCCCGCCGTTGCCTTGGATGGCTCCGAAGCAGTCGCTCCTGGACCGCTCCGAAGCCTCGCCCAAACGCCCGGTCGCAACCATCTCTGCGCGTCCGCCCTTCCCAGAGAGTCTCTCTGCTTCTCCACCCTCGATCCCACTTGGGCTGTCTACCACCGAGATGAAGAACAGCTCCGCGAATCCTGGGTTGGCAGCAAAGCCGATCGTGGCTTCTGAAGTCTCCAAGACGACAAATCGTCTTGGACCGATTCAAGCAAGTCGCGTAGCGCCATCCCCGCTTCAACCGCAAGCTGGCGCGACCGAAACTCATACCGATGCACAAGTTTCCAAGACCAAGACAGCAGCGTCGGTGCAATCCGGCCGGGAAGACGCGAAGCGGATCGATCTCCACTTTTCAACCGACCAGATTTGGCAACTCATTGGCCTGTTAGTCACTATCCCGACGGTGGTGGTCGTTGCCCTGGTCCTTTTGCTGCGTTGGTTTGGCGCCTTGGGTGCTTCGGTCATCCGGGTCGAAGTTCAGGGCGATGGCGGGATGCCAAAAATCCCGTCAGTTCCGCCGTTCCCCAAGCTCATCGATTCTAGCGAGCCGATTCCATTCGAACCGGCGATTGACACTGCGCCCAGTGCTTTGGTCGGCTTGGAGCCCGATGTGGACTATCAAGCCCCAAGTTTTGAATTGGGTCCGACCTTGGAAGAAGAACGTGCGCTGCAAGAACAAAATGAACAACAACAAGCGGAGGCGATTCTCCGCAATATCTTTGAGCAGAATTCCCAAATATTGAGCGAACTCCAGGGAACCATTGTCTTTGGCCGTGAGGAACTGGCCGAGGCCGAAGAAGTTCAGGACTGGATAACCCAGATATCGGAGCCGATCGAACTGACTCCGAAGCATGAGAACAATAAGTACGCGTAGTTTCTCGGATCCACAGGCTTTCGATCAGATGAGGGAAGGGACACACAATGGAAAAAGGCGTGGTCTATATCGGAATGGATCTGGGGACGTTTAAAACTTCGGTCGCTTCCTCGTTGGGAGTGCGCGATGTGATTCCGACGGCCGTCGGTTGGCCGCGCGATCACATGGCCCGGACCTTGTTAGGGCGGGACGTCGTCTTCGGCAAAGATCTATTCGAACACCGATTAGCCCTCAATGTGGTGCGTCCATTTGAGAAAGGCATTCTCAAATATACCCATCAGGAAGAAGCCGGGCTTGCTGAGGAACAACTCCAGAAACACAAGGACGCGGCCCAACTGATCGTCCGCCATGCGGTGGCACTGACCCGACCGCCACGCGGGGTGCCCATTTATGGGGTGATCGGAGCGCCATCGCGGGCAAGCATTCAGAACAAGAAAGTCTTGCTCGAGGCAGCACAATCCACCTTTGATGGCGTGATGATCGTCTCCGAGCCGTTTACAGTGGCGTATGGGATGAACCGGCTCATCGATACCCTCGTCGTGGATATCGGCGCGGGAACCACCGATCTTTGTCCTCTCTACGGCACCTTTCCCACCGAGTCCGAACAGGTGACTCTTCCGATCGGCGGCGACGTCGTTGATCAAGAGTTTTATCGACTTTTATTGGAGATGTACCCCGAGGTACAGGTCTCCACGAATATGTTACGCGAAATCAAGGAAAAGTATGCATTTGTGCATGACGTCAACGAGAAAGCCGAGGTCGAGCTACCCATCAACGGCAAGCCCCATCGCTGCGATGTCACCGAGCCGTTGAAAGTGGCCTGTCGGATGTTGGTCACTCCGATTATCGAGGCGTTAGCCGAGATGATTCGGGGCTTCGACCCAGAGTTTCAGCAGCGCATGCTCGGCAATATTCTGCTTGGCGGGGGTGGGAGCCAGCTCAAAGGCCTGGATCGGGTGTTAGAGGAAGAACTCCGCCCCTATGGCAACGTCAAAGTCAAGCGAGTCTATGATCCAGTGTTTGCAGGAGCCGTGGGGGCCCTCAAACTCGCGATGGCCATGCCACTGGATTACTTTGAACAGCTCCGACAAAGTCAGGTCGGAGTCGCCGATGCGGCCTAAGCAGAGGCACCCCGGCATCGGGGCGCCGATTGGGCCAGAAATTGCTCTTGACAAAATCAATCAACAAGCGTATTGAACCCGCGAATCCAAAAACACGCTTATGTGAAGCCTGGGATTGTCTGGTGGGGGCCGGACGATTCCCTCGCCGGGTGGCGTCAAGCGAGTGCAGCCGACAAACAGGTTTGTCACCGGACTCACGGTGGTTTAGCCGAGTTGGCCACGATGCTGGGATCAAGGCCGCGAGGCGCTTGAAACCATTCAGGACGTTTTCTCTGCGGGGCACCCGTCAAGCCGGCATGGCCGCATTGGCCGAAAACGATGGTTCGGTCCGTGGGAACAGATACTCCGGTCGCCGTGCCCCAGGGGCAGGCAAGGTCAGCTGCGAGAGAGGTTGGGATGATGAACCAGATCCTGGACGCGTGGAGGCCGAATAACCCCGGCAGCGGTGGTGGGACCGGCGTCTGGCCGGTCATCATTCCGGTACCCCGGTCGCTCGGTAGTCGCTTACTGGGCTGCCTCGTCTGGGGTCTGTGCCTGCTTGGGCACCAAGCATGGGGCCAGTCGCCTTCGCAGAGCTTGCCACGTACACCGAACTCCTCGGAAAACTCCCCCGCCGGATCGGCGGAAGGGATGCCTAACCCTGGGACAGCCGAAGAACCTCCCGGTCCTTCGATCCCTCCGTTCGGACCGCGGCAAATCCGCATGCCGCGCTTGGACGCAGTGCCCCAAGGCGAGACTGCACTGCCAAGTCCGACTCCTCAAGTCATTGCCGAATATGCTCGTTACATCCAATTGGGTCCCAAGCCGGGAACCACACTGGAGTTGATCCAGGGGCGCCCACGGGTGCTTGACCTCAAGGTCACGCCACGTCGCATCCAGATCGCCGATGAAGAGACCGCCCAATACGTCCTGCTCAGTCAGCAGGAAGTGAGTGTGCTCGGCGAGAAAGTCGGCGATACCGTTCTCAACTTATGGTTTCCCGACCAAGATCGACCTGGGGAATTGAAGCTACTCAGTTTCCTCGTGCGGGTGCTGCCCGATCCCGACATCAAGCATCGTCTTGAACGCGCTTACAAAGCCTTGGAAAACGAAATCAATCATGCCTTCCCCAATAGCAAGATCCGTATCATCTTGCTCGGCGATAAGGTCGGCGTTACCGGTCAGGCCCGAGATATCGTCGAAGCCAATCAGATTATCCGGGTCGTCGAAGCGAACGTCTTGCGAGATCCTGGACGTCGGACCCAGCGAAACCCGCAAGGGGTCACCAATGCGAGTTTTGATCGCGTCCTCCCTACGGGTGAGCCGGAAGTGATCAACATGCTTCGGGTTCCCGGCGAGCAACAGGTCATGCTTCAGGTCACCGTCGCCGAAGTGAACCGTGCGGCGGCACGAAGTATTGGCTTGAATTTCAATGTCTTTAGCGATAGCGGCCGACTGATCGCCGGAAACAACACTGGGGGCATCTCCCTCTCAGGGCTCAACAGCCAAGTCGGTGCCTTCGCTCTGTTCTCGCAGGGACTGGAAGGGAACAACCGAGCCGCACTGTTGAGCGGTTTGGGTGGGCTCGCCAACATTCCCGCTGCCGTCGATAACGGTCAAATTCAATTAGCCATTAACGCACTCAAAAACCTTAGCTACGCTCGGTTCCTCGCAGAACCGAATCTCACTACCTTGAATGGCCACACGGCCTCGTTCCAGGCGGGTGGCTCTTTCCCGGTTCCGGTGATCACCGGGTTTACCGCGGCCGGCCTCCAAGGGGTGAACTTTATCCCTACCGGCGTGCAACTCAGCTTCACCCCCTACATCACCGACCGCGATCGGATTCGCCTGGTCATGGCCGCCGAGGTCAGTGATCGCGACCGCCAGGCGCTTCCTACGGTCATCGATGGGGCTACCATCCCCAGCCTGGTCACGCGTAACTTCCAGACCACGGTGGAGCTCCGCGAAGGCCAAACCTTGGCGGTTGCCGGTTTGATCCAGAACAAGCTCGATGCCGACTCCGCTCGGATCCCACTATTCGGGGATATCCCGGTCTTGAACCGGTTGCTGAACTTTGACCGCATCGCACACGATGAAACTGAACTGGTGATCTTGGTAACCCCACAACTGGTGCATCCCTATGAACGCGAGAAGGCACCGCCACTCCCTGGCGCCGATATCGTTGAGCCAAACGATTTAGAGTTTTACCTGCTTGGCCGCATCGAAAGCCACACCGGAGTGGAATATCGCAGTCCGATTCGGACCGATCTCAGTCGTCAGCTGCAGTATCGCCGCATGGAACTGCAACTGCTGGCCGGGCCCCATGGTCCTGCGAGCACGATTCCGTTTCCCCAGGAGATGGTTGTAGAGCCTGCTCCAGGCGCCCCTGGAGCAACTCCGAATCCGGTGACGATGATCCCCGATATGGCCCCTGCCCCGATGCCGGTCCCGGGTATCCGTACGGCTCCCGAAGTCCTGCCCACACCGATTGCACCGACACCCACACCCCGTACCAACAACCCTCTCGGCCCCACCACAAGCATGAATGGGGTGGAGGCTGCTCCCATGGCTCCCGGCAAGCCGGGCTCCTTGGTCAGTCCATACTTACAACGGGCGGCAAAACGAGTCGCTGGCTCGTCGAGCAACACGCCACGCTGAAATACTACGCTTGGCAATACGTAAAAATTGTCGTTCGATTGGATCCAGGGAAGTGGATCTATCTGATGGGACCGCGGTCAATACGCGGATGCCGGCGTGGAGCAAGCGTAACAGAATAATGTATCTCTGGTTCGGGCAAGGACTTGCGACAAAAGCGGAGTACCGCCGTCACAAGGCTTGCGGCCCAAGAACGCCGAGGAGCGATCATGAGCCTTCGTCAACGCTTGAGCGCAGGCCGCATGCATCTCAGCGCGGCCGCCCCATGGAGTCGCTACCGACTCCGCAAGTGGGTGAGTCTATTTAGCCTGATTGCGGCTCTCTCCGGTTGTCAGCATGATGACTGCTTGGAATGCAAACAACCCCATTTTCGTCAGGCCAACGTACCCCCCCCGCACGGAAGCTATGTCCGAGACCACACCACACTTCAAGCCAACCTCGCCGAAGAAGCAGATTTTGTCATTTACGAACTTGAGTGGGTGGGCGATACCGCCAAACCTGCACCTTACGGACGCTATCACCTCAGTGAAATCCTTCGACGCTTGCCCTCGGTTCCATTCCCGGTGGTCCTGCAACTCCATCCGGATGATAAGGTCAATCAAGAACGCCGAAACTACGTCGTTCGCTTCTTGGGAGAAAATGGTATCCGCGATGCCGCCCAACGAGTGGTGATCGACTTCGCCAAAGCTGAGGGAATGTACGGCGATGAGGCGGTCGGCCTCTACCCCGAATACATCACAACCCGGTATCGCAGTGGCTTCGCCGGAGGGGGGTTGTTTGGTGGTGCCGGCGGCTTTGGCGGATTGGGTGGATTTCTTGGTGGAGGCTTTGGCCGATTTGGCCTTGGTTTGGGGACCGGGGGTCGATTTGGCTCAGGGGGTGGCTTCGGAGGTGGCTTTGGGGTCTTAGGCTACTAATCGTCGATGGAACGTCGACAACTCTGGATGCGAGGGGAGCTCGATTCGGCCTGCGATCGACTCTCTCGTCTCCGACGGCGGATCCAACAAACCCCGGGTTCCAGGAGGCAGTTTCCCATGCGAATACCACAACCGCTCGGTCAGGGCTTGCTGGGGATATTGCTGGGAACCCAGCTCGGGTGTCTAAGCGTCACCAGCGAACATGTGAAAGACTGGCTGCAACCCCCAGTCAGCTCCGAACATGTCGGGCGTGCCCAGCTGCCATCCGAAGAAGCAGCCCAAGTCTGCCGTAGCATGGGGGATTCGATGGCAGCCAGCGGACATCTGGCCGAAGCCATCCTCCAGTATGAAACTGCTCGATCCCATGATCCCAAGTTGATCGATTTGTGCTATCCGCTTGCAGTACTCCATGACCGTATCGGCAACGACCAGAAAGCCTTCACCGAATTTCAAAAGGCAATCGCAGCTGCACCGGACAATCCCGAAATCCGTAATGACCTCGGGTACTTCCACTATTGCCGGGGCGAATGGAAAGCCGCAGAACAGCAGTTCCGTATCGCACTTGAAATTCAGCCCAAATTCCACCGAGCGTGGGTGAATCTGGGTCTGACCCTCGGGCAACAGCGACGCTATGATGAGAGCTTAGAGGCATTTGAGAAAGTTCTCGTCACCTCGGAGGCCCGTTGCAATCTTGCCTTTATTTATGCAACTCAAGGTCGCCTCAGCGAAGCGATTCAGACTTGTCAACAAGCCATCCAACTTGACCCCGGTTATCAACCGGCGCGGCGTGCTCTAGAGTATTATTCCTCCGGTCCCGACCTTCCGCAGAACCTCACCAGCAAGAAGCGACCGTCGCCACTCCCCCCAACGTTGGAGTTGGACACCATCCCGATGCCCAAACCCCGTGCTGGTTGGCAGCCAATCCCCCCCGCCAACGAAACGCTCGATCTGCCACCGGTCACTCTCCCGACGACAAAAAGTCCAACGGTAACTTCGGCTGGGGCAGCCGACGGGTGGGTGTCGACGACATCGCCGTCACCGGTCGATAGACTTGCCCCGAAGGCAGGAACCATAGCAGACTACCCCCATCATCCTCGTACAGCCAACCACTCACTGTATCCGGTTTTGCCTTCAGGGGTTGACCGAGCGCTAGGTTCCAACGGCGTCCATCCTGATCGGTGAATGCCTTCCCACACTTCCAGTCCTTCGCAGACTGCGTTGTAAACACCGGCGGTCGAACGCCATCCGGTCCGAGAGCCTGTCCAGCCCCTCCAGGCGGACGGGTTCCCGGAGCAGGAACTGGTTCAAACTCGGTTATGCGTTGCTTGCCGATCCGTTGGTCCGAGGAGACTCGGACTTGTTGAGCTTCTAAGGGACTGTATACCAGCCCCAACAATGCCAGACTCATGACGGTTCGCATTAGCACCTCCCCCGATCGCAACTCTCGAAGGCTGAATTACCAAATATACCTGTTTTGCCAGTTTAGCCGATTTTAACCAAATTACAAATCCCCAGCCTTCGTCCGTCCAGGCCACTAGCGAAAAACACTTGCCAATCGCATCTCCCACCGCAAGGAGTCTAGCCATCCGGCATGACGTCAATTGGCAAGGTATCGAGGATTGGCTCATCCCTAAGTCAGATGGCTCAGAACCAGCAACTTATTCCGTCATCCCTGCTTCATCTGTCGCGTGGAGTGGGCTTTTCATCAGCTCACGGAGCATCACAGTTGCGTAGCTTCCTGATGGTAAGAGAAAACAGATCTGCAAACCATTTGCCTGCATCGTCAACGCAAGCTCGCCAGGATAGACCAAATTCTCTCGACGGGTTCCTTGCAGCAGATTCCCGAAGCCCGAAAAGCTCTGCCAATCCAGGCCGAAGCTCGCTAGCATGGCCGTTTCCCGTTCGGCGGCATCGGCTTGGGCGGCAAACGTTTTCCGACCACAGATGGGACCGGCATGGGTCGTTTCACGCGCAAGGAATCGGGACTGTTCGCGAGCAACATCCGTGACGAAGAACAATCCACCGCTGGATTTGCTCATCACATCTCCCGGAAGGACTTGATGTAGCAAGCCATCTTGCATGCGTTGTGCCAGATAAAGGTTGTAGATGGCCGCTTGTGCCGCCGAGAGTGCCAGCTTGCGTAAAAAGGGGTTTCGCTTGACGGCTCGGTCCTGGGTTTGCTCGCCCGCTAGTAGCTTCAGTCCCAGCGAGGCAGTCTGAGCTTCTCGGCCAAGCCGTTGCGAGCCATAGAAGTTTGGCAATCCCAGGCGAGCAATTGCATCGACGATCGCACGTGCAGGCCTTTCGGCTGCGGTGTCTACCCCTCGAATCAGGATGCGAAAACGGTTCCCAGCAAGATGTCCCGGTTTGAGCTTGTTGGTGTGCCGCGTCACTTCAAGCACCTTGATGCCATCACCATCAAGACGGGACAACTCGCTCTCAACGTGGACTGGGATCGAAATCCATTGACGCGTCACTGCATGGCGATCTTTGAGCCCGGCCATGCCAATCTCCCCCACCGAGATCCCCAAACGACGGGAAATCTGGCGTTGGAAATACTCAGCGCCCATGCCGCGTTTTTCAATCCACACATAAAGATGTTCCCCAACTCCACTCGCGGGGTACAACGGGATCTCCTCGACCGCGAAATCCTCCGGCTCGACTTTGATAAGCCCACCGATTCCAGGCATCTCTGCGGTCAGATAGGGCGGTTCCAGCACAGCTGCCGGTACCATGTTCGACCCTCCATGGCGCCCAGCAAGGGGTTATCCGGGCGTTGCGTTGTGCGGTCGGGTTAGCGTACACTAAGATCATAACTTTTCCAACTACTTGCCAACACGTTACGGGTGCCCTCTCGGGTTGGTACTGCTCTGCTGCCCTACCTCGCGTTTTTCCCGCACCCGCTTTGGAGATCGTCGCGCATGCATCGTTTGACTCGTTTTCCGATTCATCGTCCCCTGATGCTCGCCGTTGTACTGAGCGGTTGGGTTGTAGCGACCAGCAGACAGGTCTACGCCGACGACAAACCCATCAATTTTCTCAAGGATATTGCTCCGATCTTCCAAGAAAACTGTTTCGCCTGTCACGACGCGAAATCCCCGCGTGGTCGGTACAACATGACCACTGCAGCAGGACTCATGGAAGGTGGTTCCATTGGCGATGCCGTCGTCCCCGGCGACCCCGAGGCGAGTGAAATCTACCTTCGTCTGACGACCGATGAGCCTGAACTGATCATGCCCCCACCCGACAAGGGCAAGCCGTTGAACACTGAGCAGATCAATCTCGTCAAACGTTGGATCAACGCCGGGGCCAAACTGGATTCGGACCTCGATCCCAAAGCCGACCTGACCGCCAAGCTTCGCTCGCGTTGGACGCCGCCACGGCCACCCGGAACCTACGTCTTTCCGGTAATGGTGAACGCCCTAGCATTTACTCCCAACGGAAAACAGGTGGTGGTGAGCGGCCACCACGAGCTCACCATCTGGAATCTCGCCGATGGCAGCTTAGACAAACGCATCCACACGCGTGCGGAACGTACCTATGCCATGCAATTCACCTCCGAGGGCTATTTGATCGTGGCGGGCGGGCGTCCCGGACAAGAGGGCGATGTGTGTGTCTACGATCTGGATGCCCGTCCCAGCGATTCCCTCAACCAGGTTCCTCTGCTCGATGGAGTGAACGACTCGAAGGTGTTACTGGCTCGGTTGCTCCAGTGTGAGGATGCGATTCTCTGTCTTGCCCTGAGTCCCGATGGTCAGCGTTTGGCCGCCGCTGGCTGTGATCGTGCGGTCAGGGTTTGGGACTTGTCCAACGGGGTCCCCGAAGCCGCGTTACTTCAGACGATCGAAAACCACGCCGACTGGGTCATGGGTCTGTCCTTTGCTGACAACAATCGGCTATTGTTCTCGGCCAGCCGTGACAAGACGGCCAAAGTTTGGGACCTGGAAACTCAGGAACCTACCGTGACCTTCCCGATGCACGCCGAGACCGTTTTTGATGTAGTGGCCACATCCGATGCCCAACTGGGCATTTCCGTCGGTGCCGACAAGAGTGTTCGCTTCTGGGAAACGAAGGGCGATGGGAAGGAAGTCCGCCATCAGGAGGGACACCAAGACGATATCTACAAGTTGCTCCGACATCCCACCCAGAACTGGGTCATTACCTGTTCAGCAGACCATACCGTTCGCGTCTGGGACACCACCAAGAAAGCGAAACCTGTGCAAACCTTGAAAGGACTTAGCGATTGCGTGTTTGCCTTGGCGGTCAGCGCTGATGGGAAACGGGTCGCCGCAGGTGCATACAACGGGGAAGTGTCGGTCTGGAACATAGACGATGGAACGTTGGTAAATAAGTTTAATGCTTCCCCGGGGCTTCAGACGCAGCGACCGTGACATCATGTTGGCGACCCGGATGCAACTCGGGCCGCCTTGCATCCGCAACACCCTAGCGATTTCCCGGCTTCTGCAAGTGAAAATCCAAGCTGGATGATCCGGGGGGAAGATCGACTTGTTGGTTGTTTCCAACGGCGTTGTCCGGAATGGTATCGGCTGGATCTACAAGCCCATCCACATCGCCGCGAGTCCGTGCTTCACGTGCTCGTTGCATCATCTCCTCGCTGGACGAGGCAAAGTTGACCTTGCGAGTCGCCACCACGGTCACCATTTTGGGTCCAGGTGGCAACTCATCAATATGGTAATCGCCATCTTCGATTGCTCCCCCAGCGCTGGCTCCCTTGCCATCCGTGGGCGTAAAGGTGATGTAGCCCTTGCCCACGGGTTCATTCTCATAGGTCACCTGACCCGAGACACTTGCCGTGCTTGGTCCACCACAACCGATACTGCTCAGAACCACCCCGGTAAAGATTCCAGCGACAAGGTTTTTACAAATCTGCATGACTCGTTTCCTTCGTTACTGTGCGGCGATGACTTCACCCCCAGTACGGGTTCCCAGGCCACGCCAAGTGAGTAGATCGATGCTGTTCGTATAGAAGCGCACAGAACCATCGCCCAAGGCAGCATTGACCCCTCCTGTATGTTGGCTGCGCGCAGCCACATTGGCACGGAACCCGGAACGAGTCCACCAGGCATTTCCCCCAAGCGACACACAAGGCGGACGATAGCTGGTAATGCCGGCGTCCGCCGGACATGGACCGATGGGACGGTCGGGTGCGGATGTGTTCGGGGTTTGCGCTGTGCAAAATAGTCCGCCACCCATATTGCCGTACAAGATCGAACCCATCGGTCCCCCCCAGCCTGCTGTCGTATCCGGGGTAATCCCTTCGGAAAACATCAAGGTATTCGAGGATCCATCTTTGAGAGCGGGAATTGCGCTGCCACGCGTCGTCGGTCCGGTACGACCCAAGATACTCCGGTTTGGATCGGTGGTCTGTAAGGGCTTTACGCCAAACACCCCAACCCCCCAAGGACCGTCACTACTATCCACCGGATTCCCATACATGTCTCCCGCACCAGTACACGCACGGTAGCTGCCCCGGACCATGCCATACCATGCAGTACCGAGCTCGTTGGTCTTGGGGCCACCGTCAGAAGGGCAAAGATAAGTCTTGATCGCCGTATGTCGCGACTGACGTAGGTCGGGATGATCGCCGATCGGCCCATTCGGTCCCGGATAGACCTGGGACCAGGTCAGATCATTGAGCCCGATATAGCCACGATAAACGGGATCCTGTTCAAGATAAGGCAGAACGAGTTCCGACCAGGTGTACGTGTCCCAACAATCAAATTTCCGTCCATACGGAAATTCATCATGGACATCGTGGAAATTATGGCAGGCAAGAGCTATCTGTTTCAGATGATTCGTACATGTCATCCGGGCAGCTGCCTCGCGGACTTTCTGGACCGCAGGCAGGAGAAGACCGATCAAGATGGCAATAATCGCGATGACCACCAACAGCTCAATCAGGGTGAAGGCACAACGCGGATTCTTTTGCAGACCAGACATGACATCTCCCACGGTAGGGAATCGAGATACCATGTTGATTCTTTTATTGAACTTACCCTGGCTTCGCAAGCAGAAAATCCCAGTTCTCAAAGTCCCTTGAGCGTTGCCCTCTCCCAGGTTCCCGACGACCAACCCCGTCAACCCGGTATGCGGGAAGGTTGAGGTCCGGAAACCTCACCACTGCCAAGCTGCTGGTGGAGTCGATTCCAATCCTGTCGCCAGGCTTCCAACGCGGCCTGTTGTGTCTGGAGTCGTGCTTGTTCTTGTGGAAAAATGGCCACAAACGCCGGGCGAAGATCACCGAGGTGGGTCTGCCACACCGGCTTCTCGATGCGTTCCTGCAGCATACGCCAGCGTTCCATCGCCTCACGGGTATCATTCAAATCGCCCAGGCGTTCTTGTAATCCTTCTACCAACGGGTAGACCGAGTCACGTACGTTGGTGGAGTAACAACGAATAAAAATTTCAAGGGTGTAGCGAAGTTTCTTTGCCTCAATTCGCAGGCGATGCTGTTGTTCGAGCGTGTCTGCGTCATGGAGTGCGATCGCAAACCGGTCCATCCGACGGCGATATTGCTCTTGGGCGAGATCCGCAAAGCTCTCCTTCCCACGTCGCATCGACTCAAACAGCGTTTTCACCCAACCCTCCCAGTTCGCCTGAACTCTCGAGAATTCCGGGAGGAAGCGGGCAACCAGATCGTGACGTTCTTGCAGCGTCATCATCTGGGCCATTCGATACAGTTGATGACTTGTCTCGTCCTCGGGCATCTGGGAAATCCGCATCAAGAACACATCCGCTTGGCGGATTCCCCCGGCAAAACGCCGTAAATCGCGGAGTTGATTGCGAAAAGTCTCAGAGCGTTTGAGTAAGCTGGCGAAACTACGCAACGCCGCCTCCGTACGCCGAATGGCCACCCGGAGTTGATGGATTGCCTTGGGATCCTCGCCGTGGCACGATCGAGTCTTGCCAAGCCAGTGCTTCACTTGGTCCAGACGTTGGGAGAGAATGCTGCGCGCCACCTTGCGCGGTGATTGGTCGGGTGAAATGTCTTCCATCCACTTTGTCGTCATGGCCGTCTCCTTCCAGGCAGGAGGCTAGCGGTTCGCATACAGCCCGGCAATGTTCGCCTGTTGTTCTCGAGCCGCGAGCCAGCTGCGTACCTCTTCCACCTTGTTGACCAGTTCACGGTGCACCTGCCGCTCTTCGTGCATCGCCAATGCCACATCCCCTGGGATGGCCGCATAGACCGCACGGAATTCCCGTTTTAAGCCTTCTGTGAGTTCATGATGAAACTCCGCGCGAATCGCTGCCCAACGCAGTGGTAGAAAGATCACAATCAGAATGTGGAAGATAATCAATACCACCAAGGTCAGTAAAAATGGCAACAAGACATCAAAGAGTTGCCATGAATACCCTTCAAGCACAGTATATCGCCACAGTAACAATACTAATGCTCCTAGCAAGACCAGACCGGGGACCACGTTGGCTAGGAACACCAAGCTCTGTTCCAGCAGCATCCGTCCCCCAGTTGGCCGTAGGAACTGCGTTTCGATTGTTTGCAACGCGTCCATGAGGGCTCGATCGTAGCGCTCATGCCAATCAAGCTTGCCGGCATCGCGGGTATACGGGGTGATCAGCGCTAAGGGAAAGCCGGCCTCATCGGCATCGACCAGTAGGCGGTTGATCAGGGCTTCGCTGCGACGATCGAGCGAACGCTCCCCTGCAACCCGGGAACATTCCCGCAGAAAACTACTCAGGTTCCAAGTTCCCGATGTGGCTTCCGAACTCGTCCTCTCCCTAGCCATCCCCAATGGCACTCGATTGCGTAGACTGCTTCCAGCATAGCGGAGCTTGTTCATCAACTTCAAATACCCTGCCATCAGATTCTGAAAACGCTGTTGGGTCTCCAAGCTAAAATGGTGTTCGACCTCTTGTTGATACGGCTCCAGGGTACTAATCAACACATCACTATCTACTGCGGCTTCGTCATCGACTAGTGCTTCCCATCGATGTTGCACTTCTTTGGCGACCGCATCCAAGTCCGGTGGACAGACCCCGTCGAGACCTTGACGCAGCTGCAACAGCAACTGGCCCACGCCTCGGGCTTTGACCGCCTCGATCTCCAGCCGGCTCAAGCCTAGTTCCAACCAGTCGCGAAGCTCACGAAACTGCTCCCCTGCCGGGAGTCCGGGAGGTCCCACGTCGCGGCTCGTCTCGGACTGCGACTCCGTCTGGAAATCGAGCCATGCTTGGGCGACGGTACGAAACAGCAATGGTTCGGCAAAGCCCTCGGCCTGGAGATCACGCAGCAGATCCGCATCCGGTTGTACTCCCGCTGCTGCCGTTTGACTGCAACGATCCCACTTGTTGAGTACAAAGGCAAAAGCACGGCGTTGGCGATGTTGCTTAAACAACTCCCAACCCAAACGATCATGATATTTCTCTTGCGAGCCCACATACAGCACGATGTCGGCCAACGGCAACAGCGCGGCCAGCTTGTCGCGATTCGCCAGATCGTTGCTATCCAGATCGGGCGTATCAACGATGATCTTCTGGGTGAGATGGGCACGGTCATGTTGGACCAAGCGGCAATGACGGAGCATCGGATCGAAGCTGTCCGGACGCAACGATTGATGGTAGTAGACCACCGGATCGCGGGTGGTCGGTCGGGTAAACGAGGCCTGGGCAATGGACGAACCCGCCAACGCGTTCAGCAATGTTGATTTCCCAACACCGGTCCCACCCATCAACATAATTAATAGAGTGGGCTTATCTTGACTTAACGCTTCGGCCTGACGGGTGAGATCACCCAGGATGCCCTCGAGGTTGGCGCGGGCAACCATTGAAAGAGGAAAGGCATGGGTCCGTTCCAGCCAGCGTTCAAGTGACCGCTCCAAGTCGCTCAACAATGGCGACAACGTTCGTAACAAAGGTTCAGCGGGAACTGATGGCAACGATCCGGACATGGATTAAGCTTCCCGTTTCAGTCGGAGTTGACGCGGTCCCTCACGCAGTGGGTCGATCGACATCCAGTAGGTCACCTGCCATTAGACCCAATTCGCGAATGAATTCAGGAATACGCCGCAATGCACGTTGCAAGCGTTCGTATGTGGAGCCGCCCGTAACAGGCCATTGACAGAGCCATTCACGCATCGGTGTCGTGAGATATTGGCTAAGTGCGGTTTCCTGGCGAACACGGGCCTGCTCGCGTTTGCGATTGACATACATCCAAGCAACCGACTCCACGGCCTGATGACTCAACGACACCAGCAATGGGATGACCAACAATAGCCAAGGCGAGAGTCCACAGATGACCAAGGCCAAAACGACGGCACTCAGATCCAAGGCCAGCTTCCCGAAGCGTACCATCCACAGCCCGCTTGAGTTCTGCACGAGTCCGCGGGTAATAGCTAATCGTGTTCCTTCGATCTGTTCGGCAGCATGCAATTCATACCGCCGGAAGTCGTGTTGAAATCGCTCTCGAGCAAGCTCTCCAAGTCCGCCCGATTGAAAGCCTTGAGCAATATGCTTCCACAGAGAATGGGTGTGTGCACGCTGCAAGCTTTCGTTGCGTAACCCATCGAACCAAGCTGCCAGAGCTCCTTCTAGGACGGTCTTCTGCGGCAGGTGAACCGATTCTGGTCGAATCATGACCTGCCCGAGCAGACTACGGAGCAAGCGATACGGTGCCCGCAAAACGTACATGACCGCCGACCACAATCGCCCTGCATTGGGCAATTCTAGTAGTTCGATCAACTGATTAAATGCGTCATCGAACCGTTGATAGCGTTCCGCAAGCAAAAACTCATTTCGATAGCGTTGAGAGAATTCATTGGCTGCGGCCTCCACCAGACTCCGCCATTGATCCATGATTTGCAGCTCTTGCCGAGCCACCCAGAGCAACCCATCAGTCCCCTGTTGAAGATAAGCCAAGCCATTCTGCACGGTGCGTCGTCGTGCACGGTCATTGGGATCGGTTAGGACCATGATTTGGTTTATCAAAGGCACTCGATACGTTGCCAACCCAGGATGTAACGGCTGCTCGAGGAGTTCTTTGGCGAGAAAAGGGAACGCCAAACAAGGGATCATGGGCGTTTGCCCATTGGGCCAGTGCGGGGCGCGGCCCAGAACTTCTGACTGAAAATGGGCAAGCATCGCACTGGCTTGGCTCGATTGCATTTTGGTGAGGCAAACGACAACTGGCTTGCCCGATCGGATGAGTAGATACAGAAATTCCGTAGGAATTCGATCATTGTAGCGTTCATCCGAAGCCACATACACCAGGACATCGGCGAGCGCGGCAACTTCCAGAAGCCGCGTTACATAGCTGGTGGCGGCGGTCGTCGTCATATCCGGACAATCCCAGATCACACAGTCCTGCAGCCACTCGGGCAACCCAGCGTCCGGTTTGGGCACGGTCTCGGCGTTCACCGTTACCGATCGTCCCGCATCGATGTTCGAAGAGGGCTCGGCCGACCTTGAATCGGCAGTCCCCTGCTCGGTCACATGAGCGTGGTCCCCATGGAGTCCACTCGTATCGGGAGTCTCCGCTTCGCCCGGAAGCTCCACTGAAGCTGTCTCGAGTGGGTGAGCGAATACATGGCGAATTTGATAGACATCTTCGTCCAGATCGGAGGGTTGTGCTTCACTGATTCGCTGCAAATCTCCCAGGAACCCTAGATGCGAGGACCACAACAAGGTGGACGAGTCGCGATGGCTCGATGTATCCGGCACATAGGCGATCGGATGACGGGTGAAGCCCGCTTGGGGATTTGCTTCCGCAACGACTTGTCCACACAGCAAATTGACGATGGTACTTTTCCCAGTGCCTGCACCGCCGACCACGGCGAGATGAAGCGGACGTGGCGGCTGACGATCCAAGAATGGGCCGATGCTGTTGCGGACGAGGCCACTCGCATAGCGGAGCTCGATGGCCTGCCCCTTCAACGCGGGTTGGCTCGCCGCATGCTGCTCCAGGAAGGTAAGATCCTCGGCCAGCTGGCTGACGAGGCTGCGGTGATCAAACGATTCCATCAATGTCCTCAGGTCAGCTCGTCGGCTTGGGATCACTCAGGACCGGAAGGTTGCTCGATACTCGGCCATGGGCAAACGCTCTAGGCAAAAATCATCGAGCGGAATTCGAGGTTGTCGTTCCTGTACCAGATCGCTCAGTGCGCGGCCAGTCGCGATCGATAGTTGGATGCCAGCCCGGTAATGGCCTCCCGCAATGAACAATCGCTCATGGCCGGGAATGCGGCCTAAATACGGTAGCCCATCTGCACTGCCCGGCCGTAAACCCGCCCAGGTCGTTTCGACTTCGGCTTGACTCAGCAGCGGTACCCAGTGAAGGGCCAGTTGGAGCAATTGCATCACTCCATGAGCATTATTAAGCTTGATAAAGCCCGCTTCGGGTTCCTCGGTCGAGCCCACCAGCGTGCGACCATCCGCGCGAGGGACCAAATACTGCTTGCCCGTGACGAATACCCGATGGAGAAGTGGTTCTGGAGAGCGTAACAGAACAATCTGCCCCCGAACTGGATGGACCGGCAACCGCACGCCAAGCGGCTCCAAAAGCGCTGAGCTCCATGCTCCCGCGGCCAGTAAGACACACCCCGAAGAGTGAACCGATCCATCGGATAGGCTCAGACGCACCGAGCCACGCTCCGAGGTGATCCGCATCACGGAGGTTCCGGACCGAAGTCCAACCCGCATCGTCGCGCAGATTGCGACGAGGGCGCGCATATGCCAGGGGTTCCGCACTTGCGCGAGATCCGGGAGATAATATGCCAACTCCACAGGAGCTCTCAGGTTCGGTTCAAGTGCGTGTAGTTCGGCTGGGGACAACTCCGAGTAGCGAATCTCCTCCGCCTGCCAAGCCGCGAATACCGCCGCTCGTTCTTGCGGCGACAATAGTTCAATCCCTCCACAACGGCGATATCCATTATCGATTCCGGTGATCTCGCGAAGCATCGCGGAGAAACCGGCAAACTGGTTCGAGCTTTCCGCGCGCAACCGTTCATACGCCGAAGTCGTCTTTGCAGGATTCCCGGGAGGGATAATGCCAGCCCCAGCCCAAGAGGCCTCGCGGCCAAACTCCCCACGCTCGAATACCCGGACACGCACCCCCGACTTCGCCAGGAAATAGGCGGTCGTGAGCCCAATCACCCCACCTCCGACAATCACGACATCCGCATGCTGATTCATAAGGTTATCATAGGGGGAGCCCGATCGGCTTGACGATGGGGGTTTGCAGGGACGACCGACCCGGAGACGAATTCCGCTTCCCGGTGCTAGAAAGGCTGTCTATAATGTCATTTACGATTGTCATCCACTAACCAAGACCTTCTCTGGATCCTAAGGGGGAAGTGGTACGTGAGCATTCTGGCTGAGTTGGGCTTTTTCGCACACCTACTCAATACACTGATTATTTTGCTAGGTATCCTGCTCATCAGTGTTGTCCTGATTCAGCGTGGCAAGGGTGGTGGACTTGCGGGTGCTTTCGGCGGGGTGGGCGGATCCAGCCCATTTGGCTCGAAAGCCGGGGATGCGTTCACGCGTTTCACCATCATCCTGGCCCTGGTCTGGATCGGTGTGATCATCGGGCAAGTGTGGGTGCTGAACCCGACCACATCTTCGACCGGAGTTCCCGAGTCGAGCTTATTCCCGACAACCAATGAAGCCACCGGTGACCAATAATCGGCCCGGAGGATGAGCGATCGTGTTGCTGAGCATGACCGGATTTGGCGAAGCCCGCCATCGATCTGACTCCCTCGAACTAGCCATCGAAATACGCACCCTCAACAACCGCTATCTTAAGATGAATGTGCGGGGGTCTGACCCATATCCGCACCTGGAGTCGGACCTGGAGAAAATCGTTCGCCAATACATCCGACGCGGGACGGTGCAGGTGCGGATTCGCTGCCAGCGCGAACAATCAGGGCAAGCGTATCGTTTGAATATCCCAGTCATTCAGAGTTACTTGCAGCAACTCCAAGACATCTGCCAGACTGCTGACCTTCAGACCCGCTTTCCCATGCTTGTCCCCCAAGTCTTACACTTACCAGGGGTCCTGCAGGAGGAAATCACCACGGACGCCTTGGCCGAAGATGAATGGGCACTGGTTGAACATACGCTTCGCGAAGCCTTAACGCGGTTGCAGGCGATGCGCCGCGACGAAGGACAGGCGATGACGGAGGAACTCGAAAAACTCCGCTTGTCTGTGCAGCATGAAGTCGATCACATTTTCACCTACCTGCCCACCATGCTTGAAGGCTATCGACAGCGTTTGGCCGAACGAGTGCAGCAGATCCTCAGAGAGGTGAATATTCAGCTACACCCCAATGATTTGGTGCGGGAGGTTGCACTTTTTGCCGAACGAACGGATATCAGCGAAGAGATCACACGGCTCCATAGTCATCTGGACCAATTTGCCGCCATCATTCGCAATGATCACGAGGCGCCAGGCCGCAAACTCGAATTTGTGACCCAGGAGATGTTCCGCGAAACGAACACCATCGGTGCCAAATCCGGAGACACGCAGATTTCGCGTCATGCGGTCAATATCAAAACAATCTTGGAAAAAATCAAGGAACTGATTCAGAACATCGAATAACGCGAAAGCACGCAACGGCCCGTGCCATAGGTTGCAAGGCCGAAGTTGCTCATGAAGCGAGGCCCCTTGATCATCCTGTCGGGACCGAGTGGTAGCGGCAAATCGACGCTGATCGATTGTCTGCTCCAGGACTGCCCATGCCCACTCCGCTTGGCCATTTCGGCCACTACCCGGCCGCGACGCCTTGGCGAAGTCGATGGCGAGCACTACCTGTTTTGGAATGAAGGGCACTTCCGTCAGGCCATCGACGCCGGGGAATTTCTGGAATGGGCTCGTGTTCATGATCATTTTTATGGCACCCCCATCCGAGAAGTCGAGCCGTACCTCGCCAAGGGAACTGGGGTGATTCTGGATATCGATGTCCAAGGGGCCCAACAGGTCCGCACCAAATATCCCGAGCACCTCTCCGTGTTCCTCAGTGCTCCCGACTATGCCCAGCGACTCCGCGAACGCGGTACCGAGAACGAAGCAGGGATTCAACGTCGACTCCTCAGTGCCCAACGTGAACTGGCCCGAGCCCACGAATTCGAACAACAATTGGTCAATGATGACCTGGATCGAACCGTGCATGCCTTCCGGCGATTGATTGAACAATATATCCGCAAAGGAGCCGAGTGATGCTCGATGAACTGAAAGAAGAAGAGATTGTCAATCGAGTGGGTGGTCGGTTTAAATTGTCGACCTTGATTCAAAAGCGCATCGTTGCACTCAATACCGGTGCAAAACCGCTCGTGCAAACCCAGCATCAAGATAAAATGGCCATCGTCGTTCAGGAGATCCTTGAGGGCAAGATCTTCCTGGATACCGCAGGAAACCTCCAAATTAGCAACCCCACAGCGAGTGCCTCGGTCCAGTTCCTTGGTGAAGCCGCCGATGAGCCAATTACCGTCGAACAACCTCCAGAGTGAGCCGATCTTCCGGCGAGCCCGCTCAGCCCGCTTGCTGCGCTTCGCGCAAGCGGGTTTCCCAGGTATCAATCAACGCACCAATATCTTTGAAGCCAAAGTCAACATTGGCCAATTCATGGCCAAGATCCAATGCTTGCTGTAATTCGCCCTGCTCGGCCATGCCGAGGGCAAGCTGATACATCACTTCCTTGCGTTGCGTCTCTTCCTGTGCCGACAGAAGGCTCAAAGCCTCCTCGAAATTCCGCTGTGCGAGCCGCCAATTGTTTCGTCTTTTGAAGCAAAAGCCGAGGAACATGCTCGCACGCCCTTGTAGGCGGTGGTCTTTGCGGGCTTGTTGAAAGGCAACGATGGCTTCATCGAGTAAATCCGCACGCATCAAGCGAATCCCGAGTTCGAGTTGGTGCTGTAATTCGACGGGCTCGCGCGCGGCTCGAATGCGATACATTTCGAGTTCACGGGCATTGATTTCCTTGAGCAGTTGATGGCGATATCGTTTGAGCTCATCCCGGGACATCTCTTCGTCGAGCTCGGCCTCGGCATCACGACGAATACGCTGCAGACGTTCCTCCACGTGCTTCAGATCACGTCGGAATGGTTCAATTTCGAGTTCCATCAGCTCCAGCTGCAACTGGAAGTGATGCCCAGTCGGCCCTTGCCCCTGTTGCAGCACCGCCCGGGCGCGATCGGCCATCCCGGCTCGGCGATAGACCGACGCCAGTTGTAAGTACAGTTGGGCATCGGTGGGATTTGACTCGAGCTTGGTCAATAAAGGGGTCGCTTCGCGTGTGACCCGATCCACTGGAGTGGCTTGCTCGGCGGGCAACCCGGCAGCATGTGCTTCGCTAGCGTCGCGTGTGTCTGAGCCACTAAGCTCCGATGGCGTGAGAATTTGTTGATATCTACCACGTTGGATTGTCTCGCTCGCCGCCAAGTCCTTCGCTTTGTGGGCTGCTTCCACATCGTCAGGAACCTTCTGGCGCACCAACTGCCACAGCTTGATCGCCGCCGCAAAATTGCCCCGTTTCTCCAACAGTCGTGCCAAAGCTCGATTTACAGTTACATCCTTCGGATTCTTCTCCCGCGCCTGTTCGAGCGAGAAAATCGCGAGATCGAGCTGGCCCACGGCCATAAAGGCCTCGGCCATATCCATTTGGGTGCCCGTGTCCCAGGGATTGCGTGTGAGAATTTGTTCACCATACTCCAAGACGCGAAGATAATCCCGCGCCCGCTTGGCAACTTTTAGACGAGCGCGATATCGAGAGGTGGTCAGGAACGCAAGGCGTGAGCCTCGGAGATTGTGACGAAACTTGGCCTTTTGCGTTCGCCGCAAGGTCTGCCGGTAGAGCAAATTGCCCGGGTCGATTTTACAGCAGGTCAACAACAGTTGGATGGCATAATCAAAATTGCCACTGGCTCGAGCCTGGCTGGCCCGTTCATAGCTCTCGGCCGCGATCCGGCGATGCTCAGAGCTGGGTGGACGAAGCGAGGACCGTTCCGTTTGCGACATGGCGGGATCCTTGGGGCTGCCGACACGAGATCCCCGGTGGGCATCCCGCCAAAGTCTGCGTCTTGGCGGTGGTACCCGGCGAGCATCCATGGGAGAGAGACCGGCCCTCGTGTCCCCGGGATTGTTATGATGATAGTCAGGCACTCTCTTTTGTAGCACACCGTTGCGGTGTGGGGAATGACACTCCCGAAGAAGCTCTGGTGACGATGATTCCGACTGCCCCCATTACGACCGAGTGGTTAGCCATCGATGCGTCTAATCGTGCGTTGCAACACGCTTGCGCGAAGCTCCGTCGTGGCAAACTGGTCGCGTTCCCGACAGAAACGGTTTATGGGTTGGGCGCCGACGCGCGCAATCCACAGGCGGTTGGCCGGATCTTTACGGCGAAGGGACGCCCGAGCCATAACCCATTAATTGTTCATGTGGCGAGCATCCCGGCAGCCTGTGAACTCACCACGGCTTGGAATGACCAAGCCGACATGCTAGCTCAGGCGTTTTGGCCGGGACCTCTAACTCTGGTCCTTCCACGGGGGGCAATGATCCCGGAGGTTGTCAGTGCGGGCGGAGCCAATGTTGCCTTGCGCTGCCCTGCGCATCCGATTGCATTAGAGCTCATCGAACGCTCTGGTTGTCCACTGGCTGCCCCGAGTGCGAATCGCTCCGGCGCGATTTCCCCGACTACCGCTGAGCATGTCTGGTTGGGACTGGCGGGTCACATCGAACTGATCCTTGACGCAGGACCGACCTCAGGTGGAATCGAATCGACGGTACTGGACCTCACCACGCTGCCACCTCGGCTGCTCCGGCCCGGGCTGATTGCGTTGGCGACTTTAGAGCGTGTGATCGGTCACATCGAAGTCGGACGAGAGCAAGGCTCCGCGAAGCCGCTTCCCTCCCCCGGTCTTTTGCATCGGCATTATGCACCGCAAACTCCCTTAGAATTGCTGCCAAACCCTGGATTGGCAAACCAACGACTGCAAGCGCTGCAGCGTCGTGGGCTTCGGGTTGGCTGGTTGAGCCGCGAGGGAGAATTGGATCCCCCACCGGTGCCACCTACGGAGGTCCAACACTTACCTCGTGATGTAGCAGGGTACAGTCGGCTGCTGTACGCGGCCCTGCACCGACTCGACGCTGCAGGGATCGATGTCATCGTCGCTGTGATGCCTCCGTCGTTGCCGGAGTGGCAAGGCGTGCAAGATCGCTTACGGCGTGCTGCACACACGCCTTAAGCGAACGTCCAGGATTGTCAGGATCACAAGGCGGATACACCACCTTGTTGATTTCACGGATTCTCCGGCACACCCCCCCTGCAAACGACAAGCAAGTCCCAGAAATCCCCAAGATCATCTCCATGGCCGACCGATGGAATCCTCAGCCGGTTATTCCATTCATTAACAGGGCTTTCTCCGGCCCTTTTCTAGCGATCGACGAGGATCTTTGGGTGACAGCCCATCATTGGAACCTCTTGGCTTTTCTCAAAGGCAAACATCGCTTTGTCTACCTATATCGCTCCTCCGAGCGGGATCGACTGCTCGAACGTTTACAACGTGATGCAACCGATCCGCAGCTCACTCTGTCCTGGTTTGATTTGGTCGTCCTACGCGAGCAAATCGATGAGGTGTCCGGCCCCGAGGGATGGTCAGGAACCCCCTGGGTGGACTGAGCTCGCAAGCCACGGAACTCCCGATGCGTGAGCGTATTGAACCAACGGCGGTGGAATTCCTTGATCACCTTCGCTTCGAGGTGGGCGCTTCTCCGCACACGGTGAAATCATACCGAGAAGATTTGAATCTGTTGATGCACTATCTCGAACAACATACTGACACGTCACAATCCCTGCACCAAGCGTTGACGCCCCGGTTGCTTCGAGGCTATCTGGCTTGGCTGCATGAACAAGGTTATGCCAAGACCACAATCGCCCGTCGCCTGGCCTCCTTGCGAGCATGGTGTACTTTTCTGTGCCGTCGCGGCTTGCTCGAAGACAACCCCGCACAGGGGCTACGAGCCCCACGGCAAGCTCGGCGACTACCGCACTTTCTGACCCTTGAAGACATCGAACGACTGCTGGCCGCGCCAAATCTTCAAAATCTGAGTGGTCTGCGTGATCGAGCGATTTTGGAGATCCTCTATTCTGCAGGGTTACGCGTCGCCGAGCTGGTCGGGCTCAACTTAGAAGATCTCGATGTCGAGGCAGGCATTGTTCGCGTCCGCGGCAAAGGCCGCAAAGAGCGCTTAGCCATGTTAGGAGAGCCAGCTTGTGTGGCCGTGGCCGGATGGCTGGAAGTGCGACCGAAGCTGGCGAGCCCGGTCGAGTTTGCCGTGTTCTTGAATCAACAAGGAACACGGTTGACTACCCGAAGTGTAGGTCGCTTGTTGAGTGGATACCTCCACCAGGTCGGACTGGATCCCCGCACCACGCCCCACACGCTCAGGCACAGCTTCGCGACCCATTTGGTCGATGCTGGGGCCGACATTCGTGGTGTGCAAGAGTTGTTGGGCCATCGCCATCTGACGACCACCCAGATCTATACCCATGTGAACACCAGGAGGTTGCGCGCGAGTTATCAACAAGCTCATCCACGCGCATAAATTCGCAGGAGATTCCCTGCGAGCCAGGTTCTGTGGGTAGACCTTGATGCAATCCTCAAGGTCTACCGAACGATCTTGATTTCGACGATCCCTGAGGTCCTCTCATGATGTTTTTTCCTTCCCTGAGCTCTGCCATTGGACGACTGCTGACGGTTTGCGTCGTTCCTCGTCGCTCCGTTTGGGGACTTTTTTGCATAGCGTTCCTTACATCGGAATTGACCGCCCAGGAAGGAATCCACTGGCGTTATGACTATAACGCAGCGCGGAAGGAAGCGACCACCAAGGGATTGCCCTTGTTCTTGGATTTTGGCACCGAGCAGTGCTTTCATTGTCGACGGCTGGATGCAACCACCTTCCGAGAGCCTTCGATCATTCAGCTGCTCAATGTCCATTTTGTTCCACTCAAAGTCGATGGGAATGCCGAGCCGACCCTCGTACAAGCCTTACGGATCAAAGCGTATCCAACCCTCATCGTCGCACGCACCGACGGCAAGATCCTTAGCATGCTCGAGGGATACATGGATGCTGGTCGACTCCATGATCACCTGCAGCGAGCGATTGCCAATGCCACTCCGGATTGGATGGCCCGAGACTTTCAAGAAGCTTCGAAGTCACTGGACAATGGAGATTACGCTCGGGCCGTTTCACTGTTGACCGGGATTCTCCAGGATGGCAAAACCCGAGCAGTGCAAGTCAAAGCCAGTGAAATTCTGGTCGGCATCGAACGACAGGCAGCAGATCGACTTGCTGGTGCTCGGCACTATGACGACATGAGCCAGCCGGTCAAAGCGGTCGAGGTCCTCGCGGATATTCTTAAGCGTTACCCTGGCACTCAGGCCGCCAGTGATGCTACCGCCATGCTCGCCGGTATCAGCAACCGTCCCGACATGGAAAACGCTCGGCGTGCCGGACGGGCCAGCGATCTGCTCGCTCAGGCCCGCGAAGCCTATCGCACCGGCGACTACCTCCAATGCCTCCACCATTGTGAGGTTTTGACCGGGGCCTACAACGATTTACCCGAACACCGTGAGGCTCACCAACTGACGCAACTAATTCAAAAAGATCCGCAGCGCTTGGCCCAGGCCTGTGAGAATCTGCATAGTGAACTCGCCGGCATGTATCTTGTCGTTGCCGATTCCTGGATTGAAAAGGGCAAGCCTGATCAAGCCCGAGAATACTTGAAAAAAGTAGTTCGATTGGAACCCGACTCTGTCGAAGCTCAGACCGCCCAGCTGAAGCTAACCGACATGGACCGAAGTGCCGTGCTCAACAACCCACGATAACCGCTGGGTGTTACCAACAACTCACGACAAAGCCCTACGCGATTGAGGATACTCATCACGCAGGGCTTTGTTTCGTTCAGTGTTCGAAGGACGATCCCTAACGATTACACCTCTTGACCCGGCTCGTCGTTGGCTGGTTGCGACTCTGGCCGTTGTTTGAGACTGGCCTTCTCCGCTTCAAGCTGTGGAACGATGACCTCTTCTCCGAGCACGTAGAGTCCACCGCCGAAGGCCAGGACCAGTACGAATAACAGCGACTTGCCAGTCCAACCATAAAGATTAAACAAACTTAAGGTGATCTGTAGAAACAAACCGATGCCAACCACTGCGCCCGTAGCGATGATCGTCAGTGCAAAATACGGCCCTACTCCGTCCAGACGGGCCAACCACCAGCAAGCGATATCGGCCATTTGAGCGATGAGGACCATGGGGGCGAGAATCAACTTGCTCCAACGAGGATAACTCGACAGCGCGAATACCAGACCGGTTAAGGCGAACAGCATCGAAAAACTTAACAGGTGCGCATGGGTTGATTGTGTGAGTGCTTCGACGCTAATTTGTCGAGAACTTTTCACGACACCCGAAGGAGACGGCTTCGGCACCTCGAGATAAGGTTCTAATCTATCGTAAGATTGATTGAATGCGAGGGTCAAATCGTCGATCTCCGGAACGGAATAGTCCGGGTCGGTGTCACCCGATTTGTGGCAGCGGATACAGCGGGTCTCGATCAACCATTGGATGGCAATAACCCCCTCCACCAGATTCCCATCATCATCGACTTTCTCGAAGTCCTCAGGAATTACCCGGTCAGCGAGATTTTCCGGAAGTGGAAAGGCATCTGTGAGATAGGTTTCGCGACGCACTTCGTTGGAGCTTTTCGCCCAGGCCAAAAAGGCACGCCACTCGGTGTCCCGTTGATTGCGAAGCTCGGCATCACCTTCTTTCCAACCCCCGCTTTTGGAAAAGAAGGCCGCCTTCATCTGACCGTTGCTGTTGAACGGCAGACTCTCATCGGCAGAGACCAGCCGAACGATCTTGGACATCGGCTCTTCCTTGGGCTTGCCCTCCGCTTCCGGACTAGCGATGAAGCTTAAATCCCCGGAAAAATGCTCGATCACGTCTTCGGGCGTTGGTAAGGCATTGCCGGGGCTGCCATGTTGAAAGTGCAACTGAACCAGGGCTGAGCCATACCCCAAGCCTACGGAGATCAAAAACACACTCACCACGAGTTTGATCGGCAGAGGCAATCGCCGCAGGGTGAGCGGAGGAGATTCATCATTGGTCATCGTGGAACTCCGTGAAGTCCAACTCTCGATCTTCGGAAATGGGAACCACATTCCAACTCGATTCGCGAAAAGCAACGGGTTGGCTGCAGCCAGGTGGGGAAGGAATTACGGTGGTAGTCGTGATGATACCGTTTGGATCACCCGTTGGCGAACCTCTTCCATGGTACCATGCGTGATCGCGCCGGAAGCAAGTCGGTGGCCGCCGCCGCCAAACTGCTCTGCGAGTTGACCAACATCGACCCGTTCACGCGAGCGAAAGCTGATCTTGATCCGCCCTTCAGCCTGTTCGATCAAGATCAAGGCGACCTCGACCCCTGCCAAGCTTCGCGGCAAGTTGATTAATTCTTCAGTATCCGGGGGTCGTGCCCCTGTTACAGCAAAGTCCCGTTGATAAATCTCAGTCCAAGCAATGCGATCTTCACGAGAAGATTGTAACCGTTCCAGGGCGATCCCCATTAACTTCAGACGGGCAAGCGAGTTTTGCTCATAAATTTGTTCAAACAGACGATTGGGTAGAGCCCCTGCCTCGACCAGTTTTGCGGCGAGAACAAAGCTTGCCGCGGTCGTATTGTTGTGGTGGAACCAGCCGGTATCGGTCGCCAGGGCAGCGAACAGCGATTGTGCGGCGAAGGCCGAGATGGGGACATCCAAAGCTCGCGAGGCCTCGTACACCAATCGGCCGGTGGCTTCTGCGGAGGTATCTACCAGTCGGACCGCCCCCAGATCATCCTGGGTGCGATGGTGGTCAATGACCAATTTGGGTACAGTTAAGGACCGCATAAACGACCCAAATACCCCTAACTGATTCCAGGTCCCCGTGTCCAGTATGATAATGCAATCCATCTCCGCAAAGGTGGGATCATCTTCAGAAAATTCTTCAATTTCGCGTCGTGGATCAATAAACTCGTAGCGACTTGGAAGATGTCCTACAATGGCCGTACGAACGACTTTGCCTCGATAGCGAAGCGCTTCGGCGAGGGCTAATTGGGAGCCGAGCCCATCACAGTCCGGGCGCATGTGGGTCATCAAGAGGAAGCTTCGATGGGTGCTGACCGCTTCGCGCAGAGGAGTCCAATCCAGTGACATGCGTGAATTCTCGGGGCTAGAGGAAATCCTCTATACTGTAGCAGACTTGTGTGAGGTTGTCAGTTCAGGATTGATGCGGCGATTCGGCTGGAAAAAATCCCTGCCTCACATTGATGTTCGCCAGCGGATTCCGAATGATAGTTTGTGGTTCGTTCGCGATTCCTTCGCATGAAGACTCTTCCTCCTTGGAAAATGCCACCCTGTCGCGGAGTTCTTTGATGGCACGCTCACTGTCCGTCTGGCAAGCCGCGGTGCTTGGGTTTCTGGTGGTTGTAGGTTGCGCGATGGGAGGGTGGGCCCTGTTTGTCCTTGGCCACAAAGATGGCTATTTCAGGGAGACTTTCGCCCTCCGTGTGGCCTTTCCGGAGGTTCACGGGATCGACACCGGAACCCAGGTTCGGATTCGTGGCGTCGCCGCCGGACAAGTCGTTGCCGTCACCTTCCCCCAACGCGATCTGCCAGGTCAACAACCGGTGGTCTGGTTACATTTGGAGATCGATGAGCAGTTTCGCTCGCGGCTCTATGCTGACGCCAGGGCCCGCATCCACGCCACCGGGTTGATGGGCACCAGTGTCATCGCGATCGATACCGGGGATCCCCAGCATGGTGCTTTCGAGGGCGACATTCTCCGCGCTGAGCCGAGCCCTGGGCTCAGTGATGTCGCTCGCAAGGTCGATACGATGGTCAGTCAGCTTAGTGACTTCACTCAGGAGATTCGCGATCATCAGATTGCCGGAAAGCTCGATCAACTGATCAGCGAGAGCCAAGGGATCGTTCACGACCTTCGAACCAGCAACGGCACCCTCGCTCGGCTCATTCACGAGGATGCGATGTATCATGATCTCCGCGGAGCCGTTCAGGAGTCACGCAAAGTCGTCGGTAAACTCGAGTCGAGTCTGTCCGAATTGCGTAAGGATATGCGCGGCGAGATGGGCGAACTTCGCCAGTTTATCCAGACCGGCAAGCAAACACTCGAGTCGGTGAAGCAAGACGCCGACGCCGTGAAGAAGCTGCCCATCGTCCGCAGCTATGTGGAGAACCCGGTCGAATCGTTGATGAAACCGCGGTTCAAGCGAGAGCGTCGAGTGTTCGCTACCGAGGACTTGTTTGCCCCGGGTCAGGCGACTCTGACCAGTACCGGTAAGGCGCGACTGAACACCATCGTTACTTGGTTGCGTGCCCACCGGATCGATGACTCCGAGGTGTCGGTAGCGGTCTTCGCCAACCCCAAAGACATCCGCTTGACTCCGGAGTCGGCCCAAGTTCTGACCGAGAAACAGGCTGAGGCAGTGGTCGAATATCTCAAATCGTATAAGGTACACAAACTCAATTGGTTCTTTAGCCGGGACGTGCGTGCGACCGGGTTTGGCATGAACCGCTCTCCCGTGGTGGAGAAGGTGAAGTTGCCAGCCGCGCACGTCCAGATCCTGCTGTTCACGCCGCGATCTTCATAGCGGCGTGTTGGCCCCGATCCGGAGCCTGCGATGCCGCGATCCTCCAACCCGTCCCCCAATACGGCTTCGGGCACGGTCCCCAGTGGGCTTGGGGAACTGGTCTACCATTTCTGTTGCCTGCAGCTGCCCATGCTGCAGAGTTCTCCAGACATGACCGCCCAGCATCTGCAGCGAACCTACCTACTGTTCAATGCCAAACGACAAACGCGCGACGAACCACCCCTGACTTGGTCGGAGTATCTTCAAAGCCTTTACCCCCTCGACTGGTACCTCTGCGCAGCCTGCCTCGAGAGCAATCCCCGCGCCTGGGAGTTGCTCTTCGCAAGCCGCACCGGTCGCAGTGACTGCCTATTGGTGGATGCCTTACGCTCGCGCGCGGTCCGCCTCTACCCGGGCAATGAAGAAGCTCAGGAGTCCGCAGTCAGTGAGTTTTGGAGTCAACTACTTGTCAGTGACAACGATACCCCACCAGTGTTGGCGCGTTTTGATGGGCAACGTCCCCTGGTGCCCTGGCTCATTCGTGTGTTCCAAAATCAGCACCTGTCGCACCTAAGGCCACGCGGCGATCTGGTTGCTTTGCCCGAAGATGATTTGGCCCTACCACTTCCGAATCCTGCCGGTAGCGAAACCCGTTGGCATGAGTTGTTCTGTCTTGCGGCGCGTGACTGGTTGAGCACTTTGAACGAGGATGAGTTATTGCTCCTGGGCCTGCGCTGGCGCTATCGAATGAATCAGCGGAAGGTTGCCGAGGTGTTTGGACTGCATGAGGGGAATATTTCAAAGCGGATCACCCAGTTGCAAGAACGCTGTCATGTCGAGCTGACCCGTCAACTCGAGGCCCAGCACTGGACCGGTGAGAACCTCTCCGAGTACATCCGCACCGAGATGCCGGCTCTCCTGATGGACGATCCGCGTCTGGCAGCGGATCAGTTGGCGCAGATCCTGCAAAAACGAGGCAAGGGTGTGCCCAACTTGCCAAATTGATACATTTTAACATGTCATCATAAATTATCAAGCGATCAATCGTTTCATGGTCACGCCTAAGACGTAGGATCAGGCGCTGAAACCCACTCCCATTCCGGTCATTTCATGAGATCGCTTGTGCCACCTTGTCCTCAGAGGTCCGGTCCGCCACAATGGCCGCAGCGGTCCGTTTTCCGCACGCACTTTTTGGAGTCTACCGCATGTCTGGACCCATGCTTAGTCTGCTCGCCCTGCTAGGCCTCAGTGTCGCAGCGCTACCCGCTGAGGAACAAGCCCATGCTCCCCGACTACCTCTCGACAACATCCCAACTGATGCCGCCATGGTCGTGTCTTGGGAAGTCCCCCAGGTCTGGCATCATCCCATCATGACCACCTTACGCACCCTGGTCCCGAGCTTTCCCCTCGAGGTCGGCGCCCGCGAATTTGAACGTACTTTGGGCATCGATCTGGGAGATTTGCAACGCCTGGTGGTCTGCTGGCCTGATCTGAAGCAACCAGCCGACTTGCAACGTCCTATCGTGTGGATGCTCACTCGGAAACCGTACGACCAAGCCCAGATCCTGCAGTGGATCCGCGGCAAGCCCGATCCCAGCCCCGTTGAGGGACTGCTACCTTTTAATGAAACCGCGGTGATTGATTTCATTGGGCCGCAAACGTTGGCCTGGGTGCCCAGACCTTATGCCGCACGCTATAAAAATCCGCCCAAGAACAACGCCATTGGACCGCAAGCTCCCATCATCGAACTGATTGGCAAACATACCTTGGTCGCCGGTATGTTCCTGGACCGCTTTCCCGATGAGCTCCGTAGTAATGCGTTGCCCAATGAGGTGCGACCGTACAGGTCCCTGCTGCTTTGTCGAATGGTGCAGGTGCGAGCCGATGTTGCCATGCCGGTCAAGCTGAGCGGCCAAGTCCGTCTCATCTCAGTGGATAAGCTGAACACGATCGATGCCGAACGTGCCTTGCGATTGTTACGCGAGCTCGCGCTGCAAGGTATTCAGGAAGCGCGTACGGGGCTCGACCGACCTGGGCGCGGCGGCAAGGCAGAAGAAGCGTTTCTCGATTTTGCGGATTCAATGATCAAAGCCATCGCCATCGAACGTCAAGGTCTGGAAGTCCGTGCCCAGGGCCAAGTCGACCTCAAACTGGAAACCGTCGCCAAGTTTACCCGAGCGATCCTCGAGGAGTCCAAGCCAGTCATTGCGACGTCACGTCGCACTCGGGAGGTCAACAATCTCAAGCAGATCGGCTTGGCAATGCATAACTTTGCCGATGCCAACCGTGGCTTCCCTCCCACCATGATCGTCGACCGCTCAGGTCAACCTCTTCTCTCCTGGCGCGTCGCCATTCTCCCCTATATCGAACAGGACAACCTGTATCGCCAGTTCAAGTTCGATGAGCCTTGGGACAGTGAACACAACAAAAAGCTGCTCAAGTATATGCCCTCGGTCTATGCGATCCCCGGGCAGACGCCCAGAGGTAGCACCAAGACCCATCTCCAGGTGTTCGTCGGCGGCGGAGCAGTCTTCGACAAGCTCCTGCCTACCCGTATTCGAAGCATCACCGATGGAACCTCGAACAGCATCATGGTGGCTCAGGCGGCCAAAGCCGTGCCCTGGACCAAGCCCGACGACCTCGACTTCGACCCCAACGGCATGTTGCCCAAACTTCTCTTTCGCGACGGCATCACTAACGTCGCCTTCTGTGACGGCTCGGTCCGCACCCTTTCGGTGAAAATCGACGAGCAGGTCCTCAAGACAATGATCACCCGCGACGGTGGCGAGATTGTCGACCCAAATCCTTGAGGGGTCACTCAAACTACGCAACAAAAATTGATATACATATCCTAAATAATTTGAATCAGGAGCCCCTTCCATGTTTCGACCATTGGTCAGTCTGATCGCCCTGCTGGGCTTTACCGTCACGTCCGTTGAAGCGGAGGAACCGCCCCCTGCTGCTGCGCTCCCGCTGGAAAAAATTCCAAGGGACGCGGCTTTGGTCCTGTCAGTAGAAGTCCCAAAAGTGTGGCACCATCCGATCCTGACTACCTTGCGGACCGTCGTCCCTAGGTTCGCCAACGAAATCGGCGCCGACGAGTTCCGCAAGGCCTTCGGTGTCGACCTCGGCGATCTTCAACACTTAGTAGTCTACTGGCAGAACCTAAAGCAGCCGACCGACCTCCAGCGTCCGGTACTCTTGATGCGGACGCGTCAACCTTATGCGCAAGCCCAGGTCCGCCGGTGGGCCGATCAGAAGGCTGAGAAAAGCCCGGTGGAGGGTCTTGTACCATTCAATGAAATTGCGTTAGTCGATTTTATTGATCCAACCACCCTGGCCTGGGTGCCTCGAGGTTTTGGAAAGCAGTACATCAATCCACCCCAGACTTCGGCCCAAGGCCCCCAGGCGCCGACCATCGATCGGATCGGCAAGCATACGCTGGTCGCCGGGATGTACCTGGACCGCTTCCCCGATGAGCTGCGTAGCGATGCATTGCCCGACGAGGTGCGTCCTTACAAGTCGCTGTTGTTGGCAGAGATGGTATTGGTCCATTGGGACCTGTCCATGCCCGTCAAGATCCGCGGCCAGTCCCACTTTTTCTTCACGGAGAAGTACAACGCCGCCGATGCCGAGCGTTCTCTACGGTTGTTGCGTGAGTTGGCATTGCAGAGCATTCAGGACGCCCAGGCCGAGAGGAAACGGCGCGGGCGGGACGACCCAGGGGAAGCTGCAGTGCTTGAGTTTGTCGCCAGAGTAATCAAGACGGTCGAGATCGAACGTGAAGGCCTAGCAGTCCGCGGCCGCGTCTCCACCGAGCTCAAACTGGAAACTGTGGCCAAGGTCGCCATGGGCCTGCTCAACGAAGTGGGCTCAGTCCGCCTCGCCGCCCAGCGCAGTCAGGTTCAGAACAACCTCAAGCAGATCGCTTTGGCCATGCTCAATTACGAGTCCGCGCACGGCTTCTTCCCCGTGCCGATGACCGTCGATCGCTCAGGCAAGCCGCTCTTGAGTTGGCGCGTCGCCATTCTCCCCTATATCGAACAGGACAACCTGTACCGCCAGTTTAAGCTCGATGAGCCTTGGGACAGTGAGCATAACAAGAAGCTCCTGGACAAGATGCCCCAGGTCTACGCCACTCCCGGCCTCACCCCCGAGGGCGGCACCGACACCCATTTTCAGCTGTTCGTCGGCGGCGGAGCAGTCTTCGACAAGCTCCTGCCTACCCGTATTCGAAGCATCACCGATGGGACCTCGAACAGCATCATGGTGGCTCAGGCGGCCAAAGCTGTGCCCTGGACCAAGCCCGATGACCTCGATTTCGATCCCAACGGCCCGCTACCCGAGCTCCTGTTCCTAAACGGTATCTCGAATGTCGCGTTCTGTGACGGCTCGGTCCGGGCGCTGCAGAAGTCGATCGAGCCGAAGGTCCTCAAGGCGTTGATCACCCGCAGCGGCGGTGAGGTCATCAACCTCAACCCTTGAGACGCTTCGATTCCATGGCCAACTCAGACATCCCCCAGTAGCATGGGCACCTTCTGATGAAGGTGCTCGATCTCCTGAATGGTTTCCCCCAGATACGCCAGCAAGCGTAAATCGTCCCGGCTCACGGTGCCGCCTGAGAACAGCCAGGCGCGAACACGAAAAAGCTTGTAGAGCTTTACAATTTTACGATCGCTAATAAAAATGCGATCTTCGCGGACGAGTGTCTTGATCAGTCGTTGGAACTCACGGAAGACATCCTGGGGGAAGAACAGGGCGCGATCGTTCTCTTCCTCACCTCGCCCATCCGACTGCTTCCGGGCAAACAGATAGGTCATATACCGATTGGCCTTGAGCAAATCGTCCAGCGTACAATGCCCCTCCACCCATGGCTTTTGATTGAGCGCGCGATAGCTCTCCGATTGCAGTCCGGAATCAATCAGTTCCAAGAAAAAGTCTTCCTGGACCGGACGGCTCTGCACCTTGAGCACAAAACGATCCTTCAACGCGGCCAGCTCACCCTGCTCCGGGATCTCGTTGGTGGCCGCGAACAGGATCCGCAACGGGACCGGTTCGGGCACCCCGTCCTGATAAAACTTCTTCTCGTTGATGATGGTCAACAAGATGTTCAAAATGGCCGAATTCGATTTGAAGATTTCGTCGAGAAAAGCCAACCGTGCCGTGGGCAACTTCCCGGACTTGCGACGAATGTAATGCCCCTCACGCAGCTCCTTGATGTCAATCGCGCCGATAATCTCGGAGGGCTCGGTAAACCGCGTCAACATGTACTCAAAGTAATCCGACTCAGCAACATTTAACGCATCTTTGAATTTTAGTACGAGATCCGATTTCGCGGTGCCAGGTGGGCCAACCAATAAGAGCGGTTCCTGAGCAATCGCGGCCACCACCATCAAATCAATAAGCTCTTGTTTTTGCACAAAAAAACGGCCCAGTGACTGACGAAAGCGGTTGATCCGCGTCCGTAATTGCTCGGCTTCATTTTGCAGGTCCTGGAGGGTGGCATCTTCCGGACTAGACATGGCACTGACCATGGGGGGCTTCTCTCGCTTGGCTGGGATCCGCATCGTGTTGTCATTATTCTAGAACGAACCCCACGCCTTGAAAATGTTCAGCAATTCTTCGCCGGACTGGCCTCATCGTCCCGCCGGCGAAGGAAGGCATAGCAATCCTGCACCGGTCGCGTGATCCAATCCCATCGGTGGTACATCTCGTGCTGCACCAAGGAGTCGCTGTCGGACCGCGGCGACCGATTGGCTGGGGTCCTGGCTCCAACACAACGCGGCCAGCCCAGCCACTTGCGGAGCGGCCGCGGATGTGCCGGTGAAAGGTCGCCGCCGACTCGGGCAGGGAAACGGGATCTGGGCCGCCAAGTCGAGTCGAGCCTGTGCTCCCCCCCAACTGGCATACCTCGGGGACTGTTGCCGACTTTCCACGGCGGAAACTCCAAGGACAACCTTGCCATCCGCAGGAAAGACCACGCTTCCCGCACGAGTCGTAATCCCTAAATCACTCCCGAGAGCAACGATCCGTAGCTCACCAGTCGCACCTTTAGGAAGCTTCGCCCTGAGCACATAGGATTCATGCGCTTGCGGCCAGAAACGCACTGCCCCGCCATGGATACCTACGCTGGGAAGGCGATCGGTATATCCGATCGATCGCCCACTGGTGACTTCGATGACGCGCAGATCCACCGCAAGCCCGGATTGGCTTGTCCATTCGATCGACACCGGCCGATCGCCCCACGGCTGAATCGGATTGTCATGAACCGTCGGCTGCCACTGCACAAAGCCATCCGCCGCGCACTGAACCCGACCCTGCCAGTGACGTTGGCCAAGATTCCCCGCCGCGGCCACCATGAGCACTCCGTCCAAGATGGATTGCAACTTCGCATGCACGCGACCACCACCATGCCCATCGCTCCAACTGGGCATCACGATCGAGCAGCTGATAATCTGCGCCTCCTGTGCTTTGGCCCAAGCCACCGCGCGGAGAAAGGCATCTGGCATATCCGGTTCCCAGTTGACCAATAGGAGCTCGGCCGCTGGAGCAAGTGCGTGGATGATCTCCGCACAAAGCAAACCATGCAGGCTGGAGCACGCTGCCAAGTCCCCGTCCTGACGGAACGAAGCGGTCTGCATGCGTGCCGGCAAACTCACCCCGGCTCGGGCATCTAGCCCTCGAAATCCAGAGTCCAACACGGCAACCCGGATCCCCTGCCCTCGCCAGCCCGCCTGGTGCCAGCGATCCACGCCTAAGCGTTGGAGGACTCGCTCTGTTTCGGCGTGAACGACTTGGGCTGGCAAGCGATCTTCGCCGCGCGAAAGGAGTCCTGCTAGGAACAGCCCGAGCAGTGCACAAACGCAGATGGAACGAAGCCATGGATGCATGGGCATGATCGTCCTGCGGATTCGGGCAAACAGCAAAGCGAAGATCAGCCTGGATAGATAGGCTATCGGATGAGCGGTTTCACGTGGCTGAGCGAACCGTGTCGGATTGCTCGGTCCCGATCGCTGACTGGCAGGATCGCAACAACTTAGCTGTTTGGAGGGCTTGGGTCAGCTGGCGAAGTGAGTAGATCAAGGCTGCGTCCCAAGTTGGCTTTCCGCGCGACAAAGGGACGGTGGCATTCCGGGCAGTCGACCCGTTTTTGCCTCAATAGCTGCTCGAAGGCTCGACTAGGCACATGCTGCAACGCTCGGTCAATCCCAGGAAGGAATTCTTGGTACAAGAAACGTAGCCAGCCACGCAACCGGCTGGCGAGCCTGGCGGGATCGCTCCGATATTCGAATCGGTGACTACCTAATGTTAATTCGTACCCGCCCCGCCGACCTCGCGCCTTGACTTCGATGGGAATGCTCACCTGATCCAGAAGAACATCCCGATACACGATTCCAGTTGCCCGGATCAAAATCGGGAAGCTCGCCCCGAGTGCATCGGCGATCTCCTCTTCAGTCGGCTGAAACAGTAACAGGTCAGGGTCGGTCTGGAGATACTGGCCGCCAAGCACTGGGAATCGGGCCAAGTCAAACACCGGCGTTGCATAGCCGTTGCGTTGCCATGGTCGGCTGGTGCGGATACCCCAGAGCTGTCGTAGCAGCGTCAAACTATCGAGATCCTCCCCCTGATAGCTCGCGCCCAGCCGTGGGGACAAGTCGATCAACTCATGAAGGTCCCACACTTCACATCCAGATTCAAATGCACGCGCCAGGGTAAGAATCCGTAACCGAGCGCGGTTCCCTGGCGTCCACCAATCCATTTCACCCCAATCCGCCAGGAGCCGTTCAGCGTACTCTAAGGGCAATTCGCCGCGGAAACATGCACCTAATTGTTGTGCCAACAATAAAATGGGATCACGACCAGCCACCGCCGCATCGGCGATTTCCAATCGCCTCAGGGCAATCAGGTGTTCCTTCGGGGCTTTGGCAGCGATCACGGCCGCCTGGGTCTGCTCAGCGATGGTGGTCAAGCTTCGCTCGCGACGCCGCGGGTTGCCAATGCCCAGACTCCAATCGGCCAGCCGGGCGACAAAGTCTCCTTCGGTGTAATCGTAGCCCTGGGCATGAAAGCTGGGGACCAACTGTTCCCAGGCATGCGTCAAACTACGATGATACAAGGGCGGCTGGCTCAAATCGCGCATCCGCACCCAAAAGTACATCAACAGAGCAATCATCAGGATCCCACTGGTGATCGAGACCAGAGCGATCCCCGGACGCGACGGCAACTCCTGCGCGGCAATCATCGCCAAGGCTACGATCGGAGCCACCAACAAAAACGTCCAGCCATGCACAGTCAAGGTATGGCCGGGCTCAAGCATGCGGCGAACCCCTCCATCGGGACGTTCGACCTGCAGCTTCGAAAGAAGGCCATGGGCACAAACTTCGATTGCAAATCCACGACCCGCGATGCGTCCATGGGATACGGTAAGCGGTGCCAAAACCACCTCAGGCGGACCCGGAACCAACGCATAACAATGCGGACAGATCAGGGCATCACGGGCGCGCGCCTCCGCACGAAGATCTTCCAAAGCTGCTGGGTCCTGCTTGCCGTCAGCGCACAACACACGTTGGACCCATACCAGCCCGTTGACGGGATCGAGTTGTTCGGACAGCTCTTCGGCTCGTTCGAGCAACTCATAATCGCCAGTGCGACGGTACTCCTTCACCCAGCTGCGCACCACACTCCACGGCTCGCGAACACGCTGGCCATCTAACATCAAGCGATGTTCATGCCATAGGTGCTTGACCATGTTTGGCCGGGCCAGACGGGCCGGGCAACGCGGACACTGGATTGGTACCCGGCTTTCCAGCTGATAAATCAATTCATCCAACGCCGCGTAGTTGTTGAGCCGCGGCTTGAGTTGGGCCAAGCGATGTAATGCTCGGACGCGATTCAGATCTTCAGTGAGTTCGCGAAGAATGAGCCGCGCCTGGTCGGAATGACTCGGGACTGAGCGAAGCAACTGTGTGGCCAGCGCCAGGCGGAGGGCAATCGGCCATTGATTATTCTTAAGATGAGGCAAGAGATTGGGGACCACCGCGGCCGGCAATGGCAACGGTAGCCGCAGCAATAATTCCAGAGCAAGTTGCTGAGCGGGAGCGTCAGCGCCCAGCAAGCGTAGCAGCACCACTCTGGTGCCCTCATGATGATGCACCAGGTCTGCTAGTCGTTGCAACCTTGCTCGACGTTCCTGAGGGGATTGAGCCTGTCCAATAAGGCGGACATGCTCAATCAAGGTCGACTCCCCCAGTGGCACCGGCCGGTTGTTTCCCTGCGGCGTTTCACTCACGGTACCTCAGCCGTCAATTTGGCCGGGAGCAGACAGGTGTTGTCGTTGCATGCTTGCAATTGTACCTCCACCTTCAACGCTTGGTTCGCATCGACGTCCTTCACCTCGGCGATTATGACGACGTTCCCCTCATACACGAAGTAGTCCCCTACCGTCTTGTCCGCGATCTTTTTCGGCTTCTTCGGATAGACAATCTTGGCATCGACCGTCTTGTCGCCTTGGCGAATGGTCACCTTGGTGTCTGCACCGTCTAAGATCCGGTTCTTGACGGGGTTGGCGTAAATATGCCACGGTTTTTTGATGGTCAGAGTAAGAGTGACCGTTCGTCGCTTGGCTTGCCGTTTGCTAGCTTTCGCCAACAACTTGACCACGGTATTGGATTTCGGGATGCCTCCTTGACTGGCAGGTTGGGCGTTCTGGGCTGGCGTTGCGGTATTGACGGCCGCAGGAGCGGCAGCAAGCCGCACGAATGCTTGGTAGGCACGTAGAAGGGTCGGAACGCTACGGGGCGTTTCTTGCAGTAGACTGGCGAATTCGGCGAAGCTTGCACCAGCCAACCCACGATACTTGACGTCTCCAGTCTTCCGGCTCAGCCGAACCAGGTTCGACGTTGCCACGCCATTTCCTGATGGCTGCGCACCGTCGTAGGTTTCCTTAGCACGCGCAAACAGCTTCTCGTGGTCATGGCTAGTAAAATAGTAGCCCCCGGAACCATCGTAGTGTTGTTGCACCATCACATCCGTGAGGCTCTTGGCCTCTTCCAACCAGCGCTCGTCACCGGTGGCCTCATGCAAATTCAGTAAGCCATGCACCAGGAAGGCGTAGTCGTCCAGGTAGGCGTTCAGACGTACTTTCACCGAGCCATCTTCGTCGATCGTGGCCACCCGCTTGAGCCGACCGTTCGCATCACGCAGGTGTTCCAGGACAAACTCCGCCGCCTTACAGGCCGCGGCAATATACGCGGGTTTGTCGAGCACTTGACCGGCCCGCGCGTAACCGGCAATCATCTGTCCGTTCCAAGCGGTGAGAATCTTTGTGTCGCGGAACGGACGGGGGCGGCTCGCGCGGGCGGCCAGCAGCTTGGCACGAGCATCGGCCAGGAGTTCGGCCGCGTGTTCTTGGGAGAGTTGTTGTTGTTCGGCGGCGCGGGAAACCGGCTGGAGCTGCTTGAGGATATAGCGGCCGCCTTCAAAGTTTGGTTCGCCGATCCCTCCGTACACGGCCTGGAATACCGCACGCTGTTGCACATTTCCTAGAATCTTCTCGATCTGCTCGCGCGTCCAGACATAAAACGCCCCTTCTTCCTCCTCGGAGTCGGCGTCGAGCGCGGAATAAAAGGCCCCCTGCGGAGAAGTGAGTTCACGGGCGACGAAGGCGAATGTATCCTGGATCACCCGGCGATAGCGAGGCTTTGGTTCGGCCTGATAGGCATTCGCGTACAGCTCGACTAGCTGAGCATTATCATAGAGCATTTTCTCGAAATGAGGTACCGTCCAGGTCCGTTCGGTACTGTAGCGATGAAAACCGCCGCCAAGGTGGTCAAAGATGCCGCCGCGAGCCATGGCCAGGAGGGTGGTATCGAGTCGTTTTTTCAGTTGGGGTTGTTCACCCAACCGGACCTGTTGGAGCAAGAACTCTAAGGTGGCAGGCATGGGGAACTTGGTGCCAGCGAATTCCCGCTCCGGGTTGCCAATACCGCCGTGAACGGGGTCTAGCCGAGGTAAGTACGCACGCACCGCTTCGCTGAGGACCTCAAGATTCAGCTGCTTCAGTTTCAGAGGGGGCGCAGACTTCGCCAGCGTTTTCTGGGTCGCTTCAGCGACGTTGGCAGCTTGGGTGGTCAGTCGCTCAGCGTCTTCCTGCCATAGCTGTTGCATGGCATTGAGGATCGTTTTGAAGCCGGAAATGGGCTGCCCTTGCAGCTCACGATCTTCCCGTGGCCAGTAGGTGCCGCCGAGGATCGGGCGTCCGTCGGGAAGCAAGAACATGGACAGGGGCCAGCCGCCCCGCTGTCCGAGCACGTTCAGGGCCGTCATGTAGACCTGATCGATGTCCGGCCGTTCCTCGCGGTCCACCTTGATACAGACAAAGTGTTTGTTCAAAATCTTGGCCACGGACGGATGCGCGAAAGATTCACGTTCCATGACATGGCACCAATGGCACGAGGAATAGCCGATCGACAGAAACACCAGTTTGTTTTCCTTCTCTGCGCGAGCGAACGCTTCCGGCCCCCAGGGATACCAGTCGACGGGATTGTGAGCATGCTGTAACAGATACGGACTGCTCTCGCGGGCCAAGCGGTTGGGTTGTGGGCTCGGTTTGGACTCATCCGCTCCGTGGGCGAGGACGCCCAGCCACCCGCCGAGAATCAGGGCTAGAAAGACCGGTCGCATACAGGAAGGACTCCATCGGAGGATCAGTTCGAAAACTCAATGTCTACTATCCTGCCTCGACGAAGCCCCGCCAAGGGGATTCGAAGTCTTTTTCTGAGGTTGTCAAGGTCCGCAAACCGGGTATAAGCACTGCACTTGTGCGATCAGGGATGGATACCGTCATGCACGCCAACTTTCTCGACTCACGGCTCTGTGCCGCCCGCGCCCTCGCTCAGTCGATTTTGCGAAGTGAAGCCGCGGCGCTGGAAAGTGTCGCGGACCGCTTGGGCGCAGGCTTCGAAAAGGCGGTACGTTGTGTGCATTCGAGTCAGGGAAGAGTGGCTGTGACCGGGGTGGGGAAGTCGGCGGATATTGGTCAGAAAATCGCTGGCACCCTCAATTCGACCGGGACCCGTAGTTACCTTCTTGATGCCACGCGGGCGCTCCATGGTGATTTGGGGATGGTCCACCCCGATGACGTAGTCCTTCTGCTGTCACATTCCGGTGAGAGTGAGGAACTGCTTCGCTTGGTCCCCTGGCTTCGTGAACAAGCCAGTGCATTGGTCGCTTTGACCGGAAATGCAGGCAGTTCGCTCGCTCAGCAGTGCGATCATGTGATTCACTATGGACCCATCCAAGAATCGTGTCCCTTGTCGCTGGCTCCCAGCACGAGTGCCACGGTGATGCTGGTCCTCGGTCATGCGCTCGCATTTGTGCTTTTACAGGCCCGCGAATTTACCCGAGAAGATTTTGCCCGATTCCACCCTGCAGGCAATCTGGGACGGCAACTCACACGGGTTGAGATGGTCATGCGACGTGGCAGTGAATTGCGCATTGCCCCAGCCGACTGGACGATCCGGGCGGTATTCGCCGCCAACCACCTTCCTGGTCGCCGTACCGGCGCGATTATGCTGACCGATGGTATGGACCGTTTAATCGGTTTGTTCACCGATAGTGATCTCGCTCGACTGTTCGCCAGCCACCAAGATGCTGCCCTGGACGAACCGATTGGCCAACGCATGACGCGCCAACCGCTCACTGCCACCCCGTCGATGCGACTGGCCGAGGCCGTCGAATTGCTCCGTGGCCACAAAATCAGTGAGTTACCCGTCGTCGATGGCAAGGATCGGCCGGTCGGTCTGCTCGATATCACGGATGTCCTCGGCCGTGGGATCGTGGCCGAGCAGACCAATTGGCGGGCCAGCGCATAAATGAGGATTCTATGACGCCGGAATTATGGGGACGTGTTCAGCAGATCGAGGTCTTATTACTTGATGTGGATGGGGTCCTCACGGACGGATCGATCGTGTATGACTCGGCCGGCGTCGAGATCAAGCGCTTCCACGTTCGCGACGGTGCGGGAATCCGCCTGTGGGAGTTAGCTGGGAAACGCACGGGAGTTTTATCCGGACGAACTTCCCCTGCGGTCCGAGTCCGTGCGGGAGAACTGGGCATCGAGCCGATCTTGGAAGGGTATTCGCAAAAATTACCGGGGTTGCGTGCGTTCCTTCAACACCTAAATGTGCAGCCGGAGCAGGTCGCTGCCATGGGGGATGACCTTCCGGATCTGCCGGTTCTTCGCAATTGTGGGGTGGCGCTCGCGCCGGCGGATGCTTGTCCCGAAGTCCTTGAAGATGCCGATTATGTCACCCAAGCAGCGGGAGGCCGAGGTGCGGTACGGGAAGCCATCGAATGGCTCCTCCAAGCCCAAAGCCATTGGACCGAAAGAGTGGCTGCCTACCGAGCGGAGAGACTTGGCGGACCGAATGGGGATCCCGCCGTTCGCGAAGGTGGGTCATAAGCGGCGGATTCTTGGGCTGTTGGTCATGCCGCGAAGAATCCGATGCGGTAAGCAGTGACGAGCGAATACAACGCTGGGGTGGATTCACGATTTTCCAAGTTGTTCCTGATCGGCTCCCGAGCCCCCTGGTGAGGGCTCGCCCCGGATCCAGGTCCGAGGCATGGAGACCGAATTGCGACGGTGCCTGCGTCGGTGCCGCCCAAACGCGCGGTGCGACCTGAACGACCATGGAGGCTACCAGTGCCAACCCCACGTCGTGTTATGCTCATGGTGTTGGGCTTGCTGGGGACCCTGGGCGGTTACGCCGTCTACGCGTACTTTCTCGGCTCGATCAACGGCCTTCCACCCCTTCCCATCGCGTTTTTAGAATCGCGTGATCCGACCGCGAAGGTAAGTGCCCCTCCCGAAGTCAACCGCCAACAGCGCATCATCGCAGCATTTGGGTCCGGCTGCCCAGAACTCCGTTACCCGGTCTACCTGGAGATTCGTGCCAAGGGCTTGTTGTTAGCAGCCGACCGCTACAGTGTGACCGATGATGGCCAATTACAGTTCTCACACTTCAGTTTGGCGATATTTGGCAAAGTCAAACCCGGCCAGGAATATCCTGAGATTAATACGATCCACGCCGACAAAGCCTTTGTCGAATTTGACCAGCCGGTCGGAAGCTTGGCCGATCTGAGCTCGCGAAAGATTGTCGGGGCTCGGCTGGAAAGTGATAAAAAGTTGCACCTTCGCTCGGCGGATGACCGCGTCGGCTTGATCCATATTCAGAATAACCGGCGTTCGGTCAGTAAAGCCGATGATCTGGTCCTTCGGACTCCCGGCCCAATTGATTATCGCGCGGAACCAACACCCGAGTACCCGGGTGGGCCACTGCCGCCCCATCTGTGGACCGAAAGTGTTGTCAAAATTGTCGATCGCCAGAATCTGCCGCGCAAGGCCTCCGAAGCACTTGACCATCTGCCCGAGACCGATCTCGATCGAGCTCGGCATCCGGGGGTCATCCGAGAGATCCTTAATGGTGAACGCGCCCCGTTGCCTACCATCATTGCCCAAGAACTCCGCGTCTTTCTGGAACAGGCAAGCGATGCCGAGCCAAGTAGTCGACCGACACCCAAGCAGCCGCGACCAGGTTCGATTACCGGAGTAGCACGCATCGACTTTGCTTCAAACGTGCATATGAATCTGTGGGTCGATGAGCAGTCCGATTTTCTTGCCGGAGGTAACTCGAATCCACCGAAGCAAAAGGCGAAGCTACCGCCCAACGACGACTCCTCGGATAAAGTGCTCATCCAGATCGAGACACGTGGAGCGTTCCACTACGATCTCGACAGCGACAAGGCCCGCTTTGAAATCGCTCCCGAATCCGACCCGCTGATCCCCAACCATGTGGTAGTGACCCGTCATGTGTCATCCAATCAGCAAGATGTGCTTGGCTGTGAAATTCTGGAGCTGCAATTCAACCGAAAGGCGAAGGACCAAAGCACCGCCAAGAGAACACCATCGGCAACCGCAGTTGCCAACCCCAAAGGACCACCGCCAGGCGATCCACAGCACAATCCCGTCACGGTTCAGATTGATTGGGCTCACGCTTGGGGGAAATCCATCACGATCGGGTCCGATACCGATCAGTTGCAAGCTTGGGGGAACGACCTTTATTATGATGCTCGAACCAAACGAACCACCCTGTCGGGCAACTCCGAAAAGCCGATTGTTGCCATTAAAGATGGCAACTTGATTGAGGCGCGGCAGCTCGTCCTCAACGGGATGGACAATCCTGACCAAGCCACCGCGCGAGCCATTGGTCCCGTTCAAATCCATATTGACTTGATCGATGCCGCAACACGTCGTTATGCTCGGGAAGCCCGCTGCTCCGACTCGCTTATCTTTCGCCGCGATCCCAAGGCTGGACCGGGTGTCGATCGATTGGAGTTCGTGGGCAACGCGGAATTCATTGATCGGCCGGGCGAACAACAGATGGCCGCCGAGGAGATCACCGTTTGGCTGCTTCCCTCCGGGGCTTCGACCAAGCCATCTGAGCAAGAGGCGCGAAAGCTTGTCCGCAAAAACCCGGATACGTCAAATTCACTGACCTCGAGTGGGCGCCGTCCTAGTCGGGTCCTCGCCGTGGGCAAGGTCAAGCTGGATGCACCGGACTTGAAAATCAAGCAGGCCAAACACCTCAATGTGGTGTTTCGCGATGTGCCTGAGGACGAGATGCCCCCCGAGGATGAACACCTGCAAACCGAACCGTTGCTCGGTTGGCAGCCACCTGGAAAGCCTCTTGGCAAGCCCCGAGTTAACTTCGGCTGGGATGCTCCGTCCGAGCCAATCGGTTCGCACAGTCCGGTCGTCCGTCAGGTATGGTTGGCCGCGCCCCCCGAACCAGCACCTGAATTGATTCCCTTACCCATTGGTCCGGAACCACCTCTTGAGGTGGTTGCCACTCAGATTGAAGCTCACCTGAAGCGTCATGGCAAACGCCACGCATTAGATACAGTGGTCTGTGACCATCAAGTTCAGGTGCATCAGGATCCCACCGACGATCAACCTCGTGGAATCGATATCACGGGGAATCATCTACGACTTACCCAGGACCTGACTGGTAATCTCCTCGATGTGCATGGAACCCCGGAAAAGGATGCGTTTTTGCGATTTGAGAAAATTGCTCTGGTCGGCCAGGCTATTCATGTGGATCAGCGGAACAACTACGCCCGTGTCAAAGGACGGGGCAGCATGGACCTGGAAAGTAATGCCGATCTCCAGGGCAACCAGCTGACCAGTCCAACCACCATCAACATCGCTTGGAAAGATGCCATGGAATTCAATGGCAGTGAACAATGGGCGTTTTTCGAAGGCGAGGTCCAGGCGGTACAACAAGAGACCCGACTGCTGTGTGAAACCATGCATGTGACCATGGATAAGCCGGTCTGGTTCAATCAGTCGCGCGGTTCGGCTGCCAAACAAGGCAAGCCCAAAGAATCACCCAAGATCGATCTTGTCCTGTGTGACCAGCAACCCGCGGACGGGGTGAAAGACAAACGTGTGCAACCGGTCTCGTTGATCGAGAAACGCTTCGATGAGAATGGCCAGCTGCTTGCCTATCAACGCATCGAAGGCCCTTGGTTAAAACTCGATAATCTCAAGAAAGAGCTCTGGGCTACCGGCCCCGGAACCGTGCGCATCCTGCAACGCGGCGATCAAAATCTTGCCGGCCGTTCCGATCAACCCAAGAAGCCCAACCCGCAGGGCGGTCGTAGCGCTAACCTAAAATTTACCTGGGTGCGCTATAACGGCCAAATGCGCGCGAACGACCAAACCCGTTCGGCAACCTTTACCGGACATACTGAGGTCTTACATATGCCAGGCGACGACCCGGAGCTCGATACCGACGCCGCCCGTCAACGCGTTCCGGAGGGTGGGATGTGGCTCCGTTGTGCCGACACCCTCGAAGTATCCACGCGTGAAGGAATTCACGGTCATCAATGGCATGAGATGAAGGCCAAGGGGAATGCCGGGGTGAGAGCCCCCGATTTCTTCGGAAATGCCGAGGTGGTCAAGTACGATGAAAGTAAAGACGCCGTGACCTTCGAAGGGACCTCGGATCATCCAGCCAAGATTACCCGACAACGCCCGGGAACACGTGGGGATGTTATCAAAGGGAACCGCATCAAATACTATCGCCGTACCGGGGAATATGAGGGCGATGGCATTCGGGCCCTGAGTGGTTCCTAATCAGGCATGCGAACCCCATCATCCTTTTACAGACACTTCTTCCCGAGTTCTTGATCCGAGCGGAGTGTCAGCCCAGCCGAGTAGGTCACCTCGATCGAGATGACGACCCGGTGTCGGACCAGAGCTCTGCATCCGTACGCGTCACAACGCGGGCGGGGAAGTGTGTTGACTCGCGCGCGCTGGATGGATGACGCATTGGACAGGGGCGACACCTTCGGAGCGGCGGGTGTGAGCCCGCGGCGGCTGGGCTGGATGACGGCCGGGGATTATCCGCCGACGTACGCCCCCCGGCGGATACTGCGACTCAGCATGGTGGAATCTCTCGCTTGGCTGACTCGGTGTTTTCGTTAGAAGGAAGCCAAAACACGGCGGGCTCACACTCGCCGCTCGGAAAGAAGACTGCCATGTTGCTGAAGCGATGCCCGATGCCCAAGGCGACACACAAATGCATGAGGACCACCGACTCGAACCGACCACATGCGCAGCGTCGACCAGGCTGGCGAGTACCGATGTTCTCTCTAAAAGGGCTTGCACGTTTTGCAGTACACGACTTGAAGACCGAGTTTTCCCTCAGATATCTCTGGCCATAGGCTCCGGCTAGACAGGAGGATTCATGGTTGGCTGGGAGAGCCAGGCCGAGGGCCTGGCTGGCGGTTCACAAGGTTTGGTTTATCTCAGGATCGGACTCGGTTAGTCAAGCACTCGTGGCGTCACCAAAAGGAAAACGGTATCGGTAGGTTGGTCACTCGGCGGTACCTCAACCGACCGTTCGCCGCGGTTGCCGATTCGTCCGGCGGGCAGTTCTGCGAGCCGCATAAGCATGGATCCCTGGTCTGGGAGGGCTGCGGTCACGGTCATCCTCACATCCTGGAAACGGTCCGGATGGGCCTGGGGAAGCCAATGGCGCACCCGCTGCTTCCCGCCTTGGGGATCCGGCAGCGCGACTTCGATCGGGACCATCACAGGATGCGCCTCAAAACGGAGTTGGGGATGGACTTCCAGACGCACATATTTCCGATCTTTCGAAACGACCGGCTCCACCTCGATCTGGTATTCCACTGGACTCTGGCGGAACGTCGGCACGATTCGAACCCCGGACTCGCCCTGACCATCCCAGCGAATCTCTACCGAGTCCCAGATGGACAATTGTCCGGTCAATTGGAACGATGCGACTTGCTGGTTCCCAGTCTGGACGCGCGGGCGGCACACCACTTTGCAGTTCTCGATGCGTTTCATATTGGTCTGGAATGTATCGACTTCTTTGGTAGTGAGGAAGCGACATTTAGGCTGACTTGGAAGCTTGGCCAAGAGCTGGTGAAGCGATTCGGTGGGTACACGTACGAGCAACAGTTCGACCTCGACGCTTGGCTCTTCGCGAAGCACTGAAAGGAACGTGTCGATCTCCTGCAAAGTCGAGGGGCAGCGACGGACCCGCACGGTTCGGTTGTGAGGCGCGTATTCCACCACACCTTCGTGCCAGCAACCTGGCACACTGTGGCGAATCAGACTGGCCAAGGCTCGGCCAGCCCGAGGAAAGTCCCCCCCACCTGTGAGGCAGTCCGCCAACTCACTCAGTGCGTACACGGCATCTTCGTGAGGGACTGGGATAACCAGTTGCTGCGCTGGCGCGGCGGAAGGCCCGCATCTCGATGGAGCACTAACCTGTTGCCACATGGCCACCCACGGACAAACAGTCGGGGGATGCTGGTCGATGGGTGCCTGCAAACCGGCCACCATCAGCAATGTGCAAAACATATTGATATCCTAAAATATTTTTGGGGAATTGCCACCAGCGGAAGCGTCTGGGAGATAGCGGAAATCTACGCAAGCACAAGTCGAATTGCTTCGACTAAAACTGGAAACTGAGACTGGTGCCTAGATAGGGACCCGGGGTAATCGTCACCTCATCACGCAAATCACTTCCCTGATTTTGTCCTTCGCCAAACGTCCGTCCAAATACATACCCACCCCGTACTTCCCAAATGGCTTTACCCCAGATCCGCCAACGTGCCCCTCCGGTAACCCGCTGTTCAAAGCGAAAGAAGCGATCACGTTTGACGGGTCGGTCGTTGAGAAAGTAGGCATGGTTGTCGTAGTCGTAGCCGGCAAACACAGTCCATCGCTCGTCAATCTGATAGGTGGCTTGAGTGTGGATATTGAATAAGGGCGTATAACGAGCTTCGAGCCGCAGTTGTTCCACCGGTTGCCAGTCAATTGAAAACGGGATCCCTAGGGTGGCATGAAAGGTGTCGCTGGGGTTCCACTGGTAAGCCACCCCCGGGACCGGGAAGTTCAGCAAGCCCACGGGGGAGTAGGTGAGAGAGAATAGCCAGGCATCGCGATCCTGAACGACGGGGATGCGTAGAAAGGTTGAAACGCCGAGGTTGATCTCTGCCAAGCCATTGAACGGTCGGTCACTGGCAGAACCAAAAGTACTGCGTATGCCACCCATCCAGCCATTTTGGAATTTGTGCATATAGTTGACACCTAGCTTGACGTCCCAGAGCGTACTGGGAAACGCCCGACCGGTGTCGGGTAGGATCGCCTCGGTATCAAACAGGCTATTCCGCACTCTGGTGGTAAGTAACACCATGTCTCCCTCGCTCTGCCATAGTGGGGCTCCGAGGGAAAGATCCTGATCCAGGATGGTCATCTGGGTCGCCTGTCCGGATACGGTCTGTTGTGGGTACCACACCACGCCATACCCAGGACCACCACCCCTCGAACCACCTCGCCTGATCCGAAAGCGATCGGCACTACGCTGGGGTTGCGGCGTCGGCTCCACACTCGGCGGTGGTGCGGCAATGGGCGGAAGACTGGTAGCCGGGGCTTGTCCCCAAACCATCCCCGAGCAAATGAAGCACGCCAGAAGCGTGCCCAACCAAATCCTTTGGGTCATGACCACCTCCTTGAGGAGAAAGGTCTTACCATGATCGGATAAGGATCTCAAGAGAGAGGCTGGCCGGGCTTACTTGCCTAGGGATTCGCTCATGCCATCGACACCCGAGTCGAGGACCTGGAGAAAGGCACCCGGGTCTTCCTCGTCGACACGCATCGTGCCCAACACCTGGGGTGTGGTGAACGAGGACTCGCTGCGGACCACGAGAATGCCATCAGGACCACGGATGACGACCTGCGGGCTAAGCTTAGGAACCTCGTCGAAATCTTCATGGGGATCGCGTCCCAATCGCACCACCGATGGCAAGCGCGCCGAGTCGATGGCAGGTAAGGCTTACTCGGCAGATGCGCTGGTCAGGAAGCCGCGGTACGGGGGTTCAGGAACCGTTTGGATCATGGTTCGCCCGGTAGGGATTGGGCCCCAGCGAATTGCGACAAAATGCTGTATCCAGTGACAACCGTGCAGCACCGAATCGATAGGAGCGTCCACATGATCGCCAAGATCCGCTCACAATTCTAGGTGTGTTGAGCCACTCCCTCTAGCCGAGGAACTCACGCAGAGTGTCATGCGCAAGCCCCCACGACCAAGCCAGTACGCCAGATCGATGCTTGACCCAGTAAGTGGGTGCAGGGCTGCCGTGCATCCATGCGCCTGCGTAAATTATTCAGGCCAGAGCCGCACGCTGCGCGAAGTTTGCCCCATAACCGAGGCAATCATCGCCAGAACTGAAATCCTTAGGATCGGGAGTGGCATCCTGGGCCCACCGAGCTCGGGGATCAAGCGTGCGTTGACGGACGCCTTGGTCACTCCCAGCTCCCAACGCTTCGATGGGGGTAAATGGATTCTCCGGTTAGATTAATACAATCATGATCAATAGAATCCTTTAGTTCCAAATTCTGCGATTTTGCTCTTGCCAGTTTCCTTCTACACTAGAATAATATTCTACATTCGGATTGAAGTGTGAATCGCCCTCAACATGGAGTGGATTGTAAGCCATGGTTCTGGCATCCTTTTTTGAAATAGAATGGTGGACAGTGAATGCTCCGATCGTGGTGGGCCTCGTGACCTCGTTCGGAGTGATGTTCGCTTTATTATTATGGGAAGAGCGTCATCGCGATACCTTTTCGCCGCTGCCCGGGAGTACATCAACTTCTGCTTGGTCAAGCGAATTTGAGGAACGACGTTCAAATTTTCGCCGCACGGGAAATCCCATTCTCGTCGATTTGCTCGCTTCTGCTCTTGGAGATCACCCCGAACCGGCATTTGTCATCGATCGCTCCTCCTGCGGCGTTCGCTTAGCTTTTCAGGGCTCGCTCGTGCCAGGAATGCGCTGTCATATTCGTCCCGAGAGTGCCCCAGAGTCCACCCCGTGGGTGCCCCTTGTTGTGCGGCATCAACGGATGTTGGGCAAATATACCGAGGTGGGATGTCAGTTTGAGCAGATTCCGCCAACGCATATTTTGTTGCAATTTGGCTGAGTTTTCATCGAGCAATCTGCACCTCTGGGCCCTTCGTCCTTCGTTCAATCAGACTCCTGAAAACTGCCATCTCCTTCGCTCATTGACGTGGCTTGCTGTCGATCTCTGCCGCGGAAAAGGTAGGATGAGGTTGATCGACTTCTTGCCTCTTGGGAGTAACGGACTTATGGCATGTGCTGAGCGACTCGTCTGGGCAGTTGGCTGCACTCTTTTAGGCTTTCTTACTCCGGCCTCCGCCCAACAACCGCATATCGCCATGGTCGGGCCGCGGACACCTACTCAGGAACAACAGACCTTCCAGCTTCCCGACGGATTCCAGATACAACTCGTTGCCAGCGAGCCAGCGATTGGAAAGCCGATCAACCTGGCCTTTGATGCGCGCGGTCGGCTCTGGGTCACCATCTCCAATGAGTATCCGTATCCGGTGCCACAAGGTCAAAAAGGTCGCGACCGGGTCATGATCTTGTCGGATTTCGCGGCGGATGGCCGAGCACAACGTATTGAAACCTATGCCGATGGTTTGAACATTCCGATCGGCGTCCTACCTTTGCCCTCCGCAAATGACGCCATAGTGTACAGCATCCCGTATTTATGGCACCTCCGTGATCCCGATCAAACCGGAAAAGCTGCCGTGCGCGAGCAACTTTATGGAGTGTTCGGCTTCCAGGACACCCATGGCATGATCAACGGTTTGCGACTTGGCTTTGACGGTTGGATCTATGCCAATCATGGCTTCGCCAACAGCTCCAAGGTCAAGGCCGCCAATGGGGCAACCATCACCATGCAATCCGGCAACACTTTTCGTTTTCGCCGCGATGGTCGCCAGGTCGAGCACTACACCTTTGGTCAGGTAAACCCTTTTGGCATCGCCATCGATGCCTACGGCCGGTGGTACAACGCGGATTGTCATAGTAAACCGATGACCCAGCTCTTACGGGGCGCGTATTATTCAAGCTTTGGCAAACCCCATGATGGCTTGGGGTTTGGACCCGACATGATCGTTCATGGCCACCAGTCGACGGCACTGTGTGGGCTGGTCTATTATTTGGCTGAGCATTTCCCCAAGGAATACCAGCATTCGATGTTCCTTGGCGATGTGACTGGCAACTGCATCCATCGAGATCGGATCCGCTTTACTGGATCGACGCCTAACGCGATTAAGCAAGCCACCTTCCTGACCAGTGATGACCCTTGGTTTCGGCCAGTGGACATTCAACTGGGGCCAGACGGTGCTCTGTACGTTGCCGACTTTTATAATCGGATCATTGGTCATTATGAGGTCCCGCTGGATCATCCGGGGCGTGACCGCGAACGAGGTCGGATCTGGCGGATCGTCTACACAGGAGCCAAGGGGCAAGCTGCGACACCCAAGATGCCGCGTGCCGATTGGACCGCGGCGAGCACCGAAGAACTTATCCAGGATCTGAGCCATGAGAATTTATCTGTACGTCTGATCGCCACTCAGCAATTGGTCGAACGGGGCCCGGAAGTGGCGCAAGCAATTCGCAAACAGATGGTCCGACCGATCAAGCCCGTTCAGCACGCCCATTCGATCTGGGTTCTCGAACGCCTGGGTCAACTCACGGGGAGCGAACTCCAACTTGCTCTCTGTCACTCTGACCTGCTGGTTCGCACTCATGCACTACGCATCCTGGCTGAACGCACGACGCTCGCCAAGACAGAACGCCAGCTGGCTGTACAAGCTTTGACGGATGATCACGCCCTGGTGCAACAAGTGGCTGCTGAAACGCTCGGCCGCCACCCCAACTCCGAGCATGTAAGACACCTACTGCAAGCCAGGCTGGCCTGTCCCAAGGCCGATACGCATTTGCTCCATGTGCTCCGGATGGCCCTCCGGGACACGCTGCAGGCTGATCCGAGCTACTTAGAAACGCTCAATCAGCCTGGTGGATGGATGCCTGAGGAGCGAAAAGCGTTGACAGACATCGTCCTCGCCCTGGCAGGTGCGGAGTCGGCCCGATTCGTTGCCGGACAACTGCCCCATTTGCGGGTGGATGGGGGCGTACCTCTTCTGGTCCGCGGCATCCAACACATCGGTCAGCATGGTGACGACAAGCTCAGCCAACGGGTACTTTCTTTCCTGGCCGAGCCGGCCCAAAGCGACCTGGCTCTGCAACTGGAAAGCTATCGGGCCATGCAACGTGGCTGTCAAGCCGCGGGTCGTGGGCTCCAGGACGCCGCGATTCAACAAGCCACTGCCTTGGTCAAGACGATCCTGAACGGGAAGGTCGACCCCCAGAGAGTACTTGCCCTCGAACTGGTACGGGACCTCCGCCTTCGCGAAGTCTGGCCAAAGCTGCTTTCGCTCGCCAAGCAGACAAAGGATCTCAACCAAGCGCGGCTGGCCTTGGAGGGATTGGTAGCAATCGATGCAAAGGGTTCCTTGACGGTCTTGGGAGGTATTGTCCGCCAGCCCGACCGACCCGTCACGGTTCGAGAAGTTGCGGCTCGTTTGCTTGGCAGCATGAACAATGCCAAAGCTCGCAGCGCCCTAGTCGAAGCCCTCCAGATTGCACCCTCGCAGTTGGCTCGCCATCTCGCCGTGAACCTGGCGCAAACCCGCTCGGGGGGCGAAGCCTTGCTGACAGCCGTAGCTGCCGGGCGGGCCTCGCCCCGTCTGCTTCAACAGCGTGATTTGCAAGCTCGTTTGCGTGATCAAAAACTCCCGGACCTTGAGAAGCGGTTGGCTGAACTTACCAAAGGAATGCCATCGGCCGATGCCAAGCTGCTGGCTCTGCTTCAGCAACGCCGAGCCAGCTTTCAGAAGCATGAACCCGACTTGCAGCGTGGGCGTGTGGTGTTTGAGCAACAATGTATGAATTGTCATCAACTGCACAACGAAGGCGCCAAGGTTGGACCGCAACTCGATGGCATTGGTAGCCGCGGCCTCGAACGATTGCTTGAGGATATTCTCGATCCGAATCGGAATGTCGATCAAGCGTTGCGGACGACGACCCTGGCGTTGGCGGATGGGCGTCTTCTCAGCGGGCTGTTGCTGCGTGAGGAAGGGCAGTTGCTAGTGCTGGCCGATACACAGGGAAAAGAACAGCGGGTCGCCAAGGCGGATGTGGAGCAGCGACTCCGTTCACAGCGGTCACCGATGCCGGTTAACTTTGCCGAGCAGATCCCTGAGGCGGATTTTTATGACTTAATTGGTTATCTGTTGACACAACGAATAAACTAACCAGCGTTGTCGACGGAGTTCGAGAAAATCGATGCTCGGACTCCGAAATTCTTGAATCCAGCATTGACCTGCCTGCGAACCCTTCTATGAATCGAATGCCATCAGGTGAATGGCACGTTTCAATTCAAAAGTCGCTACTTGGAGAAGTTGAGATGAAGACCCGTATGCTGGTTGCCGCCGTCGTTGCGCTCGGATTCGTGACTGGTCAGACTCGCGCTGGTGACATTGTCGATACCGCTGTTGGTGCCAAGGATTTCACGATCCTGGTGAAGGCGGTCAAGGCTGCGGGCCTGGTCGACACCCTCAAAGGCAAAGGCCCGTTCACCGTGTTCGCTCCGACGGACAAGGCTTTCAAGAAGCTCGGCAACACCCTGAATGCGGTGGTCCAAGACAAAGAAAAGCTTAAGAAGATTTTGTTGGCCCACGTCATCGTCGGCAAGTCCGTGATGGCGAAAGATGCCATGAAGCTGGGTGGTGAGAAGGTGAACGGCTTCATGATCGACACCACCGAAGGTGTCAAAATCGGAAATGCTAAGGTGATCAAGGCTGACATCAAGTGCGACAACGGTGTGATTCACGTGATCGATACCGTGCTGATCCCCAAGGAATGAGTATGAATTAGCCTGAAAAAAGGGTGAAAGATAATGTCTTTCACCCTTTTTTCATATCCATCTCTTTTAATCACTTTTGAAGTAATTTGATTGCAGGATGATCGGTAAATTGGATTTGCCCGCGAGGCTGGATTGATAAGGGATAATCATTCCCCCACCATTCCCCAGCAGCCCAATAGCATCCTCCGAGCTTGACTTGTCGCAGCATGTCGACACACGTTTTTAACAACTGACGCCAATTTGGATCGTTGAGTGGGACGCCGAACTCGCCCAAGAAGCCAGGAACTTGATTGGTTTGGCACCATTGGATGAATGGTTGCAAGCGTTCGATCGGACGCCGCGGGAGCGTCGGATCTTGTTGCAGTTCATGAGCAAAACTATGGGTATACTGTCCCGAGTAATCCTTGTCGAAGTAGCAGTGTGCTTCGTAAATAGTTCGGTTCAAAGGATCGTGGATCCAGGCTTTGGGCCCATTGATCTTGGCGAATAGAAATGCATTGGACCAACCATCGCCTGCAACCATGATCGGTTTGGCATCGTTGAGAGCTCGTATGCCGTTGACCGCGGCCTGGGAAATCCGTTTCCAATCCGAGTTCCCCATATCGTGGGGTTCGTTCATCAGCGCATATGCAACCACAGTCGGTTCATCGGCGAAGACTTCGGAAAGCCGTTTCCATAAATCGACGAAGGCCAGGCGTGGCACGCGGACTTGGCCAGCAACTACCTCATCGATAATGCATGCTCGCGGTTGACCGTTGATGTCCATGACGTAGCGGCCATAATTGTGAATATCCAGAATCACCGACCCACCATGGGCTTTGACCCAGCCGATGAACTGGCATATTTGTTGAAGTTCGAAGGGATTGAGCGGCTGCCCTAGTCGGGGCTGTAGACGTTCCCAACGGATGGGGAGACGGAATAAGCGGATGCCTCGCTGACAGAAATACGCGACCGTTCGCTGAGAATTGTAGGTATAGTCGATGTCGAGGCGACCAGGGCGCCGGTTGCAGAAGCCGGGGTTGCCATCACCGAACTCCGGTCCAGCAATCGAGACGCCAATGTCTTGCAGGATCGAATCCGCATGGACCTGGGAACCCAACGGGATGGTCCAGAATGCCAGCAAGGCAAAAACTGCACTGCTGATAGACCAAAAAAGGCTACGACGCATCATCATCACTTCCTGACTAGGTGCTTGGGCGGGGTGGATGAAACAATCAGGTCACCGAACCCTTCACTAGGAATAGCGTAGGACCTCCCGGGACCAGCTGCCGGATAATCTTGATAAAATGAGTGAATTATCAAGCATCACGGAAAAATCTTCGGAGGTTGTTATCATGGCACAGAGGGTTGGGCCTACCTATGGGTGCTGCTGTTTGAATTTTGGTGGCAAATAATCTCTCAGGAAAAGTCGAACATCCCATTCCCAAGGCAATCGATCGTACCCGTGCACGCCTAGCTCGCGCAGTGCTTCCGCACTGGTCCAGCCCTGACGCGTCATCCGAAAAATGGCACAATAAGCGCCCGTCCGATGAATTCCGGCAAAACAGTGCATTAAAATCGGGTAGGCCGTTGGATCGGTGATTAGCTGAACAAATGCAGAGACACTATCCTTCGCCGGGACACTCCCGTCCGGCGCCGACCAGAGCCGTGGCACAACCCGCTCATAGCGAAGGCCGCGTCGACGACAATACTGTTCCTCGGCATGGTCGGGGGGCAAGACCTCGCCGTCATCGGCAAACCGAAAGGTCACCACCGTGCGAATCCCGTACTCGTTGATCATCCGCTGCAAGCCGGCTTGGTTCAGCTGGCCACTGCGATAGAGCACGCCCGGCTCGACGACATGCACTTTACGCCGATTCTGTTGGCGATACTCCGCATACCAGAGTGGTATTGCAATCAAACTAACGAATATTATAGCACCCAATCCCTGGGCAAACCTAGGCTTCATGCCGCAAGCTCCACAATTGAAAGAGATGGTTAGGCCGGTGGGAAGATCCGGACTCCCTCCTGATCGGTTCGGAATGTGACTTTTGCCTGAGCGGGTTGGGTCATCCCAGGTACTGGTAGCGAATTCTTGCGGATTCGCCGATACACCCGATCCGCCCAGCGATGCCATCCCTGTTCCGCCTCCGGCGGCATCGGTGGGAACGCATCACTCAGGTTAGGTCGAAATACCATAAGAATGACTAAGGGCAGGTACCAGAGTACATAAACACCCCCTTGGTCGGCATACCAAAACTGGATGCCAATCAGAACGGCCGCCGACTGGGCCAACAAATGCGCGAGCTGCTTGGGGGTAGGCCAAAACGCAGTGATCAGCAACATCGCCAAATAGGCCACGAAGACCGGCATCCGATAGGCCCAGTGGGCTCCGGTCCAAATACTTTCCGTGGACGGAATTTTCCAGGGCTGCCAGTCCGACAGCGATAAGGCAGTCTGCAAGGTCCCGGCCAAATGCCCATCGATGAGCAAGATCGACGCGCTCACCAACCAACTTAAAGCAATGGCCGTGGCGAACCCTTTGACAAATAAACGAAGGCCGGCAGTGCGATAGAAGCCGCACCAGAGAGGAAACAACAAGAGCGGGAAAAAGGCAAAGCCAGCTGTGACCCCAAGCAATCCACCGGCCATTCCCGGTTGGCGATAGGCGATCAGAGCCCAGAGTAACAGGGCAGCCGGCCAGACATGATGGACCTGGGCGGCATGGTAGCCGGTGTAGGGTAAGAGAAGATAGAGTGCCACACAGGCAACCCCGGTGTTCGGCTCTTGAAAATGCCACGCGCCCATAACCAACAGACCGATGACAATTGCCAGATGGCAAACCATCGCGGAGCCGCGGGTGATCCAGAAACGAACATGATCCTCCTGCGCGATGCTCCCTGCCGATAAGGACACCACGGTATTGGCTGCGCGATCATGGACCTTCTGAAATACGACCGGTTCTTTCCCCACCGGTTCGGGCACTGCGGTATCTCGGCGGACCGCGACCACACACAAGCAAATAAAGAGAGCCGCGGCTAGCCAGGCTAAGCCGGAGGTTTCCAGGTTCGCAGTCAGCATAGGCCGACGCACCAAGGCGAGATCCACAAAGCAGCGCAACAACCAGTATCCCGAACCCGCTAACAGCCAAATATAACCGGCAAACAGTAGCCGATGGGCGGGTTCTGCTTCTTGATCGACGGCTAAGCCGGTCACGTCGGCGGTCGCGGTGGACTCGAGCATGCCATGGGCTTGCTTGAGGAGTAGGAAGCCTGGGACCAACAGAAACAACGTCATCAGATCCCAATTCCGTAGGCTGAGCAGCCGATGGAATTTGAAGTACAACGCCACCACCAGGAACCACGAAAAGTAGAACCAGGACGTCGCATTTGGGAGATTAAATTCCAAAAAGATCGAGGCAAACACCTTCCGGCTCCGCGTTCTGGCTCGGGGGAGGCGAACCGGTTAGTAGGTCGAGCGACCACCACTGATGTCATAACATTGCGCGGTGGTGAAACTCGCATCCCGACTCAGTAAGAAATGGACCAAGGCGGCGACTTCTTCAGGCTTGCCGGTCCGGCCCATGGGGATCCTCGACACCATGTAATCGATGGTGGATTGTGGCAGCCCATCCAGGATGGGCGTCTGGATCACTGCTGGGGAGATGGCATTGACTGTGATATCACCCTGACCGACGAGTTCTTTGGCCAAGGATTTGGTCAAAGCAATCACGGCGGCTTTGCTGGCCGAATAAGGACCGAGCGTGGGATTGCCTTCCTTCCCCGCGACAGACGCCACATTGACGATCCGACCAAACCCCGAAGCCAACATGCCAGGGATCACGGCCTTACAACAGAGATAGACACCCGTGACGTTGATCGCCAAGACCTGGTCCATCACCGTCCGCTCGAGTTCCCAAAGCTTCGCAGCCTTCCCGGTGATCCCGGCATTGTTGACTAAGCCGGTGATCGGACCCAGTTTGGCCGCCACTTCTTGACAACCCTGTTGCACCTGGGTCTCATCAGTGACATCGACCTGCACAGCGATGCCCCCCAGGCGCGCGGCGACCTGTTGTGCCTGCGACAGGTTGAGATCGAACACCGCCAGTTTGGCCCCGGCTGCGGCAAGTCGCTCCGCGATGGCCGCGCCAATCCCCTGGCCGGCACCGGTCACCACCACGATCTGGTCATCCAGACGGAAAAAATTCGAGTCTTGCAAGCGCAGCTCCTCCCACTGCGGCGCCGTGGAGCGCCATTCGCAACTCGGAATGATCTACATATTCCCTCTGCCGGTGGCCAACCCGTTCGCAAAAGCCTCCCCGTGTTTGCTTGCTTGGGTCAATGGCCGGCAACCAATCTGTTTGCTATTGTGACTCGAACTAAGCCCGGTTGCAATGCGTGAATCGAGGCTTGCCGATCTGTCAGGAGTTCCATTGTGCCGTTGTTCTTTGCGATCACGTTATTCGTTAGCGCCGCCCTGCTGTTCCTGGTGCAACCGATGGTCGGGCGAATGATTTTGCCCTTGCTCGGCGGTTCCCCAGCAGTCTGGAACACCTGCATGGTCTTTTTCCAAACGTCGCTGTTACTTGGGTATTTGTACACTCATCTGTTGACTACCCGCGTTGCTCCGCGTCGCCAAGTGGCGGTGCATCTACTGGTGATGGTCATACCCGTGCTGATGATGGCGTTGGGCATCCTTGGCTTGTCACCCCATTCACCCATCCCGGTTTTGCCTAGCTTGGCACCCCAAGGCGAAGCTTATCCGGTCGCCGGGGTACTGCTCCTTCTTAGCGTGGCCATTGGTTTGCCGTTTTTCGCGGTTTCTACATCGGCACCACTGTTGCAAAAGTGGTTTGCCTCGACCGGTCACCGCGCGGGACGCGATCCTTATTACCTGTATGGCGCGAGCAATCTTGGCTCGTTATTGGCTTTACTCGCCTATCCACTGCTCCTTGAGCCGTTTTTCCCCATCCTGGAGCAGAACTGGATCTGGGCAATTGGTTACGGTTTCTTGTTGGTACTCGTGGCCTTGGCCGGTCAGTTTGTGCCTGCGAGTTCGCGAGAAACGCCCGAAGTGGAACCGCCGACGTTGGCAGTCACCACCGCCCCGCCGACCAGCGGCGACCCCCATTCCCCGAGTCTACTCGAACAACTCCATTGGATCGTGTTGGCGTTTGTCCCGTCGAGTTTGATGCTCGGAGTCACCTATTACGCCACCACGGATATTGCCGCATTACCCATGCTCTGGGTCATCCCGCTGGCACTGTACTTACTTACTTTCATTATTGCCTTTGCCCGGATTCCTTCGCTGATCCTGACGATACTCACGCTGATTGTCCCGGTGATGGTGCTGATCATCCTATTTATGCTGCACGCCCGGGTGTCGCCGAGTTATTCGATCCGATTATTGCTGCACTTCAGCACGTTCTTCTTGGTCGCTCTATTGTGCCACGGAGAGTTGGCGCGCCGACGGCCGCCGACGCGCTATTTGACCAACTTTTACTTATGGCTCTCGGTCGGGGGCATGCTTGGTGGGGTGTTCAATGGTTTGCTCGCGCCCTTGCTGTTCACAACGACCCTGGAGTATCCCATCGCTCTAGTCGCTGGCTGCTTGTGCATTCCGCGATTGGCCAGCAAGTTGCCGACTCCTGGAGAGCGGTTGCGTGATTTGATCTGGCCCGTGTCGATGTTTGCATTCGTACGTCTGCTCGGTGAGTTTGAAGGCAATATACGTGAGCTGGCGATTTGGATCACTGAATCGTCGATGGTCGAGTGGACTGGATTGACCTCGACCATCCTGATCCCGTTGGTGCTGTATGGACTCCCGGCACTACTTTGTTATCTGTTTGTTGAGCGTCCACTTCGCTTTGGCTTGTGTGTGGGCGCCGTTGTCTTTGCTACGTATTACAACTCGTACAAGCGGGCTGGCGATGAGGTGTTAGAGCAGGCGCGAAGCTACTTCGGGACTTTGCGGGTGCAGCTCGATAACAATTTCGTCGAACTGATCCATGGCACTACCCTCCACGGCATGCAGCGTTTGCATTCGCTGGCACTCGACCAGGCGACCAGCATGTATGTGTTTGCAGGGAACTCCCCGCTAGGCCTGGCCGGGACCCTCCCTGCTTGCTGGACGCATTGGCAATATCCCGGCCGTAACCCCCTTACCTACTATCACCGGACAGGACCGGTTGGGAAGGTGTTCGATCGACTGGAGGAGCTCGATCCGATGGGGCCAATTGGCGTCGTCGGGCTCGGCACAGGTAGCCTGGCGTGCTATGCCAAACCCGGTCAACAAGCGACCTTTTTTGAGATCGACCCGACGGTCATCGAGTTAGTCGAGCCTCCGAAGTTTTTTACCTACATCCACAATGCCCGCACGCAGGAGGCGGTCATCGACTTCATCCTGGGCGATGCTCGCCTGAAACTCGCACAACAAAGCAATACCCGCTTTGCAGTACTCCTGGTCGATGCGTTTAGCTCGGATGCCATTCCCGTGCACCTGCTCACTCGCGAGGCGGTGGCGTTATACTTCGAGCGGGTCACCGAGCAAGGGCTCGTCTGCTTACATACTTCCAACCGCCACCTCGATCTGTTACCGATTGTCGCCGCAATTGCCGCTGATCTTCATCTGGTTGGTCTCAGCATGGATGATTCGAATGAGAATATCCCCGGTAAGACAGGTTCGCAGTGGGTGGTGCTGGCTCGTGATTCCGCAACACTTGGGCGACTTACCAAGGATCCCGACTGGCAGTCACTGCAGGCCGAACCGGGGATTCCGGCCTGGACGGATGATTTTTCGAATCTGCTGAGCGTACTGGAGTTTGGTGAACTCGCTTGGTTGCGTCGTCGCCTGGGCTACTTGCCCTCGAAAGTGGACAACGAGTGAGCCGTGTTTTGTTGCTGGGTGCCAGTGTCCGCGCGATGGCGATGTCAGCACATCGGGCTGGTTGGCAAGCGTGGGCAATCGATTTGTTTGGCGATCGCGACCTCAGCCGGCTTGGCTCGACCCAGCGTTGTGCAGCCGAATTATATCCCAGCGGGTTGGTAGCCCAGGCCACGAAGCTACCGATGATGCCATGGCTATACACAGGCGCCTTGGAAAATGCCCCCGATGTGCTCGACCAGATTGGCCAGGTGCGTCCGCTTTGGGGGAATGAAGCCGCCAGAGTTCGTTCCCTACGTGATCCGTGGTTTCTCGCTGAGTCACTACGCCGTGCGAACTTGCCAGCCCTCGACGTTTATCGCGGTGCGCATGAGCTTCCTTCTGGGCGGTTTTTGCGGAAGCCGCGGGCCAGCGCCGCTGGGATCGGAATTATGCCAGCCCACTCCAACTGCGGCGGTACTTCCCAAGCCGACTACTATCAGCGTCAGGTGACGGGTCGACCGGGCTCATCGATCTTCATCGCCAATGGCTCGCGTGCCTATTACTATGGCAGTACCTGGCTGTTGACCGGCTCCGCCTGGCTGCACACACCTCGACCATTTCAATATGCTGGCAATATTGGGCCGATCCGCCTTCCTCGGGAGGCCTGGACGATCGTCTCCCGCGCCGCCCAAGTCCTGACACAGCAAGGCCACCTCCGCGGGCTATTTGGTCTGGATTGGGTCATGGCAAACGGTTGTGCATGGATCACGGAAATCAACCCTCGCTATCCTGCGTCGGTCGAAGTGCTCGAGCTCAGTCAAGGCATCCCTTACCTTGCAGCCCACGCGCAGGGGTGTCGCGGTGAACCACTGGCCGAGGTCGAGGTGCCCGAATCGATGGGTGTCATTGGCAAAGCAATCCTGTATGCCCAGCGGCCACTGGTTTTCCCCAAACAAGGACCGTGGGAATGGCCATTGGCAACGGCCTTTTCCACTTGGGAGATCCCACCCTACGCCGATATTCCGCACCCGGGTCAAGCCATTGCTGCGGGTGCGCCGATTTTCACCTTGCTCGAGCGGGCAGCCGAGCCGATCGCATGCGAGCAGCAATTAAAGCGACGGGTCCGAGAAGTCCAAGCTTGGCTCGAGGGAGATTCAGCGAATGCCGCCAACACTGTTGAATGAACGTGCCTTCCGCTTGGCCGAGCAACTGATGGATCACGCCACGGACTACCGGGTGGAGGTCCGCGAGATCGACGGGGCACGGCTGATCGACTGTGGGGCCAAAGCATTGGGTGGCCTCCAGGCAGGGCTGCAAGTTGCCCATATCTGCGTGGCTGGGCTCGCTGACATCCGCTTAGCTCCAGGTCCATGGGCTGGGCTACCCGGTCCGGTCATCCAGGTATTCAGCGATGATCCCATTCGTGCCTGCATGGCTTGTCAATATGCGGGGTGGCAAGTTCAGGTCGACAAGTATTTTGCCATGGCTTCCGGGCCCATGCGGGCAGTCTATGGGGGTGAAGCCATTTATGCGGAGATTTCTGGCAAGGAAGAAGCTCCACTTGCCGTCGGCGTGCTTGAGACCCGACATCCTCCCACCTCCGAGGTGCTGAGCTACCTCGCGGAAAAACTCAAGCTACCCCCGCGTGCAATGACCCTGGCGTATGCCCCCGCGGCCAGCCTCGCTGGCAGTATCCAGGTGGTCGCCCGTTCGCTCGAGACCGCCTTGCACAAGTTGCATACCTTGCGATTTGACTTACGGAAGGTCATCTCCGGGCATGGGGTAGCACCATTCCCTCCAGTCGCCGAGGATGAACTCGAGGCGATCGGCTGGACCAATGATGCCATTCTCTATGGCGGCCAGGTTTCGCTGTGGTTGCACGCCAGTGACGATGAATTACGCCATCTTGGTCCGCAAATCCCATCGAGTTCGTCAAAGGACCATGGGGCGCCGTTTGCCGAGCTATTCGCTCGCTATGGCAACTTTTATGCAATCGATCCCTTGCTTTTCTCGCCCGCGGAGATCATTCTGCACAACTTGAGCAGCGGGCAAACGCACCATTTTGGCCGGATCGAACCAGAGATTCTACGCCGCTCGTTCCATCGTTGAGGTAGCGGATGCGTCTTGGCATCCTGGCTGGAGGCATGGGCTGGCACGTGCGTGATTTGGAGCGTGCAGCCAGCACGCTGGGAATCCCGAGCATCTTCTTGGATGTTCGCACCCTGGACGCAACAGTACGCCTGCGCGCCTGGACCACGCCTTTAGATAGTTGCCAAGCAGCCATCGTCCGGACCATGCCGCCTGGATCGTTAGAGCAGATCATATTCCGCATGGATGTCTTACATGCTGCGGCAGCAGCGGGGCTCAGCATTGTCAATCCCCCCCGTTGTTTGGAAATGAGTGTCGACAAATATTTGACGACGCAGCGACTCGCGCAGGCAGGGTTACCCGTGCCGCCAACGCGGGTGTGCCAAACCGCTCAGCAGGCTCTGGCCTGCTGGGAGGAGCTGGGTGGAGACGTCGTCCTCAAGCCGTTGTTCGGCGCAGAGGGAAGAGGCTTGATGCGCATCAGTGATCGCGAATTAGCCTGGCGAACCTTCCATACACTCGAGCGACTACATAGTGTATTGTACTTACAATCGTTTATTCCTAATCCGGGTTGGGATGTCCGGGTGTTGGTGCTGGATGGTCAAGTACGCACTGCCATGCGTCGTATCGCCGTGCAGGATTGGCGTACCAACATCACTCAGGGAGCCGATGCGGAGCCGTTCCGGGTCACTGCGGAGCTACAAGCGTATGCCCTGCAGGCGGCGAGCAGCGTGCACGCCCGGCTCGCCGGAGTGGACCTACTGCCCGGACTGGATGGAGGCTGGTACGTCTTAGAGGTCAACGCGGTGCCCGGCTGGCGGAAGCTAGCGAGCATCACCGGAATCGACGTGGCCCAGGCGGTGGTGCAATCGGCCTGTCGGCTCGGCAGCTAGCCAGAGCGCACCCGCGCGGGAGGGGACGAACCAGCCGTCTAAAGTCCCGGACGAGGACCGCACCGACTCACTTCTCGAGAAAAGTTCCTCTTTATCTCACTGAGCCGGCATATATCTATATGGGAAGTTTTGCCGCGTGCTGGTGCCAACGCCTTGGATTGGGCCGGACGACCGTTTGACACCTTTTCCCGAACGTTTCCGGACAAAAACGGGACAATCCCGGACAAAAACGGACCGATTTGGTAGGTCGAGCCGCGCGTTGAGCAACCGTTGGAGGTTTGAGAATTCGGTGCAACTACTTCGGGTGCAATGAGTTGCGTGGAGTGGTATCGGACCAAAGCCACACCCCGAGACGCTGAATCGCAGACTCGGGGCAGATTCTCCAAGAATCGACACGATCGGTCGACCAAACTGCAAAGCGCACGAGGGGACAACGTTCGGCCCGCAGACTACCACGGGGTATCAACCTCCGGCTTCAAAACCCGGATAGAGCGTCATGCCGCCGTCGACAAAGATACTTGTGCCATGGATATAGTCAGCATCATCCGAAACCAAGAAGGTCGCGACCCGCGCGATATCCTCGACTTCGCCGATGCGATTGTACGGAATGAGTTTCATCAAATTCGCGTAGGCTTCCGGAGTATCCCACGCGGGTTTGTTGATGGGGGTCCGAATCGCTCCAGGACAAATGCTGTTGACGCGGATACGATAGGGAGCCACTTCTTGTGCGATGCTTTTCATCATCAGCATGACCCCCCCTTTGGACGCGGCATAATTGACATGCCCGCCCCAGGGGATGACCTCATGTACAGAGCTCATGCAGAGAATCTTGCCGGCGGCACACGAGATCTCTTTGCGAACGCCCCGTCGTTTGAACTCCCGGACGGCCTCTCGAGCGCAGAGAAATTGCCCGGTGAGGTTGACGCCAAGAACGGTGTTCCATTCCTTTAAGGTCATTTCATCGAAGGGCGCATCGCGTTGCAGCCCGGCGTTATTGACCAGGATGTCGATGGTCCCGAACTCTTGGAACATTTTCGTGAACATGGCCTGCACCTGGGCTTCATCGGAAACATCCGTCTGGTGCGTGTAGACCTTGCTGCCACAAGCGGCGGCTTCGTGAGCTGCTTCCTCAGCCGACTCCGGGTGAGTGACATAATTGATCACCAGATCCGCCCCAGCGTGGGCCAGACCGATGGCCACGGCTTTACCGATCCCGGAGTTGGCCCCAGTGACGAGCGCTTTTTGCCCTTCGAGGACCCGGCGGACAGGACAGCTGGGTAGGACCGGTTCCGGAAATTGCTTCAGCTCTGGGGAAGCCATGGAGATCTCCCGAACAAGGATGGTAAGAAACTTCCATCAATTTGTTCTAGGAATTTGCTGCATGCTTGGCCCTGACCCGTTCCAGGGCGTCATAGGCTTGGCCCGATAATGGATGATTCTCATAAGCGGTAACCTGTTCAAAGCAGCGTATCGCCTTGGCGAGTTCACCATTTTGCTCGTAAGCCTGGCCCAGGTAGAAGGAGGTGTCCGCCCCGCTTTTGTGACTCTTTTTGAAATCGAGTAATGCGGCAATGGCCAGATCCGGACGATTATATTCTTCCAGATACATGCGACCAAGTTGTTGACAGGCCCAGTACCATGCGTCTTCCTCCTCTCCACCGCCTGGACTGGCTTCTCGGATATCTTCGAGTAGCTGGGTGGCCTCCTGGCGTTCGCCGCGGCGTAACTGACAACGGGCCACCAGGACCTGAACGGCCAGCGAATCAGGTTCCATGATGCGGGCTAACTGGGCAAGGTGCCAGGCCCAATCGATCTGGTCGATATCGACCGTCTTTGCGTTGAGAATTTGCCGGGCAACCCGCTTGCAGTACGAGGTATCAAAATACGGTCGCACTTGCTCTCGAACATTTTTGAGTATTTCAGGTGTCAACGCATAGTAGTAGCGATCTTTGCGGGCTAGCAAGTCCGCATCCTTGCTGGCATGCACCAACGCTTTCTCGGTGATGCGCATTGCGGAAAAGAAGTCTTGCTTGCGTTCGTATAGATCCGCCAAGGTGCGATAGGTTGGTACCTCCTCCTGGCCGGACTGGGTATAGAGGGAATAATGCTCAATCGCGGCGTCGATATCGTCTCGACTTGCCGCATCGTCGGCGAGTCGTTTGACCGCGATAAAATAGGCCTGCCGCTGATCTTCTCGCAAGGCTTCCACCCCAGCTTGCAAACCCGCTTTGACAGCTTGTTCAAGATAGATACGCACAAGATTCATCTCGCCCACCTTTGCATAGGCATCGGCCAGTTGGGAATAGATCTGTGGCGATTGATCGATAAGTCCATGAGCGGCGATGCGTAGATATTCGACGCCGCGTTGCCAACGCAGGGGATCCTTGAGGTGTTCCAGTCCCAGTGCATAAGTCAAGGAATAATCAAAACCCGACTCGGTTCGGGAAGCTTTCTGGACCTCGGCTACCGAAGGTGTGCTTGGGAGGTCCGAATCGGGCTGCGGTACTTCGCGTGGTTCGGTCTCCGAGTAAACCGCAAAATACTCCTCTGCCAAAATCGATCCATACAAATGTCGACGCAAAGGTTCAATCGAGTCATCCTCGGGATGGCGGGAGTGATATCGCTCCACGACACGGATGGCTTCCATCCGTCGTCCAGGGAGGGTGAGTTGCACTTCACCAACGCGTTGACGCAAGTCGGGATGCCATTCCAAGGCCAGTCGCCAGCCATCGAGCAAGATTCGGCGACGCGAGGCATCGTTGACTTCCCAGCGGTCTGGATCGAGGAGCTCCGCGAGGAGTGTTGCAGCCGTCTCGAGATCTTTCGTGTGGATGGCGAACAGGGTGCGATAATAGGTTGTTTCGGCTTGCCAGGCGGGACGTTGACTCTCGACCAGCTCGAGCAACCGCTCGGCTTCTTCTCGTTGAGCGGCATTCGGGACCTCTCCTGAAGCGAGGAGATCGCGGATTCGGTGCAGGCACATCGGATAATCCAGGACCTCGAGGACGTCAGGGTCCGCGGCATAGCGAGTAACGTCAATGCTCAAGTGAAGGTCGCGTAGCCCTTGGATTGCCAGTTGCGAACGTGGATCGAGCTCTCGGGCTCGACGAAAGGCACGCAAGGCTTCCGGAATGCGATCCATCTGAAGATAGCTATAGCCACGTAAGACATATTTGAAGGTGCGAAGTCCCGGCAATGCATAGGTCGCATACATGTAATAGAGCAGAAGCGGTACGAGCAGACCTAATTCGGGGAGATTCTCCGGAAAGCGAACCAGCCAGACCCCCAGACCGAGAACCCCACAGAGAATGGCGATCTCAACTTCAGACTCTTCGGCCCGGCCGGCGAAGCTCAATAAATAGAAAAACGGAAGTCCAAGGATCAGCTGGAATCCGAGTTGACTACGATCCAGCTCGGGAAAAAACGGTTGCTGCAGCAACCAATAGGTCGCTCCAGCGCTTCCTGCCGCGGCGACGATCAGAACGGCGACCAACCGGTACTTGGATCGCACCAGGGAATGTAACTCGCTCAGCACAAGGCCAAGGATCCCACCCCCCAACGCACAATAAGTTAACAGTTCCGGCGGACGCTCAGGGTTCTGCACGCGAAAAGCCCCGAAGGTCAAGCCAAGAATGAGACCGGCATACAGCAACAGCGGATATTCAAGTATCAGAAAGAGGAGGCTCGGCAACGGCCCACCGGCGAAGGCTCGCCTCCAGCGTCGCTGCCGAATCGCCGCGAGCCCTAAAGCAATCACTAAACCGCCGAACATCCACAGCACGACCTCACCCAAGCCGCTCCAGCCCGGTGATTGAAGTGCAACATACAACCAAAGACCAATAAAAATGCCTTTCAGACCGTATTCCGATTGGACCTTACGCATGGACCTTCAATCCTCTTCGGCGGTGGGCAAATAGCCTGGTATGCTAAAACGGGGAAGATGAAAAACCACCAGCGATGACGGCATACGGCAGATTGTACCGCAAGCGAAGGACGAATCGCCGCAGGCCCCATCACTTGGGCAACCTCTGGATAATGGATGTAATCCAGCTCGGAGGGCGGCAATCTAGCCGACGAATTCAGGACCTAGCCCGCCGCTCGCGATCTTGTTCGCACAATCGCTTCACAAACTAAGCGATTGCACGCGAGTCCATAGTTCGTATTTTGATTTTAGCGGTTTCTACAGCACACGGGCAGGCATCCCGACGATGCCTCGTCCACACGGGGAATGGGGCATGCTTCGGGAAAGGTTGCAACGAGCATTTGCCGCCCAACAAGCGGGCCGACTTGAACAGGCCGAACAAGGCTACCGCGAAGTCCTTGCTGAGGAACCGGATCAGCCGATGGCATTGCTCAATCTGGGGACGATCTGTTTCGCTCGAGGCGATCATGCACAAGCGATGGCTTGTTGTAAACGGTTAATTGAGCGTCATCCCCACTTTGCCGATGCCTACAACAATCTGGGTGCGATCCAGGAAGCACAGGGGCAATACAACGAGGCTCTGCACCTCTATCAGCAAGCGATCCAGCGGAAGCCGGACTATGCACAGGCGCATGCCAACCTTGGGGGAATTCATCGGCTCCAACGACGGCACCATGAAGCCCTCGACTGTTTTACCCGAGCAGTGGAGTTGCAACCGACGCATTCTCCGTTCTGGATTCATCTTGGCAATACCCACAAAACCCTGGATCGACCTGGTGAAGCCCTCGACTGCTATGCAAGGGCATTAGCCATCGACCCTCATGCGCTGGAAGCACGCCTCAACCGAGCGGCAACCTTGTTGATGCTTGATCGACCCTCCGAGGCAGCCGAGGAGTGTCTCTATGTATTAAATCAACGTCAGGAATGGGCCGAAGCTCTATTCTTGCTCGGCTCGGCGCGTCAAGCTCAGGAACGTTTCGCTGAAGCCGCGGAATGTCAGGAACGGGCATTGGCCCACCAACCCGATTATGCTGAGGCGTGGAATAGCTTGGGGGTGATCCGCCACGTTCAAGGGCGGTTTTCCGAGGCGAGCAACTGTTTTACACGGGCGACCGAGCTGAAACCCGATCATGCCGAGGCCCAGTTCAATCGGGCAATGAATCTGCTGTTACGCGGAGAGTTCCAAGCAGGCTGGACCGCGTATGAATGGCGACGGTTTCAGAAGGGAGTGCGTGAACCGGAGCTTGGCTGTCCATTATGGGATGGTGAGGATCTGAACAACAAGACGATCGTGATTCGAGCTGAGCAGGGCCTCGGGGATACCATCCAGTTCATCCGCTATGGACACTGGCTCCAGGATTTGGGAGCTCGGGTGATTGCGATTGTTCCCCATAGTTTAAAACCATTATTACAATCCTACACAGGGGTCGAGTCGTGGTCTCTACCCGGAGAGACGACGCCTGCCGCAGATGTCTGGTGTCCGCTGTTAAGCCTGCCTAGTCGCTTTGGCAGCAACTGCACGGATTTACCCGCCAAGGTCCCCTATCTCCATGCCGAAGAGTCGAGGGTAGAGTATTGGCGAAGCCGACTGGCCCGCTGGCCGGGTCTACGCGTGGGCATCACCTGGCAAGGCAATCCGCAGCACAAAGCTGATCGATTTCGTTCGCTCCCTCTCGATGCTTTCGCACCCTTGGCGGAGCTCCCAGGCGTTCAACTCATCAGCTTGCAAAAGGGACCAGGAACCGATCAACTGGATCTTTGGCATGGAGCGACACCGATCCACACTCTGGGGGAGGAAGTGGATCAAGATGGGGCCTTTCTCGATACCGCAGCCGTGATGCAGAGTTTGGATTTGGTAGTGACGAGCGACACCGCGGCCGCTCATCTGGCCGGAGCCATGGCGATCCCCACGAGGGTGGTGCTTTCCGCTTCGCCCGACTGGCGGTGGCTGCTTGGGCGTGACGATAGCCCTTGGTATCCCACCATGCGCCTCTATCGTCAACGCCGGTTGGGCGATTGGGCGGAAGTATTTGCACGTCTGCAACATGAGATTGCCGCCTGGGCAAGGCAAGGGAGAAAGCATGGTTGACCTGGCTCGCAAGCTCCAGGAGGCCGTCCGGTTGCATCAGGCCGGCCAGTTTGACCAAGCTCGCCAGCATTATGAGGGCATCCTTAAGAGTGAACCAAATCATGCTGATGCATTGCACTTACTCGGGCTGATCTCCCATCAGACAGGAGACCACACACGAGGGGTTGAGCTCATCCAGAAAGCTTTAAAGCAGCGACCCAGTGAGCCGGTTTTTCTTGACAACCTCGCCATCATATATACAGCGTTGCAATGTGACCAAGATGCCGCGGCGTGTTATCAGCAGCTCGTCCGCCTGGGGAAAAGCGACCCTGAGGTATGGCATCGGCTCGGAGAATGTTGGCGTCGCCTTGGACGCTGGGCCGAAGCCGCCGAGGCTTTCAACCAAGTGTTAGTACTCCATCCAGGCCACCTTGGTGGACTCAATGGCATGGGAGTGGTTCGGCAAAAACAACGACAACCCGAAATTGCGGAAATCTACTATCGGCAATATCTTGAACGTGATCCCACTAACGTCAGTGTGCTATGCAACTTGGGTGCGGTGCTGATGACCTTGGGCCGCTTTCCCGAAGCCGAGCAATATTATCTTCAAGCTGCCAGGTTAGATCCCCAACACTTAGCGACAATCAGCAATCTCGGTGTCCTTCGTCGTCTTCAGGGTCGACTGGATGAGGCCTTGGGATTCCTCGAACAGGTGCTTGCGGATGACCCGCAACACGCCGACGCCCACTTTAATCGCAGCATGATCTCCTTAGCACACGGTGACTTCGAGAATGGGTTGCCCGAATACGAATGGCGCTGGCAAGCACGCCCGGGCAGTTGGCCGACCCAGGCACTTCATCGCTGGGCTGGCCAGCCGCTTGCGGACAGAACCATCCTGATATTCAGTGAACAGGGTCTGGGAGATACCATCCAGTTCATCCGCTACGCCCGTGAGCTGAAACAACAGGGTGCTCGAGTCATCGCGGCCATTCAACCGACCCTAATTCCGTTACTCCGGCAACTTCACGATGTGGATGAATGGGTAGCTTATGCGGATTCTTGGCCTCCCCATGACTATTGCACGTCGCTGCTCAGCTTGCCGCTCCACCTGAACGCGACTCGGGGGTCCCTGACATTTCAGACTCCCTATCTCCAGCCGCTACAAGAAAAGCGTGTCCAGTGGCAGTCCAACCTTGAGAAGATCGCAGGTTTCAAGGTTGGACTGGTCTGGCAAGGGAGTCAAGAAAATCAAGCAGACCGTTGGCGTTCCCTGCCATTGTCCGCCCTAGCCCCGCTCGGGGAACTCCCTGGGGTGTGCCTGTTTAGCCTCCAGAAAGGGGTGGGAAGTGAACAGCTTGCAGATTGGCCAGGATCCCAACCCATCCATCGCTTCGGCGATGAACTCGACCAGGATGCACCGTTTTTAGACACTGCTGCCATCCTGGGTTGCCTAGATTTAGTGATCTGCATTGATACAGCAGTGGCTCATTTGGCCGGGGCCATGGGTGTCCCGGTCTGGCTACTCCTCTCGTATGCGCCGGACTGGCGTTGGTCCCTCGGGCAATCCGAAAGTGCTTGGTATCCAAGCATGCGTCTGTTTCGTCAACCAAGCCTCGATAACTGGACGGGTGTCATTGAACAAGTCCGTACTGCTTTATCGGAGGCAATCGGGTGTGTCGAGGCTCCCGAACGGAAGAGTTCGGTGCAGGCTCTTTTCCGTGAAGCCGTTCAATTCCAGCAATCAAATCGCTTTAGTGAAGCAGAACGACTCTACCACCAAGTATTAGAAAAGCAGCCGAACCACCCCGACGCGTTACATTTGTTGGGACTCTGTTTGCATCAATCAAGTCGTTCTAACGAAGCAGAAGGTTGGATACTTCAGGCACTGCAGGTCCGACCCGAGGAACCACTCTTCCTCGGCAATCTTGGCAACGTGTATCTCTCCCTCAATCGCCCTGAGAACGCGATCGAGGTCTATCGCCGCGCAGCCGAACTCCAGCCGGAGCAAGCTGGACGATGGCTGGAGCTGGGCAAAGCCGCGTTGATCGCTCAACAACTTGATCTGGCAGTGTCTGCCCTGCGTCAAGCCGTAGACCTGGAGCCCAAGCAGAGCCTAGGATGGGTCTTCCTGGGCCGTGCTCTGTCCCGACAGCAAGCTTATTCCCAAGCGCTAGCCTGCTTTGATCAAGCACTCGAGTACGACTCGAACGCTACGGCCGCCTGGTTTAGTCGAGGCAACACGCTACGTGAGCTCGGTCAGTTCGATGCCGCGGCAGAGGCGTACCAAGAGGTTCTAGTTCGACAAGCCGATCATGTAGAGTCGCTGAACAATCTCGGGGTGGTTCGGCAACACCAAGGGATGCATGCTGAAGCAGCCGAGTGGTATAAGCGGACTTTAAAGCAGCGTCCGGAGCATATCGAGGCCTTATACAACCTCGGAACTCTCTTTCAGAATAATGGACAACTCGCCGAGGCAACCCACTGTCTAGAACAGGTGGTTCAGAAGCGACCGCAGCATGTGGAAGCCTTGATCAACCTGGGTGGTGTTTGCTTTCAATCCGGCGATTATCCGCGTGCGGCCAGCTATCTGGAGGCTGCCGTCGAGCTCGATCCCAACCGCTTAAACGCATGGAATAGCCTCGGAGCGGTTCGGATGCACCAAGATCGCTTTGTCGAATCAGAAGATTGCTTTCGACAGGTATTAACCCGGAACCCCGATGATGTCTCGACCCTGAGTAACCTCGGTGGGCTGTTGCAGTTACTCGGCAAACCGGAAGCTGCCCTGGAAGTGTTGGAACGGGCCATCGCTGTTCAGCCAGATTATGCTCTTGCTCGGCTGAATCGGGCCATTATCTGGCTGTTGTTAGGGGACTTCGCCCAAGGCTGGCAAGAGTATGAATGGCGCTGGCGTACTGGAGACTACCGATGGCCGCGTACCGGGCAACCAATCTGGGATGGCTCTGATGCGAACGGTAAGACTTTAGTTCTTTTCGCAGAGCAAGGACTTGGCGATAGTATTCAATTCATCCGCTTTTCCCGTCTGCTGCGTGCGTGCGGTGCCAAAGTGATCTTGGCAGTCCCTGCAAAGCTGTTGCCGCTTCTGGCGAACTATCCTCATCAGGACGGTCTGGTCGCTCTGGATCAGCCCTGGCCGGCGTTCGATGCCTGTATGGGAATGCTGGGAGTGCCTAGGTTGTTAGGGACGGATTTACGTTCCATCCCAGCAGACTCGGGTTATTTGACATCCCAACCAGCCCGAGTTGCGTATTGGCGCGGCATCTTGGATGCATTCGTTGGGTTTAAAATTGGGCTCGCTTGGCAGGGCAGCAGCAGCAACAAACGGGACCGCTGGCGGTCGATCCCACTCTCCGCATTCGCACCGCTGGCCGAGATTCCGGGGGTAAGCCTGATCAGTTTGCAGAAGGGACCCGGCAGCGATCAACGAGCAAGCTGGGCCGGTAAAGCTCCGATCCACACCCTGCCGCCGAAGGTCGATCAAGAGGGAGCATTCCTCGATACGGCTGCGATTATGCAGTCTCTGGACCTGGTGATCACCAGTGACACCGCAGTTGCCCACCTCGCTGGCGCTGTCGGTGTACCGGTCTGGGTGGCCCTTGCGATTTCTCCAGACTGGCGTTGGTTACTCGGCCGTTGGGATAGTCCCTGGTACCCGACCATGCGACTGTTTCGTCAGTCGGAACTTGGGAACTGGCATAGTGTGTTTACCACGATCGCCGAAGAATTGTCAGCGAAGCTTGGTACCACGCCTCCTAGTTCCACTCCGCCGAAGCCTTCAACGGCTTTACTCCCAGCAATGCAAACTCCTTTGCGCGCTGAGCCAGCAAGCTTTGAAGCCGTCCAGGACGGCATGGGGACTCCTATCCCCTCTCCGGTCATCGAGGTCGCTGACTTGCTTCGTCAGGCAATGGCTCACCACACTGGCCAGCGGCTTTCGGAGGCTGAGGCTCTTTACCGCCGTCTGTTGAGTATGGACCCCGAACACCCAGATGCTCTCCATCTGCTTGGTCTGGTCTGTCATCAGACCGGACGCTCATCCGAAGGAATACAATGGATTCGCAAAGCATTAATGGTCCGTCCGGATGAACCCGTGTTTCTTGGGAACCTCGGTACCATTCTTCTTGGGGTTGGTCCGGCCTACGAGGCGGTCAAGGTCTGGCAACGCTTAATCGAACTCGGCCATGACAGTGCGGAAAATCAAGTCCGACTGGGTCGGTCGTTTGCCCAAGCAGGACAACATGCACAGGCTTTGGATTCCCTTGAACAAGCTCTGAAATTAACACCCAGTTCGGTTTCCGGGCAGTTCCACCGGGCCAACGCACTCCGCAATCTCGGTCGGCTCGATGAAGCAATCGAAGGGTATGAGCGTGTGCTGAGCTTGCGACCAGAGCACTTAGACGCTCGCACCAATCTGGGTGTGAGTTTCCACCTGGCTGGTAGGTTTTCTGAAGCGGCGAGGACTTATTCAGAGGTACTCGAGCACGAACCCGACTACGCGAATGCTCGTTTCAACCGCGGCATGTTACGCCTCCTTCATGGCGACTGGGCTGGTGGTTTTTCGGACTATGCAATCCGCTGGCAAGCCAGTGGCCGCGCAAAACCCTTACCCGTCGAGCGTGAATGGGACGGCTCCGATCCTGCTGGGAAGACGATTCTGTTACAATCAGAACAAGGTCTTGGAGATACCATTCAATTTATCCGTTATGCCCAACTCTTGCACGAACGAGATGTGCGAGTCGTTGCTCGGGTCCAGTCAGCGCTCATTCCACTGCTGAAGTCCTGTCCTGGGATCCACGAGCTGTGTTCGGCCGAAGGACCATTACCTGCTTATGATCGCTGGGTGTCGTTACTGAGCCTTCCAGAACGCTGGCAAACTTGTCCGGATACCGTTCCTTGCATCGTGCCTTATTTGTACGCGGAGGAACAACGGGTCGCCCGATGGCAAGCCCGGCTCGAGTCGCGGAAGGGGTTTCGGGTCGGGATCGCTTGGCAGGGCAGTAAGTCTTTCGCCCGGGATCTACATCGCTCCATCCCGCTACGCTATTTTCAATCGCTTGCCCTCGAAGGTGTCAATCTTATTTGCCTGCAGAAAGACCCGAGCCCGGACCAGCTGGCCGAGTGGAAGGCCGCTTCGCCGTTGCACGACCTAGGACCCGAACTCGATGCAGAAGATGCCTTTTTGGATACCGCAGCAGTGATGCAAGGTCTCGATTTAGTGATCACCAGTGACACCGCCATCGCTCATCTCGCCGGTGCCATGGGAAGGACGGTGTGGCTGGCGACCCCCTATTCTCCGGACTGGCGCTGGCTGCTCGACCGGTCGGACAGCCCTTGGTATCCCACCATGCGACTTTTTCGCCAGCCTCGATTCGGAGACTGGCCAGCTGTCTTTGCGACGATCCGTATAGCTTTACGAGCCCACTTAGAGTCTTTGCGTGAGGAACCCCAATGACAGGACTCGATGCGCTCCAAGAGGGCATGCGGCTACACCAGGCAGGCCGCTTTCAAGAAGCCGAACAACAGTACCGTCAGGTGCTTGCTCAACAGGCGAATCACCCCGATGCTTTACATTTGCTCGGTCTATTGGCGTATCAGCACGCCCGCCATGCACAGGCGATCGAACTCATCAGCCAAGCACTCCGTCAACGCCCTGGAGAACCGGTTTACCTTGCGAATCTCGGTCCGGTCTACGCCGCACAGGGACGTCATGAGGAGGCGATTCGCTGCTACGAAAAAGCGCTTGCAAGCCGACCGCAATTTACCGAGTGTATTTACAACCTGGCAAACAGTCTTAAAGCGGTCAATCGGCTTACCGAGGCCATCGACCACTACGAAAAAGTGCTCGAAGTGCGTCCTAGATACCCCGAGGCCTGGACCAATTTAGGCAACGCCCGTCAGCGTCAAGGACGCTTTGATGATGCCGTGGCTTGTTACGAAAAAGCCCTCAACCAACAGCCCAACCAGATCGAGGCCATGGTCGGCATGGCGAATGCCCGCCATGCTCAGGGTCGGTTTGCCGAGGCACACACCTTGTACGAGCAAGCCAAGGTGTTGCGACCAAATCACGCGGATCTTTGCTTTAATCACAGCGTGCATCGGTTGTTGCAGGGTCAGCTGCCGGAAGCTTGGGAAGATTATGAGTATCGCTGGCAAGTCAGCAAGCTTCGCCTACCAACACTGAAGCAGCCACGCTGGGACGGGAGCAATCTCGAGGGCAAGAGCATCTACCTGATCCCTGAGCAAGGACTGGGGGATACGCTTCACTTCGTCCGCTATGCCAAAGTCCTTAAGGACCAAGGGGCCACCACGATTGTCAGCGTTCAATCCCCGCTTGTTCCGCTAATTAGTCGGACTCCCGGAATTGACTTGTTGCTCAGCGAAGCCGATCCACCTCCCGTGAGCGATTTTTGGAGTCCTCTGCTGAGTCTTCCGGGTCGATTCAATACACGTCTGGAAACCATCCCGCAGGCGATTCCCTACCTCTATGCTGACCCAAAGCGAATTGAACACTGGGGGCAGGAACTTGGCAAATTGCCTGGACGCAAGATCGGCATCGCTTGGCAAGGGGATCCAAGCCACATTCGCGACAGTTTACGTTCCATCCCGCTTAACGTATTTGCGCTGATCGCCAAGATCCCGGAGGTGACCCTCGTCAGCTTGCAAAAGGGTGCAGGTTGTGAGCAACTCGCTGAATGGTCGGGACCTGCCATCTACTCAGTAGGAGACCGGTGCGATAGTGCGGGAGCTTTTGTCGATACGGCCGCGGTAATGCATCATCTTGATCTGGTCATTACTGCTGATACCGCCATCGCGCATCTAGCGGGAGGGCTTGGGCTGCCGGTCTGGCTCGCCCTTTCCATGTCGCCAGATTGGCGCTGGCTACTCGAGCGAGAGGATAGCCCATGGTATCCAACCCTCAAACTGTTTCGTCAAACGACTCTCGGTGACTGGGACTCTGTGTTAGTACCAATGCGGCAACGGCTCGAGCAAGGTGCCTGGCCTGAGCGGACCTCTCCACCCACTGCACCACCTTCTTTACCGATCTCAGCACGCCGGTCCCCCGAAGAGAGCGTGATTCTGCAACACGATTTCCAACGGCTTCGTCGAGGTAAACATGGCGTGTTTCTTTACAACCGCCATGACCGTTATATCGGCCACTCGATGGATCAATATGGTGAATTTTCCGAAGGCGAGATCGAGCTGTTTCAACAGTTGATTCGTCCCGGCGATGTGGTTCTCGAAGCGGGGGCGAACATGGGTTTCCATACCGTCGTCCTTGCCCAGTTCGTCAGCCCCGCTGGCAAGGTGATTGCCTATGAACCGCAACGCATTCTATTCCAAACCCTCTGTGCAAATCTCGCTTTAAGTGCACTCACCAATGTGGACGCCCGTCACGCAGCCCTGGGAGACAAGCCCGGGAGCTTGAAGGTCCCAATGCTCGACTACGCGCAACCGAATAACTTTGGGGGCGTCAGTTTTGGTCAATTTAGCAGCGGTGAGGATGTCCCGGTTCAAACCATCGATCAGTTACAATTGCCACAGCTACGCTTGCTCAAGGCAGATGTGGAAGGGATGGAGAGTGCGGTGCTGTTGGGTGCCAGTCAGACCATCGCGCGTTGTCGGCCCCTGCTCTACGTTGAAAATGACCGCAAGGATCGCTCGGAAGAGTTATTGACGCAAATGCTGGGGTGGGATTATCGCTTGTATTGGCATACCCCGCCGTTATTCAATCCGACCAACTATAATCGAAACCCAATCAACGCATTTGGTCGAATCGTTTCGATAAACGTCTTAGGAGTGCCGGCGGAGTTGCAGATGAACGTCGCTGGACTACGACCCATTCAGTCACCGAAGGACACATGGCGTAGTTTGCCAAGCTAAGTTCCTACCTACGAGGCCGCAGCAAAATATTTGCACGAGGTGAATCAAGTATGCCGCTGATCGAGCTACGGGATATTCGGAAGGTGTACAACCTTGGGGAAGTGGAGGTTGCGGCCCTACGTGGTGTGTCCCTGGACCTTGAAAAGGGAGAGTTTGTCGCTCTGGTCGGACCTTCCGGGTCCGGCAAATCCACGCTGATGAACACCCTTGGCTGCCTGGATCGCCCATCGAGCGGGAGTTACAAGCTAGACGGGCGAGAACTCGTTACCTTGTCGCGTGATCAGCGTGCTCGGGTCCGCAACGAGCAGATAGGTTTCGTCTTTCAGAACTTCAACCTGCTCAACCGGACTTCGGCCCTGGAGAATGTGGAGCTCCCCCTGCTCTACGCCCACGGCGTTTCGGCTTGGGAACGGCGGCGTCGTGCCACGGAACTCCTCGAGAAGGTCGGACTCGGAGACCGCCTTGACCACCATCCCGGCCAGCTCTCTGGCGGCCAGCAACAACGAGTCGCCATCGCCCGTTCTCTGGTCAACCGCCCAGCCATCTTGATGGGCGATGAGCCAACCGGGAATCTGGACACCCGGACCAGCAAGGAGATTCTGCAACTATTCCGCGAGTTAAATAAAGAGCAAGGTATTACGGTGATTCTGGTTACCCACGACGTTTCGGTGGCTCGCAACACCCGGCGGATCATCGTGTTGCGCGACGGGCTCATCGTGGAAGACACGCCGGATTATCCACGGGCGATGCAGGCCCTGCATGCCGGGGAAGAGGTTGCGGAAGCTTCCGGAGCCTGATAACCAGAAAAACCAGAAGATTCCCCCGTCCCGCGGCCGATTTTAGGCTATATGAGACACCTTCGCCTCCTACAGCTGACCAGCTTCGTCTGTTTGTGGGTGCCGATCACCTTGGCCGGCTGCCGAAACACACCATTCCTCGTCGATACTGTGGTTCGAGAACAGCGCTTGCTAGAAGTCCGCAAGCCCGAGCAACTGCCTCAGATCCCGCCCCCGAAAGTAGATCCTCCGATCACTGTGACCACAGCGGATTTCAGCGAGGATTCGCCCTCGGCCGATGAGGCGGACCCAGAAACCATGGAGCTGTCGCTCAACCAGGCCATCCAAATCGGGCTCGCCAATTCCGAGGTGGTCCGCGTGCTGGCCGGTCTCTCCGCCGTGTCCAGCGGCCAGACCATCTATGACCCGGCGATCTCCAACACACAGATCGACGTGGCGCGGGCAGTATTCGATCCGGCGGTGAACTTTAATAACGTGTTTAACCGGACCGAATTCCCCAACGCGGTGGCAAACCCATTCGCCCCGCTCGGTGCGATCATCACCGGCAACCGAATCGATCAACATGACCTCAGCGTCGGAGTCAGCAAGCAAACGGTTACGGGTGGGTCCGCAAGCCTGAACTTCCTCAACAACCACATCGAGGCCAGCCCCAGCTTTACCACACTAAATCCGCAAGACCGGTCGAATTTGATCTTGAGTTACACGCAACCATTGTTCCAGGGGGCGGGTCTGGAAGTGAATCTGGCCCCGATCGTGATCGCTCGCATCAACACCGAACGCTCGTACTTCCAGTTTAAGGATGCCCTGCAAGAGTTGGTCCGCGGGGTGATCGAGGCATACTGGGGCGTGGTGTTCGCCGAGGTGGATGTCTGGGCCCGGGAGCGTCAGGTCGAGCTTAGCCAGTTTGCCGCAGACTTCGCCCAGGCGCAATTCGAGAGCGGGTTGTTAGGCGGCACGGCCGGGGAGGCAGCGCAAGCTCAAGTATCGTTGCTGAACTTCAAGAGTGCCTTGATTGCCGCGCGAGCAAACCTATTACAGCGTCAAGCGGCCTTACGCAACATCCTCGGTCTCCCACCGAGTCAACCCGCGCGGCTGGTCCTGACCACCCCACCGAAGGGGACACGGGTCGATCCAGAGTGGGAGGAATTGATCCGCCTGGCCACCGAGCGGCGTCCCGACTTGATTGAGCTGAAGTTGATCATCGAGGCGGATGAACAACGCTTGATCCAGGCCGACAATCAGGCACAACCCCGTGTCGATGCCACCATGTTCTATCGATGGAACGGCCTCGAAGGCCGCACCCCCACTGGGCGATTCCTAGAGACGGGGCCGAGCGAGTTCACTGACTGGTCGCTCGGCGTCAACTTCTCAGTGCCAATCGGGCTGCGGCAAGAGCGGGCGGCGTTACGGAGTATCCAGCTGCAGCTTGCCCGAGATCGCGCCAACCTGCAACAAGGGGTCCACCAGACGGTGCACGACCTGGCCGATACCATCCGGAGCCTGGACCAGGCCTTCGAGCAGTACGAAGTGCTGAAAGAGACCCGCAGCAAGGCGCTCATTAACATTCGCCAGCAACTTGAGCGTTTCTATGCAGGGATCGGTCAGAAGGGGAACCCGATTTACCTTCAGGTGTTGCAAGCCATCACCGACTTCGGCAATGCTGTCAGCGGTGAGGCAGATGCCTTGACCTCGTACAACACCCTCTTGGCGACCTTAGAACGGCGAACCGGCACTATTCTGGAAACTCACGGAATCCGTCTCTACGAAGAACGCTTCCAGTCGATGGGTCCTTTGGGGCGACACTTCCGGGCAGCTGATTATCCGGCAGCAGTGTATCCCGGTTCCAACCAATCCCGATACTCGCAGGAGGATGAACCGGCGCAGAATTTCTTCGACCTGCAGGATTTTCCCGAGCTGGATCGGATCCCCGATCCTCTCGGGGAGAAAGTACCGGAACTGCTCCCGCTGCCGCGGACCGACCAAGCCAACCGACAGTGAGCCAACCCCGGGAGTGGCTCACTCGTAACGAAGGGCGTCGATAGGGTCGAGACGACTGGCCCGCCGGGCCGGGTAGAACCCGAAGAAGATGCCAACCCCGGCCGAGAATACCAGGGCGATCACAGCGGCTTCCAGGGACACCACCACTGGCCACTTGGTACCGGTGGTGAACTCGTTGATCACCAGAGTAATGCCGACCGACGCGCCGATACCGAGTGCAATACCGACGATGCCCCCGATTACGGACAGGAGCGTTGACTCGACCAGGAACTGCCAGAGAATATCCCGGCCGCGGGCGCCCACGGCCATTCGGATGCCGATCTCGCGGGTCCGCTCCGTGACCGAAACCAGCATAATGTTCATAATGCCGACACCGCCGACTAGCAGCGAGATGCCCGCGATGGCAGCCAACATGAGGGTGATGGTCCCGGTAATCACGCCCAGGGTGTTGGCGATCTCGGTGGTATTCTGGACGCGGAAATCCGCCCGTTGCCCTGGGGAGATGTCGTGACGCTCGAGGAGAAGAGTTCGGATCTCGTCCTCGGCCTGGGCCATCACGTCATCAGTCCGCGCCGAGGCCATGATGGCGTTAACTTCTCGGAAGCTGGAGCCTTGCAGGCGCTTCTGCACGGTCGAGTAGGGCATCAAGACCACGTCGTCCTGGTCAGAGCCGACCATGTTTGCCCCCTTACGCTCAAGGATGCCGATGACGCGGAAGGGGATGTTCTTGATGCGGACGTTCTCGCCCAACGGGTTGGTGGTTTGAAACAACTTGCCGACAAGGGTATGTCCGATGACACAGACCTTGGCCGCGCCGGTGATGTCGCGCTGAGAGATGAACGCCCCGTACCGGAGCGTCCAGTTACGTACCGTGAGGTAATCTGGGCCGACGCCCAGCAGTTCGCGCGGCTTCCAGTTTACGTTGCCGTAGATGACCTGGCCGCTGGTCCCGACCATTGGCGAGGCAGCGACCACCCCTGGGCATTCCTCGCTTAACGCCTTGGCATCTTCAGCGGTCAAGGTCGTGACCGGGGCTTGACGCACGCCCCCGCGGTTGAGGCTACCCGGGGTAATGATGATGACGTTGGTGCCCAGGCTCTCCAGTTGACCCTGAACCAGACCACCAGCACTTTGGCCGATCGAGACCATGGTGGTCACCGCCGCGATGCCGATGACCACCCCAAGCACCGTAAGTCCCGCGCGGAGTTTGTTCTTCTGCAAAGCACGTAAGGCAATCCGCGTGGTTAGAAACAGCTTCATCCGTTCTCCAGCCCTACTCCCTGGTGGTTCGCCATGCTTAAGACTCGATGCCGGTGACCAGTTTCTGACCTTCGCTCAGTTCGCCCTCCGCAAGCTCGGTGAACTTACTGTCACTCAAGCCAGTCCACACTTCGATGGCCCGCAGGAATTGCCCTTGCTGCACCCAAACATGACGTCGCTTACTGTTCTTGCGTGCCGCTGCCCGCTCCGACGCGGAAGGAACGGCGGATTGCGTTGACTGTTCCTCATCGGGGTCGATGACCCGCTCCGCACCGTCTAGGATCGGCCGGTCATTGGGATGCACCTGTTCGCGCTCCGGATAGAAGCGTAATGCCCCGTTGGGGATTTTGAGAACGCCATCGACCTTGGCGATTTGAAAGGATAGGTTCGCCGTCATCCCGGGAAACAGCTTCAGGTCGGGGTTGGTGGTCGAGACGACCACCGGGTAGGTGACCACGTTTTGGGTGGTGGTGGCATTGCGGCGGATCTCCTTGATGGTCCCCTCGAACAAATCGTCGGGGTACGCGTCGACGGTGAACTGTACCGGCTGGCCTTTGGCTTGGGCCCGACGTATGAGCCCGATGTCGGCCTCATCCACAGAGGCGTACACGTACATTTCCTCGCGCATACGTGGGGCAATGATGAACAATTCAGGGGCCTGGAATGCCGACGCAAGGCTTGCTCCATCATCCACCTTGCGGTCGATGATAATCCCGGGCACCGGCGGGTAAATCTTTGTATACTCGAGATTGGTTTTCGAGTTTTTCAAGTTGCCCCTGGACTGCGACACCGCGGCTTGGGCCTGTTCCACCGAGGCTTCGGCCTGCAACACTGCTGCTTCAGCCACCTTCTTCTGCTGCTTGAGCGATTCGGCGGAATATTTGTATTGGTCCATCTCGGCCTGGGAGATGAACCTGGGATCTTTGTCCCGCAGTTGTTGGGCCCGACGATAATCCCGCGCGGCCTGATCGAGAAGAGCTTGAATGCGGTCGACATCGGCCCTCTGGCTGTTCAGAGTAGCCTTCGCACTACGAACCGCCGCAAGGTCGCGTTCCAACGAAGCCATGTCACGGTCGTATGTTGCCTCATACAACCGCGGGTCAATCTCGGCCAGCAGGTCGTCAGTTTCGACCTCGTCGTTGAAGTCGGCGTGTACCTTCAGGATCGGCCCGGACACGATCGCCCCGACTAGCACCTTCCGAACCGGTTCAATGGTGCCGGTGGAGTTGACCACCTCGACGATACCGCCTCGCGCGACGGGCTCTTCGCGGTAGGTGACCTGTCTACGTTGTTTCAGGAACGCCGAGACTGGAACATACGCCCCATAGCCGATCCCGCCGATGACCGTCAGAATCAAAAAACGCTTTAGCCAACGACGCATGGATGAACCCTCTGCTCAGAACTCCCCGGAGACCTGAATAATACCAGGATCGGGAAGCCCGGGTTTCGCCCAAGGCCGGTCAGCAGGGGCTCATGGCCCGATTGCGGTAGGTCCACGCTCACCGGTACGAATCCGGACACAATCCTCAAGAGCCAATACGAATATTTTGCCATCCCCCACTTGGCCCGTTTCGGTCGACCGTCCGGCATGAACAATGGCTTCAATCGCAGCTTCGGTAAAGGCCTCGTTGACGGCAATTTCGAGTTTGACCTTGGGCAATAATCGGGTTTGGATCTCCGTACCGCGATAGACCTCCGTATAGCCTCGCTGTCGCCCACACCCACGCACATCGGAAACGGTCATCAGGTAGATATCACACCCATTCAAGGCTTCTTGGACGGCTTCAAGCCGCTCTGGGCGAATAATGGCCACGATCATTTTCATACCGGACTCCCTTCGAATCCGACCGGGTTGGCTTTCTCGGGCCATTCGACGCGCACGGTAATCGGCAAGCCTGCGAGTTGATCTTCGAAAAGGGCACGCAAGGCGGAGCTTATCGTATAAGGATCGCCATCCCGGAAATAAAAGGTATTCCCTTGCATAGTACTGAAGGAAGGGTAGACAGTGCGGAAATTGGGGATCGGGCCACCCTCCCGGGGCTGGCATAAGGCCGACCAGGCCTGCAAAATCTCATCGGGTTCTGCTCCCACGATCGACACCGCAAAGCGCGTGGAACCATCAGGGGGAGCCTTTGCAACCCTTGGTTCTGTTGCATCAGCCCGGACAGGCAATTCCTCGCCGTACTCGAAATCAAAACCAACCTCTCCATGCTCGGAGCGATCTAATCCATCAATCTCTTCTTGCTCGGTGGCATTGAACCCCCAAATGACATCCACCAGCTTAATCAACAGGAAGCTGACCCCAAACGCATAGAGCACGGCGATCAACGATGCCTGAGTTTGAATCCACACCTGATTGGGGTTCCCATCCAGCAATCCGCCAGTGCCTCCCACTTGTTCGAATGCAAACACGCCAACGAGAATCGAGCCCACCAAGCCTCCGACACCATGAACGCCGAACGCATCAAGCGAGTCATCATACTTCAGAGCATTTTTGACCAGGACCACGGCGACATAACAGACTAGACTCGAGATCGCACCGATCGCTAGACCACCCCAAGGATAGACAAAGCCTGCAGCGGGTGTTACCCCCACGAGCCCGGCAATAAACCCAGAGGCGATCCCCAAAGCTGTTGGCTTACCGCGGTGAAACCATTCCACGATAAGCCAGACCAAACCGGCGGCTGCAGCACCCGCTTGGGTGACCGCAAATGCATTACTGGCACTGCTATTGCTACCGATCGCACTCCCAGCATTAAATCCGAACCAACCAAACCAGAGCAGAGTGGCCCCCAGCAATGTGAACACCAGCCCACTTGGAGCATGCGGATGTTCAGGATAGCCGCGACGTTTTCGCAGTAGAAGCGCGCCCGCCAGACCTGCCAGACCTGCGGCGATGTGCACCACCGTTCCTCCCGCGAAATCCAAGGCTCCCATGCTCCCGATCCAGCCGACAGGCGTACTGCCCGGCCCCTGAGCACTGACAGCCTGCCACCAGTCCAGTGCCCATACCCAGTGGGCAAGCGGGCAGTAAACCAACGTGACCCACAGCACAATGAATAGACAATACGGCCCAAAGCGGATGCGCTCTGCAAAAGCTCCACTGATCAAGGCCGGGGTCAAGATGGCAAACATCCCCTGGAACATCGCATGGAGATAGATCGGAATCGTCCCACCCGGCAACAGCTGTCCTGGAGCGATGCCTTGCAGACAGAACAGGTCACTATTCCAGCCAATCAATCCCGACTGTTCCCCACCCAAGATTGGAGTGCCAAAGGCAAGAGCATAACCCAAAACAATCCAATAGACCCCAACGAGTGCCAGCGCGGCGATCGAGTGCATCATCGTGGCCAGAATATTTTTCCCACGAACCATACCGCCGTAAAACAGTGCCAAACCAGGTACCATCAGCATGACCAACGCCGTAGCCACTAGCATCCAAGCAGTATCACCGGGGTCGGCGCTCTCAACTTCGGCAGCAGCCAGGTGAGCCGGTGGTAGAACCATCCCTAGCAGTAGCGTCAACCACCACCGGTAGGAAGAAAAACACGAACACGACACGGGAGGACCTCCTGTGGAACCGGGTGTTGACGAGGGAATAGACTCCAATCGAGGCGAGTTTGTCCCGGGAAGATGCAAATGACAGAGCATCTGAGTGAAAAACTGCTGCTGGAACATTTTCGCATCGATTTTGCCAACAACACGTGCAATCTTCGCGCCTCGTGGGCTGAGCTGTTCAATCTCTGTAGAGAAAGCATGCTCCGTCACGCTGTCTTCCTGGGCAGCTCTTGCTCAGACATCTTGCATTCAAAACTAGCATTGCTCGGGGCTTGACTTCTTTTCGTAGAAACTCACGATCTTTGCATTACTATTTGCTCTTGATGCTCCTAGACATAATGAAATAGCTTCCCTCTTTGACCAGTGCACAAGGAGTATCTCTTGCAAGCAGATCCACGCGGTCGAATTGTCAGTGGGCTATTTTATGGTATTGCTGCATACGCTTGGTGGGGACTTGTCCCTCTGTATTTCAAGGCGGTCGCTGAAGTTCCACCCGTAGAACTGGTCATGCAGCGAGTCTTTTGGACAGCGACCATGCTGATGGGCATTCTGACCCTGTGGAACCGTTGGCACCTGGTGGGCAGGGCCCTGCGAACACCAGGAACGTTCCGATTGCTGCTGTTGAGTACCGGCTTAATTGCCATCAACTGGTTCACGTTCTTGTACGGTGTCATCACCGAACGAGTCTTGCAGACAAGTCTTGGTTACTTCATCACGCCTCTGCTCTCTGCAGGACTGGGCATTCTGGTATTTCAAGAGCGACTTCGGCCTTGGCAATGGCTCGCCCTTGGTATGGCTATCGCCGGGGTTACCGTATTGATAGTAGGAAGTGGCAGTCTCCCTTGGATTGCTCTAACGCTGGCCTGTTCTTTTGGGCTCTATGGAATGGTACGCAAGCGTGCTGGAGTCGATGGCTTCACGGGATTGACGATTGAAACGCTTTTATTGCTGCCGCTTGCCATGGTGTATTTGACGTATCGAGCTTCGACCACTGGAATGGTATTTGCGCAGCAGCGTCTAAGTTTAGATTTGCTTCTTATTTTTTCCGGCCCGGTTACTGCGGTACCACTGATCTGTTTTGCTCAGGCAGTGGTTCGAGTGCGGCTCACCACGATTGGCTTCTTGCAGTACTTATCACCGACCATGGCATTTTTTCTGGCCGTCCTCGCGTTCGATGAAGTGTTCACCACGTTTCACGCACTTAGCTTCGGACTGATTTGGGTAGGAATTGTGTTGTTCCTCGTTGATACGGCCCGCTCTAGCAGTTTACCCCAACGCGAAGATGCATCAGCTCCCCCGATCGAAGAGGATACTCTGGTGCCTCAGGTCGAGGCTTGCTAAGTCCGATCAACCAGCTCACGCTTGCTCGATGCACTTGTGTCAAACGTCGGTACATCTTCGCTTGAATAGAGGCCTTTCCGGATTGAAGCGTGAAAAATTACCGGTCCTACTTGCCCGTCCGAAAGCGGCAGGATAAGTTCATTTCTCATCAAACGCGTACCGATGCACTCCTCGGCGCCGCGGCCTCATGGAACGAAGGCACGCGCCAGCCGTGCCCGGGCTTCCTTCGGACTAGGCGGACGGAACTACCCATGCACGAGCACGACGCTTTTCTGGATACGATTTGCGCTCGTCCTGACGATGATTTGCCCCGGCTAATTTATGCCGACTATCTTGAGGATCAGGGCGATCCGGCCTTTTTCGCTCAGGCGGAGTTTATTCGACTGCAGATCCGTCGGGCGAATCTTTCTTGGAACGACCCTATCCGAGATGGGTGTTTACGCCGCGAGCAGGTTCTCTGGAACTGCTATGGCAACGCTTGGACGTCGACGCCCCAATGGGCTGTTGCACGCCGTCGTCTACGTAGTCGCAAGGGAGTGTGGGACAACATTCATTGGGAGTTTGACCGTGGATTCGTGTCTCGACTCAGTTTAACGGTGGAGGACTTCCTTCAAACTAAAGACCATCTTTTTCAAGCCCTCCCCGTGCGAGACGCCATTTTCCGGCCATCGCCAACCGCCCGAGAGTTGATCCCAGCGCTTGCAGATTCGCCCAAACTCCGCCACCTTCGACGCTTGCGACTGGCACCTCCCAGCATTGGCCAACTCGCTCTCGGTGATCAGGGTTTAGCAGAATTACTCCAATCCCCGCACCTGAGCCAACTTATCAGTCTTGATCTTGATCGCCAGTTACTCACGGATCGATCGATGGAAATCCTCCAAGCATGGCCGGGCTATCGTCGGTTACGCGTTTTTCGGCTCGCACAGAATCGACCCAGTCTTCTCTGCCCGGAGCCAGTCCGTGGATTAGCCTTGGCCGAGTTCTTCCAACGAACGCCTCCCTTGGCCATTGAGCAGCTCCACTTGGAGAATGTCGTCCTGTCGCCACAGGATCTTGAACGGCTTGCACAACAACACTTGCCCCACCTGCAGGAGCTCGCCTTAAACCGAGCCGGAGTCAACGAAATGGTCCTCAGCAGTCTAGGCCGACTTCATTGCTGGCCTGCTTTGATCCGCTTCCAGTTACGGAACAATCGTCTAGATCCAGAAGCGGCCTCGGAGTTCCGCCATGCCTCTTGGCTCCGACAGATTCGTTCGCTCGATCTTGCCTCGAATCAGCTACGTGATCTTGGGGTAGCACGTCTTGTGACTTGCACGAAATTCGAGCACCTCGAACAGCTGGTCCTGCGGAAAAACCGACTCGGGCCCTACGCTGCTCGAGCCTTAGTGGAAGCAAGCCATCTGACTCGGCTGCGAAGCCTCGATCTCTCGCACAATCACTTAGGTCAAGAGGGCACTCAATTGCTCGCGCGGCCCTCGCGGCTGACCCACCTACAACTCCTCGATGTTCGAAAAAATGCACTCTCGAATCGCGAACGTCATCGACTACGTGAAGAAGTTGCATCGTTCTGCTGTCGAGTTTAATGAGTATGTCCATGGGCAAAAAATTGAGCTTAAGCTTGCATCTGTGAGGCAAGATTCTTATGCTATCTATATGAATTCTCCCGTTCCCCTGCCCTAACGCCCTCGAGGTTGCCCATGCTGGATGCACTTGCCTTCCCCCTGGACAGCCCAAGACAGGAATTCCTCTGGCTGGGAATGCTCTCAGCGTTCGCGTTGGGCATCACTGCCGGACTGGCCCTTGTGTTCCGCCCCCGACGCGTTGTGCGACGGGGTTCAGATAGTTCGAACAGACATATGTTCCGCAGATCGGTAGAATTTGACCTAACCTCCGAGTCGGAGCTCCCAGGCACTCTCCCCGAGAAACGCATGGGATTGCGGCGTCGAGGCAATCCGATCCAGGTCTGGCTCGCACCCTTTGCGAACAACAACGCTTCTTTCACCGGGATGGTCATGGATCGCTCGATTACCGGTCTACGCATCAAGATTCACACCGAAGTGTTGACCGGTAACTTCCTGAAAATCCGTAGCATTGACGCACCAGACACGATTCCCTGGGTTGTGATCGAAATTTGTCGGAGCCGCCAACTCGGTCCAGGGCGATGGGAAATTGGCTGTCGGTTTACCGAACCCTTACCTTGGAACGTCCTATTACTGTTTGGTTGAATCGTTGTTTTGTATTTATTTAGTTCCAGCGCTTGATTAACCCATTTAGCATGGATCACAAGCTCTTGCAGCTGCCCGAGCATCCGTACCACTGTCCCTCAAAAACCCGATCAAGGAGCGATGACTAATCCGATGCTCAACTAGCACCCTTGTCAAGAAGGCAGGAACACGTATGCCTTCTACAGAAATAGCAATGAAGTCACTGCGCCAAGTCGAGACGGGACTCACGATGAGCCGATCCAGCATTGCAGCCATCCATGCTCGAGAAATATTAGACAGTCGCGGGAATCCCACAGTGGAGGTCGAAGTACACCTCACCGGAGGCATCCAGGGTCGCGCTGCGGTGCCCAGTGGCGCCAGTACTGGAGCCCATGAGGCGGTCGAACTACGCGATGGGGATGCCTCTCGGTATTTCGGGAAAGGTACTTCTAAAGCAGTCCTGCACGTCCATGACGACATCGCCCCAGTCTTGACCGGGAAAGACGTGACCAACCAAGTCGAGATCGATCAGAGCCTGTTGAAACTCGATGGGACTCCAAACAAAAACCGACTCGGGGCCAATGCCATCCTGGGTGTGTCGATGGCTTGTGCCCATGCCGCTGCTGCCGCATCCGATCTTCCTCTTTATCGGTATCTTGGCGGCACCAATGCCAAGGTCTTGCCAGTGCCCTTGATGAATATTCTTAACGGGGGCAAACACGCCGATAACAACATCGACTTCCAGGAATTCATGGTCATGCCGGTCGGAGCCTCGAGCTTTCGCGAGGCCTTGCGGATGGGCGCGGAGATCTTTCATTCACTCAAGAAAGTTCTCAGCAGCAAAGGCCTGAATACTGCAGTCGGCGACGAAGGAGGCTTTGCCCCAGATTTACCGGACACCAATTCTGCATTGGAAGTCCTTGCCACTGCAGTCGAAAAAGCCGGGTATCGCTTAGGCGAACAAATCGTCTTCGCATTGGATGCTGCCTGCACCGAGCTGTTTGACGAGGCAAAGAAGCACAACAAGGAGGGTTATTGCTTCTTCAAAAGCCAGCCGGACCGTATCGCCTCGACCGAAGAGATGATTGCCCTATGGAAGGAATTATGCTCCCAGTGGCCCATCCGCTCCATTGAAGATGGCCTGGCCGAGGACGATTGGGCAGGCTGGTCGAAACTCACCCGTGAGTTAGGTACCAGTGTTCAAATCGTTGGTGATGATCTATTTGTCACCAATGTTGAACGGCTTCGCCGTGGAGTCATCGAGCATGCCGGCAACAGTATTCTGGTCAAGGTCAATCAGATCGGATCACTCACCGAGACCCTTGATGCGATCGAGCTGGCGCGCCGCTCACGATTTACCACCATCATCAGTCACCGCAGCGGTGAAACCGAGGATACCAGCATTGCCGATATCGCAGTCGCTGTGAATGCTGGGCAGATCAAAACAGGCTCCGCCAGTCGAACCGATCGTGTGGCAAAATACAACCAACTGCTGCGGATCGAGGAAGAACTCGGGGAGGCAGCGGTATTTGGAGCAACCCTGCTCGGTTAAGCCGCTATCTGGAGGGCGGTGTGCCACGACTGCTCTACTGGATTGCACTTGGTTGCGGACTTGGTTTCCTTGGACTCGTTGGGCTTTGTCCGTGGCTTGTGAATCTGCCAAGGAACCGGCTTGAGCAGATCTTATGGCTCTTTGCCCATGACCCGGTGGTTCGGAAAACCAGCATTGCTGCAGGCCTCGGACTTATTGCAACTGCACGGTTGTTTTTTCGCCAGGGAGTCTTTCCCGAAAGAGAGCAAATCCTGGATGATGCTCCTCTCGAGGAACAGGCCCGTCTTGTCTCCCGACAACATCCGGTTCGACGCCTGCACTAATGGTCCCCGATGACTCCAATATTTTACTCCAAACACTCGAGGCACTCGACTCGTGGACTGGCTGATTGATCCAACGACCGAGGTCTACATCCTAATCGTCATCGGAGTCGGGGTCCTTGGCTATGTCTGGACCCGGCATCCCAGCCGGAGCAATTCGATTCTTCTCGGAGTAGGTGTCCTCATCGCAATTGGTTGGGTATTGAGTGATGTCCTGTTTGAAAGCCTCCGAGAACAGGCCGTCCGCAAGATGCGAACGATGGCCGATGCATCGGAACGAGGAAGTCTGGATGATGTCTTCGTCCAAGTTTCCCCGCAATTCCTGTATCGCGATCGATTGACCAAATTTGAGCTTCGGACCCTCGCCGAACGCGCGATTGCGAACATCCAATGGGATGGTTTCTCCGTATGGGATTTTGAACGTCAGAAGGTTGAGAAACTGGATGATGACACGGTTCGCATCGGCTTCCTGGTGAAGGCCAACGGCTTTCCGGCCTTCTTTTATTGTGAGACCATCTTTGGCCGAGACCCAGACGGGGAATTACGACTCCGAAGCTTTCTTTGCTTTGACCCGATGCGACAAGATCAGAGCGATCCCGTGAGCGTACCTCGAATTGGCTAAGTCAACTACACCGCCCCTCCGTTGACGCGTATAATCTGGCCAGTCACGAAGCTGGCAGACGGAGAACACAGCCAGGATGCTGTGCTAGCAATGTCGTCTGGGAGGCCCCACCGCTCGAGCGGTGTTTCCTGCTCTACGCGTTGCTGCCAGGATATGCTGGCCGTTTCTCCCCAAGCCGTGCGGATCCATCCGGGAGCGATGCAATTGACACGAACCCAGGGAGCCAATTCGCGGGCCAGGCTCCGCGTGAAGGCCATGATCGCTCCCTTACTGGCGGCAAATAGCTGGCCACTATCACCTTCCATGCCGGTCTCCGCTTGATCCCAGCCCATCGTTAATATCACCCCGTTGCCCCGCTGACGCATTCGCTCGCCTGCCAGCCGCGACAGCAACATTGTTGCAGTAACATCCACTGCGAGTAATTCCTGTAGCTTTCGCTCGAAGGACCACTGGGCCGCGGATCCAGTGAGTGTATCCGCTCCAGCATTGTTGATCCACAGTTCCACCCGACCGGTCCAGTCCCACGCCTGATCAACGAACCTGGCAGCCTGCTGCGTCTCGCTCAGGTCGGCAATCATGACCTCCGCTGCCCGCCCAGATTGGCGGATGGCGTTCGCCACTTGTTCTGCCGCATCGACAGAACGGCGACCATGGACGATGACATCGGCTCCCATCGACGCCAGCTGCAAAGCAATCGCTCTGCCGATACCCGAAGTCGACCCTGTCACCATGGCGGTCAAACCGGCTAAGGAATTCCCGTACGTCGCATCCCGCACTGGAATAGTGGACTGCTCGAGCAGGCGGACTGGTTGAGAAGCACTCGTCACCGACTGTCTCAATTCAGCAATCGATTGCTTGAGGATCGGATGAATCCAGTTGGGAGCGAGTTCGGCAAGCGGCTCTAAGACAAAGGCCCTCTCATGGAGCCGGGGATGCGGTAAGATCGGATCAGGTGAGCTACGAATCTGATCGCCGTAGACGAGCAGATCCAAGTCAATGACACGTGGAGCGTTCGCCTCGGTGCGAACTCGACCCAGTTGCTTCTCAATCCACAACAAACGGTCTAGCAATCGCTCTGCCGAGAGTTCAGTCTCAATCCTGGCGACTGCGTTCACGAAAGCTGGGGCATCAATGGGGCCACCGAGCGAAGCAGATTCATAGAGACTGGAAACCTGGGTCAGGAGGATACCCGGTTGTGCACGTAAACGGGCGAGCGCCGTGGCCAAATGATGGCGGCGCTCGCCAAGGTTGCTGCCCAGACCCAAATATGCCGTGACCATGCCAAGTTGGGCCAGTTTTACTTGCCCTTCTTCTTCTTCTTGTCGTCGGCTTCTTCCTTCTTCGGTTTCGCCTTCTTCAATTGCAGCTTCTGAACCCGAACTTTGGGTAAGCCATAGGGACTACGACCTTCCTCCCAACGGCCATCACTGAGCATCTTCTCAATACGCTCATGTCGAGTAAGGACACATCGGGTCCGAGCCAGGGAGTTTTTCCGACGGAGGGTTTTATCAATCGACATTGCACGATCCTGTGGGTGAGGGGCTCAACAAACCCACTCCAGGTGGCCTAACTCGCCTGTGGGTCTAGATGTCGTAAAATGAAATCATAACGTCAGACCACACCATCGACAAGCGAGCTGGATCCAAGATTTACGCGTCTTATTCAACCTCTTGTCAAAACGATGCTTGGAAAAAGCTTGATATCCTTGGGGTAGCTGCGATGCGTATTCAACTCGACTATGGACGCACCGGACTTGAAGTCGATCTCCCTGACGAGCGGTTGGTCGGCCCGTTGGCGATCCGTCAAGCGATGCCCCTTGCCGATCCCGACGCGGCATTGCAGGCGGTTCTCAAACAACCGATCGGTTCAGCACCCCTTGCTGCACTCGCCCAAGGGCGAAAAAACGCCTGCATTCTTATCTGTGATATCACTCGCCCTGTTCCCAATCAGTGGATTCTTCCTCCGCTCCTCCAAACCCTTGAGGAAGCAGGAATTCCACGCGACCAGATCTGCATCCTAATTGCCACCGGTCTGCATCGTCCCAACGAAGGGCACGAACTTCTTGAATTAGTGGGACCAGAGATTGCCGCCAACTATCGAATTGAGAATCATCATGGCAAAGTCTTAGAAGAACACGATTATCTGGGAACCACCTCGAACGGAGTTCCCGTCTGGCTGGATTCGCGGTACGTACGGGCAGATCTCAAGATCACTACCGGACTGATCGAACCCCACCTGATGGCCGGGTTTTCAGGAGGTCGTAAGGTGATTTGTCCGGGGATTGCTGGCCTCGAAACCGTCAAGGTATGGCACGGACCCCATTTTCTTGAACACCCACTGGCGGCCGAAGGCATCGTCGAGGGCAATCCGGTCCACGAAGAAAATACACGGATCGCGCAGATGGCAGGATGTGATTTTATCATCAATGTTTGCCTGGATGAGCAGCGCCGCGTCACCTGGATTGCCGCTGGAGACATGATCCATGCCTGGGAAGCGGGAGTCCAGTTTGTTCGCGATATCGTTCGGGTGGGTGTCGATCACCCCCTGGAAATCGTGGTGACAACCGGTGCTGGGTATCCATTGGACACGACATGGTATCAGGCGATCAAGGGGTTGACCGGAGCCTTACCTATCGTCAAGCAAGGGGGCACGATTGTTCTGGCCGCCAGTCTGAGCGAGGGGCTTGGCAGTCCCGAGTTCCAGCAACTGATCCGCGAGAACCCAGACATGGAGGTTTTCAAGCAACGTATCCTGGGCAGCAACTACTTTGTCATGGATCAATGGCAACTCGAAGAGTTTGCCAAAGTGATCGCTCGGTGTAAGGTCAAGGTCGTCAGCGATGGGATCTCCCCAGACCTCCTGCGCCGATGTCAAGTCGAGCCCGTGGTGTCGGTGGAGAGTGCGGTGGCTGCCAGTCTGGCCGAATACGGGCCCGAGGCACATGTCGCTGTGATTCCAAAAGGACCTTACGTCATCCCCTATGTTCGCTGACAAATGCAGATAAGTTGACAGGTTATTGGTCTTGCAAATGTTTGTGACGACTTGATGCTCTGAGCTGGGGAACAAGGATTCGAACCTTGACTAACTGATCCAGAGTCAGTCGTGCTACCGTTACACCATTCCCCAATTCTGTCGCTTATATTAGCTGGCCGTGCAATCCGCGGACAAGGCGACTTTTTGGCCGGGTTTCCTACAATATTTTGGTGGACATTGTCGCCCAACTGACGAGACTTCGGGAAGATAAGTTGATGGCGTATCCGGATTCGCATCGTACTCCCATTTGGGGGCAGGTCACCGCCGTGGTCTTCTTGATTGGGGCGGTTCTATTTCTGCTTTGGAGGTTTCTCCCCGAACCATTTCAACGGGGGCCTCTCAATGACCCGGATGCCAAGCCCCGCCCGGTAACTCCAGCTGGGGAGATGACTCCCGAAGAGCTCGATCGGATCCAACTCTTCCGCGGTGCTAAAGATTCGGTCGTCAACGTCGATACACTGCTATTACAGCAGAATTTCCTTCAGGTCATCGAGCAAGAACAAGGCACTGGCTCCGGGGTAATCTGGGACGAGAAAGGTCACATTGTCACCAACTTCCACGTGATCCGCGATGCGGTCGTCCGTGACGGCCTCGACATTCGTGTGGTGCTGGCCGATCAAAGTCGCTGGAATGCTCGTCTGGTGGGTGCTGCACCCGATTATGACCTGGCTGTGTTAAAAATCGATGCATCCAGTAGCAAACTCAAACCCATCCCGGTCGGGAGTTCCTCCGACCTACAAGTTGGCCAGAACGCTTATGCCATTGGCAATCCCTTTGGAGCAGACCTTAGTCTTACCGCCGGGATTATCAGCGCGTTGGATCGCCGGATCCGCTCGCCAACAGATCGACCCATCACAGGAGCGATTCAGACCGATGCTGCGCTGAATCCGGGGAATTCCGGAGGCCCACTGCTCGATCGATCTGGTCGACTCATCGGCATCAATACCGCCATCGCTTCCCCATCCGGAGGAAATGTTGGCATCGGTTATGCCATTCCCGTCGATACGGTGAACGAGGTTGTTCCTAAACTCATTCGCGATGGCGCTGTTCCCCGTCCAAGCTTGGGGATTTTTCCGTTGCGCGATGAGTACACCCGGGATCTGGGATATCCCCAGGGCGTTTTTGTCCAAGACGTTCGATTGGATAGCCCAGCCGACAAAGCAGGCATTCGCGGGTTCATTCAGCATCCCGTCACGCGAAAATGGCAATTAGGCGATCTGATCCTTGAGATCGAGGGCCAACCCATAAACCAACTCGAGGACCTGACCGCCCTGTTATCCAAATGTCGAGTCGGGCAGACCGTCACGGTCACCATCCTTCGCAACGATCAGCGTATGCAAGTCCAAGTTACTCTCGAAGGAGCATAATCGAGCGTGGCCCAGTTCGCGAGGACCCTTACCATCGTCGGCGTTGGCCTGATTGGTGGCTCGATCGGCCTGGCCGCACGCCAACGCGGGCTGGTCAAGCACATCATCGGCGTCGGGCGGCGGTGGGAATCACTTGCGCTGGCCCAACAATGTGGAGCGCTGGACAACGGGACCCTCAATCTCCGAGAAGGCGTGGCTGCAGCAGATTTGGTCGTCTTTTGTACCCCAGTCGACCGCATCGCCAAGCAAATCCTGGAGGTTGCGCCACATTGTCAACCGGGGACGCTGATTACAGACGCCGGTAGTACCAAAGCAAATATCACCTCGGTCCTCGAGGGTCAGCTGCCGGAGTCGATCGCATTTGTCGGCAGCCATCCACTGGCGGGTTCGGAAAAGCAAGGACCACAGGCGGCGAGGGTGGATCTATTCGAAGGAAAACTCGTGGTCGTCACGCCTACCGCCGCCACATCCGCCGCATCTTTACAGCGCGTTTCTGCGTTCTGGCGTGCTCTCGGCGCGGAGGTTCGTTTCCTCGATCCGGTCGAACATGATCGGACACTCGCGGTCACGAGTCACTTACCGCATCTTCTCGCGGCCAGCCTGTCCAGAACCCTTCCGCCTGACTGGCAAGCCTTTACTGCCACGGGCTTTCGCGATACCACACGGCTCGCCGCCGGCGATCCCGAGGTTTGGACCGCCATCTTTCGAGCCAATCGTCCAGCAATTTTGGACGCCATTCACGCGTTGCAACATCGGCTCAAGGAATTCCATGCCGCGTTGACGGCAGATGATCCGCAACGCATTTCACAACTCTTGTTCCAGGCCAAGCAGGTGCGCGATGCTTTGGGAAGTGGAAATCCGCCCCCGCCATCAGGATCCTGAACGTGACCGGGTGATCGACACCCTTAGACTGCTCACGCACCGCGATGTCGGGGATGACCTGGTTACTGCCACCAGCAGGGGTTACTTGTTGGAAGGTGATCTTGATGAGGCGAGCGTTGAGCGTCTGATGCAGACACTGTTGGTCGATGCGGTCGTAGAGTCTGGCCATTGTTCCCCGCTGAGCTCGATTACCGCGGCCAACACGGTCACCGTGCTGCTCAAACCAGGCGTGATGGATCCGGTTGCCCAGAGTGTCATCGACATCGCACGGGATCTTGGTGTTGTGCTGACCGGCGTTCGTACCTTTCGACGGTATTATGGTCGAGTTGGCCAGACTAGTGCAGAGACTGAACTGCTTCACCGCCGTATCTTGGCAAATGAAGCTATCGAGCAAATCGTTCTGGGATCGATCGAGGTCGATCATCTGAGCTTGGGTTCGCCTTATACTTTTCAACGCATCGAAGTACAACTGGTTGATCTTGACGCGGCTGGGTTGGAGCAACTCAGCCGCGAGGGGCAACTTGCCCTGAATCTGGAGGAGATGCGCGCGATCCAGCAACACTTCCAAAGGCTCGGCCGCCAACCCACCGATGTGGAGCTGGAGACCCTGGCCCAGACCTGGTCGGAACATTGCTCCCACAAGACACTCAAGGGTCCGATCCGCTATACGGAAACGGTTGGCGATCTCGTTCAAACCAAACACTTTCGAAACCTACTAAAGGAAACCATCTTTGCCGCGACCCAGGAGATCAGACGTCGGCTCGGCGATGCCGATTGGTGTGTGAGTGTCTTTTCCGACAACGCCGGGGTCATCCGCTTTAATGACACTCACGACGTTTGTTTTAAGGTCGAGACGCATAATCACCCTTCGGCCATCGAACCCTACGGAGGGGCCAACACCGGCCTGGGAGGTGTGATCCGCGATCCTCTTGGAACCGGCTTGGGCGCTAAACCCATCTGTAACACCGATGTTTTCTGCTTTGCCCCGCCCGACTACCCGCTTGAGGAGTTACCCCAAGGCGTCCTTCACCCCCGCCGCGTCATGGAGGGGGTTGTGGCCGGCGTTCGCGATTACGGGAACCGCATGGGGATCCCAACGGTGAATGGGGCGATCCTGTTCGATGCACGCTATTTGGCCAATCCCTTGGTTTTCTGTGGCACCGTCGGGTTGATGCCGATCGGTACCACCGACCGAAATGCCCGTGCCGGCGACCTCATTGTGGCGGTCGGAGGACGTACCGGTCGGGATGGCATCCACGGCGCTACCTTCTCCTCCCTGGAATTGACCAGCGAGTCTGAGTCCGTTTCGGGAGGCGCTGTCCAGATCGGCAACGCCATCACGGAAAAAAAACTTCTTGATGTCATCCTCGCCGCCCGAGACCGTGCCCTTTTTTCTGCGATTACCGACTGCGGAGCCGGTGGTTTCAGCTCCGCCATCGGCGAGATGGGCGCTGAGCTCGGCGCAACCGTCCATCTTGAGCGGGCGCCTTCCAAATATGCTGGCCTCAGCTACACCGAGATCTGGATCTCGGAATCCCAGGAACGCATGGTCCTTGCGGTTCCACCGGAGAACTGGCCCGCGCTGAACGCATTATGCCAGAGCGAGGATGTCGAGGCGGCGGCCCTGGGCGAGTTCTCAAATTCCGGTCGACTCCAGCTGTACTACGACAACCACTTGGTGGGCGATTTGGCCATGGACTTCCTCCATCAGGGCCGCCCCGAAGTGCTGCGTGAGGCGACTTGGGAGGCTCCCAGTTCTCCACCGCCTCCACAACCCTCCCTCGTCGCTGAGCTCTCCGCCCAAGGTGCACTCTTGGCAATCCTCCGTGACTACTCAGTGTCCTCGAAAGAATGGGTGATCCGCCAGTACGACCACGAAGTTCAAGCTGGCAGTGTTATCAAGCCCTTGGTCGGCGTCCACGAAGACGGTCCCAGCGATGCCGCAGTCGTCTTACCCGTTCTGGGAGAGTGGACCGGGTTGGCGGTCGGTTGTGGCCTCAACCCGGCCTATGCTGATCTCGATCCCTATGCGGCTGCCGCATGTGCCATCGACGAGGCGGTGCGCAACGTCGTTGCAGTTGGTGCGGACCCAAGTCGCATAGCCATCTTGGACAATTTCTGCTGGGGCAATGTTAAGCAGCCCGCGGTCCTGGGATCGCTCGTCCGGACTGCGGAGGCCTGTCGGGACATTGCCCTCGCGTATGGCACTCCATTTATCAGCGGCAAGGACAGTCTCAACAACGAATTCCGGACCCCGGAGCGGACGATTAGCATCCCACCCACTTTGCTGATCTCCGCCCTTGGTCGTGTGCCGGATGTCCGTCGGTGTGTGTCGATGGACCTCAAGTCACCGGGCAATCGCATCTTGGTCGTCGGTGTCACTCGAGATGAGTTCGGGGGCTCCTTCCTGCAGCGTATTCAAGGCTTGCAATCGGGCATACCACCCCAGGTCGATCCGGTACAAGCGCCAATGATATTTGCGGCTTTACACCAGGCCATTGTTCGCGGCTTCGTCCGAGCTTGTCACGATCTGAGCGACGGTGGACTGTCCGTGGCCATCGCTGAGATGGCCTTGGCCGGCGGGATCGGTGTCGAAATCAGCGAACTTCAGCAGATGCCCGTGGCTGGCAGCGTGGATGCGATCGGCCGCTTATTTAGTGAAAGCCCGACGCGCTTCCTCATCGAGGTCAGTCCGAGCGACCAAGAAGCAGTGTTGGAGTGTTTTGCCAATCTACCTATTGCCTCGATCGGTCGTACCCTCGAGGAGCCGCAACTTCGCGTTGCCGATCACTCAGGCCAGTGGCTCATCCACGCCAACCTCAGCGAGCTGAAGGAGGCCTGGCAAAGACCGCTACGCTGGTGACTCAGGAATCGCCACCAGTCCTCGGGGACGCTTCGCTGGACGCGCTCGGAGTTTGGCTTCCGGTGACTTTGCTCAGTTCCCTCCGTCGGCATCAGGGCCTTGGAGCTTCCGCTTCAATTGGTCGAGGAGTAGCCGCCGGTCCTGTTGCTGACGTTCGGATTGTCGTTGCATCTCGTTCAATTGTTTTTGGACTTGTTCCAGTTGTTCCTTCATGCGACGCAATTCCACTAAAATCGGCCGGAACATCCCTTCGGCATGTTCGGGTGGGAACGGTGGAAATGGCCGAGCCCGCGGTGGGCGAAGATCGCCTTCGCGAGGACGATCCCCTCGTGGCCGATCTCCTTCACGCCGCGCCTCAGATTCGCGCTTAGGCGAATGGATCGATTCTCGCCGCGGATCGCGATCTCGACGGAACGTCGCCTCGGGTGAAGGCCGGACCCCTTCGCGGGGACGGTCCCCTTCAAGAGTACGCAGTTTCGCCATGATCTGCTTGTAGTTGGCCTCGGCCTGTTTCAACTTGGTGAGCGCTTGCCGCGCTTCGACACGCAGTTGATCGATCTTGACGCGTCGTAGCTCGGGTCGAAAACGTTCGGCTTCTCGGCTCTCCCTGGGACGGTCCCCTTCCCTTTCACGTGGCGGATTCCCCTCCTGAGCGTAACTTGCTGAGAACGGCTTGGACAGCGTCCCCAGTCCTGAACCCACAACGACCATTGCCCAGAGAACACTGCGTTGCATGACATGACCCCCGCGGCATAAGTTGTACACAGAGCGAACCCCGATCCTAGCCGAGAATTGATCCGAGAGATACCCCCGGAGCAACACCGCTAGATGGCCTCGTTGTCGCTTGGCATATGTCTTCCGAGCCAATCGATGGACATCCTTCTCCCTCGCAAAAGAGGACGTTAGCAACAATTCACTGCGAGAAAACGCAAACGTCGAGTCGTTGTCGCCAAATCTCTCGCCAGAAGGGAGCTTCCGATCTCCACGTGTCCAATGGAACTAGTTATGAGGAAAGAACTTACGGCGATTTCAGGACCCTGCAAGAACCTTGCACACGACCCGTTAGAGTCCACAAAAGTACCCCGAACGCGTCTGAAAAGCGTCCGGAAATGTCCGGTTTTGTTCGCTTTCTGTCCCCATTTCGTTTCCACGACCCATGGGTCCCGCTTGAATCAACATGCTTCGGTACAGAAAGTCCCTACCTATCTATATGGCCAGAGCGGCGCTAAAGCGGGGATTTTTTTGGTATCGGCACTCATTTATAAGTTTGGTATTTTGATCGTTAATCTCTTTGATCTCGATGTGCCTGGGCCAATTGCTCCAAACCTTCCTCCGTCGAGACCGTCGGCCGATAACCCAGATCGCGATGCGCGGCGGTCAGGTTAAACCAATGAGCTGTCGAGAGCTGACGGGCGACAAACCGCGTCATGGGTGGTTCGCCCGGCAATGGTAGGAACTTGTACATGAGTTCCAGTGTTGCCCCTGCGCGATACGCCACACTGGCCGGGACCATTTTCTTCACCGGCCCGACCTCCACCGCAGCCAACAGCCGATTAATAAACTCCCACAATGGTTGCGGCTCATCCTGAGCGATGAAATACGCCTGACCAGCACAGGGACTGTTTGGCTGGAGATGATCGATGGCCAATAGGTGAGCGCTTGCAGCATTGTCGATAAACGTCGCATCGACCCGATTCGGGCGGTCGCCGAGACGTCGTAACCGTCCCGCCTGCGCCCGCTCGACCAGCCTGGGTAACAAGTGCGGATCCCCAGGCCCCCAAATCAGATGCGGACGCAGTGCAACCGTCGCCAGTTGGGTGCCATTGGCACGCAGAACCAGATGTTCGGCCTCTGCCTTGGTTTGCGGATACGCGGCCAGAAAGCGGCCGGGATACGGTGCCGACTCGTCCACTCCCTCCTGATCCTCACCCGCGAAGGTGACACTTGGCGAACTGGTGTAGACCAGGCGTCCTACCCCCGTTTCGCGACACGCGCGCAGAATGTGCTCAGTACCCCGCACATTGGTCTGATAGTAGTCCCGAAAGCGGCCCCATACCCCTGCTTTGGCCGCAGCATGAACGATCACATCACATCCAGCGCTAGCCGTCTTGACTGCGGCGTAGTCGCCGAGGTCACCGACGTATTGCCGCACTCCCAATGCCTGCAAATGTGCGTAGGTCCTTCGGGACAAGGTTTGTACCTGGTCGCCGCGGGCACACAGCTGGCGAACGATGGCCGTCCCTAAAAAACCCCCACCGCCCGTTATCAACACCCGCATGGTTCACCCCAATCGACTCTTGGCCCAAACAGCCAACTTTTCTCGGAAAATCTTGGCGTTGTGCCGGATATCGACGGGAAAATTCGGATGAATGAGAAAATCCTTGATCCTCGCCGTGTGTGCGAACTGCTTGCCCCGTTCACGTAAGGCGATGATCAAGCTGGTGTCGTCGATCCTCTTGACTTGATCCAGTTCGCGTTCCACACAGACAACTGGCACGAGGTCCCCATTCCTCGGCACACCGACCAAGGCCGTGCGAAATACCGCTGGGTGAGTATTAAATATCGCTTCACATGGAATGGTAAAGAACGTGCCCGCCGCGGTTTCGACCCGATGTGACTTGCGGCCGCAAAACCATATACGCCCCTCGCGGTCGAGGTAGCCAAGATCGCCCATGCGATGCAAGGTCGAGCCATCGCGTGGATCAAGGATCTTGGCCAGACGGGTTGCCTCCGGGCGATTATAATAAGCCTTGCTCACCATCGGGCCACGGACCACGATTTCGCCAATCTCTCCCACTGCTAGGACTTGATCCCGAGACCACTCGGGGATCGGCTGGTCATGGATGGCGATGATAAACACTTCGATTCCAGGGACCGGACAACCGACACAAATCCCCTTACCCTGGTCGGTCTGCTCCCGAGTTTCATGCAATATCGTATGACTACCGATCGTGCTCACAGGCAGCGCCTCGGTCGCGCCATAGGGGGTATGCACTTCCGCCTCTGGGGACAGCATCGGGGAGAAAGCCTCGATGACGTTCGCAGCCACGGGAGCACCTGCCGAGATGACTCGGCGTAACGACGGCAGCCGCAACTCCTGCTCAGCGGCGTATTTCCCGAGCAACCGGATGACCGCTGGCGAACCAAACAGATTGGTGATGCCAAAGTTCTCGATTGCCTCGACCAACTTTTTCGGGTCTGCCTTGGCCGGACGGCTGGCATCCATATCCGGGATCACTGCCGTCATGCCCAGGGCTGGACCGAACAAGGCGAACAACGGGAACGTGGGGAGGTCGATTTCTCCAGGTTGAATGCCATAAACACTGCTCAACAGCTGAACTTGTGTCGAGAACATGCCATGGGTGTAGATTGCCCCCTTGGCAATTCCAGTGCTGCCACTGGTAAACAGGATGGCCGCGGTGTCGTCACGGCCGGGTTGCAGCATGGGGAATGGGTCACCCGGCGCCCCAGTCAACAATCCCCGTAAGGACCGCTGGGCCAGCGGCCAGCCCGAGCCGACGCCGACCGTGATCCGCACTGACTGTTTGGCCCACCCGAGTGCTTGGCGTGCAAGATGGGCCCGGCGAACTCCAATAAAGGCCTCGGGCTCGGCTTCCTGGAGGCAACGGCCAAGATGACTGACCCCCATGCCCGGGTCAACCATCACCAGCACCGCACCAACCTTGAACAAGGCAAACGTGAGCGTGAAAAAGTCCAGACTCGGCGTGACCATGAGCACGGTTCGCGTGCCAGGTTGAATGCCGATGCCGTGCAGACCGTGCGCAAGCTTATCACTGTCCTGATGCAGTTGTCGGTAGGTTCGCTGGGTATATGCGACCCGACCTTGAGCATCCCGGCTGTGCGGATACAGCACCGCCGTCCGATATGGAATGCGCTCCGCCATCGCGTACAAATGCCGGGCGACGTTGAAGGTATCCGCCGGGTCAGGGGCCTGATTGCTCACGTGCTAGAAAGTCCCGGATACGTGGCAGGATCGCTTGATAAGCGTCTTCGAGGACATAGTGGCCTGCCGCGGCAAAGCGGTGAATCTCGGCATCGGGCAGGTAGTGTTGCCACTCGCGAAGAAAGTGGTGGTCAAAGACAAAGTCCTTCATCCCCCAAAGAATCAAGCAGGGCTTCGACCGAAACCGTGCGAGACCCGCCGACACCTCCTTGACGATCGCATAGCCTGGATCCGCAGGCTGCAGCGGGATGCTCCGGACGAACTGCAACACCGCCAACCGATCCGACGCCGAGGCATAAGGAGCGAGGTAGCCAGCGCGAACTTCGGGGGCCAGCGGCTGGGTGACCGCAATCCGCGCTGCACTTCGGCAAAACGCATTGCAACGGGTAATCAACCAGGCTCCGAGTCGGGTATTGCGGCCCAGCCACAGGAGCCAAGGTAACGGTTTGTTCGCAGGCAGCGGGAAACCGGCTGTGTTCATGAGAATCAGTCGATCCACCCGTTCGGGATAGCGAACCGCCCAGGCCAAGCCGATCATTCCCCCCCAATCATGAAGCACCAGCGTGACCCGACCAAGTTCAAGATGGTCCATCAACGCGGTAAAATCTGCGATGCGTGCTTCCAACGTGTACTCATAACGGTCAAGTCCAGGCTTGTCGGAATAACCACAGCCGATATGGTCCGGGACCACGCAGCGGTATTCCGGTCGCAACTCCATGACCAGTCGTCGATAGTAAAAAGACCAGGTCGGGTTGCCATGCAGCATGACCAGCGGCGAGCCACTGCCTTCGTCGAGGTAGTGCAATCGAATGCCCTGACGATCGAAATGCTGCCCCGAAAATGGATACAATCCCTTGCTTACCATTCGAGCCCCAGCATCATGCAATTCAGACCCGAGCCGATACCCAGGAAGCTCACCCGATCACCGGGCCGGAGAAACTCGCGTTCTTCAGCAAGGGCTGCCGTTAATGGGAGCGACACCGTACCGATGTTGCCGAGGTAGGGGTAGGTGGAGAAGTCTTTTTCCTCGGGGATCCCCAGACCTCCGAGAATTGCCCGACGATGCATGGTCCCGACTTGATGACAGATGACCTTATCCAGCTGTTCCATCGCACCGCCAAATTTGGTGGTGAAACACTTCCAAGTCCGTAGCCCAAGTTCCACACCATATTTGAGCACGGCTCCGGCGTCGGTGGCCATCATCGGCGTCACACAGTGTTTCATGCCCAGGTTCATGCCATAGCGAATCAAAGCCCCTGCATCGGTACTGATATATTTGTCGATCATCTCAGGAAGTGTTTCTAACCCCCAGCGACATAGGGCATGATACTGCGAGTCGTTCTTATGCACACCTCCAAGCAACTTCCTACGTTTATGAACCGACAGCTCTTCGCCCACCACCAACACGGCGACCGCCCCCGAACCACCCGTCAAGGTAGCCACCGACTCCTTAAAAATCTGCATACTGGGATTGTGCAACATCCGCTCGATCATGACCTCGTTGATCTCGCGAGCGGTCTCACACGACACCACCAGACCCGCCCTGGCTTGGCCCAGTTCAATGCGGTTGGCGATTTCTACAATCCCATTGAGCACCCCAAGACAAGCGTTGCTCAAATCGTATACCATGGCATCGGTATGGATTTGTAGATCCGCAGCGATCTTACAGGCCGTCGCAGGTTCAAACTGCTCGCGGCAAACCCCAGCGTAAATCAGGACATCAATCTGGTCGGGACGGATCGTGCTGCAGGCAAGTGCTCGCCGCCCTGCTTCGGTGGCTCCGCGCGACAGAGGATAGTCGGCCTCCCACCACCTCCGTTCACTAATTCCCGTCAGAGCTTCCAGCTGACCTACCGGCAAGTGAAGGTGCTTATAAACCGGTGCAATCCGGTCTTCAAGTTCCGCCGAGGTGACCACCACCGGCGCTAACTCATAACCCAAAGCCTCGATATAGACCCGCTGGTATTGCATTCCAATCTAGTCCCTTCAAGTTTCCGATCCGTCAGGTCTCAGCACCCTGGCTTAGTGAAAAATCTGTCATTTCATAGATAATGCGACCGTCTACCCGCAATAGTCCATCGGCCAGCAAGCGCTTGCGGTGATCATCACGCTGTTTGATCTCGGCGATCACCTCGACCTGCCGATCGCTTGGCAGGATCTGGCCGCGGTAGGTCCAGCGATGTTCTTGTGCCAAGGCGGGGGTTTGCCAGATCGTCGCGGTTGACACACCCCAATGATGCGCCGCCACCCATTTGAGCAGTTGCAACAGCGATTCCAAGCCCAATGAACCTGGCCAGACTGGATCCTGGTAAAAGTGGGCTTGAAAAAACCAAGCCTCAGGATTCACTCGGATCGATCCTTCGACGAGCCCTTGAGCATAACGGCCACCTTGGGGGTGATACGTTTCGATGGTCTGCACCATTCGCCAACGCTCGTCAGGGAACGGACCCTCGTTCGGATACCTCCTCCCTTCACCCCACGGCGAAGCTGGCTCCGGCCAGCGATGTTCCTTCATGCCCACTTGTTGAGCAAGGGCCTGCTTGGAGAAAAAGCCAAAGTAGGTCTTCCCAGTATATACCTCGGTCAATCCAGCTCGCATCGAAAAATCATAATGCTGAATAATCATCCCACCCGAATGCGACACCTGCGTGATCTTGACCTGGGTGGTCAGAGTCCCCGTAGCGCGGCCCAGTTCCCGATACTGAGTCGCCGAGCCACCTAGATTGCGAAACGACAGATCGACCGCACTCGTCAAGGCGGAGCCGAGGTAAGCGGCAAACCAACCACACGGTTGAAGCGCGATTTCCAATAGCACTGCGAACGGAATCGTTTCTTGTCGATTGGCCTCGAAGTACCAGGCGTCGCTCGGCACCTCATATTCCGCCTCAATCACTCCCCCCGCCTGCATAACCCACGGCTGGGCTTCAATTCGCACGATCCGGTCGAGGAATTGATAGGGGGGGCCGGGCAGTCTGGCAATCACACGTTCGCTATCGAAGATGCGATAAGGTTCACCAAATGCTTCCGAAGGGTTGCCGACGGCAAACGCCAAGATCTTGTCACGATCAAATTGCCGGGTCGCTTGCTGCAATGTCGGAACCGCTCGTCCTGACCAGATCTGTTCTAGACGTTGGCGGGTGAGGCCATGAAAACGTAACGATAGATCGGTAATCTCAACAATCCGTTTTCCGTCGGCGTACATATAGGCGTCCGCCAGTGCGTGAAGATCCGGGTCATCTCCCAGTGCCTTCACGACCACTTCATAACGCACGATTCGGGTAGTCGGGAGTACTTGGCCGCGACATTTGAGACGGCTGGCCACGTCCACCATCGGCTCACAATGGATCTCGGTTTCTTCGCCCACCCAGCCAAGTCGCATCAAGAAAATCCGAAACGTGTGCAAGCAACACTCGTACATGAGCGTTCCAGGCATGACCATATCATCGACAAAATGACATGTGAGAAACCAATCATCCGGATGTATATCAGCTTCTCCGATCACTCGTCCTAAACCGTAGCGACCGCCATAAGGTTCCAGGACCGGAATTCGATGCACCAGTCGAGCCATCCCCCCAGGCAAACGCAAGGGCATGGTCAGCGGCAGCCCCGCAAAAGCAGAACCGAACGCACCGACCAGATCTCCTTTGCGTAACGCATCTACCTGGGGCTCGGTCAACGAACCCGACTCAAGCGGCACCCGAAACGACCAATTTTCGGGTAACTTGCCTGGCCGCAGCTTTTGATCGAGCACACTGAGCTTGATCCCTTGGCCGGCAGCAAGATCCTCTGCCGTGAAAAACCCAGCACATCCATCGCGCATGCTCAGGAACAGTTTGCCTTCAACCGAGGCATCAAAGTGGAAATGGAAAAACCAAGCATTGCCCTGCTGAAAGAAGCGATCGATACGAATGTCATAGACAATTACTGCATCGATCGGTGGTAGCGACTGATGGAACGTGACCACCGCATCGAGGAGCCGATACACCGCCAGACCACGGGTCTGAAAATCGATGCCCAGATAGCTTGACAGGAATAGATCGGCCTGACCGGCTTCAACCGCAACACTGGTGGGAATGCGACCATTATCGAGATACCAGCGGGCCCCGTGCACCCAGTGTTCGGTGACCACCCGGCCAGAGCGTAGCGAGCGAGGGGTCCCCTCGATGGCCAGGACCCGATCCACCAACATCAACGGTCCATCGGGCAAACGCACACGCGTTGGGAAGGTATCAATCTCGGCAAAGGCAGCACCGAGGACATTGCCCACTTTGCCGCGCGCAAATTCGAGACATCGAGCAAAGTCGAGTCGAGTGGGGATCGGCTCGGTGGAGGGCTCGGGAAGCGCATGACCTGCGGCTTTGACCGCAGGCTTGGTTTTTGGAGAAGCCGAGTCGGCTCGTTTTCGGGGGTGCTCGGCCAATGCAAGCAACGCGGTCTGGAACGCAAGCACTTCTCGAAATGCGTTCATCCCCTGTGTACTAAAACGTAGATAGGCATGGTGAGCTTCGAGGATGGCCTCCTGGGATTCCATCCAGACAGTCGCCGGTTCAACAGGGGGTAAAAGCATCGGAACTGTCTCGTGGAGGACCTTCGACCGCCCGTTCTGGGGCTGGGGAATCCGCCGGTCGACAACTCGATCGTTCGCATAAAAATGCGAATGTTTGGCTCGGTTAGGATCGATCGTGGCTTGCTTACGATCAGGTAGCGGCTGCCATAGCGGAGCCGTGGGAAGGGTGATCTGTTTCGAGGGGGATCGCTCGAGCGGAGCGGCGTCGGCATAAAGACATGACAAGTCGATCGGCACCCCTTCGACCCGTAATTGTGCCAGGGTGCGCAATAGCTGGGAAAAATCATGACGTCGCGGCACGCATACCGCTCGTGCCAGGTGCGGTTGCCGGCCCAAGATCGCGCCAATCATGCGGGTACACGAAGCACCGGGACCGATTTCGACAAACAGCCGCACACCATCCGCATACGCCTTTTCCACAAGACGAGGGAAGTCAAGGGTCTGCTGTACCGCGGCCAAGATCGCAGCCGCGGCGGACTCGGTGGTCACTTCGTAAGCGCGTCCCCACGCCGCACTATAGAAGCGCACCCCATCGGGAGCGCTTACCGGCAAGCGGTGGAGTTCCCGGTAGGCATCACTCACCGGAATAGTTGCCGGACAGTGCGCCAGTGTAACTCCCTCGATCGGCAACCAGGTGATGGCGAGCCGCCGGCAGAAGGCCTCGAGATCGTCGCGGAGCCCACCGATGACACACTCATTGGGGGAGTTGATGATCAAAAGATAGACCCGTTTATCAGGACGGAGGGCCTGCTTGATTGCCTCCGGTGAGGCCTGGACAATGCCCGTAACCCAATCGATCATCGTCTCTGCGGTTAGTCCCCAAGCTTGGCGCGCTGCTTCAAACGGAGGCGCGAGTTCGCGGACAAAGATGGGCGACTCGAGGATCCGCTGATACATCTGATCCCGGTCTTGCCATACGCGCATCCCAAACAAGCCTGCGGATTCCCCTAAGCTGTAGCCGAGAACGGCGTGTGGTTCGACAGCGAAGCTGCGAAGCGTGTCGGAGATCAGGGTTCCAAGCGCAACCTGAGCAAAAAGCAATGTTTGTGGGCTTGGCGGTGTCGTGAAGGCATTCACCCAGATCGAGTCAACGGCATACTGTTGCTTGAGTTGTTTGTTTTGCTGTTGCTGCTCTCGAAGGATGCCCGGCCAGTCAACCCCCCAAGCTCGTCCCATCCCGGGATAGTGGTTTCCGGAGCCAGGGTAGACAAAGGCTACCTGGCCACTTGGAGCCAGCGGCTTCGGCGTGTAAAAGACCCGATCAAATAGGCGATCATCGTGACGGTCGTCGCTCGTGCACAGTGGTGTGGTCGGAGCATCACGGAGGTGTTTTCGGGCAAATGCGATCTGCGCGAGTAATTCCTCCGTGGTACGAGCCACCAGGGCAACCGAAACCATCCCGTCGTTGGTCGTCTGCTTCCACCAACGACCAGCCAGTTCGTGAATGGGGGTGTTGGCATCGCGCTCCACCAACACCTTCAGCTTGTCGAGTCGAGCTTGGATCTCACGAGGTGTGCTCGCAGGGACAATAAACAAACCTTCGGGACGGGGAGCAAGATTCACGGAAGAGACGCAAGCAAGCCGTGAATGGTACTCCTGGATTGAGATCTTGACCTCCTGATCGGTAATCCCTCTCTCCTCGATCAAGATTCGGCGCGGCACTTCAGGATCGTTTTGAAGCCAGAATCGAGCTCCGATCCCTTGCTTTGGTGGTAGCGTCTGAGTGTGGATCGCCAAGGCCGCTTGGATGAGGGTGAGGATGCTGTTGGCCGCTCCGACATCGCCATGCAATAACATCGGGGGTGGTAGACATTCGTGGAGACGGTTGTGCTCGCTAACTGACTCCACACTGTCACCGACATCCTGGATCAGCGCGTAGATTCGGTCCCCCGCCGCCTCGGCATCGCTGAGCCGCTTTAAGACCACGGCTCCAGCGCCGTCGGCCAACAAGGATTGCCCCGTGGCTGCTTGCGTTGCCACCCGAGTACGTGGGTCGCCCGTGAATTCGACGCCACCAACCACTGCCCGGGCGATTTCCCCTTGTTGCAAGGCTCGCACTGCCGTTTGCAATGCATGGGCTGAAGACAGGTCCTCGCTCGAGAGCGTGAAACTCGGCCCGCCAAAGTGGAAAGCCCGCGCAATCCGGCTGGCGGCGATACTCCCCAACGCTCCCATGGTCCGATTGGCCGTCAAGGGGGGCGAAACCGCAGCCGCAGCTTGATCTGCCCAGTCCGGGTCGGTCTCGGCATGCGCCGCGAGCGTGGACCAGCGAAGATGAAAGTTGGTGGTGTTCAGATCCAGGCCCAGTCCGATGAAGACCCCGGTGTGCTCAGCCTCCTCGCTCACCTGCGCGCCTTGGGCATCGGCCAGTGCATCGGCAGCCACCACCAACATCAGCAGTTGTTGCGGGAGCATTTCTTCCATTTCGCGGGGAGGAATGCGAAAGCGATTCAGCCCCACACAGATCTGGTTGAGAAAGTATCCCTGAATGGAATCGGCCGGCACACTCGGCCCTGGTGGACACATCGATTCGGGAAGTGGTCGCAGTCCAAGAACCAACTGACCATATTCGTGCAGATCCTGCCACGGTCCAACGGTCGCGGCCATCCCGACGATGGCGACCGGCTGCTTCGATCGGGGTACTCCCGCAGGAACAGTCTGCTGGGTACGCGTCGAGAACTGCGGCTCTTCGATCAAGACGTGAGCGTTGATCCCACCAAAGCCAAACGCACTCACTGCGGCACGACGAGGCTCACCCTGAGACCGGGCCATCCAGGGTTCCGCGGTTTGTAGGATCCGAAACGGGCTGCCGTGCAACGGGATCTGCGCACCCGACTGGGTAAAGTTCGCCATCGGAGGCAGTTGTTGATGCTGCAATGCGAGCAACACCTTGGCAAGCCCTGCAGCACCGGCTCCGGTCAACAGATGACCCACCGTGGACTTCACCGAACCGATGACACACTGTCCTGGGCGATAGGCTTGTCCCTGCCAAAGAGCCATCAGAGAGGCAAATTCGGTGGCATCGCCCATGGGTGTACCCGTCGCGTGACATTCGATCAGATCGACGTCAGCGGGTGACCACCCGGCTCGACGATACGCTTGCCGCAATGCCCGGAGTTGCCCTTCGCTTGCCGGCGCTAACAGATTACCGGCAATATCGTTGGCAAGCCCAACCCCAGCAATCACCCCCAAAAGGCGATCCCCGTGAGCCTGGGCGTCTTCGAGGCGTTTCAGGACAAACACCCCCGCCCCTTCTCCGACCAACAGGCCATCTCCGTCCGCTGCAAATGGCCGACAACGACCAGTCGGTGAAAGCGCCTGCAGCTGGGAAAAGCCCATTTGGGTATAGAGACTGTCAGGCCGGGACATCCCCCCGGCAAGCATGGCGTCGGCGCGGCCACTCTGTAACAAATCGATCGCCAGCTTGAGCGCATACAGTGACGAGGCACAAGCCGCGTCCAAGGTGAAAGCAACACCACCAAGCCCAAGTGCTTGCGCCAGCATCGCCGCGGGAAGCCCGGACACATAGCGATTCCATGGTGACAACGCTCGTTGGGGTTTCGTGAGTTGCCCGGCCCATGGCGTGGGTAGCAACTGACAAGCGAGCTGAGAGACATGTTCGGTGGGTAACACAATGTTGCCCAGAATCACGCCTACCCGCTTGGGATCGACGGCGGCCATGGCCGCTTCCAAAAAGGCGGTACGTCCGGCCCGCAACACCATGCGAATCGAGGGGTCGAAGTCGCTCCAGGGCAACCCCAGTTTACATGGGTGTAGATCCGCGGGAACATCGCCGTGCGACACATCGAGAAAGTAACCACGGGTACTTCGCACGCGATCGGTCAGCTGTGCAGATTCATCCGCAGCGATCGGTGGCGGCAAACACCAACGGGCAGCGGAAACCTCCGAGGATGAATCGACACACCTAAGAATGTTTCCCCAATAAGTCTCGGTTCGATCTGCACCAGGAAAGTGGATCCCCATCCCGACAATGGCAATTTGCGGCCCCGTCGACACACGTATCTCCTGGTTCATGCCCGGACCGTCTGAGGCAGTTGGTTTCGCTGGAACGCCTCGTTAAGGCGGCTGTCCATCATCTGCTCAAGGCCGCGAATTTGGGCAATGATTTCTCCAGCATCGTCGAGAAAAGTCACATCCGCCCGAGCGATCAGTTCGGTCTGTGTGGAGATTTGCACCATGACCCGTACGGGTTCGTTGCCAAATGCACGACGATATTGTCGATAGTCTGCCAAGGAGACCGGCAGTGATCCCGCCCCAAGATGGATCCTTGTCCAAACAATCATCAGCTGGAAGGCGGCATCGAGTGCCAGCGGGTCGGCCAGCCAACGTGCACGGAGCGGTTCTTGTAGCCAAGCTCCAGGTAGTGGGGCCGTGCGTGTGGTCCCGGAGATGCCACGACTCGTGGACCCATGTAACTGTAACAACCCATGGAAATCAGAACCATGGAAGAGCAGTTCTTGATACACTTCTTGAGGTCCAGGGCTCTCACCGACATCGATCGGCAGCGTTGGAGCAGGCGGCCCCTGCGCGGGAACATCCCCTAATAAGATGGTGGCCTGACTAAGCAATTCCTCGTTGGCTGCTCCGTCAGGACGGGACCCTTCGATCACCCGACGCAGTTCGGCAGGAACCGACCATCCTTCGCTGCAGCGAATGGCTTTGCCCCCGTGCAGGCGCAGGCGAACCGTCTGATCGGGACGAATCCGCACCGGCTGCACAACCCGCAGATCTTGAAGCCCCTGGAAGACAAACCCTGGTTGCACGTGCATCGCAGCATGGGCGAGCCACTCGAGATGGAGGGTCATCGGCAAGACGGCATGATCATCGAAGATATGCGACTTGAGAACCGGATGGCTATCCAATCCAACCACCCGCTCGACCACGAGACGGAGTTCGTCACGGACCACTCGGTCGACAGAATCGATGGGAGCCTGGGATTCGGCAGTCTGAAGCGCGATCACCTCGGTGGCCCGATCGGTCGCCTGTAATTCGGCACAGAGAAACCTTCCGCCGGCTTCCGAGGAGATCAAGCCAATCCCCTCTTCCTGAAATCGCTGGCGTAAACCTGGGGTCACCATGCCACCGTCCCACGGTCCCCAATTGATGGACACAACACGACAGCTCGACCGACGCTGGGACTCCCGGGTAGCGATCTTGTTGAGCACTTCGTTGGCCACCGCGTAGGCCAATTGACCTCGGCGACCCAAACGGGCGGTGGTCGATGAGAACAGGGCCAGCCAACGCAGCGGATCCCCAGACAGTTCCGCTAACAACCCTTCGAGTCCATCCACTTTGGTGCGATAAACTCGTTTCACATCTTCAGATGTCAAATCCTCAATTCGACGATCTGCTAACACACCTGCCCCGTGAATCAATCCCGTAATCGGCCCATACGCTTGGCGGATTGTGCGAATGGTTGATGGGATCGCCTGAGGATCTCCCAGATCCACTGCGAAGTAGCGGAACTCAACCCCCAAGGTTTCAAGCCGCTCCAGATTTTGACGAAGCTCCCGACGTGTAATTATTTGTTGATATTCGTCCTGGACCCCGCGAGGTGTTGCATCACCATTCCGTTCTAGGCTCAGAGCACGTTTGATCGACGCTTCATCCCGTAATGGGACCAACCAATCCGGCTCTGCCTCAGGAATGGGGGTCCGACCCAGAATCATCAGACGTGGGCGGCTATGTTGCAGTAGACATTCCACTGCAGCAAAAGTGACACCGCGGCCGCCACCGGTTACCAGTAACACATCGCTGCCATCCATGCTCTGTCCAAGCTTTTCCGGTGACACCATCGGAGTCGGCTCGAGCTCTAGTTGCCAGAGTCCAGTGGTGCTAATCCCAAGCTCTCGAGGTCCAAGCGTCAGGAGTTCGGCGACAATCCATGATGCAATTTCGGCATTATCCCCAAGTTGTGGATCGACATCGATCGCCTTGCTCACCACTTCCGGCCATTCCTGTGCAACCGTCTTGGCAAAGGCCGCAAGTCCACCCTGTGCAGGTTGAAGCTGGCTGGACGGTTCACCGATGCCAAACGCACCATCCATGCGGCTAACGGTCAGGAAGACCGATGTTGCCTCTTTTCCCTGCGATCGCAGCGAGGGAGCCACTGCTTGAAGATGACGTAAGGCATGACAATACCAGCTTCCCGCAAACCCTTGGCGTGGCGCCACTAACAGTAAGCCTGCCAATGGGTAGCCACTTCCAGGGGACGGTGGATCCTGCCAGAGTTGACGGGTGGTATGGTAGCCCAACGCATGCAGACGGTCTTGCAGCAACAGCCCGAGCTCATCCTCTTCGACCACCAAGCGGATCTCCGTACCAAGCGGTACGTGTACCGGTTCACGAGAAGTTGGGGATAACGGAACCGACTTGAGAACCTGCCGTACGAGGCCTGCACGGGGCGTGGTCCTCGACAGGATGGCTCGAGGTTCGGACTCGGCAACTTGAGGTTCGAGGATGGATGGGTTCGACATCGATTCCAGAGCATCGCTGGCCACGGTGGGTCGCGCTGCATTTTGATTCAGGAACGCGACGATTTGACGAAGCGTCTGCAGACTACCCAAGTGTTCCGGTTTGACAGCCGGGGCTTCGGGTAACCGCTCTTGTAATGCGGAGAGAATCTCGACGCGTTTGATGGAGTCGATCCCAAGATCACTATCCAGACTCATGTCCAGATCGAGCATTTCCACGGGGTAACCCGTTTTTGCGCTGATGACCTCTAACAACACCCCCGTTTCACGATCCGTGGAGTAGTCGGAAGACACGGTCGCCAGCGGGGCCGTGACCGATTCTGACGCGGGAGCGGGAGCTGCACGAGACTGTGCAGGTTGCTCCCCTAAAAAGGCGACAATCTGACGAAGCGTCTGCAAGGTGCCCAAGTGCTCTGGCTTGACGGCTGGGGCTTCGGGTAACCGCTCTTGTAATGCGGAGAGAATCTCGACGCGTTTGATGGAGTCGATCCCAAGATCGCTATCCAGGCTCATGTCCAGATCGAGCATCTCTTCGGGATAGCCGGTTTTTGCGCTGATCACTTCCAACAAAACACCAGCTACTTTGCTGGAAGGCGCAGGGACGTTGGTTTCGGTTTTTTCGTGTTTCCCGTTCCGTCCTGGATTTGCCACTTGGGGCACGGTTTCGGGAGGACGTGGTGGTTTTTTCGACTTCTTACGAGGGGTTACTCCATCGGTCGAAGCCTTGGAGCGGGAAGGAGGAGGCTGGGGTGTCTCGGTGGGCCCGTCCTCCGCTGGCAGCGCGGATGGGCGATCCATCAACACCGTTTGCGGGGTCGAAACCGGCGGCGCGGGGGGAAGGAATACCGGCGCTTCGGGTACGGTGGCAACGTTGATAGGCAGACCTAATTGGCGTGCCAGAAGCAACTGTTGTTGTTGCAGCAACTGCTGCAAAGTTTGTTGAGCCGATTGTTGGTGTTCAAGAAACTGCTGATGCAGACGAGCCGTTTGCTGCTGCATCTGTTGAAACGCGGTCAAGGATTCTTGAGTACGTTGCAGTGCTTCGGCCAAGTCAGCCTGGGGTGGTACCGGTTCATTCATAAGTGGTGGTGCAAGTTCGGAGGATGTCGCAGGACTCGATGGCTGGGTTTCTGGATCGGCTTGAAGGACGACCTCAGACGAGGACCGTTCGGGGAATCGTGGTTTGTTTCGCGACCGACGCCGTTTCTTTGACTTGGCCGGCCGCGCATGCTCATTTCCAGGCTGGGATGGCGGTCCTGCCTGGACTGCTGCGGGGAACGGGGAGCGTGGCCGCACAAAGTTGGCCCCACAAATGGGGACACTCATCCCACGTCCGGGTGTCTCGGGTCGCGGGGGATTCTCCCAATGCGTGAGATCAATCGAATAGCCCAGGGCGGCAATGCGGGCAAACAAGTACGCCAGATCGAGTACCCCTGAACGGCTTCCTTGCCCAGAGTCCATGGCTAAGGCATGGATTTCTCCGGGCAGTGGTGGTGGCTCATCGGCGGCAATCGACTGGATCAACCGAGTGAGGACATTCCCCGGGCCAACCTCGACCAAGGTGCGAATATCATCGGCCAGCATTTGCTGGATCATGGTAACGAACTGGACCGGTTCGGCTAACTGTCGGCTTAGCAAGTCTCGAATGGCTTCGGGATCTTCGGGATACAACCTTGCGGTGGTGTTGGCATACACCGGTCGATTGCGTCGCTCGACGGGAAAACGGGCCAACTCCCCTCGAAACTGCTCGCTGGCCGGCGCGACTTGGGAGCTATGAAATGCAGCCGAAACCGCCAAGCGGGTACAAGAAATCGATTCCTGCTGCAACAGCATGCGAACCTGATCGATGGCAAACTCAGGCCCTGAGAGCACGATTTGCCGCGGACTGTTGTGGTTCGCGATGGTCAACGGGAGTGTCCGACCGTCGAGTAGCTTCGCGACGGTCGCATGCGAGCTCGCCACTGCCAGCATCGCGCCTTCCCCTTGACCAGCGACTTCCGCCATACACCTTCCGCGAATGCCTGCAAGCGCCATAAAGGTCGCGGGATCCAAGACGCCCATGGCATGGAGGGCGGTGAGCTCGCCAAAGCTGTGGCCCGCCGCTGCATCCGCTTTGACGCCGAAGTTGTTGAGCAACTGCAAGCTCGCCACACATACTGCGGCCAAGGCCGGTTGGGCAACTTCGGTAGCCCGCAACTGCTGCCGCTGCAACGCTTGTCCTGCGGGGTCAAATGCAGCATAAGGGTAGATGAGATCGGATAAACGATCGCATTGGCGTTGATGAACGAAGTGTCGATCGGCGAGCTCGAGCTGCTTGAGAAACTCTGGAAACTGGCAGGCGAGGTCGCGGAGCATCCCGACCGACTGCGAGCCTTGTCCGGGGAACAGAAAGGCCAACTTACCCGGTGGAGAACCACTGCCCAAGAAAACCCCATCCAGAGCTTGGCGGGACACTTCCCCGAGCGGACGCTCCAGTTGCATACGGGCGTTTTCCAGGAGTTTCGCCCAGTTGGCGGGATCACGCTGGGGCACCAGAATCAGACGATAAGGAGCATCGTTGCGAAAAGCCTGACGCGAGGCAAACGCATGTTGGCGAAGCTCCGACCAGGACCAGTCGCTCCGCCAATCCCCGAGACGTTGCGCCAGCTCCTGTGGGGAATCCCCATGCGTCGCCAAGATTTCGATGCTGCCGTCCCAGTCGGGGCGCACTTTGTCGCTGTCGTACTCCTCGAGTACACAATGGAAATTGCTTCCTCCAAAGCCAAATGCACTCACCCCAGCACGGCGAGGATGCTCGGAACGTGCTAGCCAGGGACGTTTTTCGGTGTTGACATAAAACGGAGCATTCGAGTCATCGAGGATGTCAATGGGCTTCTGTACCTTGATGGTAGGCGGCAATACTTTATGTTTGAGCGCGAGAACGGCTTTGATCAGTCCGGCAGCTCCCGCGGCGGCTTTGGTATGACCGATTTGCGACTTTACCGAGCCTAGCGCACACCAACGCCCCTCGGAGCGATCCTGCCGGTACACCTCGATCAGAGCCTTTGCCTCGACGGTGTCGCCGACCCGAGTCCCAGTCCCGTGCGCCTCAATCAGCTCCACGGTCCCGGGGCGTATGCCCGCCCGGGCGTAGGCACCACGCAATGCCTCGGTTTGTCCGGCCACGACCGGTGTGTAAACCGCGTTCCCTTTGCCGTCGCTTGACGAAGCAAGCCCCCGAATGACCGCATGAATGGTGTCGCCATCCCGTTGGGCATCGGCAAGCCGCTTAAGCACGACCAGCCCTAACCCTTCCCCGAGAATCGTGCCATCCCCCTGGGCATCAAAGGGACGCGCATCACCCGAAGGAGACAAGGCGGGGGTTTTGCTAAAACACATATACATAAAAATATCGTTAAATGTGTCTACCCCGCCAGTCACCACCATGTCGCTGTAGCCCTGAGCCAATTCTAGGGCAGCCAAGTGGATGGCACTCAGAGAGCTGGCGCAAGCGGCATCGACCACGCAGTTGGTGCCTCGCAGATCGAGACGGTTGGCGATACGACCTGCGACCACATTTCCCAACAACCCCGGGAACGAATTCTCCTGCCAATCCACATAGGCATGTCCGATCCGATGGATGACGTCCTCGGCCACGGTGGTTTGCACTCCCGCTTCGTGCAATGCACGTCGCCAGTGCGGGTGGCCGAGACGTGCTCCCAGGGGGACGACCAATTCGAGCGTGCCGGTGACCCCGAGAATGACCGAGACCCGAGAGCGTTCGAAACGACTCGCACTGCCATACCCTGCATCTTCGAGGGCTTGACGTGCCGCGACCAAGCCAAGTAGCTGCGAGGTATCGATGGCTTCGAGGTCATTTGGGGCAATGCCAAACTCCAGCGGGTGGAACGGCAGAGGCTCGAGAAAGGCACCGCGGTTGGTATAAACGTGATCAGGTTTCTTGGGATCTGCGTCGAGATAATCTTGCGTGGACCAGTGGGTCGGCGGTAGCGGCCCGACACAATCTTTGCCCTCGCGGAGGGTTGCCCAGTATCGCTCCGCAGAAACGCTGCCTGGGAACATGCACCCGATGCCAATGACGGCAAGCGGCACGAACGGCGCGGTGCCGGGAAGTGTAGCGGGTTGCACGTTCACATCCGACATTCGCAAAGTACTCCAACTAAATTCTGTCGATTCTTAGCAGGCGAGGGTCTCAACTCGCGCTAGGGTGTTGTCCGTCATTCTACCCCAAGGCGTTGGAGTAGATCGGGCAATGGTTGGGGGCGAAGCGTGAGCCAGTCAGGAGGGAGGTGGACACCTTGATGACGAATCAGGTGATGACGCAGGGTCACCGAAGCGCCATAAAGAAGATTGAATGCCACGGTGACCACACTACGGTTGCGGGGCAATTCCAGGAAGGAGCCTCGCGTCCATTCGTTGAATGCTCCCATGGCCGGGCCGCACCAAATTTGAAAATCGATCTTGCGATCGGCAACTCCTTGGTTCGCCCATCGGGAAGACTGTCCAAGATACCAACGAAACACCAGAGCCATCTGATGCTTCGAATCGGCCTGGGCCCGACGAAGCTGTTCGGGATCCCGTTCTTGAAAATAGTTGGCCGTCTGCTGCCAAACCTCGTCTAGAGATAAACGGAATATATTCCGTTCCAGTGAATTGCGCTCAGCGCTGGGTAATCCAGCTAGATCGGAATAACTCCTGTACAATTCATAGAGCTTGAGGGCCCGCATCGGGAACATCGTCCCGCGCTTGAGGACTTGGACCTTGACCCCCATCTCAAACATGTCGGCGGCAGGAGCCATGGCCGTGTCGGCCTGCTCAGCTTCGGCGAGCATTTGCCGCACGAGATCCGAACTTCCGGACTCAACACAGGCTTGGTTCACGGATCCGGTCACAACGTAGGCTGCACCCATGCCAAACGCCGCGGCTGCCGACGTCGGCGTGGCAATTCCCCCGCCCAGTCCCACACGTAAGTTGGCGGAATAGCCGTATTCGCGTTGCAAGCGATCTCGAAGCGCCATGATGGTAGGCAGGAGAGTAATTGCAGGACGATTGTCGGTATGACCTCCCGAGTCAGCTTCCACCGTGACATCGCCTGCCACCGGAACCTGCCGTGCAAGTTCCGCTTGTTCTTCGCTGAGGTGGCCCTGGCGAACGAGTTCGCGAACCCAACGCTCGGGGGCTGGTGCCATAAATTTCGCCGCGACTTCAATGCGAGATACCTTGGCGACAATGCGATTTGGTGTGAACACTTCGCCATCGGCTAAGCGTCGAATTCCCGCCAGGCGGTAACGCAGCACGGGCAAGGTCAGATCCAGATAAGCCGACGCCTCGACCAAATGAACGTTGTGATGTAAATACAACTCAACGGTCGCGGCTTCATGGTGGGGATCGTTCGGACTGTGGATCAAATTCATCCCGAACGGCTGATCCTTAAGTTCTTGGTGAAACCGGTTCAACGCCGCTTCGATTCGAGATAGGCTAAGTCCTGCAGCGCCAAAAAAGCCCAGCATGCCCTGTTGACTGAGTGCAATCACCAAATCCTCAGAGGCAATGCCATTGGCCATGGCCCCTGCAACATACGCATAGCGTAGCCCGTGTTCGCGTCGAAAACTGCGATCGCCGAGCTCCTCGGCAGTCATTGGCGGCAAATAGGCCTGGATCGGGAGGGCATGCCCGTGGGGAGCGACGCGACCGAGAATACAGGTTCCTGAAGACGGGGCGACCGCCAAGCCATAGTCGGCCTTGACGAGAATGACCGGTTGATGCAACGCTTCTAAAGCCTCGCGGATGGTTTCGGGATGAGCTCGCGGGGGTTCTCCCTCGCTCAGCCACCAACCGAGCGGTCCGAGCTGCTCATTTGTTCCCGAACGAAGCCGACCACCGTCCAGCCCGATCGTTCGTGAAGCGTCATTCTTACCGACTAGGTGGGTCATAAGCCACGAAAGCCACGCTGGGCGAGCACACAGCGCCGTCCTATAAGGTTTCTATGATTTCCCGATGGGCCGTCCAGCATTCGGAGATCGTTTTCTCCATGTATAAAAGCTTGGCAGCCATTTGGACAGGGACTTTCTGCTCAAACCCGCTGCCATCGATGGCTCCATATGCGCATTTTTGAGGACCTATGCATGACGCGTCTGCTCGTTACCGGTGGCTGCGGTTTCATTGGCAGCAACTTTATCCGGCACCTGTTGCAAACCGAGCCGCAGGTGAGCGTGATCAATTTTGATGCACTCACCTATGCGGGCAATTTATCCAATCTCGAGGATTTCGCCAGCCATCCACGCCTTACCTTCATCAAAGGCGACATTACCGACCGCCCTGCGGTCGAAGCCGCCATGGAACAAGGCGTCCAATCGATTATCCATTTCGCGGCCGAGAGTCATGTCGATCGCAGTATCCTTGACTCAGGACCCTTTCTTCGCACCAACGTCCTTGGTACTCAGGTCCTGCTCGACGTTGCGCGTGCGGCCAAAGTGGAACGTTTTGTTCAGGTGTCGACCGACGAGGTCTATGGTTCGCTCGGTCCCGAGGGTTTGTTTACCGAGACCACGCCGCTCGCTCCGAATAGCCCCTATGCCGCCAGTAAAGCCGCTGCGGACCTACTGGTTCTATCTTATGTACATACGTTTGGATTTCCGGCCCTGATCACCCGTTGCTCGAACAATTATGGGCCGTACCAGTTCCCCGAAAAACTGATACCGCTTTTCATTGCCAACTTGTTGCAGGATGAGCCGGTCCCCGTCTATGGCGATGGTCAACAGATTCGCGACTGGATCCATGTCCTCGACCATTGTCGCGGCGTGGAACAAGTCTGGCGACACGGGCGGATCGGCGAGGTCTACAATCTCGGCGGTCGCTGTGAGAAAACCAACCTCGAGTTGACGCATCTCCTCTTGGACCTCCTGGACAAACCCCGCTCCCTCATCCGCCACGTCACCGATCGTCTTGGGCATGATCGTCGCTATGCGATCGATTGCACCAAGATGGAAACTGAGCTGGGTTGGCGGCCCACCATTCCTTTTGCAACCGGTCTTCAAGAGACCATTACTTGGTATCAAACGCATCGGGATTGGGTCGAGACAATTCGTTCTGGGGCCTACCGTGACTACTATGAGCAGCAGTATCGTCATCGGTTCGCTGGCTAACCACCCCATTACAGAGGAGGATCCGAATGAGCATGCGTGGGATTGTACTCGCTGGCGGCAAAGGAACACGCTTGGGGGAACTGACCAAGGTCACCAACAAACACCTACTCCCCGTCGGACCCTATCCGATGGTCTATTTCCCCATCAAGAAACTCGTTGGCGTTGGTATCCGAGATATCTTGTTAGTCTCGGGCACCGAACATATGGGGGACTTTGTGGAGCTCCTGGGCTCGGGGCGGGAGCACGGTTGTTCACTCACCTATCGGGTGCAGGACGAAGCCGGCGGGATCGCTCAAGCCCTCGGTTTAGCCGAGCTATTTTGCCAACACGCGCGCATGTGCGTGATTCTTGGCGACAATATCTTCCAAGGTTCGTTACAACCCTTACTCGACAAAGCCAACCGCCGTCCCGAGGAAGCTTTTATCGGCCTGAAGCAGGTCCCCGATCCCGGACGCTACGGCGTCGTCGAACTACAAGGTGACCGGGTCATAGGGATCGAGGAGAAGCCTGAGCATCCCAAGAGCGACTATGCAGTGGTTGGGATTTATATCTATCCTGCCGATGTTTTTGACGTGATCAAGACTTTGAAGCCCAGCGGTCGCGGCGAGCTGGAGATCACCGATGTCAACCGCCACTATCTTGCCCAAGGGCGGTTGGGCTACGATATCCTCGAGGGCTACTGGACCGATGCGGGTACCCCTGAATCGCTGGCCCATGCCAACCAACTGGTCCGGGACGAGCCACCGGCGTTTACTTAGATCCTCGCACCCCCGTCCCTTGAAGGATCGGCCGAAGCGATCTTCCAAGGGACGAGACCGAATGGTCCGAGCGACCGAGCTGCTCAGTTGGGCAAGCGGCCGCTCCATCGATTGGGTCTCAGGGTGCCGAAGGCGGATCTTCCGGTTGGAACGGGAGATCATCTGGCGACGAGCCGAGCTTACCAACCAGCTCAACCACAAAGGGAATGATGTCTGCTTTGACGACAATTCGGCTCTGTAGCTTGTCCCCTCCGGTGAAGGAGTAGCGGACCACGTCGTTGCGAGAATCCAAGCCGCCAAAGGCATTTTGTGCCGCGGTGCGAATCGTTTGGGTCCGCCCCGGTTGTACCATCATCGCAAGCTTGGCAATCGACGCACGGGCGGACACCACGGGCACGGTCCCAGGCGATGCTTGGAGCAATTCCCTAACCATCTTTTCGCTGTTGGAACCAAAGGTGAGGATCGCGCGATCCTGTTGGAAGGCCGCATAGATCGGGTTCTGTCCAAACAGCTTATTCACTTGCAGAGTATATGCTTGGGGTGGCGGCATGATCTTGTGGAGTGCAACGCCATCGGCCATGGCCGCGTCGAGCTGAAACACACCTTGGACGCGTGGAGGCAGCAATGGCACCGCCTTTTTGATGCCATTCTCGATCCCCGGTCCATTTACTACTTTGAGCGAAGCCATGACCGTGTATTTGCCATCGGTATCAGGACCGGCCAGTCCAACGCCAAGATCCAGTTCCCCAGCCTGCAAAGTCGGCAAGATTCCCTCTACCAAAGGGTTGAGGACGGCACGTTGCGCTGCGGGCGCCTTCTCGAGTTCTTTGGCGATTTCCTGCTTCAAGAAAGGAGCAAACTTTTGTCGAATCTCCGTCGGCAGGGCGGCCACGATCCCCAAATTGGCGATCGGTGCCCGTTTCTGAATCGTCGGGATATTGCTGCTGCGGAGGTTGCCAAGCGAGGCAATCGCGTTTTTTAGTTCCGAGCCATCTTTTGCTTGAAATGACTCGGTATAGGTGATCTCCTCGGCGGATTCATCCACCCGAAGCTCGTACTTGCCCATCTTCCCCTGGTTCAGAAAGATCTTGATCCCTTTGGCAATGTAATCCAGCGTCGCTGTCTTGGCCGCTTGCTCTAGCTCGGTTTCTTCCGGTTCTTCCTTCGCCTGGGCAAGACCCATCTCGAGCTGACCGTAGAGAAGATTCTTGACTTCCGTCGGGACGGCTTCCAGGTTGTAGGTCAAATCCAACACCACCCCGGCATCTTCGATGGCCAACAGCTGTTTGGCGTTCGGCAGATCGCGGAGATTGTTGGGATCCAAGGCCGTCAAATACACAAACTGATCAACAAATTTGAAATAACCCGACTGCGGAAGATTCGGCAATTCGAGCGAATAGACGCCGCTCTCCCCTTTTTCGGGAGCGATACCGAACCGTCCAAATAGGTTGAGAAAGGCGTTCTGGTCTTTGATCGGTAGCATGACCACCACCTTGGGGCTGGTGATGTTTTGACCGATATTGACCGTCACCCCCCAAGTTCGCGCGGTATCGATTCCTTCAAGACCCGTCTCTCCCTTTAGGGCCTCGATGAAGCCCAAAAATTGATTGGCCTGTTCCTCGAGATTGGCTTTCTTGGCCAAAAAGTTGGCTTTCAAGAGCAGTTTATCAATGGACTGGATTCGTAGCAGCAGTGCAGGTTCGTCCGCGGCATTGGCGAGGCCCGCGCCAAAGCACAGAGTTAGGGTGGTGAACAGGGCCAAGAATCGGCATCTCATCAAGCTATTCCCTTCTCAACTTCGGGACCAGATGAATGTCATCCACCACGGATGGCTAGAAGTACTACCCCGCCAGCCTAGCAAAAGTGTCAGCCCCCTGAACCTGCCTCGACCTTGCCGACTAACCGCGAGGATGAAACTGCCGATGGATGCCTTTCAGCCGGTTTTGATCGACATGCGTATAGATCTGGGTCGTCGCAATACTGGCATGACCAAGAAGTTCCTGCACAGCGCGGAGATCGGCACCCCCTTCGAGCAGATGCGTGGCAAAACTATGCCGCAGCGTGTGCGGGCTGACCTGTTTTGGCAAGCCAAGACGAAGCACATATTTCTTAACGATCTCCCAAAGCATCTCTCGGCGTAGAGGTTTGCCGGCTCGGCTCACAAACACCCAAGGTGTCCCAACCGAATGGACACGCAGCAATTGGGACCGCTGCTCGCGCAGATAGCGTTGTAATGCCTCCACCGCAGCCCGACCCAATGGCACCAGCCGTTGCTTTCCCCCTTTCCCTTGGCAGCGACAGAACCCCGAATCGAGTTGGAGCTCTTCGATGCGTAGGCCCACAACTTCCGAAGCGCGACACCCCGTGGCATACAAGGTTTCCAGCAGAGCACGATTGCGGAGATAAAGCCGCTCCACAGGTTGCGGTGCGAGCAGTAATTGCTCGACCTGCGCGGGAGACAGGACGTGCGGGATCCGTTCCCAAAGCGAGGGAGTCGCCAGGAGATCAACCGTCCGTGCCGAGCCACGTTCCTCAAGCTTTAGAAAGCGATAAAACATCCGCAGTGCGATCACGTGTCGGGCAATACTGGCGGCGGCAAGTCCGACTTCGCGGAGAAAAACCACATAACGACTTAGTTCGGCAAGGCTCGGTGCCCGGAAATCGCCGACGGAGCTCTGCACCAGCCATTGACCATAGCGGTCTAGATCTCGGCCATAAGCCAGGATCGTATTTTCCGCCAGACCCCGTTCGGCCTGAAGATACTGGCGAAAGAACTGCACTTCGCGGAGATACGCTTCAGCCATTCCCGGCGGTAGTGGGGCGGTCATCCATGGGCTCGCGACAACAAAGATTGGTGGAGAACCGAGCGGAGCTGCGTGATCGCACGTGCACGATGGCTCAGGGCTTTTTTGACCACCGAGCTCAATTCACCAAAACTACGATGGTACTCCTGGATGATGAAAAGCGGATCATAACCAAAGCCGCCATTCCCCCGGAGTTCGGTAGTAAGAACGCCCTGACAACGACCTTCGGTGACGGCAATCACCTCGCCCTCGGGGTCACTCAGAGCGGCGACACAGACATAGTAAGCGGCGCGCTTGGACTCGGGTAAGGGCTTCAACTCGGCCATCAGCTTTTGATTATTCGCAGCATCATCCCCGTGACTACCAGCATAGCGTGCGGACATCACCCCGGGGCGTCCCCCGAGACCCGGTACAACCAGGCCGCTATCCTCGGCAAGTACCCATTCCCGGATCGCCGTGGCATATCCCGTTGCTTTCTTACGCGCGTTGGCCTCGAAGGTATGGCCATCCTCGATCACCTCGGCTAGATCCGGCCAGGGGGTTAAGTCCGAGAGTTCGAGAGGCATATCCCCAAGCAACCCACGGATCTCTTCAAGCTTCTTCCGATTGCGGCTTCCTAAAACGAGTCGCGGCATGCTGCTACCGCCTTTCCTTGGGCCTGAGCATCCCAGCGTTTACCCTAGTTCGAGCACGATAGTTAATCCCCGCGCGCGGAATTGCTCGGCCAACAATTCCGCGCGTTCTAGATGGGTCGTCACCAGGAGGGAGCGACCGGTATGATATGCGAGCCACATACGATAGTCCGCCTCGGCTCGACCGAAGCGCAAGAGCTCCATGACCGTCTTCACAATAAACAACAAAGCGTGGTCACTCGTGCGCAAGAGCATCACCCGATATTGGGGGAGACAGGGCACACGCGATGTTGACGAGGGGACGGAGTTGCTGGACCCTTTGCGCGGAAGATTGGAGCGCATGGCAAGCCTCGATGAGCATGGAAGATGCAAGACGCAGGGTCGGAGCATCGCTCGGGTGACTGACCAAGATTACTCTACTCCAGCCGAGCCACGCCCGCAAAGAGGGCACGGCATGCACTTTCCAGAATGCGCAGCTGCCGACGTCGCGCATTCGCTACAGCCGACCGCGATTCGGGAAATGGAACAATCGCATGAAGATTCCAAGTAAATTGCCCCGGCGCTGTGCGGCTTGGTGCATAAGCCGGGTTCGGTTCCATTCGCGTTGCGAATGCCGACGGTCATTTCTCTAGCCGCATGGTTGCCCATACGATCGATAGCAGCCTACCCGAGAGTGGGAACGGGCCGGACCAGCCCTAACTCTCTGCTTGGCCTTGCTCCCGGTGGGGTTTGCCGAGCCGGCCGGTCACCCGACCGCTGGTGGGCTCTTACATTAAGGAGTTTCCTCCCCCACCATTTCACCCTTACCGGAGGGTCCGTACGACGGACGCTCCGGCGGTATCTTTCTGTTGCACTTTCCCTATCCAACCACACCACGCGCCGGGGCAGTCGTGATGCGGTCAGACGGTGGGTGTTACCCACCACCGTGTCCTGTGGAGCCCGGACTTTCCTCCCCGGTCGGGCACGCCCGACCGCAGCGACCGTCACACCAAGCCGCATGCAGGAATTATACCCTGCATGGCGCCGCGCTCGTCAATTGAGCGTGCCTGGAATGGACATGTCGCGTCCATAATAGGTTCAAAATTCTGCTTGTTCGCCCACCACGACCTCGTTTATGATAGTTTCACACTTTCCTCTCATTGACTCGCATAGAATGGACTAGACTCGCATGGTGATAATGAACAGTTCTCAACAATTTACCAACGCGCGTGTCCACGAATGGCTTACGCCGGAGTTGGATAATGCGGTCCGTGCCATGCGTACGACCCGCGTTCAGCTCAACTCCGCCGCGCTGTGGTGGTTTTGCACGCAGTTGTCTGCCAAGGAACGTGCGGAGATCCTCGGAGAATACGTCAAACATCAAGCTTTGGCGGCTTCGGGATCCCAGGAACTTGCCGAAGATGATGACTTGGAAGACAGTCGGGCTCGCCGCCGTAAGGTCGACTGAATCTCACCTGGGTTGTCCTGCCGGGTGCTGTCCGGTTCCAAGGCGGTTGTCTATAACCATTCCTCTGAGTGGTGCAACCTAATCAAGCTTGTCCTCTCGGATGACATCGTTTGAACCGCCCGGACCGGAGCATGAATGCGATTGACTGGGACTGGCGAACCTATCCACCCGCGGCGGCACGCCAGGGGGTGGTTTCCATCGGCAATTTCGATGGGGTTCATCGTGGCCACCAAGCCCTGGTCCAGGCTGCGAAGCAATTGGCTCAGACGCTCCGTGCACCAACGGTGGTGTTGACCTTCGATCCTCCACCGCTGGCCATCCTGGACCCAACGAGGATCGCTCCTCCGTTGACGACCCGTTCGGATCGAGTCGCTTCGTTGCGGACTGCCGGTGCCGATGAAGTGCTCGTCGTGGCAACCGAACCTGATCTGCTCGCCTTGTCAGCCGAAGCATTTTTTGAGCACATTCTTCGCGACCGGCTGGCCGTGCGTGGGGTAGTCGAGGGAGCCAACTTTCGCTTCGGTCATCAGCGGCAGGGCGACACTGCGTTACTGAACGCCCGCTGCCAGTCGTTTGGCATCCTTTTTCAGGAGATTCGTCCCCAAGAAGAAGCTGGCCTGATCATCTCCAGTTCGCGTATTCGCCAAGCACTTGCTCAAGGGCAAGTGGGGCTTGCAGCTCAACTATTAGGCCGACCGTATCACCTGCAAGGGATCGTCGTTCACGGTCAGGAACGCGGTCGAAGTCTCGGGATCCCCACCGCAAATCTTGCGCAACTGGCAACCCTTCTTCCTGCTCACGGGGTGTATGCCGGAAGAGTCTACCTTGGCAAGCACGGCTATCGAGCGGCTGTGAATATCGGTCCGAACCCCACATTTGCCGAGGACGAAGCCAAGGTCGAGGTGCATCTGTTGGGTTTTCAGGGGGACTTATACGGTCAGATACTCCAAGTAGAACTGTTGGAATTTCTGCGAACAATACGACCCTTCGCAGGACCTAAACAACTTCTTGATCAGATCCAGGCCGATCTCGCTCGGGCCGCCCAACTGCCACTACCCCCGCCTCCCCCAGATGCCAGCTGAAGCCAACGGACAAAGCCTAGGCCCCAGGCGCATACACAGGGCGACTGCTCGTCTCATCCGACTCGAGGCCATTGGCTTCTGAACCCAGCAGCTGCTCGAGCTGATCGCGGGTCAACTCTTCATGTTCTAGCAGCGCTTCGACCAGCTTATCGAGTTCGGGGCGATGGTTGGCAAGGAGATCATATGCCCGCTGATCCGCCTCACGGAGCAAGCGTTGTACCTCCTGATCGACCACCTCGGCGATGCCTTCACTAAAATCCCGGGCCTCTTGGATTTCTTTGCCGAGAAACACATGCTCCTCACCAATCCGCAGAGCCATCGGGCCCACTTTGTCGCTCATTCCCCAATGAGCCACCATCATGCGTGCCAAGCGGGTGGCCTGTTTGAGATCATTCTCATGGCCGGCGAAGGCTTGCTGATACACCAGTCGGTCGGCAGCACGGCCTCCCAAAGCGGTCACCAGTTGCGCCAGAAAATAGTCTTCCCCATAATGGAATCGATCTTCGTCCAACATGTTGACGTTGACCCCGAGGGCGCGGCCACGCGGAATAATCGTAACCTTTAGAGGCTTGCCCGCCGCAGGCTCAAGCCAGGCGGTCAAAGCATGCCCAGCTTCGTGGTAAGCAGTGCGGCGTCGATCATCCACGGTAAGGATTTCCTCCCGGAGCGGTCCAATCAAAATCCGATCGGCAGCATGCTCAAAGTCGCTGAGGTCGATTTTGTTTTTGTTTGCCCGCGTGGCGATTAAGGCGGCTTCATTGGCGAGGTTGCGAAGATCCGCGCCGGTCATGCCAACCATCTTCCGAGCGATCAGTTCGAGATCGACATCATCGGCGAGCGGCTTGTTGCGTGTATGCACCTTCAGGATGGCCAGTCGCCCTTGCCAGGTGGGCCGATCTACGGTGATATGCCGATCAAATCTGCCCGGTCGTAGCAGCGCTGAGTCCAACACGTCGGGACGGTTCGTCGCAGCGAGGACAATCACCGTCTCATTGGGCTGGAAACCGTCCATCTCGCTGAGAATTTGGTTGAGGGTCTGTTCTCGTTCATCCGAGCCACCCCCGACTCCCGCACCGCGCATGCGGCCCACCGCATCGATTTCATCAATAAAGACCAAACACGGAGAGTTTTCCTTGGCCGTCTTGAACAGGTCGCGGACCCGGCTCGCCCCCACTCCAACGAACATTTGGATAAATTCCGAACCAGAAATACTAAAAAATGGGACCCCCGCTTCACCGGCCACCGCACGGGCGAGGAGAGTTTTCCCAGTCCCTGGGGGGCCAACCAAAAGCACCCCTTTGGGAATCTGGGCACCGAGTTGCAGGAATTTTTCTGGTGTCTTCAGAAAATCGACAATCTCAGACAGTTCGGACTTGACGTTGTCCATCCCAGCGACGTCGCGGAAGGTGGTCTGTGGAGCCTTGGTTTTTTCATACCGGCGTGCGGGGCTTTTGCCATAACTATTGATGAAGCCCCCTCCCGCGGAATCGCGCATCCGCGGCAAGATGATCAGGAAAAAGACCCCAAGAAACAGCAGTACCGGGAAGATGATCCAGGCCAACAAGCTGAAGAAGCCTTCCTGACTCTTTTCAAACTTGATTTCGACGGCTTGGTCATCTTTCTTCAAACGCTTAATCATATCATCGACTGTTGTGTCCGAAGGAGGAAGTTGCACCGCAAACTTGCCGGCTTCGAGTTTCAACGGAGCCACCGCCTCCGACTCGGGATCGCGAACTTCGCCACGGGCGCGTTCTTTCCCGACGACTGTGAGTTTGGCAACCTGGCCAGTGTCAACGAGACGATCAAACTCAGAATAATCGATCGTTTTATACGTGACGTTGAACTGCTGGAATAAGACTGCGGCCACGAGTACGACCAAGAGCACCAACAGGATCCAGGTCCCCGGCAGAATCGGCGAAGACCTCCGTGGAGACGTCGACGGGGGATCTTGGCGGGGGGGATTCGCTTGCGGCGACGGCATGGAGCTTCCTCAATCAAACTTTTGCAACACGAGGCCGGCGAACACCAGAGAAACACTTTCTCAAGATACCAAACCCCTTCTCGGCAAACTATGCAGAGAGGCCACCGGCCAGCTAAGTGCCATAACAAAACTGACCGGCCAAACCGCCGGTCAGCAACCGCCTGGATGCTTCACCGCTGGGGCGCCACTTAGCTATCAAGTGGTCGACGACTCCGCGGAGCTCCAAGGATCTCCTGGAGAATCAGCCCCGCACGAATGCCTTGAGACGATTGAAGCAACGACTGTACCAGATCCTCTTTTGACTCCGAGGATCCCGTACCAACTCGTTCAGCCCGAGCCGGGGTACGCGGCGGGAGGGGTTGAGCCCGGAGCTCCTCCGGAAGCATGTCGTCAAAACTCGGCGGTGTGCCTTCGCCAACCTCGCGAACCAGTTTCGGCTGAATCGGCGTCTCCGGCATGCTGGGCAGAGTCGGAGGCACCGGCACTGGCATAGGCGGCACGATCGGGGGAGCCGAGATGGTGGGTGGCGGCGGCATCGGAGCAGGAGCTGCAGGCCGTGGGGGTGTCGCGGGCCGCACGGTCGGTGTCGCGGACTTCGCTCGCGGCGGCGTGGCAGGCCGTGGCCCCCCGGGAACCGGTTTGGGTTTGACTCGGGCAGGAATGCTGCTGGTCGCCACCGGTTTTGGTCGTTCTTGTGCCGTCTCTTTTTGCCGCAGCACATCAATCTCTCGAAGGAACCGTTCAATTTCGTTGGCGGGTTCGGCTCGAGGAGGTCCGCCGGGGGGTTGATTCGGGTTCCGCGGGTTGCGTCGCGGCGTCGGTTTGGGGTCCTCTTGCGACTTCAAGACGCTGGTCACAATCCAGACGACCACCATGATGATGATCATCCACTTAAAATCCATTCGAACACCTCTTCTCGCTCGAGCAACAATCCAATGAGGTCACCGCGTGGGTCATCGCCATCTGCTGCTGGCGATTTTTCCAAGCCCGCTGAACATCACCTAGCTTGGTCGGCACACGAAAGAACGAGCCACGCGCAGGACGCATGGCGTCCATGATTGCTTTACGGTCCATCGGCATTGTTGCGACCATCTCCTACACTGCCGGCGATCGAATTGCGCATCCCGGTATCCGCTTGGAGATTCCGCATCGAGTAATAATCCATGATGCCTAGGCGGCCGTTGCGAAATGCTTCGGAAATGGCCAATGGGACCTGGGCTTCGGCGGCCACCACTTTGGCCCGATTTTCCTGAACCTCGGCCAGCATTTCTTGTTCGCGGGCAACGGCTGCAGCGCGACGCTTCTCGGCCTCCGCTTGAGCAACACGGAGGTCGGCAGCCGCTTGTTCTGCTTGCAGCTTCGCGCCAATATTCTCACCCACCTCGATGTCCGCGATGTCAATCGAGACAATCTCGAACGCGGTTTGCGAATCGAGTGAGTTCCGCAACACCGTCTCAGAAATCATATTGGGGTTCGACAACACCTCACGGTGATCATTGGCCGTGCCGATGGCCTTGACAATCCCCTCACCGACCCGTGCGATAATCGTGTCTTCCGTGGCACCACCGACCAGACGTTCGAGCTTGATCCGCACGGTGACCCGTGCTCGCGCACGCAACTGAATCCCGTTGCGGCACACCGCATCCAGGGTACTTCGCCCCTTCGCGGGATCCGGACAATCGATCACCTTCGGGGTCACCGAAGTTTTCACGGCATCCAAAACATCTCGCCCGGCCAGGTCAATCGCCGCGGCCGTCTTCCACATCAGATCCATGCCCGCTTTGTGGGCAGCAATCACGGCCATGGCAGTCTTGGGGACGTTCCCCCGAGCGAGAAAGTGCGATTCCAGATCTTCGGTGGTTACCTTGACACCGGCTTGCACCAACGCAATTTTTTGGCGAACGATCATGGCATAATCGACTTTGCGGAGCTTCATGCCAATCAGATCGAAGATGCCGATCTTGGCCCCGGTCAACAGGCTCTGAACCCAGAGCTGAATAAAGCTAAAAAAGACCACCATCACAAAGATGGCGAACAAAACCAAAATCCCGAGCAAAATAAATGCCCAGGGATTCTCTTTTAACCAAGTCGCAAGTCCATCCTCATTACCGACTTGCCCAAGCACGGTGGGCAGGGCAGCGTATATGTGGGAGAGCATCATCAGCGGCAGTTCCTTTCAGGTACAAACGCTTGCCAGAAGTGCAGATCTTCCGACCAAACTGATCACGAAAAATCAAAATCCTGGGTAGTCAGATTCTCAAGGTCGGGCTTCTCCACCTCCCGAACAAGGACCCTGCCGGCCTTGACATCGACACAACGGACCCACTGGCCTTGCTCGATCAACATCCCTTCCGACATGGCATCCACTCGACGTCCATCGAAATCGACCGTACCCGAGGGCCGCAGTGGGGACAACACCCTGCCATAACGTCCACGGAGTTGTTCCAAGACCAGATTCACGGGCATTCGCGAAATCGTGGCATCCTCATCGGCAGCAGAGCGAATGAGCCGTCGTCCCATGGGCGTGTACGGCCAAATGGAAAACATTAGCAAGCCCAGGACTGGCAAGCCGACAAAGACCGCCCCCAGAGTAATCAATGCCTGGGTATACGTGCCATGGACAAATACGAGGATTACGCCAACGATCGCGCAACCAACGGCTAGCACCGAGAGAACGCCACCTGAGGGGACCACCATCTCGGCCAGGAGACAAACCACACCAGCGGCGATAAGTACGTAAGCTAAAGTTAGATCATCCATCGCAATCCTTCACTTGGGTTCCCTTAGAACTCCTTGGGCAGGTCGAGGGTAACCTTGATCCCTTCGCGGTCCCTGCAGGACTGCCCGGCTCGGTGCGCGTTGATGGATCGAGACCGCCTCAGACTTCTTTGACGACAATGCGATTCCCTTCGACTTCCACGACCTGAATCCGCGTCCCCACGGGAATGAAACCGCCTTCGGAAACCACATCGACATACTCATCTCCAAACCGGGCCATCCCAGAAGGTCGTAGCATCGTCGCTGTAGTGCCGATGGCACCGAGCAAGGCCACCGCGCGTTCGCTTCCCGGAAGCAACGGTGTCTCCTCAAGTTCGTCTTTATCCGTGGGAGGCACCAACAACAAACGATTGGCGTAGGGGATGTTGGGTAAATAGCGACCCACGATCAAGGCAAGCACCACCGCCCCAAGCATGCTGAGGCCATATTGCATCATGGTCGTGCCCAACGTCACCCATTCGCCCGAACTTTTCGGGATGCGATCCACACTGGCCAGACCCAGGCCACCCACTAGGAAAATGATGCCACTGACGCCTGTCAATCCAAAACCTGGAATGACGAAGATCTCGACCCCGATCAGTGCCACACCCATCAAAAAGAGCAACACCGCAAGCGTGTTGAGCTCACCGCTCATGTAACGAGACCAGAAAAACAGCAAAAAGCACAACGCGGACAGAATCCCTGCAAAGCTAAAACCTGGGATTTTGAACTCGATGATCAACGCAGCAATCCCCACCATCACCAAGAGGATGGCAATAAAGGGCTGGCGCAAGAAGTCGGCGATATTATCGAGCCAGTCCGGCGTTGCTTCGCGAACACCGCGCGGATCCAATCCATAGTGCGTATACACTTCGCGAATGTCACGATTGTCGATCAGATGGCGGGCTAGTCCCAAATCACGGGCTTGCTCGGCATTCAAGCGGAGTAATTCGCCACCCTCTTTGATCGTCCCTTCATTGACCCAAATTTCGTCCTCAGCATTAGCCGCGGCAAATTGGTTTGCACTCATGAGCTTTCGCTGGGTGACATCGTTTTTTGCCCGTGCACGAAGGATGACCAATTCACGATCCAACATTCCTTCAATCAACAGGCGCGGATAGCCTTGTCCTTCTGCGAATTCGGCTAGTTCTTGACGCAACAAGGTGGTATTGACGGTAAAGTCGGGCACACCAAGTTGTTGAGGGTTGGGTGGATCCTCTCGGATCACGCGTTGTTGCCCCGCTTCGATATCCAACAAAGCGGCAAAATCTCCAATCATCGCGGGCGCCATTTCGGCTTTCGCATTGCCAGCAAACATGACAATTTCATCGCAGCCGAGTGCAATAATGGTGGCGGTAGCGGTGGCTCGCTCGGGAATATAGGCCACGGTAAGCACCGGCAGATTATCGCGATCACGAAGGTCCTTCAGCGTCTCTGCCAGCCGCTTGGCTTCGCTTGGGTCACCACCGTCACATTCGAGTTGCAAAAACACGATATTGCCTTTGCGGCTGACAATGGAGCGCAACCGACGTTCCATGGTCTCGCGCAGACCACCCGTGATTTCCCCTTGGACGAGGATCATCCATGGTCGGGACTCGCGTCCCTGCAACGGATCATCCCGCAAGCTACTTGGAATGATATTGTACGCCTGGGCAAGCTCGGCAGAGTTAGCAATGATCTGTTGACAGAGACCATATGCACGTGCTTTTTCGGCAGTGTAAAGGGCGACCGAGCCAGGGGGGACCTCGGCGCGTGCGCCAAGCAGCCTTCCACCACCTTCCTGAGCCGTACGGAATAACATCGGACCGGCGGGGTTTTCCGGATCTTTCCCTTGAAAAACCTCGACATGCTTATCGATCATCTTGACGATCAAAGCCGCTCGATCCTCACGAGCATGCTTGCGATAGGCAACGATGATTTCTGGGGCAGGTTGCGGATCGTCTTCATCGATTACTCGACCCAGGGCGGCATCGCGCGACATCACTAGCTCTGAGCAAGCCAATACAGGCAGGACGGTATGCTTGGTCAACTCCGCATGTACGAAAGCGATGGTGGTCAAACCGTTCAACGACAGGTGATGAATATAGTCCGCGAGGCTGTAACAAACGCCAAAGTCCCGAGTGGCAGCCGCTTTACCGTCCGGATTGAAGTCAAACACGATCTTCTTGACGGGGTTGTTGGCATCATTCAGGATAGGATCGATTCGACTTTGAATTCGCGCCAGGGCCTCACTGCTAATGGGATTGGGCACCGTGACCAACAACCCCTCTTCGGGAGCTGGTGGCTGAGCCGTTGCAGATGCCACAGGCAACAGCAAGAGGATAGCCAACGGGGCGAACCTGGCAGCAAATGTCGAAGTTGACCAGAGTGCGTGCATTGGAACCATTCCCCCAGACGCTTCCTTTATCTCTTTCCGTCGTATGTTCCGTGGGGAAGCAGCCGAATCACTGGGGAAGCGAAGAGTTCAAGCGCATTGGAATCGTTCCCCGCTTGTTTCCTTGTTATCTCAGATTGGGCTACAGCCAGGTCACCGCGGAAAACAAGTTTACAAGGCATTATATAGAGTCCACGAAAACCCTGTCAAAGAGCTTCGAGAGGGTGAGGGGGTGGTACCACCAACCGACACCGGCTCCCTATTGAGCTATTCGGGAACCCGGACCGAGCATTGAAACCGCCACGAATCCCCCGCGCATCGCGGACCTACGTCCTTCGGTATTGAGCTTTGTCGTGGGCGACCACGCATCTTGCCACTCCAAAATACGTTCCTCCCGAGGATTCCTCATCGTGTTGACGCTGCAAACCGATCCGTCCAGACGAGTTCTTGGCATTATGGTCAAAGAACCCAAACCCGGTCGGGTCAAAACCCGATTAGCGGCTGAATCGTCCGAAGCCTGGGCGGCACAGGTTGCCCATGCTTGTCTTCTTGAGACACTTAGTCGCGTTCGACAAGTTGCCGCACAACGTTGGATTATCTATGCCCCGTCCACTGCCAAGGATGTTTTCAGCAATCTTGCAGGGGCAGATTATCGTTGTGTGGCTCAAACAGAAGGCGATCTCGGCTCGCGTATGGCAAGCTTCTGTCGCGATCGTTTTCAAGAAGCGGCGACTGCTATCGTCATTCTAGGCACCGATAGTCCGAATCTACCGATCCACTGGATTCAGCACGCGTTCGAGCGACTTGACCACGTTGATGTGGTTCTGGGGCCGTCAACCGATGGAGGATACTACCTTCTCGGGATCTCAAGCATGCCGCCGATTTTTGCGGATATGCCCTGGAGCCAGCCCACCGTACTCGAGAAAACAGTGCAACGACTGCAACAACATAGTCATACCCTGGACGTATTATCTCCATGGTACGATGTTGATACACTCGCCGACTGGCAGATGCTGCGGGGCCACCTAGCCGCACAACGATGTGCCGGAACAGCTCCGGAACTGCCATACCTCAATACAATGCTATCTTTGGAAAATCACCCAACCGACGATCTCAAGGCTGGGAGTCCATCCGCACCAGAAGGTCAGGGATCAACTCCGGCCGACGATCACGCATAAATAACCGTCGTGCATTCGAACTGGCAACCCGGTTGAGATCGACGTCGACTAGCAGAATCTCCTCTTGGCCCGCGGCGGCTTGAGCCACCATCTGTCCCTCACAGTCACTCACAAACGACTGCCCGGAGAATTCAAGGCACGTCTCTTTGCCGACCCGGTTGACCAATGCGGCAAAATAACCATTTTGAAATGCCGCAACCCGGACCTCGGCCTCGAATAAACCATTCGGCCATTCCCCGACCGCTCCCGCTTGCGGGATCACCACCAATTGGGCACCACCTAACCCCAACGCGCGCATCACTTCCGGATAATGGCGGTCATAACAGATGGCCACGCCGATCCTTCCCGCCGCAGTCGTATAAACAGGCATGCCCTGATCACCCGGTACATAGTAAGACTGCTCGTGGAAGCAGGGCATCTCTGCGATATGCAACATGCGTGTTCGACCCAACAATTGGCCATCAGCATCAATGACCGGTGATGTATCAAACGCCCGCTCGCCTTCGCGTTCATACACATTCAAAACCACCACCACGCCCAGTTGCTTGGCCAACTTGGCGAACGCTTCGGTGGTTGGACCAGGAATAGGCTCCGCAAGTTCGAGCGGAAGGGCTTTAGCCGCGGGCTGTTGCGGATAAAAAGGATCGAACGCAAGCTCGGCGAAGGCAATCAACTTTGCTCCTTGCCGCGCTGCCTGCGCAGCATTGGCAAGCCCGCGTTGCACATTGGCTACACGGTCATTACTGGCCGGCTGCTGAATCAACGCAATCTTCATCGGGTGGTTCCTCCGAGGTGTTGCCATGAATGCCCTGGAAAGCTGATTCGTTTCGGCGTTGCCAAAGCAGTGGCGATTATAATAAAGCAGTAATTCGGCCAGTCCCCTTCCCTTCTGCGAGGTGCCACGTCATGCTCGAACGGATTGCTTATCCGGGCATCACCTTTGACGATGTTTTACTTGAGCCGGCCTACGCAGATGTATTGCCGAGCGATGTCGACGTTCGCACATGGCTAACTCGTAATATTCGTTTGAATATACCGATTATCTCTTCACCCATGGATACCGTCACCGAGAGCGAGCTCGCCATTGCCCTCGCCCAGGAAGGGGGGATTGGAATTATACATAAAAACCTTTCGATCTCAACTCAGACCCGGGAGGTCGACAAGGTCAAACGAAGTGAGAATGGCATCATTACCGATCCCATCACATTACCCCCAGATGAATCGGTGGGGACCGCTCGTCGCATTATGGAACAGCACCATATCAGCGGCGTCCCGGTGACCGTGCAGGGTTCTCTGAAAGGGATCCTCACCCGGCGTGATTTGCGGTTTCTCACCGACAATGCCCAGCGGATTGCCGACGTGATGACCAAGGATAATCTGGTGACAGCACCTGAGAATACCACGCTCGAGACGGCGGAACAGATTTTGACCGCAAATAAGGTGGAGAAGCTGCTCCTGGTGGACGATGAATATCGACTGAAGGGGTTAATCACAATCAAGGACATCGACAAGTTGCTCAGCTTTCCCAACGCGTGTAAAGACGCTCGAGGGCGTCTTCGCGTCGGTGCTGCCGTCGGCGTCCATGATTATGAACGGGCAGAGTCGCTGATTCGAGCTGGGGTGGATGTCCTGGTCGTTGATGCCGCCCATGGACACTCGAGGAACGTCATCGAGACGTTGCGTGAGCTACGCCAGCGCTGCGATATCGATCTGATTGCAGGCAATGTCGCCACGGTCGAAGGGGCGCAAGCGTTGGCGGAGGCGGGTGCAGATGCGATCAAAGTCGGGATCGGTCCTGGTTCGATCTGTACGACTCGGATCGTTTCAGGAGTTGGCGTCCCGCAGTTGACCGCCATCACCAACGCCGTGCGTGGCACTCAGGATCCCGATCTGCCGGTGATCGCCGATGGAGGGATTCGCTACTCGGGGGATATGACCAAGGCACTCGCTGCGGGTGCGCATTCGGTGATGATCGGGGGCTTGTTTGCCGGGCTCGAGGAAAGCCCGGGGCAGACCATCCTGTACAAGGGACGGACTTTTAAAGTTTATCGCGGCATGGGCTCGCTGGGGGCGATGATGGCTGGGAGTGGTGATCGCTACAACCAGCCAGCACGCGACAACCAGGAAACTCGGGGTAAATTGGTCCCTGAGGGTGTCGAAGGCCGTGTGCCCTACAAGGGCAAACTCGGTGAGTTTGTCTACCAACTCATCGGTGGAGTACGAGCGGGAATGGGCTACTGCGGCACGCGCAACTTGCTGGAATTGCGGACACACGCCCGCTTCATCCAGGTAAGTGCGGCTTCGGTTCAGGAGAGTCATCCACATGACATCGTTATTACGCAGGAAGCGCCGAACTACAGTTCCCGGGCCGAGCCCAGTGCCTCGGATGCTGGCTAGCATTCTGTGTTGCTGGCTGCTCGGTTCCGTGGCCACGGCGCAGTCTCCCTCGAGTCCTTCTCCCTATCGTCCGGCCTACGGCTACGGTCGACCGGTGATGTCGAATACCTCACAGGTGCGAGCCCCGGGCTTACTCAATGACCGACGCTCGGGCATCCCCGAACCGCGGCCTCGACGCGCACCCGTACGGACGATGCGTTATCGCAAGCGACCGAGTCCGCCGCCCACCGCGCGGAGAACGACGGCCCACACCACGCATGCGCGGATTCGGCAAGTCCAACAAGAAGACTTCGATAACCGTGAAGCTGAGGAAGATGTCGCCGACAGCTTTGAGCTGCAGCTCAAACCGCCTTCGCGAGAAGACCTCTTTCGCCTCGAGTCCGAAAAAGAGTTGGAAGATCGAATTCAAGAAGAGGAACGCAAAGAGAATCCCGACCTCGAGCCTGAGGCGTTCCCACCATACCCAGTATTGTCCAAGGTAGAATTCGAAGGACGGACATTCCCTCCGGGCAAAGTGGTCAAAGAACCAAACTATGTTTGCTATCGCCGGCTCTTCTTTGAAGACCTCAATCATGAGCGCTATGGTTGGGATCTCGGCCTGATCCAACCACTCTGGTCTGCCGTGCGGTTCTACCGGGATGTGATCACCTTGCCGCACAACTTTGCCTCGTTCCCGCACATCCGCTATGAGAGCAACGCCGGTTACTGCCTGCCTGGGGATCCGGTTCCTTACCTGGCCTACCCGCCCACGGTCACCGCAAGTGGCTTGGGACTCACTACCGGCATCGTCTTGCTCCTTTATGGCGTGATTCCATAAGTCGACCAGCCGGCTGCAACCCAACCTCCGTCGAGCGGCAAGTAGGCAACGCAGACCTGCTTGCCGCTGCGGTGGTTGGTCAGAGAGCATTTCTCCCGCGCAGCTATTACACCCCACAGCTCTTCCGCTGATCCTGCAGGATCCTCGTTGCTAGCAGGCGCACCGAAACGGGGGAAGCTTATAGCGGTATTCTCCTTTGGGAGATTGCAGTCCCGTCACGATCTCGAAGTGCTTCCAAAGTTCTTCACTGTAAGCATCGAAGCCATACGGAGTCACAAAGGGCAAGAAGAACTTTTCGTCGACGTGCCTCTTCAGGAAATACAGCAGTTCGCCATAACTGGAATCGAGGTTATCCTCGCAATCTCGCTCATCTTCGAACCCCTCGAACTCTTGGTGTTTCTGAGCGAATTCCCGCAGCCACTGTTTCGACGCTGGCCACTTCCGCTGGCGGTCGGCCTCCTCATGTTCACCGTTGTCCTCGAGCCAGTCCGCATACACCAGGCGGGTCAGCACATCGTCTTCATGGTCGCATAGGGCCTTGAGGAAGGCGTCGCGTTCGTTCATCGAAGCTTCTCCTTAATCGCCGCGGCAACCGCCAGGAAACTCGGGTGAGTCCATACGTGCCGGAGTCCAGTGATTGTCCCTGGATAGAGGAACAGCCAAAACCTCTGGCCAGGTTCAACCTCCTGGGTCAGGAATGGGTCCACCAACCCAATATTGTTTTCACAGGAGCCAACCAATTCGAAGTTCGCTTCCTCCACCAGCCCAACATGTTGGCCAGGCACAAGTCGTTCCGTCGCTGTGACCGGAGCAACCGCAATATGCACAGCATCTCGCCGACGTTCACCGTCCTCGATCAGTTGGCCAAACCGAGGTTCAGGATCCATGGTTTGTCTCGCTTTCCGAATAGGTTGCACCCGGTCGATCGAGCCCACAATACGGACACTTCTCGGGATAGCGGGTTCAGTTCCGCTTTGAAGGAGGTTCGCTTGCCAGCTGATCACCCTGCTTAGCTCTGAAACCAACTGCGTGTTGCGTTCGTCCTCGTTCCTTCTTTCGGAGCAGCGGGTTCCCACCCAGTGCTGCACAGAGTTCCTCCGTCGGCCCTGAGTCAGCTATGGCGGGTTGACCCCTCGCGGAGGCCGAGACTCCTCAGCCCAACACTTGGCCGGTGCACACCCGCCGTGACAGTCATACAACACTTCCGTCACCCTGTGACACGAGGCCCACAGCGGTTCGGGTGGCAGGGCGGGTTGCTGACGAATACCTTGAAAGATGCCAGCCTGCTTCCTGCTTGCCCGGATCGAGATTGGTTCTGGATGGGAACGCCCAAATCTCCGAGAATACAGTCACCAGGATGTAGTCTGCCGATTTGCGAAGGCCCTTCAAGGATACAGGAGGAACAGCATGAAAGCCTTCACCGAATACCTGACCATGAGCGTCCCCTCGAAGATGGCCTTCGAAAACATCACGCCGCTGGTTGCCGAGGTCATCCGCAAAAGCGGCGTCCAAGAAGGCATCGTGCTGGTCAACAGCATGCATATCACCGCCAGCGTCTTCATCAACGATAACGAGAGCGGCCTGCACCGGGACTTCGGGGTCTGGCTGGAGCAATTGGCTCCGTTCAACCCCGACCCTGACCACTATCACCACAACCGCACTGGCGAGGACAATGCCGACGCCCACCTCAAGCGACAGATCATGGGACGCGAAGTCGTCGTCGCCATCACCAAGGGCAAGCTCGACTTCGGGCCATGGGAGCAAATCTTCTACGGCGAGTTTGATGGCCACCGGCCCAAGCGGGTGCTCGTCAAAGTGCTTGGAGAGTGAGAAAGTGGTGCGATGGTGACCAGATGCGAGCATCCTTTGTCAGCCGAGACAACTTCCTCTCGGCCCGATCCTTTAGATCCTCGTTGTTACCTATAATAGCTGCATGAAACTCAACCCGGACGAAATCACCGCCTATCACGAGGCCGGCCACGCGGTCATGGCCCTGCTCCTCGACCGACCGGTGCACCGTGTCAGCATCGAACCCAACAACCAACGCCTCGGAGCCTGCGAGTTCCGCAAAGGTGTGTTCCGACCCTCCGAAGACTGGCTCGAGCAGGAGATGCTCATCTCCCTGGGTGGAGTGGCCGCCGAGTTGATCCTGACCGGGGACTTCGGCCGGGTCGAGGCCTCGGCCGACCTGCTCGTGCTGCGGAAACTGGCGGTTGGCCGGGCCGGCGATCGCCGCGTTGAAAAGCTGGAGCGGCGGATGCTGTCCAAGGCCCAAGCGAACCTCGCTGACCAAGCCGCCTGGCAAGCGATCGAGTGGATTGCTCAAGCACTGCTCCATGCACGAACCATCAGCGGCCGGGCGGCGCGGCATTTCTTCGAGCGGGCATGTCGCGAGCATGATTCATGAGGCACACTACTCGGGAGTGTCGGCCTGAATCCTTCTTCGAACTCGCTGAGCTGCACATCATGCCACATTATCCTCATGGTCAAATATTACTATTCACACTGATCTCCATCCTGGTTCACTCCGCCTCGGCGAAGGCCCGGGTGACGTACATCGAGATCCTTCAGCGCGAGCCGTTTGCGGAGGGAATGGACTTTGGTGAGGTCGGAGCGTATGAGGTGATCCGCGGCCGTTTGCACTACGCAGTGGATCCGGACAACCCGCGGAACCGCGCGGTCGTCGATCTGCATCGAGCCAACAAGGGGCGACTGCGCCACGACACCTCCCGTCTAGGCCCGAAAACCCTGGGCGACGATGCTCGGAACGACCGAGGTGAAGTCACCTTTGCCGGCGATTTCCTCCTGCTGAAGCCCGTCGACTTGTCTCGTGGTAACCATCGCCTCCTCTACGATGTCAACAACCGCGGCAACTTGCTTATGCTCAGCTACTTTAACGATGCCGTGGGCAGCAACCAGCCACGATCAAAAGCGCACGCCGGTAATGGCTGGTTGATGCGCCAAGGCTACAGCCTGCTCTGGAGTGCCTGGAACTGGGATGTCCGCAACCACGCAGGCAAGCCGCTCCAGATCGACCTACCAATCGTTGTCCACCTGGACGGCTCGCCGATGACCGCCAAAGTCCAGGCCGAACTCGCAGTCCAGGACCGCGATGGGCTCAAGGTCGAATGGCTCGCCTGGGGCGGTAGCCGCTGTTATCCCGCGGCAAAGAAGACGCTCGCCGAAGCGGTCCTGACCGTTCGCGATAGTCCGGTCGGCGAGCGACAGGTCATCCCCCGCGACCAGTGGCGATTTGCCACTCTCGATCCGGACAACACGCCCCGCTTTGACCCGGTGCACGTCTACCTGCCGGCCGGCTTCGAGAAAGGACGACTCTACGAGCTGATCTACACTGCCGAACACCCACGGGTAGTTGGCCTTGGCCTCGTCGCTATCCGTGACGCCATCGCCTTTTTCCGCTTTGAGCCGAATGACCAAGCGGGCAATGAGAATCCGTTGCTGGTCGATGGCCATCTCGATCCAAAACATGCCTATATCTTTGGAATTTCGCAGTCTGGCCGAGTGATCACGCACATGATCTACCAGGGCTTCCACGTCGATGAGAATGGCCGCATGGTCTTCGATGGAGCCCGGCCGCACGTCCCTGGCGCTGGGAAGGGCGGCTTCAACTTCCGCTTCGCTCAGACCACCCACCACCCCAAACACCTGCAGGGCAACGACTTCCCCGCCGATTTCTTTCCGTTCCACTACGCTCCGGACGGCAAGACCCAGCACGACCCGTTCGGCCAACCCGGCCGCCAGCGCGGCGACCTGCTCGCCGAGGCCAAGAAACTTGGTAAGATCCCTAGGATCTTGGTCAGCAACCACGGCGGCGAGTACTGGACCCGCTCGGCTTCACTGCTACACACCGATGTCCAAGGCAAGCAAGACACCGAACTGCACGAGAACGTCCGTATTTATATGATCAACGGCGTCAAGCATGGCCCGCCGAGCCGCTTTAGTCGCCGCCGCCTGTCCGGCTCTGAACACGTTCTAAACTTGCTCGATCCGCGGCCAGTCGGGCGGGCCTTGCTGGTTGCCCTGGACCAGTGGGTGAGCCAGGACATCGAACCGCCCCCGAGCCGGGTCCCACGCATCGAACACGATGAACTCATCACCGCCGTCGAACACCAGCAACGGTTTCCGAGCATTCCCGCCAATCGCCGTGGCGACCTGCTCTTCCCCGCAGTACGACACCCTGGCGTTCACCTACGCCCCGCCCGCGTGGACTACGGTCCCCGCTTCTGGGACCAGGGCATCCAGGACCATGTCCCACCACGCCGTTACGGACCACGATTCGTTACCCTGGTCCCCGCGATCGACGCCGACGGCAACCCCCGCGGAGGCATCCAACTCCCCGGCCTGGCCGTTCCCTTGGGCACCTACCAGGCTTTCAACCCGCGCCACTTGTCCGCCGGCGCCCCCGAGTACTTGCGTGCGTTTCAAAGTTCGTTCTGGCCGTTCACGTTAACCACGCAAGAACAACGTGAAAAAGGCGATCCGAGGCGATCGATTGCCGAGCGTTATCCGAGCAAACAGGATTACCTGGATCGAATATCGCGTTCCGCGAACCGACTTGTGCAAGAGCGGTTGATGCTGAAAAAGGATGCCGCGGAGGTCGTCCGTTTTGCGGAGTCACTCGCCTGGCCGCCGCAACCGATCGATCGCTGGCCATTCTGGGTCGTGCAATAAATGACGGGAAAATGGAAGCGTTCCTGGGGACGATCAGCCAGGAACGCATGACAGAACGGGGGTCACTTCACCCCGGGATGGTTCTTGTCGAGTTTGCGCTTCTCTTCCTGCTTGTCCTTGCGCGTCTTCTGCTTGCGGGCCTTGTCCTTATTTTTTTTGCCGTCTCGATCACCCATGATCGACTCCTGTTTCAGAAAAGAGGTGGATGTGCCAGCGGCGCCTCATGCCACCAAGCTGTGACGGTGAGTGTGAGCGCAGGCTTAGCCAAACGGCCCGGTGGCCGTGGGGAGAGTAGGTAGCTTCGGTTCACAAAGCTGGATACGCATATTGGCATCAAGCCGAATAAAATAGCTAAGGTCGATGGCCGCCCCATACGAACCTGCATAATTATATATATTAACTCGATAATGATTTTCCCAGAGCGGGTGGACCTTCACTCGACAATGCTCGTGGGACAGCCCCAACGTCTGGATCACGGTGTCGGCGAGCAGCCTCAAGGCGTCCCGGGAGGCCTGTTCCGCGCTCGACTTCGAAGCCCCGGTCTTGGCCTCAGGGAGCTTAACAGACTTACCTTCGTTCTTGGCAGCCATAATGCACCTGTCAACAGACGTTTAGGAGGTATTGACGACTCCGGACGAGACGGTAGGTCGAACCGGCGATCTCTCCGAATACCCCGCCACTGGGGAAACCTTCCAGCCAGCACACAAGAGGGGTCAAGTCGACCCTGCCAAGCTTTCCGTTTGCTCTCGGTATGGATGAACGTACAAGGCTAGCCCAGGAAATCGTTCAAAGGGTACCGAGGCAAGCTGGCTCGGAAAATCGACCCTACGCCGGGACTCGATTCGACCCGCAGCTCTCCCCCACTTTGTTCGACTAATAGCTTAACGACCGCTAGGCCAACCCCGAGGCCGGCTTCCCGAACTGGTGCTGCGCGATAGAAGAGCTGAAACACTTGATCGCGGTCCTCAGCACCCATGCCGATCCCATTGTCAGATAGCCGAAGATCGTAGCAAGTCTCCGTTTCATGGATCGAGATCTCCACCCACTGATCGGCCTTTTCAGTGTCGCGGAACCGGAGGGCGTTGCAGATCAGGTGGTCCAGGATATGTCGTAGCCGGGCAGGGAACCATTCCAGGTAATCGACCCCAAGGTCCAACTTCAAGACCACATCGGTATCCCCGGCCAGGCGGTTCTGCACCCGGAACTCCTGCTCCACCAGCGGCCTCAAAGCAATAGCAACTACCTGATCATGGGCAGGATGGTAACCTGAAGGTTCATGAAGGTCGCGGACCAGCTCGACCAGCCGCCGCACGGTTTGATCGACCTGAGCCAGCGTAGGCAAGGCATTGCCCGGATCAGGTGCGGTACACAGGCGGAGGATGCGGGTGAGCATTTCGGCCTCCTTCTGTTCGAAGAAGCGTCGTTGCCGCCGAAGCCGGTCCACCTCTAACTCCAGATCCGCCACATAGGCTAATAGCCGTCTTGTGTCCACCCCGGAGAGGGAGGGACTGTGGACTCCGGGTCGATCGTTCATCGGCGTCCCCTTCGGACTCATGGAACAGGTCACGAGGATTCGGCTATTCCGAGGCAGAGCGGGGCTCGGTTCCACAGACCTCGATCACCTCTACCCGCAACTCCATGGTCATCCCGGCCCAGCGATGGTTCGCGTCCACGACTGCGGAGTCACCATGCAGTTCGAGAACGCGCACTCGTTGCTGTTTGCCCTTGGCGGGGCCAAGGAGCACCCGGTCGCCGACCCCGACCCCCTCGGGCAGTAGACTTCGCGGCACATCGCGAACCTTGGCCACGTCCGACACCCCGTAGGCTTTCTCCGGGGAGACTCGCAAGGATGCGACCTGGCCGGGTGTTAGACCGACCAGGCTGAGTCCCAGCCCGGGCAGGCGGGGATGGGCGACACCAGCAACCAACTCGAGCGGTCCTCGCTTGTGCGACGAGGCCCAAGACCCATCGTCAAAACGCTTTTTGTAGTGGACTTGCACCCGATCGCCGAGTTTGACCGCTTGCATTGTCATCTCCAAATGTTTTTATCTGTTGGAATGTCAGCAACTACGCGACGATGGATGCCGGGGGACCCGCAGACGCTAGCCGAACCCGGACGGGCTCATTCCCGTCCATCGTCAATCACGTTGTGGTCGATGGGTTTTCCGACGTCGACCTTCCTGAGCTTGCCTGCTCGGAATCTTCAAATTCCAAGTGACCCCAAATAACGCCATGATCCGGATCACCCAGTAGCTGGCATCGAACTGCCACCAACGCAGCCCATGCCGGGCGGAGTTCGGAAAGGCATGATGGGTGTTGTGCCAGCCTTCGCCGAGGGCCAGAATGCCCACGGCAAGGTTGTTCCGGCTACGGTCGCGGCTCTCGAAGGGCCGCGTTCCCCATAGATGGCACGCAGAGTTCACGCTCCAAGTGACATGGTGTACGACAAACACGCGAACCAACCCGCCCCAGATCAGCCCGGTCCAAACCCCGATCCACGACTGGCGCATGAGGCCACCCAGAATCCCCGGAAGGATCAGCCCCAACAAAACCCACAGTCCAAAAAGCCGGCTCATCCACACCAGCGTTGGCGACGCTTCAAGATCTTTGACGTATCGCTCAAGCCCGGGCGGATCTGGTTCGAAAAACCAACCGATATGCGAATACCAGAAACCCCGCAACGTTCCAAGAAAACCCTGACTGTACAGGTGCGGCGTGTGCGGGTCTTCCGGACGATCACTATGTTGATGATGGCGGCGATGCAAGCTAACCCACTTGATCAGGGAGCCTTGAACGGCCATGGATCCAAAGATCGCCAGCAAACACCTCACCCACATCGGTGCGGCAAACGACCGGTGGCTAAAATGACGATGGAAGCCCACCGTGATCCCCAGCGCGGTCAAGCCGTACATCCCCAGGAACAAACCCAAATCGGTCCACGCGAAACCCCAGCCCCATAATGCAAACGGGGCCGCGATCACTCCCCCCAATGGGAGCGTTATTGCCAGCAAGGTTACAGTTTGGACGAGGTACGAGGCCTCAGGCGGCTCGTGAGTGGCATCAGACTGAGACGGTAGGTTCATACGGCCTCGAACAAATGAAGAGGGATTCCCGAGCACTCTCGGCGGCTCAACGCGATGTTCCGAGCAGTGAAGCTTCCTGGACCAGAGCCACAACGAACTCTGGTCTGGACTCGTGACTGCATCCGAGAGTTTATCATAGGGACTCTCCCCCGTTTCTGACCAACCCACATAGCCTTATCTTCTGGGCTTCGCCTCGTTGACGGTCAACGCCCGGCCACTGAACTGCGAGTCGTGCAGAGATGTGATCGCCGCCTGGGCCTCTTTGGGCGAACCCATTTCCACAAAGCCGAATCCCTTCGACCGCCCTGAATCTCGGTCCGTGATGAGCTGAGCCGAGACCACGGTGCCGAATGGCTCGAACAGCTGGAATAGCTCCGACTGCGTGACTTCATAACCCAGATTACCCACATACAGCTTCTTCGCCATGAATTCTTATCCTTCGAAAGAGCGTCACCACAGTGACTAAAGTGCATCACCCCGTTCACCGTCACCCGGAGCAACACGGTTCATCGTCAACAGAGGAACGGTTGCGCAAATCGAATCTTCTACGTCGAGAAACGCTACCACCCGGAGGTATCAGTGTGATCGTAGCTCGAGTCGAGGAGTAAAACTCCGTTGAGTTCGAGGAACAACGATATGTCCAGACGATTGAAAATGCGAATGTCGTTTCTTGTAGAGGAGAGATCGTGTTACTCAGCAGGAGTAATGTCCGACCGACTTGAAAAGGATTTCCAAGATTAGGAAGACATTGGTCTTGACGAGGTTTTTGAACTGTAGCTGCTTAACAGCAATTTGTCCAGCGGAAAACTTCGCGAATCCAAGCCACACCCGAAGCACTTTGGCCACCTTCCGATCGCTGGCCGTACTGGGCGACCACGTTAGCCTGTCCTATTCGCCAGGTTGCTCCTCATGTACGGGATTTCCCTACGAAAGCGGACTGGAAAACCCTGATCGACTGCGCGTCCCGCTGCAGAGATGCTGGAAAGGTGGAAGAGAATTCCGTTCGTGAGCCGGATCTGGTTCCCGTGTCCGCGTCGAGTGCCCGACTAGTGAAGGAGCTTGCCATGCTGCTCTCCAAGCAAACTAATCAACGATTGTTGAAAATTTCATTTGTTTTATGGATCCTCAACCTGGTTTCGGGGTCAGTCCACGCCGATGAACTCCCGTTCGGACAGAAGCTCGAGCTCTTCCGAGATGAGCAAGGCGATACGATGGCCTTCGTGCTACGCCTGGAACAGCCGTTCTTCGCCGAGGAATTTGAGCAGAGCAGCCAGCTCCGCCTGGAATCCCGAGACGACCAGGCTTATCTCATTTACCCAACCCAGACCAAGTTCCGGCAGAAGCACGCCGAGTTTTATGGCCGGCTACGCGGCCAAGGCAAAGCCAACCTCCGCCTCGTCTACGAAACCATCGCGGAAAACCCCGATGGATCGCGCCAGGTCGACACGCGCTCGGGCGACATTGTGATCTCGATCCCCGACCAAGAAGTTGGGCCACGTTCCATTTTTCAAGAATGGGCCAACCGGCAAAACCAACATTTCCTCGAACTGCTCCGCTATTACCCGGGGAATACCTTCCTGGAGTATGTCTTGCTACAGTCCGAGGCCCGCTACGGTGTCCAACCACCCCGCCTGCCACAAAAGGTCGGTGACGTGAAGGCGTCCACAGGGAAGAGTCTGTACCAAGCGTTCAGCGGTTCCCTCGCGTTGCAACAAACCCTGCAGCGTCAAGTGTTGACCGATGGCGTGCGCGTCGGCGACCACAACACCCACATCCGCCTTGTGCCACTTCCGCAATTGAATTCGCTCCCGTATGAAGAGCTCCTGGCCAAGGCCAAGGAAGCGGGGAAAGAGCCGACCCCGAGTCCGATGGCCCGGCTCATTCCCCAGGATTATTATCTGGCCACCTTCCAGCAGTACGCATCGCTCAAACAGCTCTTCGAACTGAGCTCCCGCTGGGGCGACAGTCTGCTTCGCTTGTGGCGGGTCGACGCCCAGGATAATCGCTTGCTCGAGAAGCTCGAGGAACAGCTCTGTCTCGAGCATGCGGGTCTGGGTGAGCTGGGTGCGGACGGAACGATCGGCCTGGTCGGTGTTACCGGGGCAGACCCATTCTTCCACGAAGGCACTGACGTCACCTTGATCCTCAAACTCCACAATCCTGACGCTTACCAAGCGGCCGCTCTTGGCTGGCTCGATACCGCCAAACAGGAGCACCCCGACCTTGAGGAACGTGCCTTCGTCTACCGCGGGCTCGAAATCCTGGCCCGTTATACTGGGGACCGCTCGGTGAGCGCGTTCAGCCTCCGACATGGGGATTATGCCGTCTACTCGAATTCACCTCGAGCGATTCGCCGCATCGCTTACTGCCTTACCAACGGCGAGCCAAGCCTGTTCAAAGCCCTCGACTACCGCTACGTCACCACCCTGTTGCCCCCCAGCGATGAGCCTGAAGACGGCTACTTCTATGGCTCCGAAGCCTTCCTCAAGCGTATGATCGGCCCCTCGCTGAAAATCTCCGAGAAACGACGGCTGCAGTGCTTCAACAACCTCATCATGCTCAACAACGCCTCCCTGTTCTTTCGCATGGAACACGGGCGTTCTCCCCAATCGCTGAGCGAGCTGGCCCAAGGGGGGTACATCCAGCCGGACCGGCTAACCTGCCCACACGGCGGGGCATACGCCCTCGACCCGTCCCGCGACACCTGCTCATGTTCAGCGCACAATCGGCTCCGCTACCTGACCCCAAATGCCGAGCTGGAAGTCCTCCAGGTCTCTCAGCAAGAGCGGGATGCCTACCAGGTCTATCGGCAAGCATACCAGCAGGTCTGGCAGGGTGCGTTTGACCCCATCGCCTTACGCTTCCACGCCGGTCAACGTGTCAAGCTCGAGGCCTGCATCCTGCCGTTGCCCGAATTGAGTTTGTATCGCGACCTGCGCGATGCGGTCGCCGATCAAGCGAAATCGGTATCCACCGCGGGCATCGCGCCGTCGGCCGTTGTCTCTCTCGGCGCTGTAATCAATCAGGAGCAGGTTGCCAGCTTCCTCCGTACCCTGCCAGGGCTACCCGAAGCCTTGGAGGCCGATCCGACGCTGACGGACCTATCCTGGCTCGGCGAACGAATCTTCTTCCACCTGTGTGACGCGGACACCATCCTGGAAATCGACCCCCTACGACTTCGTCCGTTGAGCAATCTCCCGCTCCCTACCAATGTGGGGGTAAAGGAACAAGCCATCGCCAGCGCAATCGTCTATGCCTTAAACTTGCCGGTCTACGTCACCATCGACATCAAGGACCAAAGGAAAGCCGCTCGCCTGCTTGAGCTGTTGTCCAGTAAAGCCTTCTTGAACCAGGGGCGATTCATCACCCTGCCCGCCGGACTCGACGCTTACCGCCTCCCGGAATACAAGGGGCACTCATGGTATGTGCTCACCTACCAGTTTTACGCCCTAAAAGTCCGACTGCACGTGGCCCTTCTGGGCAACCAGCTGGTCGCGGCGACCAAACCCGGCACGCTTCGTGAGGTGATCGACGCCCGACGGGAAGACGAGGGCACCACCCGGGAAGCACACCTATTGTTACGGCTCAACCGCAACGGACTGAACCAGTTCCGCGACAGCCTCCAGCTGTACTGGGAAGAAAAAGCCCGCGAGGCCTGTCACGGCAACATCATCTCGATCGACACTCTGGCGAACCTGTATGACACCCCCCCAGGCCAGATCAACCGGCTAGCTCTCACCAAGTATGGCGTCACCTACCACTGCCCAGATGGTGGTACCTACGGCTGGAACGATCGCCGCGCGGTGGTGTGTAGCGTGCACGGCAACCGCCGCCAGTCGCGGCAAAACCTGGGCTTGCGGGCGGAGTCATCGTTCGCCCGGTTCTTGAGTTCGTTACAGGAAGTGGTGCTGACGCTTCGTTTTGAAGACGAGGCCCTGTTCGCCTCGGTCGAGATCGCACGCACAGTGGGTGAGGAAGCGTCAGGGAAGCCTAGCAACCAAGAATGAACTTTTTGGGTACAGGAGCCGACGCCTTACCCTGGATTCCTGGGTGCGCGGACACGAGTGGGTCACTTCGATCGAGATGACGACCCGGTGTCGGACCAGAGTGGGGCATCCGTAAGCGTCACACCGGAGGCTGGAAAGTGTTGACACACGCTCGCTGGGTGGGTGGCGCGTTGGACCGGGGCGATTCCTTCTGGGCGGCGGGTGGGAACCCGCCG
>CAYPIE010000004.1:0-181326 GCA_964410665.1 uncultured Alcaligenaceae bacterium
GGATCGACACATCGCCCACCGTCAGCAAACCGTCACCGTTGATGTCACCCACCAAGCGAGGATCCACCAACGCTACACCCGCAAAACCGGCATCGGTACCACCGGCAACCTGCAGCGTCTCCGTCACGTCACTCACGTTGATTGAACCATCGTTGTTCACATCACCGAAGTAAGCCGCCGCATGCACCGCCGAGTCGCCGATGCCTCCGATCGAGCCACCGTTGATGCTCACGTTCCCAAGCGTCAGCACTTGGCCCACCGCCGCCGGTGCATCACTGGGAACGCTCGCGACCAGCTCCACGATCGACAACTCCGTCCCGCTCAATGCGCTGGGGCTGCTGAACGTCACCAACGCCAACCCTTCGGTGCTCGTGTCCACGTTCACCGTCGTACCCGCCGGCAACCCTTCGGCTACCTCGGCACCCGTGATCGTCAGCACCGCCGGATTGTACGCGATCTCCACGCTCAACTCCGTCACACCCGTCGCATCACTCAAACGGATCGGCAACCCGGCACCGGTGTTCGGAATCACCACCGCTTGACCCGCAAACCGGGCAAAGTCCGCAACACTCACCACCACGTCGCTGATCGCCGCAACGGTGAACGTCTCCACGTAGTCACCGCCCGGCGTACCGTCGAAGTCACCGTCCAGGGCTTCGCCGTCCGTTCCCACGAACGCATTGGCACCGCTGATCAGCGTCAACGTGTAGTCGCCCGCTTCCAGCACGCCACCCGTCGCCACGAACTGGAAGGTCTGACCCGAACCATCCGGAATCAACGAACCCGACACATCCCCGTTGGGGCCGCTCAGCACCAGGTCCGCTTCGCCAAGATTGCCGTCCTCGTACAGGTTCAGCACCGACACATCCATCGGACGGTCGAAGGCGATCTCCACACCGCTGCTGGTGATCGTCGTGCTCACCGGGACGTCGGTACCGGCTTCGACCACGAAGTTCCAGCCCTCATCGTCCCGGAGTCCGGCCTGACCAATGCTGCCGGTCACCTGCACGTTGTCGATGGCCCACCACCAGTCGTTGTCAAAGTCCAGATAGCCAAAGCGGTACTGGACGTTGCTGGTGCCGGCCGGAAGAGTCGAGCTGTAGCTCGGGGTGTCATCAATGCGGTTGAACGCACTGTTCCCACCGCTATTCTCGGTGGTGAACTCGTCGAGAAGCTCCCATTCGCCGCCATCGAAGCGAACTTCGATGGTCGCACGCTGCACGTCGTACGGACGGAACGAGGAGTTAAACGACAGGTTCACTTCATCGCCCAACTCGGTGGTCGGGATTTCCGGAGTGGTCAGGAAGAACATCCCCGCGCGGTTAGGAATGCCGAAGCCATCGTCGTAGGCATCGCCATCGGCAACGACCACCACACCGGTACCACCATTCCAGCGGTCACGATCTTGGTTGCCTTGCTGGGCAATCCAGTAGTTCTTGTCCAGGAAGGTGAACCCACCAAATTCTTCACGACCACCCTCGGGTGCGAAAGAGCCGCCCCAGCCGATGAGTTCACCCAATTCCTGGGCGCGAGCCAGGGTGGTGAAGTCGGACTCATCGTCACCGTCGGACGACAGAAGGCTGTCAAACATGGTCAAGCCTTCGAAGTCCTGGAACAGCGGGGTTACCGTGCTGACGGTGTCGCCGTTGGCATTCTCAAAGGCACCGAAGTCGACGAGCACATAGTATTCCTCGCCGGCAGTCAGGGCACTGCTGGGATCGATGGTGACGGTCTCACCGTTGATGCTGACCTGACCCGAGGTGACGTCGATCGACTCGACCAGGGAGTCATCGATGGCCTGGAAGATCGATACATTGCCAGTTCCGGCAACCACCGGACGATTGAAGGCGATCTCCAGATTGATGCTCGTATCGCTGACACTACTGTCATCGGTCGGGGTCAAGCTGGTGATGGTCAGAGGCTCGGCAGCTTCGGTGAAGAAGGTCCAAACGCTCTTGGCGCTAATGCCATCGAAGCCGTTACCATCTTCGTCAGTGATGGCACCGGCGGAGATCTCGACGTACAGGTCCGTGGCAGCCGGCAGGTCGCTGCTCGGATCGATCGTCAGGGTACGACCTTCGAAGTTAACCGCTCCGCTCGTGACAGAGATGGTTTCGACCGCAGTATCATCTGCCAGGCGGCGGATGGTGATGTCGCCGGTACCGGCCTGGATGTCCTCGTTGAAGCCGATGGTCAGATTACTATCAACCGGAACGTTCTGACCACCGTCTAGCGGCAGGTTCGGGCTCAGGTTACGAACTTCTGGAGCGGAAAGGTCCGGCGGCTGGAAGGTCACGACCAGTCGCGGACGCTGGTCAACCGAAGCGGCCTCGGAAGACTGCCAGTCAACACCGTCGTTGCCGGTCGGGGTAAAGCCCCAGCCGAAGTTCGAGTTGCCATCGGCCCAATTCTGCACGGACTCGGTCACATCGAGGTCGGTGATGGAGACCGGAGCCGCGAAGGTGAACAAGGCCGCGGTTGCATCGACGCCGTCACCCTGGATACCCGGGGTGGCGTTAAACGGGGATTGCCCCAGACCATTCCAGGTGATCTGATCCTCATCCCAGTCCTGGAGCATCTCGTGGATGTTCAGCGGGGTGCCTGGTCCCGAGATGGTGAACTGCAGGCTGGAGGACAGAATGGTGGACCCCTCTGGGATCTGGCCAATGCCGCTTCCGATGATATCCTCGAACTTGGTCAAGCCATGGACCGGAGCACCACCGTCGGAGCCGTCAGGGTTGAGCTGGCCGCGGTTGCGGACGCCGGTTGGCGCCTGCCCAGCGGGGTCAGCGTCCTGAGTGCCCTCGTAGGTCACGCCAGTACCGTTGCCGTTCGCAGTGATTTCACCACCCTGCTGGAAGACCAAAGTCACTTCGGGCTGGCCGCCGACAAAGAAGTTCCAGGTAGTGCTGTCGTTGAGGCCCAGGAACGGGTTGCCCTGCGCATCAACGAACACAGTTTCGGGAGCACTGACGTAGTAGCCACCATCGTCCAGGGTCACTGAGCGATTAATGGTGACCAGGTTGTCGGTGATGACCACCAAATCGGAGGTAACGTCGATGGCCTCGACCACTTGGTCATCGGACAGGTTGCGGACTTCGATCACACCGGTGCCCTTGAACACGGGCTCCTCGAACTCGATGCTCAGCGTGGTGTCCGGATCGACACCGACGGTCTCATCGGGCGGAGTCAGCTCCACAATGCTCGGGGCGTTGCGGGTCTGGAAGGCGAAAGTCGTCGGGTCGGTGACGGCCGCGCTCGGGTTGCCCACCAAGCCGGCCCCGGTCACTTGGATGTCATCGACAGCCCACCACCAGTTGTTGCCAGCTTCTTCCATGTCGAAGATCAGCTCGACGCTGGCCGCGCCGGCCGGGTTGCCCAGCTCCAGTTCCACCAACTCGCTGTAAGCGGTCATCTTCAAGTCTGGACGGCTCTCCTCGGAGCTCCAGGTGAAGTAGGTGGTGGTACCCAGCGAGTTATTCGACTCATCGAAGAACTCGCCCCGGAACGCGACCCGCATCACGCCGCCACTGTTTCGGAAGCTCGACAGGAAATTCACCTCGGCGGTGTTTTCCAGGATGCCGTCGAGCGGAATCGGGTTGGTGCGGACTTCGGCCGTGAGCTGGTTGTTGCCGATGTCGATGAAGTCGTCGTAGGCATCGGGGTCGACCACCATCAGGTTGTTAAATCCATCCTCGAACAGGACACGGTTCTGGTTGCCTTGCTGGTTGATCCACCAGTTCTTGTCCAAGACCGAGAAGGGAATATACGGGAAGTCGTCCGAGCTCACCGTGGCGTTGGTCGGGGTGGTGCGGGTGTCCAGTTCCCAGCCCAGCAGCTCGCCGGCCTCAGTTTGAGCCACGTTGAGGGTGGCGAAATCCCGATTCGGTCGGTCTTCCGGAGCAGTGTTCTCTGGAGTCCCGGGCACGTTGAGGTCGACCGGGAAGCTGCCCGAGCTGCCAGTGTTGTTGAAGTCCACCACCGGCACGGCCGCGCTTTGCGGGAACGGCGGCACCTGCGGAGTCGAGCCGTTGATCAGAGCCTCGGCATCCGCCAGGCTGTCGATCGTGGCCCCGGCGGCGACCAGCGTGGTCGCCGTGATCTCGCCAACGATGCCCAGTCCCTGGCTGGCATCGCCGATCAGGCGGAAGTCCGCATCGAAACCGGTCTTGTTGCCCGGGGCGTACATCGCTTCGCCGCCCGACCCACCGCCACGCTCGAAGTAGAAGTACTCGAAGGTGTAGGTCTCACCCGCGGTCAGGTTCGCCACTGGTGACAGGTCCACCGTACCGATCCCACGAAGCACGTCGGAGCGGATCTGCGTCACGATACTCCCGCTGCCGTCGAAGATCCGCAGTGAGGCACCGTCGTCGGAGGTCAAGCCGAAGGTGTAAGGACCAGTCTGCTGCACGTCCAGCTGGCCTTCCGCCAGCAGCACGTAGTCGTTCAGGTCGATACCCGCCGCACCGTCGTTGGCGAGTACGGAGTCGCGCATGACCAGCTCGACACCCTCGAAGTCTTCGACCAGTAGACTGGTGGTGTTGAAGTTCCCGGACAAGTCCAGGAAAGCACCTGGGGACAGGTAGACGTAGGCATCCGTCGAATCCGGCAGCGCGTTGTCCAGAGTCACAGTGACGGTGTTGCCGTCGATGACCACTTGCGAAGAGTTGACATCCACGCGTTCAAGAACGGTGTCGTCGAGCAGAACGTTGTCGGTGGTCAGACGAATATCGACGAAGCCATCGATCCCAGCCTGGACCGGCTCATCGAACTCGATCACGATCTGAGGATTGAGCGATACACCGGTGGAACCAGGGGCTGGGGTAACACTGACGATCTGCGGGGCATCGCCATCGATACCGGTCGTTGCGAAGTTCCAGCTGGTAAAGCCGGTCAAACCTTCGAACGGATCACCCGTCCCTGGAGCCGCGACTACTTCGCCCTGGAATTGGACATTGTCGAACGCCCACCAACGGTCATCGTCCTCGGCGCTGAAGTTAAAGCTGACTTCCGCCGACGAAGCACCCGCCGGGTTCGGCAGCAGCACCGTGATGGTCTCGTTCGTCTCGGTCGCCTTGAAGTTCGCATCCGCCGAATCCGAAGACCACACCAATACTTCTTCTTCGGCACCACCGTCATACGACACCGTGATCGTCGCTTCCTGCGTCCCGTTCCCGTCGATCACCCAGCTCGAGTCGAACGTCACGCGGAGCGAGTTCGCCTCCACACCCGAAAGGTCCAGCGACGGCGTCGTCAAGGTCGTCTCGAAGGTACCACCAGGCGGCTGCGTACCTGGAGGGTTGGCGAACTGGTTACTCAACGTCCAGCCCCAGTTCGCCGCATCGGCCACCGCAAACGGGGTCCCCTCATCGGCCAGGAACTCGTTCCGTGCACCTTCCCCACCCGGTGAAGCATTGATGAAGCTGAACTCGTCCCAGAAATTCTCGTCGATGAAGCTCCAGCCATTGAACTCGTTGACACCGTTGGCACCGGTGAAGCTGCTCGACCAGCCCGTCGGCGGCGTCAACGTGAAGTCACTACCGTCCCCAAGACCTGCCGCTTCGCTCGAGCTGGTCGGACCCAGGTTCACACCATTGAAGTTCTCGCTGGTCAGGTCCTGCGATGTCGTCAGCGAACGTACCGCACCCGCGTCAATCGTCACATACAGCGGCGTCGCTTCCGGCAGAGCAGATGCTGGGTCGATCGTCAGCGTGTCACCCGACAGGCTCACCTGACTGGAGGTCACATTGATCGACTCGATCAACGTATCCGTGCCGATCTCCCGGATTGAGATGTTCCCGCTGCCCACTTCGACGTCACGGTCGAACTGAACCATCAGATTGCTGGCGACATCCACATCGCCGGCATCATCCATCGGCATTAACGTCGAAACGATCGGAGCGATCGGCGTCACTCGGTCTTCGAGGCTTTCCATTTGTAGGCCCCGCTTGGAAGCCAGGCGGCGATTGCGGTCGTTGCGCGCTGAGTTCAGCATGAAGTACACTCCTAGAGAGTTAGTTCAACCATGAAACGAACGCTGATATAATAAACGGAGGGAATGTCAGGCTGGTCGCTCACAGTGATGAGACGATCTCATGACATCTCCTGATACATTCCTCCGGTAATAACGAAGATCCAAAAGTCGATTCGGCCTCAAGGCCCTGTCTTGAACGAGCTTTAAGATCTAGAACGAGTCTCCGTATTGATATTCAGTGCCAGAATGGAATCCAGCTAGGAATTCAGTTTCAACAACCTTTCTTCCTGTCTTTACAAAGTTCACAATTTTCCCAATCATCCTGATCCTGTTGCCTCATACCTGTCTCGCTTGTCAGGTATTGTGCCGAAGTGCCTTATCTCTATCTTAAATCTGCTACAGATCCGTATGAGAAAAAACCAGACTTATGTAATATCTAGCACCCAACATACCGTTTACCCCCGGAACTCCCCCGTGAACACCAACGATCTACCGGGAAAAACGCAGAAATATGAAGATTGGCGATAGATCCGAAATCAACATGTGAGGCCGCAATCGATTACAACGAATCGAGTTAGCGATTGTCTTTTCATTTTGGTTCAGCTGGAGAAAGGTATGGACCTTCCCAAAGGCTGGAGATACTGCACCATGTTCCCTTCATTCGACAGATTTCTAGTGACGAGATGGATACACCTTAAACCACTACCGAGTTGAGATTCGTTTGTGTAGGTTTCCACATCAAGTTGGAGGTCCGGTTGCTCGATGATGCTTCAAAATGTTGGATGAAAATGTGGCCGAGAAGTGATCGCCTCGCTGAACCTGCTTCCCTTTCCTTGTTTCGATGAGGGATCTGTGACAAGCATGGGAGCCCGGTTAACCCCGGGCTCCTAGAGTCGGTGAATCGACGGGAAGTTGGATTAAGGAATCAGCGGGATCTGTGGCACGACCTGGCCGGCAGCGGCCTGGAGCAACAACACGACATCGCCCACCGACACGCTGGCATCGCCATCAATGTCGCTGACTAGCCGCGGGTCCACCAGCGGCCGCGCGGCAAAGCCGGAGTCCTGCCCCGCGGCCACTTCGAGGGCCTCGGTGACATCGGTAACGCTGATGCTGCCATCGTTGTTCACATCCCCGAAGTAGGACGCCGCGTGTACCGCCGAGTCGCCAACCGCCGGAATTGCCCCGCCGTTGATGCTCAGGTTGCCAAGCGTCAGCACTTGGCCCACCGCCGCCGGAGCGTCACCGGGAACGCTCGCGACCAAGTTCACCAGCGACACGTCCGTTCCACTCAACGCACTCGGGCTGCTGAATGTCACCAGCGCGATCCCTTCGGTGCTCGTGTCCACGTTCACCGTTGAACCTGCCGGCAATCCTTCGGCCACCTCGGCACCCGTGATCGTCAGCACCGCCGGATTGTACGCGAGTTCCACGCTCAACTCCGTCACACCGGTCACATCACTCAGGGTGATCGGCAAGCCCGCCCCGGTGTTCGGCACCACCACCGCTTGACCCGCGAAGCGGGCAAAGTCCGGTAGGCTCACCACCACCTCGCTGATCGCGGACACCGTGAACATCTCCACATAGTCGCCACCTGCAGTGCCATCGGCGTTGCCGTCGAGTAGCTCGCCGTCGGTGTCAGTGAAGGCGTTGACGGCGCTGACCAAGGTCAGGGTGTAGTCACCCGCAGCCAAGGGCCCCCCAGTAGCCACGAAAGTCATACTCTGAGCATCTTTTGCAGGAATCAAGGTGCCATTGATCGGTTGGCCATCGGGTCCCAGAAGTACGAGGTCCGGGTCACCGAGCGTACCATCTTCATACAAGTTCAATTCGCTGAGGCTGATGGGTCGGCTGAACTGCACCACGACACCCGAACTTGTTGGCATGGTACTTTGGACTTGCAAGGTCTGGGGTGCAGCGGACCCAGCTTGGACGAAGGTAGCCGGACGAATGTCCTGCCGGCCGGCACTATTGCCATCGCCAACCTCGAGATAACCGACGAAGAAGGAGCCGGCAAAACCCGCTACCGTTTGCCCAGTGTAGGTTGTGCTGGGGGTCCCACTAAAGCTGCCGGAGATGTTGCCGGCTGCATCCACCGAAATCCCGAGTTCGTACCAATCCGAGGCAAAGAACTGCTGATCATTATCGCTAAGAGTGATCTGCGCGAGAATGTTGACATTGTTGCCCGGCTCGGAGTTCCCCCCGTCCCCCTCGAGTAGATACAGCACCACGCGGTTTTCATCGCGGCCCAAATACCAGGTAACACCGCCGACGGTCCCAACTTGAGTCCCGGCAAAGAAGCCGGCAGGGTCGAGCTGATTGAAGATCGGACCTGCGGTACCGATTCCGTAGGCAGTGAAGTCCGAGCGGCCGGATAGACCGACCGTCTCATTGGTATCAATATACACTAGAATATTGAAACTAGCAGGCTCGGCCTCGGTGGCCTGCAACACGGCATCGGAAACCACCAGGTTGCCGCCACCCGCTGGATCCCAGGCAATGATGGCCGTGTTCCCCTCCGGCGGGGACGGGATCACATTGGTGTTGAATTCGTTTTCTTCACCAGGATTGATGGTCAACGGCCCAGCGTAGCTGCCCGCAGTAAAGCCCGGGATCGGCGACAGAAGGCCTAGGGAATCGGCATCGGGTAAGGAGAAGGTGGTGACCACAGAAGGAGCGTTGGTCGTCCCCGGAGTGGCCGGGCGGACACCGAAGTCCAATCCGTTGAGATCGCGATCCACCCCATCGAGATAGCGGGCAAAGCTCGCCGGTTGGCCATTGGAGGGAGATTCCGCGAACTGCATGTTATCCCAGAATCCGCCGCCGATCTCGGACACAACATCATCGGGTAGTGGGAACGCCGGAGCTGGCGTGCTGGTCACTTCCTTGTTGACCTCGACATAAACCGCGTCGATCAAGTTCCCATCGGAATCGCGTAGTTCAATCGTCTCATTGCGATTTTCAAATAATCGTCCCCCTGTCCCGAGGGGATTATCCACCACTTGATCCACATTCTGCGTGCCGGGTAAGCCGAGGACAAAGTACGCGCCCGCAGCAACCTGGGTACCATCGGCGATGGTGTAGACCGGTCCGTTGAGCCCTTCGTTGTTGTAACGATCCCTTGAGCCAATGATCCATCCACCAAGGTCAATGGTTTCAGAATCCGCGTTATAAATCTCGACAAAGTCACGTAGATCACTTCCCGGGTTATCGAAGACAAACTCGTTGATGACAACCGCCGGAGCTTCGGCCTGCTGTAATACCGGTGTCACAGGGGTTTCAAAGTCGACCCAGGTGAAGTAAAAGTTGGCATCGGTTAGAGCTGCATCCTCGCCGAAGGGATTACTCCCAAGAACCAGTTCACGTATCTGGATGATAAAGTTGCCATTGTCGGGATCGTAGTCATACGACATGAATGCCCGCTCGGCGAGATTGAGATCCTGTTCGCTGGCACCCGAGACCGTCAACAGCAAGTTGCCGTCCGAGCCGGTCTTGCCCGGGATGGTCAAGGCGTAGGTCCCCACATCCTGGCGCTCGAGCGTAAAGTCCCCGGCTCCCCGGATCACGTTTCCGGTCTCCCCCTCGACGGATGCGCCGATCAGGTTCTGGTAACGGAAGTCGACATACATGAACTGAAATTCCGCGTCACTGATGTCGGTCAGGAACGCATCATCCAGCTCACTGTCCTCACGAATGGCCACGTCCCAGTGCCCGGTCCCGCCCGGCACGACCGCGGCAATGTTGGCGCTGTTATTCGCCGAGTTCGGCGTAACAAAAAGCATGCCGTTTTCCGGCGTGAAGTCGCTCTGGAAGCTGGTGAGATCGACCCGTGCTAGGCCTTGGCTGAAATCCCCAAAAGTACCCGGCAACCACTGGACCACACTGGGATCTAAATCTTCGGTCGCCGAGTTCTCATCAAAGCTTGCTTCCCCGTTGGGTCCGGCGACGTTACGGACATATCCTCCCACCCAACCTTGGGAGAACGGGAAGAACGAAGCGGCGACATCAAAGCTGCCCTCGCTCGGCGTACCGGCCAAGCCCATTTGCAAGTCTTGAGAGTTGCCGCCTGCGCCGTAGGAACCATCGACCATGCTATAGCCGATTCCCGAGCGGAAACCGGTGTTAAAGTAGGCAACGCCATAGACCGTACCGACCGGATTGACGCCGTCTAAGGTGTCTTGGTTATCGACTCCGTTGGTGCGGACGGTGGCAAAGGACAAACCGACCTGATGATTCACTTGCCAGGAATGGGTCGATGGGCCCGAAGGGGGAGCCCATTCGACAAAGCTGTCTGGCGGAAAGCTAGCCGGATCATTGGGATCGTAGGGGCTGATACTTGGGGCGAGATCGCCCTCGTTGTGCCGCACATCGGTCCAGATGAATGGTCCGGCACCATCGAGGACGACGCGAAGATCGTTCGAGCCACTCCCGTCCAAGGTACTCCCAGGCTGCAAAGCGACGTTGAAGTTTGCACCCGAAACGCTACTCACCGGGTAAACCCCAGGAGCTTGAGCTCCTGCCGGGATCTGAGGCAGTGGTGCCCGTGCATCGCGGATGGCCAGGTCAAGGGTGGTGCTCCCCATGACCGTCACCACGCTAGGGTCGTCATTGACCGGAAGAAAAGCTTCAGGCAGCGTGTCGTCGGTCAAATCGACCTGCACCGGACCGTCGGGCAGATCCGGGACGTTGTAGCTACCATCGGTCGCCGTAGTGAAGGTACCGAAAAGGACATCGTCCCCGGTGCCGAAAATACCATCATCCCCCGGCAAGATGACACGGAAATCAATCCCTTCAACGCCGGGCTCCAAGGTCGAGCCTCGTACCCCGTCCCCTTCGAAGTCGTTGAATACCGAACCCGACAAGGTGCCCGCTTGTTGGAGCTGCGGGGTGAGCGGGTTCTCGAAGTCGACCCAGGTGAAGTAGAAGCTGGCATCGGTCAACAACGAGGCCTCGCCAAACGGGTCGTTCCCGCTCGCCAACTCACGGACCTGGATGATGAAACTGTCGCTATCCGGGTCATACTCATAAGACATAAACGCCCGCTCGGGGAGCGTGGCATCGGCCTCGGTCGCATCGGCAATTGTCAAGATCAGGTTGCCGTTGTCGTCGGTTTTGCCCGGGATTTGCAGGGCATAGGTGCCGACGTCTTGGCGGGTCAGGGTGAAGTCTCCCGCACCGTTCTCGACCGACCCAGTCGCGCCATCGACGACGCCGCCGATCAACCCGTCGTAGCGGAAATCGACATACATAAACTGGAACTGGGAGTCAAAGCTGCCCGCCAGGAAGGTGTCATCCAACTCACTATCTTCCCGGATGGCCACGGTCCAGCCGTTGCCATTGGGCAGGACCCCGGCGATGTTCGTGTTGTTGTCTTGCGAGTTCGGGGCGACGAACAACATCCCGTTGTCTGGCGTGAAATCGTTCTGGAAACTGGTCAGGTCGATTGCTGCCAGCCCATCGCTAAAATCGCCGAAGGTGCCCGGTTGCCAGGTGACTACGCTCGGATCCAGATCCTCCGTCGCCGAACTCTGGTCGAAGCTCGCTTCTCCGTTCAAGCCGATGACATTGCTGACATAACCGCCGACCCAGCCCTGGGCGAACGGGAAGTACGATGCACCGACGCTAAAGGTGCCTTCGGAGACAAAGCCTGAGAGGCCCAACTGCAGGTCCATGGAGTTGCCGCCCGAGCCATAGGTCCCATCGACCATGTCGTAGCCGACTCCGGACCGGAACCCGGTATTGAAATACGTCACACCATGAACCGTCCCGGTGGGAACCGTCCCATCAAAGGTGTCACCGTTTTCGATCCCGTTGTCACGTGCGGTCGAGAAAGCCAAGCCGACCTGGTGGTTAATTTGCCAGGAGTGTGTCGCAGGACCACTGCTGGGTTGCCAATTGACGAAGTCATCCGGTGGGAAGCTGGCGGCGTCGTTCGGGTCGTAGGGGCTGATGCTCGGCGCGATGTCCCCCCGGTTGTGTCGAACGTCGGTCCAGGTGAACGGCCCGGAGGCGGCGACCTCGACCCGGAGTTCATCGCCACTACTCTGACCAAGCACACTCCCCGGTCGAGGAGCCACATTGAAGTTCGCGCCCGAAACACTGCTCACCGGGTACTCCCCGGGAGCTTCGGCTCCTGCCGGGATCTGGGGCAGTGGTGCCCGTGCATCGCGGATGGCCAGGTCAAGGGTGGTGTCGCCCAGCACCGTCAGCTCAGTCGGGTCAGCATTCACCGGCAAAAACGCCTCAGGCAGGGTATCCTCCAGGAGATCGACCCGCACCAGACCATCGGGGACGTCCATGACGCTGTAGCTGCCGTCACCCGCCGAGGAGAAGGTTCCCAACAGAACATCATCCGCCGTGTCAAAAACCCCATCGTCGCCGGGCAGCGCTAACCGGAAGTCGATCCCGCTGAGTCCAGGCTCGAGCGATGAAGCGCGCACACCATCGCCTTCGAGGTCGTTGAACAGGAACCCGCTCAAAACTGCGGGAGCCGTCCGGTCTTCCAAAACATCCAGCACCCGACGCAGACTGGGTTGAGTTCGCTTGTGATTTTTTTTTGCGTCGTGACGTTTTTCCATCTGCTGGCTCCATGCATCCATAAAAAGGGCGCTCATCCCGAGCAGTCATAGGATGAGGAGGCTGAATACACAACCTAGAGGATATGTATGAATCACTATGGGCCCAAGCAAGGATAATCAGATGAAGGTTGTGTGAAGTTTCCATTGAATCAACAAAGCCACATCCTGTTTTCACCGTCTAGCCCAGCAACGATGCATATCCTCAACCCGGCGTGAACTGCCTAAGAACCATGACCATCGATCCATGCTTTTCCCCAGCAACGCCAAGATTACCCAAGCGATGGCCGTCGATCCTGCGAGCGGCCTGGCGAGATCACGCCACGCGATCGGAATGGATGTGTTGAAGCTGCCACCCACCCTGTCCTGGCACGAACACCGGAATCCGGAGATACACAATGCCGCTGCCATGTCACACACTTTTCGGCTCACTCGCCTGGACGGTGCTTCTGTGCAACACAGCTGTCCAGGCCACCCCACCGGAATATGTGACCACCGTCCAGCCCGAGTCTTCCGTCGCGCGGACCAGACGTCATCAACGAGTACAAACGAGCAGATAAAAGCCCTCGCTCCTGATGGCGCATCGGGGAGCCACCGCATTCGCCCCAGAGAACACCCTCGCCGCCTACGCCGAGGCGATGAATCGGAACGCGGACGGAGTCGAAATATATATTCGTGAAAGTGTAAATGGGTTATTGTATCTGTTCCATGACGAATCCCTCGAGGGCCATACCAACGGGAAGGGCCGTGGCAAAGATCTCACCTACGCCGCGTTAGCCCGTTTACAGGTACGGGGAGGGGATCCCGATCGCCCGCACACACAATGCATCCCGACCTTGGCAGCCTTCATCGAGTTAGCCCGCCAGCGCGACATCCTCATCCACTTGGATATCAAAGAGCCAGGTATCCAAGATCCGCTGAAGCGAATGTTCGATGCCGCGGATATCTGGGATCATGTCGTTCATATCAACCGCGGACATGCGGACAAGTTACAGCAATGGTCGCAAGTACATCGAGAGACATACAAGGGATGGGTAGAGGATCTTGGCTCGAGCCCCGAAGGGGCAATCGTCCGAAAGTTTTTTGCTCGACCAGGAAGACTGATTTTCTGTAAGCAAGATCCCCATCGCGCCTTCACTCGGCTCAAGCAACGCTGGCGTCCCTTGGAAGCGAGGGCCGTTCCCGCGTCGGTGTTCGCCCGATGATGATTGGGCTGTCGGGATCGCGACGCTTACCGGATTGCTTCCTGCCTTGTTCATTCGGGTTGCGAGGAATGGGTTGTTGTCCTAGAATTCCGAGCCGCAGAAGGACCGCATGGAGCTGAAGTGAGGAACGGATGGTCGCGGACATTCCCGCACAGTCCCACGCTGGGCACCTTGCCCGGGGTTTGGGCCAATGGATTGGCTGGGTGGCTTGCCACCCTAGGCTGGTCCTGTTCGTCAGTCTGATGCTGACCATCGGGTCCCTCGGGCTCGCCTTCACGCAATTAGAATATCACACGCAACGCTCAGACCTCATGAGTGCCCACAAAGCGCATCAGCAGCGTTGGCAAGCTTATATTGACGCCTTTGGCAACGACGACGATATGGTGGTGGTGGTCGAGGGTCGCTCGCCGCAACGGATGCGTGAAGCGCTGGAACAGATTGCCCGCGGCATCCACCAACATCCCACTCAGTTTGATCGGTTGTTCTACAAAGTCGATCTACGTTCCCTGAGCAACCGGGCAGGACTTTATCTCAGCCAAGATGAGCTCACCACGATCGTCGAGAAATTACAGTCGATGGATATCCTGCTGGGTCCACTGGCACCTCTGGCCTGGCAATCCTTGACACTGGAAATGATGGTTCACCAAGCCTGCTTAGCGGTCGAGCAACGAAACAAAGGGCAGCCGTTTCGCGCTGCGGACCGCCAACTGATCGATCAACTCTCTCCTGTCCTCGCCGCGGCACGCGCCACCCTGGACAATTCCAAAAAATACAAGAATCCATGGATGAGTCTCCTTGACTCTTCTCGGTCGCAAGGGTCCTTCAGTCATATCGAGGAACCCCGCTATTTTTTCAGTGAAGATCAGCGACTGGCTTTTTTACTGGTCCGTCCCGTCAGCGACCGAGCATCCTTTACCCCTGCCAGGGAGGCGGTGCAAACCCTTCGCAGCACGATCGCTGAAGTAGCGCACGACTATCCCATGCTGCGTTTAGGGCTGACCGGGCTGCCGGTGCTGGAAAATGACGAGATGGTGGCGAGCGAACAAGATTCGCAATCTGCAGCGGTCCTCGCACTTGCCGGAGTCTGCCTTCTGTATTTGGTCGTGTACCGACGCTGGCGTTCCCCAGCGTTAACGGTGGGCACGATGGTGATTGGGACCATCTGGGCGTTGGGCTGGTTGACGCTGACGGTCGGACACTTGAATATTCTCTCGGCGACCTTTGCTGTCATGTTGATCGGGATCGGCGACTACGGCGTGTTGTGGATAGCGCGCTATGAAGTCGAACAGCCTCGCTCTGCGGATACCTTGGCTGCTCTGACTGCCACCGCCCGGCAAATCGGGCCAAGCATCGCGACGGCTGCACTGACCACTTCACTCGCGTTTTTCGCCACCATGCTTGCGGATTTCAAGGGAGTTGCGGAACTCGGTTGGATCGCCGGGTGTGGGGTATTGTTGTGCGCCCTGTCGTGTTTTACGGTACTCCCCGCGATGTTGATGCTGAGTAGGAGAAGAGAGGTCTATCATCGAGGTGAGGTAGTACCCATGAGTACCTCCCCTGCACGGCAACGACCCGCGGCATGGTTCCCTCGACTGACCCGCCGTCCCGGATGGATCCTCGGACTCACCGGGGTGCTCTTGGTTGTCAGCACAGCTTTGGCGAGTCGCAGCCAATACGATCCCAACTTACTTCACCTACAGCAGCCCGATCTGGAGTCAGTCGCATGGGAAAAGACCCTAATTGAGAAGACTCAGGGGGCCAATTGGAGTGCGGTCAGCCTCACCCCTTCGGCGAAGCACGCCATGACCCTCAAGGATCAGTATCTGGCACTCCCTGAGGTAAGTCAGGTCGTCGAGGTTGCCTCCCTGATACCGAGAGAACAAGCGAAGAAAATGCCCGTGCTTGCCTCGATCCACCAACGTCTGGAGGGATTACCTATGCTGGAAGCAATCCCTTCCCATGGAACCCCGAACCCGGATCGACTTCTGGGTTTGATCATGCGACTACAGGATGCCTGTCGCAGTCTGCCGCAACATCTGAAACCCGTTCGTTTGCTGGAAACTCAGCTTGAGCCGTTTCGACGGCGACTGATGCTTTTGCCTCGAACGCTTGTGATCAACCGCTTGAAGGAATTTGAATCACGACTTACAACCGATCTCGCCGCGGATCTGCACCAACTACAGAAGGTGACCACCCCCGAGCCGGTCGGTATTGCCGATCTACCGGACTCGCTACGGGAGCGTTACATCGGCAAGCATGGCGAATACTTGGTACGAGCGTTCGCCCGGGAGAGTTTATGGGAGTATTCCTCGCTTGAACGTTTTGTGACGGCAGTCCATCAAGTCGATCCCAACGCGACCGGCAAACCATTCAGCACCCTGGCCGGTCTTCGTTCGATGCGTGAAGGCTTTATGTGGGCAGGTGTCTATGCATTGATTGCGATCGTGGTTGTTCTGGCCATCGACTTCCGTCAACTGGGCGATGTACTCTTGGCGCTACTACCCCTGGCAATTGGCATCCTGTTGTGCCTTGGCGGCATGGTACTACTGCAGATCCCCTTCAACCCCGCCAATCTCATCGCTCTGCCATTGATCGTCGGAGTCGGCGTCGATCATGGGGTCCATGTCTTGCATGACTTTCGCACCCAATGCGAGCTAGGGACTTCGCATTATCGTCTGAGTTGGGCCACAGGTCGAGGGATTCTCGTCGCGGCGTTGACGACGATCATTGGCTTCGGGACGCTGATCTTTGCACACCATCAAGGGATGAGTAGTCTGGGTCAAACCCTGAGTCTCGGTGTGGCCTGTAGCCTATTTGCCGCCTTGGTCGTGCTGCCGGCCGTGTTACATTTACTACATCGGGTTTACCGAGCACAACTAGTCCAGCCGGCGAACGATCGACAGTCGCTGGCCAAGGCCGCGTGAAATGCCACAACGAGAGATTGGGTGATTCCGTTGTGACCGATTCCCTACCGACACCGTTGATCGATGACGTTGGCAAATCGGTCAGCAGAAGATGCATCCATTCGTAAATACAAAGCGGGTTCGATTAATTCAAGTTCCATCAACCGGAAGCGGGTTGGCCCTTCACGGACCAAGTCAACGCGTCCATATAAAGGCGCCGGTCGGATGCAGCTCATGATGGAATCGGCTTGTTGGCGTAATGCAGGCTCCGGTGTCACCGATTGGATCAGTCCACCATGTTCTTCCTGAACGCGAAAGTCCCCCGGATTGGGCGTTTTCAAGATTGCATGGCTAAAGCCGCCAGCGAAATATATCAACGAGAATTCCCCTTCACGGATAATGGCGTTGAGAAAGGGCTGGACCAAATAACCCCGGTCGGCGTAGGTCGTGGCAATCGCCTCACGCTGTCTAGCGGACAGCGGTTTGCGAAGGCGATAGGTATCGTCCGCGTTCGCCCCAACCACCGGTTTGAGCACGATCGTGTCGCTGGCAAGTTGGTCAAAAAACCGATCGATCTCGCTCACAGCGATGCCATGTCCCCACAGAGAAGGGACGATGGCAACCCCTTGGTGCGCAAGTTCGCGAAGGTAGGTCTTACGCAGGTTCCAGCGGACCAGCCGAGTGGGATTCTCCAACCGAGATGTGGAGTGCTCGATACGTTGGAGGGTCTCGAGAAAGGTGTCGGGGAAACGATGATAGTTCCAGGGAGTGCGGATGAGTACCAGATCATACTGGGACCAGTCGATTCCGGGTTGCTCCCAGGAAACCATGGTAACGGTCCAGCCACGTTGCTCGAGAGGTGCAATCAATAAATGATCATCACTGACATAGCCATCCAGGCAATCCATCGTCAAAAAGGCACAACACGGCATATGTCAACTCATCCGCTTCACGAAAAAACCCCCTAGACAATCCCTGAACAAGGATCCTCTAGGGGGTTTAGCAACAAGGAGTCGAATTGCCAAGAAGGCGCGGAACTACTCTGCGACGGCCGGTTTCTTCTCACGCCCAGAACCGCCAGGCCCGCTGGGAGCCTCGTCCGATGGCGGAATGGGATTCTCCGGAGCGGTTGCGGTATTCTCGCCACCGCAACCAACCGAACTGATCGTTAAGAAGAAGATGACGATCGCGAACATCACCTGACGAACCATACAATCATTCCCTTCTCTATCCAAAGTGCCGGAGGTTAGTTATTGGAGAGAGAATCATTGATCACATCGCCGTCTGCGATCCCGGCGAGTGTCTGATAGACAAACCAATCCTGAGACACTGGATTGGTTTGTGAGGTGGATCCCGCTCGAAGCCCACGCACGGAGCCATCGCCCATACAGAATTGGGTGATCCCGGTGTGGCGACTCCCAAACTGCGCCCAGCTTGAACCGGTGGTATAACTTTGTCGTAGGCCATGGCGGGTGGGCATCGGATGAACATTGACCCAGCGCCAAACGAAGGTTCTCTGGCCACTACTATTGATCCCGCCGAGCCCTTCGCCAAACATCAGGCTGTTGCTGGAACCATCGGTGACTGAAGTGATCTTGATACGCTTGCGGTTATGGAACATTCCAGCATACTTTCGCAAATTCAGCCCAACACCGCCAGCGCCCAGATAGTTACCCTCCGTCTGGGTCGCCGCGATGTGCCCATTGGATCCCCAGACTGCGGCGTAGTTGGTCTTTCCAAACGGAAGGATCGGGGGGCCCCAGTACCACATACTGATGAGCTGCGAACCCGTGGAATTCGTACTATCGTTTCCTTGGTAATAGGCAGGGGTGCCGGTTGATCCAAGATTCTCATCCCCATCACTTGGACATAGCAAGATATTTATCTTATATTGAGCTGCCTCATTCGACCCCGCAAGTTGCCGAAACAAAGGTAAGGAAGTGATCCCTGGCGGGATCGGATCGGTAAACAGCTCTTGCTCAAACAAGCGATAGAGATTTTCCTGTTCCAGGAAAGGCAGCATGAGAACCAAATGGTTACAGCCGGTCGTCATTGCGTGAAGGTTGGGTGGGTTGCCCGAACTGGTGTAATTGAGGTCCGGATCAGGACCGAAGTAGCCAATCGGCAGATGCCCGGTGGCCGACTCATAATTGTGTGCAGCAAGCCCAAGTTGCTTGAGATTGTTTTGACACTTCATGCGGGCCGCCGCTTCACGGACTTTCTGAACCGCGGGCAGGAGTAAGCCAATTAAGATGGCAATAATTGCGATCACCACCAACAGCTCAATGAGCGTGAAGGCACGGCGACCGAAGCTGCGCATCGACATACGCGGACTCCTCTACGCACACACACATGATGATTAAGAAACAGAACAGAGCTATCCCACCGTGAGCTCGAGAATTCCCAGAATCGAAAATGTTCGACCGGACGAGATCATGCGTGGGTTGAGCCAAGAATATCTAACATCCACCGCTTGGAGGATGGGAGAGAAATTCCAAACGGATTGGAGATGATGGTTAAACGGATTGAATCGATGCGAGTCAAATCTATCCTATTCAACCATCCCAGACGAGTTTACCGTGATCAATGCCAAAGGCAAGAGGAATTTTCATCTTTTTTTCATGACAATTTGATTCGACATTTGAGTGTCAGCCTGTCGTCAGTTCATGATCATACCCAGACTAGAATGCTCAACTCTAATCAGGAGGTTTCATCCGACCTCGTTTGAAATCTCCCTGATTCGTCAATTCGATTGCCTTGGGCAGCCGCCTTGCCGACAATCGATGAATCATCTCCCTTTGGAGCTAATGGAGACTCTATATGCCTGGTAACAGATTCCTGCTTGCAAGTTGTTTGCTGCTTCCAACTCTGGTCTGGTCCCAGACTTTGCTGGCAACCCCCGAAATTCCCTTGTGGCCAGGGAAAGCCCCCGGAGCGAAAGGGACCGGCCCCAAGCATAACCCAATCATGTATCACTATCCCGCCACCAAGCCCAATGGTTGCGGCGTGATCGTCTTGCCTGGAGGGGGCTACAATATCCATGCGATCGACCATGAAGGAACGCAAGTGGCCCGCCGGCTGAATCGGATGGGAATCACCGCGTTTGTTTTGAAGTATCGGCTCAAACCGGATGGCTATACGGAGAAGGATGCTTTTGTGGATGGCAAACGAGCGGTCCGGTTGGTGCGAACCCGGGCCAAGGAGTTTGGCCTGGATCCACAGCGGATCGGCGTCCTGGGTTTTTCCGCCGGCGGGCATCTCGCCTCGAGCCTGGGTGTGAATCCCGATCCTGGCGATGCAGATGCTGCCGACCCTATCGATCGGGCTTCCAGCCGACCAGACTTTATGGTGATTTGCTACACCATCCCGGCACCGCAGGATCAGCGCGTGAATCGCGAGCACGGCAGACGAAAGCCAACCAAGCAGACGCCACCCGCGTTTCTCTGGGTCACTCACGCTGATGCCCAGCGTCCCGCGGCCACCGCGGCCTTTTATCAACAGTTGCATGCGGCGGGTGTCGATGCAGAGCTGCATAGTTTTGGCGGCTGGGGACCGCACGGACTTGGCTTGGCTCCCGGCGAATCCGGGGTGGGAGTCTGGGTGGATCTTCTCGAAACCTGGTTACGACGGAAAAACTTATTCACCGATCAACCGCGGATCGCGCTTCGAGGCACCATCCAAATCGCTGGCAAACCCTTGAATCGCGGCTGGCTGACCCTGACACCGACGGAGAACTCTTTCGCTCCAATCGCGGCCACCTACGTCACCGAGAAGAAGGGTACCTGTGCTTATACCTTTACCGCGAACAACGGTCCCATCCCCGGAACGTATCGTGTAACGATCTGGGAGCTATCCAAAGGATTGTTGACCGAACCCACAATGCCCGATGCCCAGTCCTTCGAACTCGGGAAGATCGAGCTCAACCATGACGCTTTCGAAATGGATTTTCAGATTCCAAAGCCGGATGCCTCGGGATCGAGGGAGTAAGCATGCGTGAGACGCCCCTGCCCCTGTCTTGGATCGCGCATGGTCGTAGTGGCGATAAAGGCAACCATGCCAATATCGCCATCGTTGCTTACACAGAAGCGGGCTTCGCCTGGCTGTGTGATCATCTTACCGCGCGCGTGGTACAGGATCATTTCGCGAGCCTGCAACCCGGTCGCGTGGAACGCTTTGTCGCCGCGAACTTGTGGGCGATCAACTTTTGCCTGTATGAGGTCCTCGCAGGTGGAGCCAGCCGTTCGTTGCGTAGCGATAGCCAAGGGAAGACGCTGGCGTTGGCTTTACTACGCATGCCGATTCGCCTCACATCCGAGCAACAGCAGCAGATGCGACGTCCTGGCAACGGTTAAACCGATCAACGAAAGGCTTCGTACTCTTTGCCCAACAATGCAGCGGCGATCTTCAGCTTCAAGATCTCGTCCGTGCCCTCATAGATGCGACAAACCCGCACATCCATCAAGTGCCGACCCGGGCGGTACAAAGTCGACCAGCCGCGACCACCGAAGACCTGGACAGCCCGATCGGCGGCGTCCCAGGCCGCATTGGTGGCATAAAACTTGGCCTGGGCCGCCAGTAGATCCGCCTGTTGCTGCAGTTGGGCATCCTCGGGTTGGGTGGTAGCGAGGTCTTTGGCGCGGGCTGCTTCGAACAGGACTGCTTCGGCGGTGACCCGATCCATCTCAATCTGGGCCAAGTGATCCTGCACGAGCTGATGCCGGCCAATTGCTTTGCCATGCTGATGGCGTTCCTTCGCAAAATTTAAACATTCTACTAAACAATCCTCAATGACACCCAAACAGCCTGCGGCCACACTGAGCCGCCCACTGACCAGGGTGCCCATAGCGATCCGAAACCCATTTCCTTCTTGGCCAAGGAGATTTTCCAGAGGTACTTCGACATCGTTCATTTCAAACATGGCCGTATTCGAGGTGGGCATGCCCATCTTGGCCGTCAGGTTCTCGACAACAAAGCCAGGTTGATGCGTGTCCACGATAAACGCACTAATTCGCGACGGTTGGCCGTTGGCGGGTTCCCTCGGATAGCCAAAGGCGATCACCGCATCGGCGACTCCCCCATTGGAAATGAGGTACTTGACGCCATTGAGGATGAAGCGGTCACCCTTGCGTTGGTAAGTGGTGGACATCTCGCGCGGGTTACTGCCCGCATCGGGTTCGGTGAGCCCAAAGGCCAGAATCTTCTCGCCACGGACCGCTGCGGGCAACCACTGTGCATGCTGCTCGGCATTGCCCCAAGTTAAGATTGGGTAGGTCCCAATGGAGACGTGACCGGAGAAAAAGGTACGCACGCCAGTTCCTTCGCGACCGATCCGTGCCAGGGCACGGAGGTAGGTGACCGCATCGGCCCCGCGGCCTCCATAGGCAGGGGGAACGATCATCCCAAGTAGGTCATACTTTTTGGCGAGCGGAATCACTTGTTCATTGTATTGATGCTCAACGTAGCAGAGTTCCTCGTGGGGACGCAGCTCCTCGCAAAACGCGGTCACATCGTCAAGTAGTTTCTGGCGATCGATCGAGTTCATCGACATGACTGGACTTCCCGGTGGAATGATGAGATCGGAGCAAACGCTAGCTTCATTGTACGTCGACCCGCGAAGCAGTCCTATCGGACTACCGTGCTTGTTGAAACAACCGGGAAGGGGGTAGACTAATTATGTTGCTGTTATTCTTGCGCAAGGAGATGAGGTCATGATTCATCGCTGGCAACTGGCCTGTTGGATCGGCGTTATCCTCACCCCCGTCATGGCCTGGAGCCAATCTCCTTCCCCAAAAGACGTCCCCGCCGATCCATTGGCACCCACCCAAGAACTGACCCAGATTCTCGGGAAGTCCTTGCACGAATGGCTGTATCAAATTCGCGATGCCGATCCAAGCATTCGCAAGACAGCGATCCGCATGGTGGTCTTATTCGGCGAGAAGGCCAAGCCCGAGGCAATTCCAATGCTGATCAAGGCCGTGGGAGATCGGGATACGAGCTGCCAGGTCGCGGCGATGATGTCCCTTGCCGAACTGGGTGTGAGTGAGGATAGCCAGAAAGTCGAGCTGGTCCGTCTCCTCCGCCGACTTCTAATCGATAGCGAAGGGGCCGTACGCTTTCGTGCGGCCATGACCCTGGCCAGTTTGGGCCAAGATGCTCGAGGGGCGATTCACGAACTTGCCAACAAGACGATGCGCGATGCATCGTCCTGGGAGATTCGGCATGCAGCCGCGCTGGCATTGGGCAATATCGGCCGTCCGAAAGGGAGTGAGGGTCCGGATTCTCGGGCGGTCATTTCCCTTGCGGTGTACGGGTTGCGCGACCGAAGTCAGGAAGTTCGTCAGCAAACGCTTCGCTCACTGATGATTCTGGGCCGTCCCAACAACCCCAAAGATGCCGAAGCGCTACGGAGTATGTTGCTCAAGCATGCCGTGCGCGATCCGAATAGCGCTGTAGCGATTTGGTCACGGATCTGCTTGATGCGTTTGGCTCCGGAACAGATGGAATCGCCGAATTTGGAAAAGCATGTCAAAGCGTTTCAGGGTTACTTACAGGGCTCTGATCTCGAAGCGGCGGTCCAAGCGAGTCAGGCGGTCGCCACCATGGGGGTTGAGGCCAAACCATTCGTTGCCGACTTGGTCAATTTACTTCAGCATGACGATCTGTATGTCATGGTGGCGGCCATGTCGGCACTAGGGCAAATGGGCACATTGGGAGATCCATTGGCGGTACCTCGCCTTCAAGAGTTGACCGATCATTCCGAGGATGGAATCCGTCGATTAGCACGACAAGTGTTGGCCGTGGTCACCGGTCAATCGCGATCGCTCGACGACGCGAAAATGCCCTAACCGCACGATTTCGCTTGAATTGATGATAATTTGGCAGGTGATTGGCGAATTCTCAGTCAACGAGTGGCATGGCTTCTCATTTGATTTGCTCACACAAAAAAAGTGTGAGCACCTTTCCACCTAGTCGAATTCCCTTCCATTGCTTAGTTTACCTTTTTAGACCGTTTCACGCTGACGTCAAGCATCGAGAATTGACCCATGCCGTTCTCTCCGTATCGAATGCCCGCTGAGTGGGAACGTCACGCTGCCACCTGGTTAACTTGGCCACAACGACGTTCCGACTGGCCTGGCAAATTTGACCCGATTCCTTGGGTATATGCGGAGATTGTGCGACATCTCGCAAGACACGAACGCGTTATGATCATCGTTAATACGTTTCCCATTCGCGAACGCGTTCGGAAACTTTTACTCCGGTATGGCATTCCGCTGGAACAGATCGATTTCATGATGCTATTGTCAGATCGTTCATGGGTTCGCGATTATGGACCCATCTATGTATTCGATCAGAATGGTCGCAAGATCATTAGTCACTGGTGTTTCAACGCTTGGGCGAAATACGAGGATTGGAAAAAAGACCGAAATATCCCGGTGGAGATCGCCCGTCGACATGGTCGTGATCTGATCACCCCCAAGGTGGAGGATTGGCATGTGGTCCTCGAAGGGGGCAGCATAGATGTTAATGGACAAGGCCTATTATTGACCACCGAGGAATGTTTATTGAGCGAGGTTCAGGCCCGCAATCCCACCTTGAGTCGTGTCCAACTCGAGCAAGTGTTTCGCGATTATCTTGGTGCACAAAAGGTTCTCTGGCTTGGCCAGGGTATCGTGGGTGATGACACCCACGGACACATCGATGATGTTGCCCGGTTTGTACGGACGAACACGATTGTGCTCGCCGTCGAAGATAATCCAGTAGACGAAAACTATCGCCTCCTCCAAGACAATCGTGACCGGTTGACGCAGATGCGTGACCTCAACGGTCATCCCCTTCAGATTATCGAGCTCCCAATGCCCGAGCCCGTGGTTTTTGACGGTCAACGCTTACCCGCCAGCTACGCCAATTTTTATATTGCCAACCAATGTGTCTTGGTACCGACCTTCAACGATCCAAATGATTACAAGGCCTTGGGGATCCTGGCCGAGGTCTTCCCGGATCATGAAGTGATTGGCATCCATTCCGGGGATCTGGTCTGGGGGCTTGGCACACTCCATTGCTTGACCCAGCAAGAACCGTGGGTCCAGAATGACCAGATCTATGATGGGTTTGGTTGGAAAGGAGCAGCACAATAGATATAGACTTCCCAAAATTCCCAGATTAACATCGATTCAGTTGACATCGCTGAATCGATAGGGACACGCATCCCTTGAGGGGTTTTAGGAAGCTTACCATGACGCACTGGTTTGGCTTGTTCACGCTCGGATTGCTGTTATCAGGGGAAGCTCAGGCTCAAACGTGGGCTGTCCCGACCCCAAATCAGCCGCCATTGAGACAGATCCCCTTGCCGATCATGGGGGTGCCATTGCGTCCCAGCGGACCACCGCCTATCCCCCTTGCTGGCCTCCCACTCGCCTTTCCGCGACCCGATCCCCATGCGCACTGGTACGATTGGACGTTTAATCCGCAACATTTTCCCAGACCTCGCATCGTGGATGCACCGATTCCATACTATCGCTATAATGGCCAACCTTATTGGTACCGTCAGACTCATCCACGCGCTTCAGCCTCCCTGTTCATCCCCTAGCAAGTCTTTGCCCGAAGACGGTTCGAGCGACAGCGAGCGACCCTCGATCAAATAGAGGTATTCACTGATACAATAAGTTGCCAAGGCCCCGAAGGTATGCCAGAGCCAGTGCGTTCCCATTGGAATGACCGGGGGACGAATATAATCGATCAGCCGGCAAACCCAGGCGATGATAAAAAACGATAGGGCACTGGCCACCCAGCCCGCATGACGAAACTGCGTCCGGACCAGGACCAACACAACCGGCATCATCATCAGGAGTGCAAGCACGCCATAATTCAGATTAATTGCGAGAAACGGGGCCATCTGACGGAACACCCAACCCCTCAAAGCAAGCAAACCCGCCACTAACACCCCGATCGCGAGCACATACGAAAATTTGAGTTTTAAGCGCAGACAAAGATAGATGCTGACCGCAAGGCACAGCAAGGAGATCGGAATCACATCCATCAGGAAAAACACCCGGGAAGTCCGCAACGCATGATACAGGGTTCCCCCGATACCTCCAGCCAACAAGATCGGCAAACAGGCAGTCAGAAACGGATAGTGGGTGAACCGGCCCCACAGCCGAACCAACCAATAAACGACAATAACAATAAATAAGCCTGCCGAGGCCGCATTCCAAGGCTCGGCGATGAACGCAGATAAGTTCGTTTCTGTATATCGTGGTCCACCATCGGCAAGTCGTTGGCTGCCGATCTGTGCCCACGTCGTCGTTTCCGTGGCCATGCCCGTGTCCTAACCCCTTGACCAATGACCGCTTGCTCTACCAATATTCCAAAGCTAGCCAGCTTGACTCAGAAGGTCAAATCGGCAGAATCCAACCAAGTGGGAAAATCGATGAGCTTGCTTGACGGGGTGAAGCGAGTTTACTAAATAACGACCACACTTGGCCGTCGGATCGAGCAATGAACACCTGATTTCCCTCCGTCCGCTACCTGCCAAGCTTCAACGTTCGCCTCCGGCGAACGCTTCCTAAAACGATTCCCAGACAGAATTTAACCGTCTGGAAACCGGATATTGGCATGGATTTCCCACCACGGGTTGGTTCCGCGGGGCGGGACAGGGGGAGCTCCATTGGCCTTGCAAGAAAATTGAGGAAGTCAATCATGTGGCTGCGACTGCATCTGCTCGCTGAGTTTCGAAACCTTGCTTGCCTGACAGAAGCGTTGTTCCAAAGGACTCAACCTGCGGACTTGGTGCGTTTGAGCACTGCCGAAGATGATGAGGAAGATCTGGGCGTGGACGATGAGGAAGACGAAGACAACGATGACGATGATCTGGATGAGCTTGATGAAGAAGACGACTTCGATGACGAGTTTGATGATGATGAATTCGATGACGATGAAGACTTTGATGACGATGAAGACTTCGATGATGATGAGGACTTCGACGATGATGAGGACTTCGACGATGATGAGGATGAGGAAGAGGATGTTGAGGAAGATGACTGATCGTCTGACCATTTAAGTGCTGTACTTGTCGCAAATGGGGAATGTCACCAAATTCTCGGACGTTCCCCATGCCTTTCTCCGCCTTATTTCTTTTCCTTTCGCGCTTGATATTCTGCGATGATTTTGGCTGGATTCTCGCGAAACGCTTCCGCGCATCCCGAGCAGCAGACGTAGTAAGTCTTCCCTTGGAAACGAACCGGCATCGTGCCCAGCCCTCCGGTCACGATGCACTCCGTTTTTTTGGCCGAACCCAGTCGCACGCCTTCTCGAGTATGCTGAACCTGAAACAGTCGACGAAAAAGGCCGCGGCCCCCTCGTTGCACGGCGAATTCATAGACCAAGCGGGCGCCCCGATTGTTCGCGCTGATGATCAGTCGCTGTCGATCTCGCGTCTTTGGATTGTCGCTGTAGAGCTCGAGGCGTTCGCGTCGCCATGGGCCCTGAAATCGCCGTTCTTGACCGTTGATGTCCTTCAAGAAGAATTGATACTGCTTCGAAGCCTTGTCATAGCGAAGGGTGCCCGAGCGGAAGTATTTTCCCTTGGTAATTGTGCAACTCAGATGCGGTTCCTGGGCAGTAAATTGCCATTCCCAACGCAGACCTTCTCGCCAAAGTTCACTCGGCTTGCTCGGTCGTCCCAGCGGGGGACCGCCGTTGCCTTGCCAAGTTCCGATAAATTCGTTGAGCGCTTGCAGGGCACGCTTTGCTTCCTCCTCGGCGTGTGCGGCGGTCGGATGGAGCGCAGCTCCGACCAACCACGCCACCCCAACCCCAGCCATCACGGTTCGTTGCATGCTCTTTGCTCCCAATGGTGGACGGACTCGAACTGCCTCATGCCCAGTTTGACGCCCGGTCTCCCCGAGTCAGTTCCCTCTATGAATTTGGCGACCAAGCTAGAGGTGCAGGGATCGGATTTGTTAGCCTAATTTCTTGGAGATGATACAGCAAACTCGGTAAGGTTGACGATCTTGATGCTCCGTTCTCTTAGGTTCAAATGGGATCCTCTGCTGCTGCTCGCCGGTTTCGCGGTGCTGCTCGGTGGACTTTATCTCTGGTGGCGACCAGGCACCGAGGAAGAACCGCCCGTCCAAGTCGTCGGCTTGGAACGACGTACTGCTCATCCGGTCACCGCTCCCATGAATGAACAAGCTTCACAGGTACCTGAGCAGTTAACCAGCGCGACTTTTGCAGGCGAAGCGTCCGATGGCCACTTCTACACTCAGCAACAGCTGACCACCGGCCGCCCAGCCGTCCTGGTGTTTATCAAAGACGATTGTCCCTGTAGTGAGATCGCTCAGCCGTTGTTTAATCGGCTGTTTGTCGCCTATGGTGCTCGGGTGAACTTTCTTGGGGTCATCGACGCTGAGGTAGAAGTGGCCAGGGATTGGGCGGACCGATTCGACTGTCCGTATCCCATATTGGCCGATCCCGCTCAGAAGGTAATCCAGACGTATCGGGCCGAGAATTCGGCGTACGTCGCGTTACTCGCGCCGGGTGGGCAGTTGAAGCATCTCTGGCCGGGCTTCTCGCGGTCGATGCTCGAAGAGCTTGGAGAGCTCCTGGCAGCGCTGTCCCAACAACCTCCTCAGACTCTGGAATTGTTTGATGCTCCGACTCGTATGTATTCAGGTTGCCCGTTTATGGCCGACTAGCCTTGGATCGCTTCACCGGACTTTTCCCCGCCAAGCCGGGTGCGCGAGTTATCCTGGAATCGACTGATAGATTCGATCGAATTCTGCATGGCAAGCGGCAAAGGCTTCTTGCAATTCTGGATCAAACTGCCCGGGAGAGTCGTGCAAGATAGCACTCACCGCTTGATCGTGATCCATCGCGGATTTAAAGGTTCGCCGGCGTCTCAGAGCGTCATAGACATCCGGAATGGCCACCAAGCGAGCCGCAGGGGGAATCTGATCGCCTTCGAGGCGATCAGGGTATCCGGTGCCGTCAAAGCGTTCATGGTGATGGCGGACCACGGAACGAGCCATACTCCAAAAGGTCAGTGAATCACCATACTCCCGACCGATCGCATCTAATAAATCCGAGCCAATCACGGGATGCGTTTCGATTAATGCCCGTTCCTGGATGGTCAAACTACCCGGCTTGAACAACAGCTGATCTGGCAATCCCAGTTTGCCGAGGTCATGCAAGGGGATGCAGCGCTGCAGCGCTTCGAGAAAGTGGGGCGTCAAAAACGGCTTCCAATGGGGATGATCCTGCAGTTGATCCGTCAGGCAACGTGTGTACTGTTGCAAACGAAGTAGGTGACCGCGCGTCTCCCCTTCGCGCGACTCGGCCATCTTCGCCATGCCGTAGAGCAAGGCGTCTTGGGCTTTGCGAACATCTTCGGCTCGTGCCAGGAGGCTATCCTCCAATTGCCGGTGGGCTGCCAACAACTGCTCCGTAAGCCGAGCAGCACGATCTTGAGCCTCTTTGAGTCGGAGCAAATGCTCCACCTTGGCCGCGAGTTGCAACGGATCCAACGGCATGGGGCAGGCATCATCGGCCCCGCGGGCCAGCGCCTGGACAATCTCCCTGGACGCACTCCCCGGTCGGGGGATACTCGCGGATTCCTCTGCAAGGGAGGGCCGAGTCAGTAACAGGATCTTTCGGTGCGTTGCGGTTGGCTCCGCCAAGATCTGCTGACAGAGATCTAGGCCGCCCGGTAATGGTAAGTCCCCTTCGATAACATAAAGATCATAGCCGCCCTTGAGCGTCCCTGGATGCACCGCGGTCCCGGCCATCGCGAGGTCACTCGCCTCTGGAGTCGAGGCAAAGGGAGCTGCCTGCAGGCCTGCTTCGGGGGAAATGGGATGGGTGGTCGCATGCCAACCACGCAACCGATCCAACGCAGCTTCTGCATCGGCGACACTCTCACATTGGCAGCCAAGCACTTCGAGAGCTTCTCGGACGATGGCTTGCGTAGTGGTCTCTTGCGCTACAACCAACACTTGCTGCCGGATGCTCGGTGAAGCAAAGGGGAATTCCGAGGAAGAATCGTGTTCCGAGGAAAAGTCACTCAGGCCTGGAAGTGTTGATTCCGATTGCGCGGATGAACCGCCCGCGGACGTCGGTTGTTGGGTTGCGAAGCTTTCGCCAAAACCTGAGAGTAAATCCCAGGTACCCGTCGCAGGTGCCGCGTAGCGGGCCAAGGCATTCATCACCGTAATCGGCAAGGCGGGACGTGTTTCCGGATCCCGCGCCAGCATCCGAGCGACCAACGCATCGAGATCCTCCGGTAGGTCTGGACGAAACGTCCTCAACCGTCGCGGTTCGTCTTCTTGGAGCATGCGGAGCATGACCATCAAGTTGTCCGTCTGCGGATAGGGAGTCTGCCCGGTCAACAGCCAAAACAGGGTTGCCCCAAGGCCATAAATATCAGCCGCTCCGCGTACCAGCGTAGGATCGATACTTTGCTCCGGTGCCATGAATTCGAGACTGCCGACCAACGAACGCGGCGCGGTGCGCGTGCTGGAAAATTGTCGGGCAAGTCCGAAATCCACCAGCTTGACCTGGCCATGCTCGGTCAGCAGCATGTTCGAAGGCTTGAGATCGCGGTGGATAAGATGCCGATCATGGGCGGCCTGCAGGCCGGCCGCGGCCTGACGAATCCATTCGCAGGCTTGAGGAATCGGCAGGGGACACTCCCGCGCATAGAGATATTGCTCGAGATCACCCCCTTGTACGTATTCCATCACAAGATAGTGTAAGGTCGGTAAGCGCGGGTGCGGAGCTGGGAGAATCCCGGCATCATAGGCTGCGACAATGTGTGGGTGATTGAGGTGTGCGAGAACCCGCATCTCAGCATGAAAGCGTTCAAGCACTTGGGGTGGAAAGTCGCCATTGCCTGCCAACACCTTGATGGCGACCCGACGACGCAGGTAAATGTGCTCGGCGCGAAATACAGTGCCCACCGTCCCCCGACCAATGGGCTCAAGGACGCGGTAATTCCCGAGCCGTAAGCCATGACGTTTGTCGGCCAGGATGCGTTTCAGCATAAACTCGGTCAGTAGCTCTGCCGCCAACAAAGCCGCGCCAAGTTGTTCGGGGGTGGCCATTTCGCCGAGGGCTCGGTTGGCCCGCTCGAGAAATTCCCGTGTCCGATCGGCGGGCAGTAATTGCTCCTCGAGCAAGCTGTACACCCAGGGACGAACATCGGCATGTAAGTGCTCAAGGACGGGCCCGGTAGCCAGCATTGCCGGCAGGGATGGGGTGGCAGACACATCCGAAGGAATGGAATTCATACGCGAGGGCCTGACCTTCCAGAAGCTCGGAGACGTTTACGCTTGTAGCGTGAAACTGGTACTGATTGCCGAGGGTACGCAGCGCCTTTTCGGTGGGCGCGCTTACCCAGAGGGTTGTTGGGGATGCATCAGAAGAGCCGTCCTTGGAATCCAATCCGATCGAAACATATGATGTGAACCGACCTAAGGCAAACAAAAGACCTGGGCAGCGACCGTTGCTCCGTTTCTGAGACCGACTCACGGGGCCACCGCGGCAAAGAAGTCGCAGCAGGTCTCGGCCAGCTCCTCCTTGAACGCAGTCAGCCGATGATCCCCGGTTTTTTTCAGGCGGAGTTCCAGGGCAGATCCCGAAGCCTGTTGCATAAACTGCAGACTCTCTTCCCAGGGAACAACTGTGTCCTGCATACCATGCACAATGAGCGTTGGAGTCCGCCAATTCGCGGTCAGTTCCACGATCGGAAAGACCGGGATTTCTTCGACGAGTTCATAACTGAGGTCTGCCTCGAGCCACTCATTGCGGAAGTGATGGATACCGGTTTGCTGCCAGCGTTGTCGTTCGACATCGGTTAAACGCGTCCAGCGCGCCTCGAGAAAGTGAAAGGCCGGAGCCAAAAAGACGCAAGCGCGGACAAAGCGGGCCGCATTGACGGTGTACCAAGCCGACGCAAACGCTCCCATGCTTGAAGCAACGATGCCCAGCTCAGCGATCCCTCGGGAGTGCAAATAGCCCTCGATTGCTTGAAGGTCCTCGATCAAGGTGCGGGCACGGAGATCGATCAAGGTACCACTAGAATCGCCATGGCCGCGAAAGTCGAACGCAGCATACGTCCAGCCACGGCGAGCACAGGCTTGACGGACTGCCTGCCATTTTTCGCCATGGCGATGCCCGCCGAAGCCATGGACACACAGAAGTGCCTTCGGGCCGGGATGAACGGCATACGCTAGCGTGCCGATGATCTCAGCGCCATCGATGAGGGGAATGCCAAACGATTCTTGTATATATGAATTCATATACCTCATCCCTCGGTGCATTTTCCCATGAGCGATTTTGACACCTTCGTGTATCGTGGCTATCATAGCGAAAGTGTAAACCGAGCCATGTTCGTTGGGCCAGGGTAGGCGTCAACTCGCGTCGCCCTGACACATTATCCACGAGCACATTCCGCGTTGCGAGGGGACCGACCATTTCGCGTAGCCGATGGTGGGATCACGTCGAGTACGTGATTCGGCGGTTTCTGGGGAGTTGGTCGATCCCGGCAAATCGGCCTACGTCGCGTCAGACTGCCACAATCCACTCCACGGTGCCATCTGAGCTACCCTGTCTGCGTCGTGTGGTCGTGGCGGATGAAGTGAGCCGCACTTTGTTCCAGGAATTTGCCGAACATCGCGCCAGTTCTCGGGGGCGGGAAGAAATTGGTTGGCTGCTGTTAGGGGTGCGTTACGCCGATGTTGCGGTGGTGCTGGCCACTCTCCCAGCCGGAATGCAACGCAGTGCCAGCGCCGTCCATGTCCGCTTCCACACTGCCAGCCAAGCACTGGCGAGTCGAATCGTACGGCAGGAACACAAACAATTGACCCTTCTGGGTGTGGTGCATACTCACCCAGGAAGTTTACGTCATCCCAGTGATGGCGATCTGCGCGGGGACGCCGTTTGGGTTGCCCAACTACGGGGTCGTCAAGGGATCTTCGCGATAGGCACGGCGGATGCGCCCAAGTGCCCACTCGGCCAAGTCGCTTGGCAACCCCAAGTCCACGAACAGTGCTGGCAGGATCTACGGTTCAGTTGGTATGCTCTAAAGGCGGGTGCTTCCCGCTATGAGGCCCTCCCGGTCACGCTGACCCTGGGGCCTGACTTCGCTTTACCGCTGCGACCGGTCTGGCCGGTGCTTGAGCACAATGCTCGTCGGCTCGACGACTTGGCGCAACAACTGCATAAGGTTCAACTTGCCATCGTCGAAGGGAAAAAGCAGCCGGCTTTGGCTCTAAGGCTTCCTCTGGCGAATGGAGCAGATGAACTATACGTCCAATTGGAAGGTTCGGAAGTGCGCTACCTTTTGCTTCGAGCCGGGCAAGCGCTCGCTGCCGACCTGAACGAACCACGGGTGGACCGTGGCGTCTATCTGATGCTGGCCGAATTGGCCAGCCAGACAGAGTGAGTGGTCGAGGGGTTTCAAACCCATCTGCGAAGGAGTTCCTCATGGATTTTCGTCCTCTCAACGAAGCCGAGCGCCGTCAACTCATCACCGCGCTGCGTGGCAACGCCGAGCAGGGCCGGGCCCTGTTGATGGATCAACGCGACACAAGCTTCTTGGGTATGCAAGAAGAGGTACCCGACGAAGAAGTGATCAACGCCATCAAATCGGTACCCTGTCATTATTGAGCCGCTCGGTTCCTCGTCGCCGAGCTGAGTATGTTGGGTCGAATCCGATCATGTCCGCCGGCGTGATCGGACCGGCCCAATGCTTGATCGAATTCACCGCGTGTTCTCATGCGTATCCCATTGAGGCAGCCAACGATGGGGTTTCTCGACAGCGAAGAAGGGAAGCGTCGGTTACTCAGCGTCGAGGTGCCGGTCATCGAGAAGTATAATGAGGGCCGTGATCCTGAGTTTCGCATTACCCTCAAACGGGTCGGGGGCACCCTGGTGCTGGATTACCAGTTAAAGCCTTGCCACAATTGCTATGCAGTCGAGACCCGGCTGCTGTCGAGTTATCCGGTGGTTCCACCGGAGACTCGGGTGCTAACCCCGTTGAAACGCTGCCCGCATATTCTCGAAGGGCAGATGCTCTGCTTGTGGCGACAAGGGTCCACCCGGCATACCAGCCGTTGGGATCCGGCCAAGTTTTCGTGTATCTTCGCCATTCAAGCGGCCTGGCGTTGGCTCGCCTGCTACGAAATTTGGCACGAAACCGGCGAGTGGCCCCTCCCTGAGGCCCGCTAGTCTTCGCCTGTTCAACCCTTGAGGTTCTATGGCCCATCTCTTCCAAGTCGGTGCCGGCAGCGGTGGTATGGTCGTCTTAGACCTACTTACTCGTGACGAGCGCATCGATCGGATCACCCTGATCGAACCGGATTGCTATCAAACACATAATGTTTATCGCCATTATTTTCCCCCCGCGGCCGTTGGACAACCTAAAGGCGAACTAGCGCGTACCTGGATCCGCGAACGCCGACCCGATCTCGACGTCGACTGGTTCCAGGTTGATTTACTCGATCCAGCCGCACAAAGCCAGCTGGTTCAAGTCGCTGCGTGTGCGGACTTCGGGATCTGCGCGGTCGATAACGAACCTGCTAAATTTCACTTCGATGCCCTCTTTCGCCAGGTTGGTAAACCTTGGACCCTCGGTGAGGTGCTCAGTGGGGGCATCGGCGGCTGGGTGCATGCCCTGGTACCAGGCGGCGCCTGCTATGGCTGCATTGCCAGTCATCTTCAACGCGAAATTCCCACGGACTCAGCGCCGTCCCCGAACTACGCTGACCCCAACGCGGGAGTTGCCGAGACACGCATCCCGGCCAGCAAAGCGGCCATCGACGCCATTGCCAGTTTGCATGCGATCCTCTCGCTGCAGTTCCTCGAAGAAAACGCCTCGCCCGGCTTTACCAGCGTGCTCATGACCTTGCAGCGCGTCGAAGGGGTCTTCGAAGAGGCTTTCAAAACCTATCGCTTCGCGATCCCACGTCTGGCGGGATGTCTGGTCTGCCAAACCACATCCGCAGCCAAACAACCTCAAGGGGAGGAACTCGATGTGGCGGTGGATGAGGCGTTGGCGCGACTGGGCCATGGATGATTTCTGGCCAACCCGGCAACTGCGCGCTGGCTCACGAACGATCCATATCCATGCTGAGAAAGCCGGGCTCACCCTCACCGATGGACCGATTCCTTGGAACGCTGAGGCGGTCCTGGTGGAAACTCTACTCCGGCTGCCCAGTACCGCGCGGCAAAAAGCCGACTTCCAGCTACACCTGCCCGATGGCACGGTCATCCCTGCGGAGTCGCTGCGACCGATCGGCGATAGTCATTATTATCGACTCTATTTTCGCATGCCAACGCCAACCGCTACCGTGGTTGCGCAGCTCCGCTGGCGACACCGCGCCCTGGCACCGGTCACCATCGCGGTGTTGAGTCCCGAGGTCTATCGGCAAGAATTGCATCTAGACTTGCCCACCGTGTTTGTGCGTCTGGTGGAGCATTGTGTCGCCGCCCGCACCTTTGTGTCGCGGCAATGCCGTGGGCTGCATGCGACGGCCGTCCTACGACACCCGCACGGACTGGCGGCTCTGGCTGATCTTCCTTTACGCGTCCGGTTCGAATCCAGAGACAATCAGCTCGAAGATGAGGTGGTCATCCATCTCACCTCGAGCCAGCTTGCCTCCCGGGAAGCGCTGATCACCGCGGTACCACGTACCTTTCCACGCCGCATGAGCAAGTGGACGGTTCGCTGGCTCCTGGGCGAGCAGGAATTGCATGCTGAGCCGATTCAAGCAATTTCCCCGAAGATGTTTTTGGACTCGTTACGCCTCTCCGACACGCGCTATCTTGTGCACAGCTGCGACGGCGTTCATCTCCGACGCCAGGTCCCCTCCTTAGCCGACGCCGAGAAAATCGGACCGTGTTTCCTGGTATCAAGCCGCGAGCCGGGGATAGCGGGACTCTGTGAATTGCAGGTGCGCGCTCAAGTCCAAGGCGGTTTGCAATCGCCTTTGTTGATGGAACAAACTTTACTGGTTACCGATGGGCCGACCTTGTTTGCCCCGGGTACTCTGTCGACCCGGGAACTGGAAAATGTCACTGCTTTTGAACTCCGCCTCAACGGTCGCGTCCTGGGGAGTTTGTCTCTGCGTCCTATCCCCCAGGCGTGCTTCAACGGCGAGGGAGCGTTTAAATCGCCTAGCGATTATGCCTGGTCGGCCTTAGCGGAAGAGGAGCTGCACGAACGGCTCAGCCGCTTGATGGGCAGCTGACTGGCTTATCGATCCGAATCCGCTCCTTCCAAGTTATCCAGCAATCGTTGGATGGCCGTCATCCCGCGCTGGGCTGCCCCCGGTGGCAGGCTGGGACGGTCTTGATCCTGAAGCATAGCTGCCAGCGCCTCTAAGAGATCAATCCCCGCCACCCACATCCTCCGGGCGGGATCCTCAGTCGGCCTTGCCCCCGCCTCACCTGGACGCAGCCGGGTTTCTTGTCCGATCAATTCGCGGATGGTATCAAGGAAAGCCTCTTGCCCGAGCGCAGTGAAATGAACTTCATCCGTCTCACCATCGAAAACACTCGCGAAGAGCTCACGCTTGAGAGCGATGGTTTTGAGAACTTGTTCCTCAATGCTGTTCCGAGTGACCAGGTTGACCACTCGCACCGGACGCTCCTGACCCATGCGATGCACACGCGCAATCCGCTGATCCAACACCGCGGGATTCCAGGGCACCTCCAGGTTGATCACCGTATCGGCCATCTGGAGATTGAGCCCAGTGCCCCCAGCATCGGTACTCAAAAAGACCCGGCAATCGCGGGCATCGCGGAATCGTTCCAGGACCGCACGGCGTTCTGGTCCAGTTAAGCCGCCATGTAACATGGCGTAGCCCACTCCCAGCCGCTCAAGCACCTCCGCGGCCTTGACTAACATGGTCTCCCACTGGCTAAACACCACAACTTTATGCCCCGGGACCTCTACTTCTGGCACATCAAGCGGTGGGCACAGCTCGCTGATCAGCTCGGTCAATTCGCCTAACTTTGGCGCGACGTTGGTCTGTTTGTCAAATAAGAAAGTGCTATCACAGATCATGCGCAGATTGACCAGGCAGGCGAGAATTCGTTTCCGATCGAGCTCGGTCTGATAGCTCTTTTGTAACAAGCGGGCGAGAGTTGCACGCTGCTCCTCATAGGGCAGCCGCTGTTCTTCCGCGAGCTCGACATAAACCGTATTGTCGGTTCGTGGAGGCAGCTGGCTCAGCACTTCGGCGCGAGTCCGCCGCAGGAAAATGGGTGCAAGCCGCTCGCGGATCTTGTCGAGGTTGCGATATCCCAACAAATGCCCATGCTCATCGACCACCCGATGTTCATGGAGAAATTGAAACGCTGGGCCAAGACGCCGATCGTCCACGAATTGCACAATGCTATAAAGCTCTTCGAGTCGGTTCTCCAAAGGGGTTCCAGTGAGCACAAGCGCATAGCGACTGCGAAGCTTTTTGACAGCTCGTGAGGTTTTGGATTCCCAGTTCTTGATTCGTTGTGCTTCATCCAGTACGATATAATCCGGGCGCCAGTCGTTGAAGGCATCGCGGTCACGCACCACCTGTTCGTAGTTTGCCAGTCGATAGAAGGTAGACTCCGCATATTGGCGTTTGCGGGCACGAGGACCTCCTTCGATGACTTGGACGGCCCGGTCGGTGAACTTGCGAATCTCCCCTTCCCACTGATATTTCACTGACGCCGGGGCAATCACCAACACCCGTTCGATCGCGCGTTCGCGGGCCAGTAACTCAACTGCCGCCAAGGTCTGAACCGTCTTGCCCAGCCCCATATCATCGCCCAAAACTGCTCGGCCCCGATACGCGGCAAACAACGCCCCACGTATCTGATAGCTGTAAAGCGGCACTTTGAGCAGACCAAGCTCAAGCGTTCCGGCCTCCAGTTGAACCACCATCTCGGATTCACGCGTAGCCATTTCGCGACGTTCAATTTCCCAATCCATAAAGTCCATGGCATCGGAGAGGACAGTGACTTCCTCGGGCACCGACTCAATGGCGTGGATGAGTTCATCGTAACCTTCGGTGCCTTTCCACAGACAATGCGGATCGAAGAAGCGGGTGGCCAGATCGCGAAGTTTGTCCGAATGCCTTGGGGGTAGATGGATGCCCAAGGTGAGTTGCTCACCGTAGCGAAGATAGACTTCGGGGCGCGTGAAAGTCGGCCGCCGTTGCTGTAGATGAGGCGGGATTTCACCACGCAAGCGATCGAGAACAGCCTCGATGTGCTTGCAGGTCCCGAGGGTATTGGCTCGAAAATCGGGACAGGTGCAGTGGTTCTCCCCAACCTCGAAGCTACGGATGGCGACACGATACTGACCACCCGAGTCGGGATTGGTGACCTGGTAATCGCTAAAGACTCGTTTTTTGCCCAGATTCTCGATATGGAACTTGCTCGTCCGAGCGCGCTCCCTGCGAATATCGATCTGTTCCTCGCGGAGCATACCAGACCCTCCCCGTGGGATGCGTGCGTAGGCTTATTGTGGCCTGCCCACGAGGAGTGTGGAAGAGGAGTGCTCGGTCATTTCCAGTCGAAGACACGCAGCCCGTCGAGTTCTCGGACGAATAATTGATTTCCGGCCAGGCCAAGATGGGCCCAAGTCTCGGCTTCAGACACCTCTCGGCGGTCGAGTAGGGTAAACTCTTTGGGGTTGGCCGCTACCAAGAGAAGTTCGCCTCGTTGGTCTAGAGCGAGAATCTTGTCGCCCCGGGCGATCAGACTCCAGTATTTCCCGAACGAACGACTCACCCAGCGGGTCTCACCGTCAGCGGCGCGAATGCAGCAAAATCGCTGATTGCGAAGGAACAGATACAAGTGGTCGTCGATAACCACTGGGGTGGACATATAGCCCTGGTTCTTGTTTCGCCACAACTCCTTGGCCGAGAAGCCGTCCCCAGTTTTCTCAACCTCGAACAGACGTGAGCCGCCACCGTAACTGCTGGTGAAGACCCGGTTGCCCAGAATGGTCGGCGTCAACACGTTGGTGTCCCGAAAAGCCGGCACTGGAGCGGACCAAAGGACAGTGCCCGACGCAGGCTCGACCCCAGCAACCACTTTGCGCATCTGCACGACCAGTTGTGGCTTCCCATGGATCGTGGCCAGCACCGGGGAGCCAAATGGGTTGGCAGTCATGGCATTGCCGTCCTTGTCCAGCGTGCGCCAGATCACCTTGCCTGTCGCGGCATCGATTTTTAGGAATGAGCCGGCGGCTTGCACATAGACCGCCCCGTCAAGAACCAAGGGCGACGACACAAGGCCAAAGGCCGGCACCTGCCCCTGATACTTTTTGACCAGATCAAGTCGCCAGTTCTCCTTGCCCGTTGTGGCATCGAGGGACACTAACACATCCCGCATCCCGGCAACATACAGCGACTTGCCATCATAGGCGGGGGTCGAGCGAATCCAGTCGCCGTTGGCAGCTGCGAAGAATGGGACCTTGATACTGCCTTGCCACTTGGCCTGCCACAGTTCTTTGCCAGATTGACGGTCCAAGGCGCGGACCACCTCGAACTTGGCGTCCTGGGTTTCGGTGACAAACACCCGGTCTTCCGCCACGATCGGCCCGGAGTAGCTCGGCCCCAGGGGCACCCGCCACCGCTGAGTCAGGTGGGCTTGCGACAAGTTCTCCGGCCACGCCGGCCCTAGCAACTGACCGTCCCGGCTGGGTCCACGCCATTGGGGCCAGGTCGTCTTGCCATCCTCGGCGTGAACGGGCGGAATCAGCAGTAGGCAAACCCACAAAACGGTCCGCAGACGCATAATCCACTCACTTCCACTGGTTCGGGTTGATGAAGCACAGGTACCCCTTCCCGGACTGTTTCTCGTCGATCGAGTAGACGACCAGACGGTCCTTGTGGGCGAACATCCGAGTGGCACTCCCGCCCGGGGTGCCAGGGACAGCCTCAAGCAGCATGGTCCATTTGCCGTGGGCAGGGTCGAAGACCTCGAGCGACCGGTTCTCGGTGAATGGGTCTGCCACACCTTCCGCGGGGATCTCGCCGAAAGTGAAGCCACCGGCCAGATACAGCTTGTCCCCTAGCTCGGCCATGCTCGCCATTACCCGCAGCTTATTAGGCGGAGGAAAGGTCGCCCAGGTACGCTTCTCGAGATCGAAGACGTCCGAGTCGATGACGTAATCGAAACCATCGTCCAGGCCACCCGTCTGGTAGAACTTGCCGTGCCACGGTACGCCACAAAACGACCGCCGCTCCCGCGGCGTCGGCTCGGCGAGGACCGCCAGGGTCGGCTTGTCTCCGGTGAGATCGATGACTAGCACTTGGCGGGTGACACTCAGCCCCGGGCCCATCCGCTTCGGTTTGCGCGGGTCCATCTCCCAGCCGCCGAAGACGAATAGCTTGCCGCGGTCCTGGGTGACGCCGCAGAGGGTGCGCGGCGTCGGCATGCGGACCTCCAGCGGAGTCCAGGTGTCGTCGGCAAAGTCGTAGCGGTAGACTCCGTCGAGGAGCTTGAGCCCCTCGCCGTCGTGGCTGATACCGCCGACGGCATAGCCGATCGCGTCTTTACCTTCGCCGACCACCACGGTATCGCAGCGCATCATCGGCACCGGCGGCGGCTTGAGTTTACGCACCTTGTGACGCTCCAGGTCGATGGCAAAGCTGTCGTCGACAAAGCTCTGCGGGCGGAAGTCGCGCGGGTCCAGGCTGCGCGTGCCGCCGAAGACATAGAGCTGACCGTCGTGGTGGAAGATGGTCTGGTTCCGCTTGGCCGCTCCTGGGTAGTCGATGGTGACTAGTTGCACACCGGGCGGGATCACGGCTGGGGCCACAGCTTCCTTGGCCTGAGCGAGCAGGAGTAGCTGGAGCACCTCGAGAAGATAAATCATCATGGTAAAGTTCCTCGATTCCGGCGCCTCAGATCAATCCAGGTCAGTCACGACCTCGCCCCCCTCGCGGGTTGCCAGAGCCCGCCAGGCAGCCAATTCCAGGTTCTGACTGATGAAACGGACACTCCCGTCGGCCCAGCCGATGTTGACACCACCGGTATGTAAGCTGCGGGCAGCCGTCCAACCGGCCCCGCCGACCGCATTGATGCAATCGGGGGTGGCATCGTTGGGCAGGTAGTAGTGGTTGTACAGCCCGCCATCGCCATAGCGGCCGACCGTCCATCGTTCGCCGCGGTTGCCACGGTATGTGGTGCTAGCCGCACAGATGTCGGCGGTGAAGTACGGAGGCATGAAGACCAAGGGCACCTCGCGGTAATACCTCCGTGGGTCGGTGCCGTCGCTACGGACTCCCCCTCCTTTAGTCGTCTCGCTGATCGCAGCGGTGTTGGAAGTGCCATCGCGGATGGCCATGATCTTCAACGGTCGTTCTTGGCGGAAGATCCCATCGGCGTCCTCCAGCCAGCCCTGATTGACGGTTCCAGTACCGGTACAGCCGACATAATTGAGTCCGGAGAATTCGGAACCCGGAACCTGCTCAATGTCTGAGGGACAGTGGAAAATCGGGATCGACACCTGGGCCGCCGCATGGTTAGCAGAACCATCGTCGGGCACCGGTATTGTCACGGGGACCGGAGACCGGTCATAGTTGACCAGGTTGTTGGCGACATTCTCCTGCTCGAGATAGGGCAACATCAGCGACTGCGGCGAATGGGCCCGGAAGAAGATGGGTAACCCCGGCGGAAATGCTCCGTGAGCGGACTCATAGTTGTGCATGCCGAGAACCAGTTGTTTGATGTGGTTGCTACATTTCATGCGATTGGCCGCTTCGCGTACTTTCTGCACAGCAGGCAACAGCAAGCCAATCAAGACGGCGATAATGGCGATCACCACTAATAATTCAATTAGGGTAAATCCTGAGCGTGTGGACTGGCTCGGCCGCCGGCCTAGGTACCAAACCGAGCCACTCAGCGCTGCAATCAGGAATAGTCCCAGCCCGACCTGCAACCAAGGTGTGCGAGTACGCTCCTGTCGTAACGAAGAGGGTGATGGTGACTCTCCGATCACCACGCAACCAGGATCCCCACTGGTTTCCGCAGGGGCAATTCCCGGAAACGGACTGGGCGACGCCATGGGATGTTCTGGCAGGTGGAATCCCTCGCGAGCCGAGTGACCAGCACTCTTGGCGAGCACAAGATACTCACCTCCCGCGAACCGTGGGAAAAAACACAGCCCGCGTTCATCAGTGGTCCCTTCGGCGACGACTTGGCGGTCTTGATCGAGAATCTTCACCTTTGCCTTTTGTGCGGGGGTATCGTCATCAAAGTAGACCTCGACCCGAATCTGACCGTTGTCAAGCCGAGCTTCCGCGAAGATGACATGAGCCTGAAGGCGGTCGGGTAGGAAAGCCAGAGTGCTGAGGAGAATTAGGGCGAGCGTCGCTCCGCGTATCATGTTGAGTCCTCATGCTCGATGGTGCGATAACCGGTATGAGAAAGCTGTAATTAGTGTTATCATGAAGCAGTTCTTTTGAACAGTCCCAGCCGTGCCGAGGCAAGGCACTTCTTGCACTGGTCGTGGGCGATCTGCTGGGTATTACCTTGCTGGAGCCAGGGATCGACTGGCTACTTCGGCTCTTAGTGCAAGATCGCAAACCGGACGTCGAGGTCGCACCCCTTGCCACTGGAAGTTGGTTCGGCAGAGCCGTCATGGTGAAGCCGGCCGAAAAGAGGTGATTTCCACACGACTATCCCCGTGGTCGTGCGTTTCTCCACCGAGAGAGGTTGCCCAAAAAGCACCTGAACCAGGTCACCGACCCGGTTCATGGTTCGATCGAGTTTCGCGGCTTGATCCGAAACCGACAGCTCGACACTCGGTCACGATCCCGATGGAAAAAGCAGCAGACCGAAATTTAATGGCTCCTGGCCGGGAGCGACGGTACGCTTGCCAAACCGGAGGCCCCGTTGACTTGACTACGTTGTTTGGAGCCGACCATGAAGTTTGGTATGAACCTGTTGCTTTGGACCGCTCATGTCACCTCGGACCAGTTTCCCCTGCTCGGGCAGCTCAAACAGGCGGGCTACGATGGGGTAGAAATTCCCCTTTTTGAAGGAGACGCCCCCCATTACACCAAGATTAAGGCCGAACTTGACCGGCAGGGCCTAGCCTGCTCGACAGTTACCGTGCTCACGGAAACGACCAACCCGGTGAGCCCCGAGCCATCGATCCGAACGGCCGCCAAAGACCGTCTCAAATGGGCCATTGAAATGACCCACTCACTCGGCGGGGACATCTTGTGCGGGCCGATCCATTCGGCCCTTGGCTACTTTTCTGGGACTGGACCGACCGATGATGAGAAGCAACGCGCGGCGGAGGTGCTTCGGGAAGCCGCCGAACTGGCTGCTCAAGCCAACGTGACCTTGGCAGTGGAATACCTAAACCGCTTCGAATGCTATTTCTTGACCACCGCCGCCGACACCCGAGCGCTGGTGGAGCGGGTCAACCACCCAAACTTCCGCAGTATGTATGACACGTTTCATGCCAACATCGAGGAGAAAGACGTGGCCGGGGCGATCCGCCATCTAGCCGATGTGCTGGTACATGTCCACATCAGCGAGAACGATCGTGGTACCCCGGGCACCGGGCATGTACACTGGGACGTTTCGTTTCAGACGCTCAAACAAGTGGGGTATTCCGGCTGGCTGACCATTGAGGCATTTGGCCGGGCCCTGCCGGACCTGGCCGCGGCAACCAAGGTGTGGCGTGACCTGTTCCCAACTCCGCAAGAAGTGTACACCTATGGACTGCAATTTATGCGGCAAGCATGGCAAGCAGCCTAAGCAATCCTGCGGCAGACAAGTTGAGCCTCGGTAACAGCGCTAGCTGCACTGTCCAGACATTCTCCCTCTCATGCTGGCCCCAATTTGCGGTTAAGGGCCACGAGACCGCGTGGAATGCGGCTGTGCTTGGGACTACAACCGCCTGAGCAACTGCCCTTGACCCGCGAGGATGTGAGGCTATCTTCGCCTCGCCGCCGCAAGCGGATCATGGCGCATGGACGGTTTCGGAGTCGGCAGGGGGACTCTTGAGATGGCAGCATCACGACGAACCGGAACAAGCCCGACACGATCTTGGGCGTTGGTGATCTGCCTGATGGTCTCGGCAGGTCATGGGTGTACGCAAATAGACCGTTACCTACGTCCTTCGCCGATTAGCCCCGAGCAAGCCCTGGCCGAGCAGGCAGAGGCAAAACTCGAACCCGAGGTCGCCGCCGATGTGGCTGGGGCCGATCACTATTATCAACAAGAAGAGTTTGGCAACGCCAGGACGTTATACCACCGGCTCGCCGAGGATGAGTCGAATCCAACCTGGCTCGCGGAAAAAGCCCGATTTTACGAAGCCGAATGTTATCGGCTGCAAGAGCAGTACCCCCGAGCCATGGAAGCGTACAACCGGATGCTCATGGACTTTCCCGCCGGCGCCTACCGCGAGCCAGCGATTGGACATATGTACAATATTGCTAACTACTGGCTCGATGTGACGCGCAAAGAGATGGCCCAGCGTGAGGAAGTTCAAGCGGGGGAGCGATCCTTTGTCATGCCGGTGGCCTTCCATTTCGACAAGACCAAGCCGTTTCTCGATGTGGAGGGAAACGCCTTAAAATATCTCGAAGAAGTGATTTTCCATGATCCCATGGGCCCATATGCCGATAAGGCCCTCTGGTTATGTGGCTATGTCAACTTCTATCGAGGCAACTACACCGAAGCCGATTTCTTCTTATCGCAGCTGGTCGAGCATCACCCTGAGAGCAAACTTCGCCCGAAAGCCATCGAACTGGCCATCATGGCGAAGAACAACAGCACCGGTGGACCGGCTTATGATGGTCGGAAATCTTCCGAAGCCCTCCAGCTTGCACTTTCCGCACAAACCAACTGCCCCGAATTGGCCACCCGGGGGGACTTTCTGACCCGTCAGATCGCGGCGATCAATATCCAACAAGCCGAGAAAGACTTTCAGACGGCCGCCTTCTATGAACGTCGAAGAAACCCTGCTTCGGCCTATTTCTATTACGAAATCATTCGTCGCCGCTATCCGGGTACCCCGTTCGCGGAGAAGGCAGGGCAGCGTATGCAGGCGTTACGCGAACACGCGCGTCGCAAACAGAAACATGGGGTGTCGTGGGTGGATCAGGTCCTTGGTGAGCAACAAGCGACCATCACCGCGCCACCACCCCAAGAATCCCCCGAGGAGGTTCTTCCAGCTCCGTCGTCGGATCAACCTGAGCAACCGGAACGCTTACCCGATGACCTTCTACCACCGCGCTAAGCGATGAATTTTGACCGACCACAGTGCGAGTCCCTTTCTTCCTGCACCGGCTAGCGACGGAGACAAAAACGATGCAGATGACCCTCCGACGACTCCGCCGGCCCCTCTCGGTAGCTTTACTCGGATGGCTGTGTCTCGCCTGCGGCTGTATTTCCGAAGATGGACATCTCAACTTGCTCGGCTATTCCACCCGTCCGAACTACGACACCAGCATCCAGACTGTGTATGTGCCGATCTTCAAAAACGAAGTATTTCAGGCAGGTCCGTTTCGAGGGTTAGAATTTGAGCTCACCCGCGCGGTCATCGACGAGATCCACAAACGGACCCCATATCGCGTGATCTCTGATCCCGAACGTGCGGATACCGAATTGCGCGGGATCGTCGTATTTCTCAATAAAGGGATAACGAACTACAACCAAGAGAATGAGGTCCGCGAGCTAGAGCTCACCCTCGGAGTCGACCTGGTGTGGTACGACTATCGGACCGGCCGCTACCTCACCAACCCGCGACCGTCCGGACCAGACCCGAATGCGGTTCCCCCGTTTGACCCCACAGTCCCAGCCCCACCACCTGCCCCTCCGGAGTTGCCCATCCCTGTCCGGGTGAGCGGCGTCGGACGAGGTATCCCAGAGGTTGGCGAATCGACGACCAGTGCGTTAACCTTGGCGATCCGCCAACTCGCGGTCAATATTGCCACCATGATGGAACAGCCTTGGTAGACGCCGATGTGGCCGCTGCCAGCTCACACCCTTAGGATTGAGTCATGACCGAGCTTATCTGGCAGTCGGCTCGACGACGTTTCAAGTTGAACGAGCGAGCATTGATTTTGGGGGTGCTCAATGTCACTCCCGATAGCTTCTCGGATGGGGGTCGCTACCAGGACCTCGAGAGTGCCCTGAGTCAAGCGGAAGCGATGATTCGTGACGGAGCAGATATCCTAGACATTGGCGGCGAATCGAGCCGTCCAGGTGCCCAACCGGTGCCCGTCGCTGAGGAACTCCAGCGAGTATTGCCACTCGTCGAGGTACTCACCAAACACTTCGACATCCCACTATCGATTGACACTACCAAAGCGGAAGTGGCCGAAGCGTGCTTGGCAGCTGGGGCTAGTATCATCAATGATATCTCTGGTCTCCGTGCCGACCCAAAGATGTTGGCAGTTGTCGGCCAATCCCAGGCGGGGGTGATCGTCATGCACATGCGTGGCACCCCCGCCACCATGCAACAACAGACCGACTACGATGATGTGGTTGGCGAGCTTCACGCGTTCTTTGTCGAACGGCTGAGCACACTCACCCAGGCAGGGATCGACGAACGAGCGATCGCTTTGGACCCAGGTATCGGGTTTGGCAAAACAGCCTCCCAGAATTTGCAGCTGATAGGCGAACTAGGAAGTCTTGAGGATCTAGGTCGACCCGTGTGTTTGGGGGTTTCGCGGAAGTCGTTCCTCGGAACGATCCTGGACCGACCCATCGAAGATCGTTTACACGGATCGCTAGCTGCAATGTCGCATGCGCTAGCCAAGAGGACTGCCCAACTCGTACGCGTGCATGATGTCGCGGCCAGCCGTGATTATGTGGAATTGCACGCCGCTATCCACCGTCAATGTGGATATACCTAAGTCGTGGAGGGTGTCCGGATGCTTGCATCGGCCCTCCTCATGCGGGAGTCCTCCTCATGATTGAATCCAACACACATGAGAACCTCGCCACCCTTTGTCAGCGTATGGCCACACAAGCTCGGGATGCCGCACTGGCCCTGAGCGTGATACCCGGGCAAGTGAAGAATGCCTGGTTGACCGAGCTGGCTGAGCGGCTTCGACACCGCCAATCCAATATCTTGGCAGCCAATGAGCAGGACATCGCCCTGGCCGATCAGCATGGACTCAAGGCAGCCCAGATCGATCGCTTACGTCTGAGCTCCGCCCGCTTGGCAACGGCGATTGCAGGGCTCGAGCAGATCGCACAGTTGCCAGACCCGGTCGGTGAGGTGCGCGAAGGAAGTCGACGCCCCAACGGGCTCGAAGTGCTCAAAGTTGGTGTGCCGTTAGGGGTGATCTTCTTCATATATGAATCACGACCCAACGTCACCCTTGATGCGGCCGGGTTGTGTGTGAAAAGTGGCAACGCTGTGATCTTGCGTGGTGGCAAGGAAGCCATGCACACCAATCAAGCGTTGTATCAGTCGATTGTCGAAAGTTTGTCCGCTGTCGATTTACCGAGTAACTCGGTCCAACTGGTGCCGAGCATCGACCGCGAAGCGGTGGGGCATTTTTTACAGATGCACGAGCAGATTGACTTGACGATCCCCCGTGGTGGTGAAAGCCTGATCCGTCGGGTGGCCGCGGAGGCGACCATGCCGGTCTTGAAGCACTACCAAGGCAACTGTCATGTCTATATTGATCGTGCCGCGGACCTGGCGATGGGCCAACAGATCGTGATCAACGCCAAATGCCAACGACCCGGCGTATGTAACGCGATGGAAAGTCTTCTCGTGCATCAGGAGATCGCGGCAACGTTTCTGCCATCCGCGGGTCGAGCATTGCAGGAAGCTGGGGTAGAGTTGCGCGGCTGTGCACGTACGCGCGAATTGCTGCCCAAGGTCCAACCGGCCACACCCGAGGATCATGCCGCTGAATTCCTCGACCTGATTTTGTCGATACAGGTGGTATCGACGTTGGGGGAGGCGGTCGAGCATATTCGCCGGTTTGGATCGGGGCACACAGAGGCGATCGTGACGCAAGACCTAAGTACCGCCAAGGAATTCACTCAGCGCGTCGACGCGGCCGCGGTCCTGGTCAACGCAAGTACGCGTTTTCACGATGGCTTTGCGTTAGGGCTGGGAGCGGAAATCGGCATCAGTACGGATCGTTTTCACGCTCGAGGGCCTTGCGGCCTGCGCGAACTGACTACCACCAAGTACATCATCACCGGGTCGGGTCAGATTCGTCGTTAGTACTCTTGGCAGGGATCCGGACTGTCCCAATGAAACCGGGCAAGGCAGCCCACACGCCGACCCGACACGGCAAGCGGGAAGCATCACCACACGCATCGGTTGAGGCCGGAACCCATGGGAGTCGCCTTGCTGGTTTTCGTGACGCTCGTAGCCAGCCTGATTTTGCTGGGCCGCAAGCGTTACCGTTTTCAACCCCAACCTAGCACCGAAGTACACACCTCGTGGCCGGTGACGGCTCTGAATCCAGTCAGCCGTCAACACCTCGAGCTGCAACAGGGTACGCTCTTAAGCGAGTCCCGACTCGAAGCCTGCAAGGCCGATTATCAACGCTGGTTGGCTTGTGGGGATCTGGCACAGGTGGAGACCTCGTTGCGTCCAGGGCTTGACTACATCCTTCGAATTCGCGCGCTGACCGAGATCGGTTCTGCCGCAGTGGGTCCATTGTTAGAAAAGCAGCTCACTCGAGAACTCAGTAACGACCCCGTCGAACAAGGGTGGTACTATGTTGACCTCACACGGAGCCTGCGGGCCCTACAGTATCAGGCGAGTTTGCCTCGACTACTCGAGCATGCCAAGCGTGCCCTGCCCTTGCCAGTAGGGCATGTCTGGGCTGGAGAGTTGGTGTTCTTTCCCGGATTTGCCGAGTCATTGGCCGAATCCCAGGCTCCCTCAGGCCAGTCGGCATTGCGCGTGTTGCGTCACGCCCTGGAAGGCATTCGTTTGGGCGCAGTCCCCATCTCGGTGCTCGCTGAGGCCGAACTGGGGGAGTTATTGAGTCGCTTGGCCACTTGCCCACCCCGGCAATGTGATCCTCTGCTGGCACGCGTGTTCCTTGAAGGGCTGCGTCATCTTCGTCGATCGGAACATGCCGAGCGTTTTGTCACCGACGATGCAAGTCTACAAGATGGCTTACACTGGCAGTATGCCTGTATGGCGCGCGTCACCGATCGGCTGACCAACTACCTCCGGCGCGCAGCGCAAGATCTACCCTTGGAACTGAGTCGCGCTGAGCAATCTTCGCAATCGGACTTCCTGCAACTCGTTGATGAACTACGACTCGATGCTGGGGACGCCCTGTGGCGAGTACTGGTCCATGCCAGTCCTCCCCTCCGTCAGCAGATCATTCATTGTTTGCGCTGGTCACGCGACCCCGCAATTGTCCCAACTTTTCTGGCGGCTCTGCGTTCTGAGGAACCGCTGGAAGCGAGGAGTCTGCGTGGCTGGTTCCGCTGGACACAAACTTCACTGCGTCGCAGCGAGCTTCGGAATGAAGGCTGGCCGACCAGCCATGCCATGCAAGAACGTCTTGCCATGATCCGTACGCTTCGGTATCACCCCAGCACGCTGACCGAATCGGGGTTACTTCGGTTGGCACAGACGGATCATGAAGCAACGCGCTGCGCCGCTCTGGGAAGCCTCGGCTGGTGGGAACCCGTGCAACGTCAAGAGGTCGTTCAATTACTTCGCGAGTTCCGTCGCCATGGCAGCGAGGAGTGTCGCTGGCGTGCCTTGGGTGCCCTTGCACGACTCGGGGAAGTCGCTGCACTGGCCGAGTGGCGTCTTGCCCTCACCCAACTTGACAAGATCCGAGTCCGTCAAGTGATTCATGCAACCGTCGAAGAAGGATTAACATGGCTCTGGCCCGACCTCGACTATCTGGTCGATGCCGAGGATCTCGATATCGCCTTCGACGCCTGCGAAGCACTCGAACAACTGCGGGAACACACGCTCGGGCCATTTGCGTAATGCATCCATCCTGGGTGGGTTTTGGCAGTCGCGGGGGAGCGCTCTATCATGCGACATCGGCTAACCTGGCTGGGATTCTTATGGCTTACCCTGACCGGGTGCCAACTTTTTCAACCCAAGCCTTTTGGGGATGACCCCCTGCTCAACCACCATCCGATTCAGGTTGGTTCGCCGACCCCGTTGGCCGTCCATGTTCCACTCCAAGAACCTCTGGTCCCGAGTCCCCCACCCCCGGTGTCGCTACCGGCGGTGCACCCGACGAGCTCGTTGCCGGTGTTTGATCCAAGCGAGACCCCCGTTCCCAATGAGCAACTGCCCGACCCTGTTCCCGCTCCAGAGCCGCTCCCCCGCCCTCGACCGCTTCCGGCCTCCAAGCCCATGATCGAGCCCATCGAATCAGCGCGGGTGCCACAGCAAATCACCCTCCCGGAGGGAATGCTTCCTTCGCCAAGTACGCCAACTCCCTCCCCGAAACTAGTACCCCAGCTACCCGAACCGCCCAAGCTCCCCAACAACGCGACCTTCCGACTACCAACGCAAGTGGCTCAAGCTCCCCAAGAACCGACCAGCGAGTCGAAGCCTTCGGAACCCCCGGCGACCGCCAAGCCGGAGTTCACGCCAGACCGGTGGGCTGGTACGTATGGACATGCAGATGACTACAGCCGGCTCCAGGGAGTTCTCGATCATCACTATCAGGGCTACTGGAATTTACGTTTCCGCGATCCTTCACAAGACGACCGCTACGGCGGCAAGGTGCAGCTCCATCCTTCTCCAGACTTGGAAGGATTTGAAGACGGTGATGTGATTCTGGTTGTGGGAGAACTGGAGGAGTTGACGACTACCGGGGAAACTCCGAACGATCAGATGTTCCCCAAGTTTCGCATCGACAAACTTTGGCGACTCCAATCGAACCACCCCAAACCCGACCATGCCCCGTTCACCCCTTGAGTGCAAACCACGCAACAATTCGAGAAAGTGTCAGCGCCTCAATCGCGAGATGGTCCAAGGCAAATCAAAAGCGGTGATGAAACGGGAGGCGCTGAACGTGATCCGTCCTAACGGGAATCGATCCGAGAACCACGACGGGGGGGCGTAAGTCCACCGAGGAGACGAGTCCGTTGGCTCGGAGGCCCTGCCCATGTCCCGCCAACGGACCCGTTTCACTGCTATTGCGGTCAATCACTGGAACTTAATTCGATATTGAATTCGTACCAGCTTTCCGGCTTGATCTCATATTCCAGCCCCGAGGTTCGCGTGTTCCGGTATTTCTCAGGGACAGGATTGGCCTTTTGCGTCAGCCCCTGAATGATGTCATTGGGCCGTTCGATCGTCACCCGATATTTTCCAGGAAGAATCCCATCCGCGGCATAGGTTTGCAGACGAAATAATCCATCTTTATCTGTAGTACCCGTTGCTGGAAAGACTTGCTCGCCCTCTTGAGGGCGTTCGGCAGGATAGAAATTGATTACCATCCCCTCGACAGGCTCACCATCCAGGGTCAGCCGCCCACGTCCAGGACGGGTTGGCAGTCCGATTCCCGGTTGGGGGTTCCCAGTCTCTTCCGGAGTCAGCAGCTTGAGGTTCTCCGGATAAAGGCTATCGAGCATGATGTTGGCCAGCACCGGTCCATCATCCTTCATGGTCACCCAAACAATATGGTCGAACTCGCCGAACGAAGTCCCGCGTAACCGACTTCCGCCACCAGTGGTAGCCAGCTGGTAGTAATTCTTGCCCTGGCGAATGTATTTCCGATAGCGATGGACGTGGCCACAGAAGACGGTGTAGTCGCGATCTTTGAGCATCCCCTCCACCTCAGCCCAGCCATTCTCTTCCAGCCTTTGGGGATCGCGTACCGCCCAGACAGGGTGATGCAAGAAGACTAAGGTCCAGCGAACCTTGGCATGCATTTCGAGCGTTTTTCGGATAAATGCTCGTTGCTGCTCGCCGATCCCAGTCCGATAGCGGAAGTCATCTTCGGCCGCATCTTCGCGTCGTTGGGCAGGTCCATCGTTGGAGTTAAGGCAAAGAAACAGCACATCCTTATACACAAAGCTATGATACAGCTTGTCGAACTTGTCCTGCCACTTCACCACGCCACGGTTGTGCGAGGCATCGTGATTGCCGGGGACGTAAAAGAAAGGCATCGTCAATTGACTAGTAAAATTCTGGAATTCCTTCCACTGTCGGTCATAATCTTCATAGGAAATCCCACCACCCTCCACGAGATCCCCCACCGAGACAATAAACTCCGGTTGTAGGAGATTGATCTGGTGCACTGCCCGTGAAAAGACACCAGAGCGATGCCCGCCGGTCCGGTCACTGACAATCACAAACTGGAACTGGTTGTCATGGCGGTTGATCTTCAAGTTGGTCCAGGGGTTGACCTCATCCATCATTACCTGGAGCCCCCAGCCGGATGTACCGGGCCAGCCCGAACCGGTCTGAGCCAGTAGGATGACCCCACTGAGCAAGACGCAGGCCGCTAAGCCCACGATGATTCGTTTCATGCGGTTTCTCCTCAGGCAGCTGAAAGTCAATTGGGTACAAACGGGGTTAACCTAAGCAGCCTGGGAGGTCGAGGACACTATCCTCATCAAGTTTTCACATAATTGCTGCAAAACGATTGGATTGGTCCGGGAGGCACCCTGACGCACGCGCAAAGGCGCATCGTCGCTGAAATCGATGAGCGATGGGTTGGAGGTTTCGCCCGGAGGTCCGCAATCCCAAGAGAATGCGTTGGGAGGATGGAGATCGGTTCGTGAGGTAGTGACGAAATGCCCGGGGACCCAGAGCGCAAGAGGTTGTGGGTCCCTCAAGCCATTTGAATGTTAGCCTTCAATCTCCCAACCTTTACGGTACTCTCGGAAAATGTACGGCTGCGCTTCCGGACAACCTTTGGCTTGGAGTTTCTTCGAATCCCAAATGATCTCATTACCCAGGCGGAGAGCGACGTTGCCCAGCAAGACAAACTCCGTGAGAGGTCCCGCATAGTCGAAGTTGGACATGGCCGCGGGTCCCCCCTTACAAGCGATCAGCCACTCTTTATGGTGACCTGACGAGCGAGGCAAGCTCGGTTCGGGCATTTTGACATCCTTAAACTGTTCTTCGGGGAACAGTTTGAAGTCCGCGCCATAATCGTTCGGAGAATAAAGGATGCCCTTTTCGCCAACTAACAAGGAACCGCTATTCTTGAACTGTACACCCGGGAGCACTTCCTGCGGCGGTACACGTCCACCCTCATACCAATACAAGGTCAATTCGGGGTACCCTTCCCCTCGGGCCGGGAATTGATAGGTGATCTTGGCTTTCTTGGGTGGGCTGATCGGAGTGTTCCCTTCACTTTCGGCGACAACCGACTGAGGTGCCCCGAGTTTTAAAGCCATGAACGCCATATTTGCAGTGTGGCAGGCCATGTCACCCAGGGCCCCCGTGCCGAAGTCCCACCAACCACGCCAGCTGAACGGCAAATAGGCCTTGTTGTAGGGACGCTCCGACGCACCACCGAGCCAGAGTTCCCAAGCCAGGTGATCCGGTACTGGCTGCCCCTTCGGCAGCTCGGTCATGCCTTGCGGCCAGATCGGTCGATTGGTCCAGACATGCGCTTCCTTGACCGGGCCAATGATTCCCGCTTGGACCACCTCCACCGCCGTACGCAACCCATTCGTGGAAGTACCCTGGTTGCCCATCTGGGTGGCAACTTTCATCTTGCGGGCTGTCTCTGTCATCAACCTCGCTTCCTGGATCGACCAAGTCAAAGGCTTCTCACAGTAGACATGTTTGCCTTGCCGCATCGCCAACAAGGAGGCGATCGCATGGGTATGGTCTGGGGTACTGACCACCACCGCGTCGAGTTTCTCCTCATCCAGCATGCGGCGAAAATCTTTGTATTGTTTGGCCCCAGGGAAACGCTTAAATGCTTTGGCCGCTCTTTCGAAGTCCACATCGCATATGGCGACGATGTTTTCGCCGTCACAAGCGCTCAGATTGCTTGAGCCTTTGCCACCGCCGCCAATGATTCCAATGTTGAGCTTTTCATTTGGGGACTTCGGCTGAGCCGAAAGCGACCCTTGGCTGAGCAGCACGCCCGCACTGGCCACGGCAGTCGTCCGTAGAAAATCGCGTCGATCGAGTATTGGTCGCATGATGTGCCTCGTTTCGAGCATCTGGTCGGGGAGAAAATCGAGAGTACGTCGAAGACTCTCGCGATACCACCATAAGATTTGCTCAGTGTAAAACGATGGCAAAAGACTGGCAATCAAGTTCCCGAGAAGTGCTCAAGAACTTGATGGGGGCTCAATGATCGGTTCATCGGAGCCACCCTCCGCCGTTATTGACGGATCCGATAGTTCTGTTACGGTGGGCCGACCGGTTCTCGGCCGCTTGGGCGGGGCATACAAGCGCGTGGCGAATGCCGCCAAGTTCTCCATGCGATCTCCGAACGCATGATAACTCATGGCTGTCCGCAGAGAAGGCAGAAGTCCTTGACCACCGAGCACGACCGAGGCACCTGCTTTTTCTGCTTGCAGGTAGAAACGCTGATAGCCCTTGAGGAACTCTTCTGGATGGGGAATGTGCGAACTCGATAGCCAAATCAATTGTGGCCGAAATTGTTCTACGGCCATTTCAAACGCTTCCATCGGAGTATGGGGGCCTAGATTGATGGCATTCCAACCGAGGTCTAGCAACACCATCTTGGCGAGCAAGCTCGGGAGGATGTAGTGGTCATGCTCCGGTGCACCACCGACAGCAACCGGGCGTTCCATGTCACCCTGCGTCCGTAAAGTCCCTTGTAACTCATACAGAGCCCCGACGCAGTACTGAGTACCCCGATGCTCATGCAGAATACTGAGCTGATCCGAAGCCCATTCGTGGCCAACACGATGCATCGTCGGAGCGATGATTTCATCGGCCAACTTTGCCATCGAACAGCCCCGCTGGTATGCCCCGTGAATCACACCACGAATCGCCTCGCCATCACCGGCACGGATGGCACGCAGCAATTCTTCTGACATATCCAGGATCGACTTTGATTGCACAGTTCGTGAAGACTGACCTTGAAGCTGAGTCAGATCCGCTCGGGGAAACTGTTGATCATCGTGCAGGCGAAGAATGTCGGCAACGAGGATCTTGCGGTGCCCTCCTGCAGTGTAGGTCGCAGGAAGAACTCCACTGTCAACCCAGCGTTTGATGGTGCTGACATGGACACCCAGAGCTTTGGCGGCCTGAGAGGTCGTCACAAAGCGCTGGTGTGGTTCAATCCAATCCGGTTGGCTTTGATTCATGATTCTTTGACGGAAAACAACTGAGGTTGGGTCGGTGATCGGTTTGCTCGGATCCTCCCAGTCGCAAACAGCTTGAAATCGGTCAAAACGACCAGATTTCTAGGCAGATCCACACGCGGGGAACTCGCCATAGCCTCATTTGACGATCTTTACACCTCATTTTTACCCCATTCCCCAGGCAAAATACAACCTTGTTCATCACAAAGTCGCTCGCTGTTGGGAAAACTGACTTGACGATCCCTGCAAATGCGTTACAACAAGTTGAGCGTTTTGAGCGTTTTCTTGGTTATGGAATTCGTTCAATCGAGGTTATCGATCATGTCACGTTGAGCGACAGGATTCGATCAATCTGTTTCACTGTTCTTCGTGATCCGAAGTTTGTCTGCTCATGTAGAGAAGACGTCTCTTCCAGATTCTTCGGTGAGCAGATGGATCGCTGCGATGACAAGAAATCAACCTGGTGTTGCCGCAGAACTGGGAGTGAGGCCAATGCGACCTACGCAACCTGATGAGCATATGATGCCGTTGAATGCGGCTACCCCAACCATGAATGCACCTATTGCCACCGAATCATCATCATCCGAACCTGCTAAACCCGATTCGCTTCAGCAACCGACCGTACGCCGAGCCAATCGAGAGGCTGGTTTGCCCAATTTCGTATTTCATCCCTCTTTTGAATCTGGCGATGCTGCAGAAGTTTTCCATCCGAAGCATGCCCAAACCCACAGCGACTTCGAAATTCGGTATATGCCTGATGAGGTAACGAGGGATTACGCCCGACGGATGCACTATGCGGCATTTCGTATGTCGGTTGCCCCCTCCAATCGTGAGCTCCGCCGCTGGCAACAGATCTATTTTGACCTACGTGATAGTATCGTTCTCGGTAACCGAAAGTTGATCTACCGTGCCGTTCGCAAGCGTATGGCAATGAGCCACCTGGCCGATGATTTAATCGGAGACTGTCAGATCGTTTTAATTCAGGCAGTTGCAGCCTACAACCCTTGGCTTGGCATCCGTTTTAGTACCTATGCGTATACCTGCCTCGTCCGTGCACTCGCACGGATGTCTCAGCGGCTTTCGACGGATTGGCTGGCACGCTCGATGCCTCTGGAAACGCTCGCGGATGGTGAACCTGGTACGCGGGATGAGTTGGAGATGAGCTCCCACGGCTATCCCCGGCTGGATGAATTCTTTCGTGAAGATCATCCGCTTTTGTCGCATCGCGAGAAAGTCATTTTGAAACGACGTTTCCGCCTCAATGATGACGCCGACTCCCAAACCCTTGAAAAGGTCGGCAAGGAACTCGGCTTGTCCAAAGAACGCGTTCGCCAGGTGCAAGCAACCGCTTTGGGCAAGCTCCGCAAAGCACTTGCAGGCGACACCATTCCCGCCTGATCGCATCCTGGCAATCGCCAAGGTACTCCAAGGCGATTGCTTCCGATTCCTTTCGCGGATTTTCTCTTTCTCGCCCTCGCTCGATCCCCTACGCTGCGGTGAATAGACCGATGGGTCTCAGGAGCCGTTGCATGCAAATTATCACCGAAATTGCCACCATTCCTCCCCGCCCTCGGCAAGGGCACAAGGGAACCTTTGGACGGGTCCTTGTGGTCGCAGGAAGTCGTGGAATGGCGGGGGCAGCACTGCTGTGTGGTTCTTCTGCGTTGCGAGGTGGTGCCGGTTTGGTTCAGGTCGCCGGTCCGGCGGACATTCTCTCGGTGCTGGCAAACAATGCTTGCTTACTCACCGCCGAATTGGCCAGTGATACGCAAGGGCGGCTGACCCTCGATGCCGAGCACCGTTTAGTCGAGCTCGCCCAACTTGCGGATGTCGTCGCCATTGGCCCGGGGTTAGGGCAGTCGAACGCAATTCGATATCTGCTTGAACGTCTTTGGGTGAACTATTCGGGACCGTTGGTGGTCGATGCCGATGGCTTGAATGTGCTGGCTCCCTTTGCCGCTGCCGATCTCCCCACGCGAACCGGAGCGACGATTTTCACCCCACATCTTGGCGAATTTTCGCGGCTTACCGAACGAACGATCCCCGAGTTGCAAACGCATCGCGAGGAACGTGCACTGGAGTTTGCCGGCCGCTATGGGGTGATCCTGGTTCTCAAAGGAGCGGGCACACTAGTGACCGATGGCCATCGGCTGTTTCGCAATACCACGGGCAACCCAGGCATGGCCACTGCCGGTGCCGGCGATGTCCTCACGGGTCTAGTCGCCGCTTTCCTCGGGCAGATGGAGGAGCCCTTCTTCGCGAGCATTCTAGGAGTATACTTGCACGGCAAAGCCGGGGACGCGGCCGTGACGCAAGTGGGCGAATTGGCACTAACGTCCTTTGAGCTCTTGGACTATCTGCCCCATGCGATGCACGACGCCTCGGCATCCTAATTCCGATCAGGATCAAGGTGCAACTATGCGTTTAATCTGTCCCCACTGCCAACGTTCATTCCCCGTCGAAGATTCCCTGGAAGGCAAGCCGGTGGACTGTCCGCATTGCCACAAGGGTTTTACCGCTCCTGCGCTCTACCCGATCTTTGAACGCGGCGCCACGAGCACGTCGCATTCGAGTCCCGATTTCGAGGATTCTGGGCATCTCTCGGAGCACGCTCCGGTTTCGACCGCCCCTGCACCACCGCAAGAAGAAGAAGACGTGGTCGCGCCCTATCAGGTCGAACAACAAGCGTATTCTCCACCACCGTATCCACAACCCCATTATGCGGCTCCACCTCAAACTCCGCCCCCGCGTCGTCAACCAGCCATGCCACCTTCTGCCGCGGGCCATGCCTATCCCGCCAGCCCAGCACCTGGGCCGATCGCACCCCCTGCTCAAGGCCCAGCCCCATTCGCTGGCTATCAAAAAGTCCGAACTTTACGCCTCTCGCTGCGGGTGATCGCCTGGTTGCCCATGGTGTTTTTCGGACTCGCGTTCCTCTTGAGTTTCTTCAGCTGGAACGGCGTCTACCCCGGCGGTTATACAGTTTACTCGCAATCAGCCTGGCAAGCATTGACCGGATCATTCTCCACTGATCCTTATTACAACAGTCTTTTGGAACTACAGACTCCACTCAAAGAGTCCATCAGTTCTAATCTTTTGATGTTCTTTTACCTGGTCTGTTTGTTCCTGGGTACCGCCTTAGCAACGGCATGCCAACTCTTACCACGTCTATTGCGGGAAATGCCGACCTGGTTCGAGCCAGTCTGGGATCATCGCTACCTGGCCATGGCCGGTTTTGCTGGAGCCTGTCTGCTCGTCTTGTTGTTGCAACGATCGATGGGCTTTGGCCTTGAGAACGCCGTAGAAACCTATGCGATCGAGAAAGTCACTGTGGCGGCGGCCCAAGCGACAAACCAGGAAAAGCGAAACCCCGATGCCGAGGCGATCGAAATCGGCCGTCTGGCCGCGGGATTAAACGCCTCGACCACCAAGACGCTCACCGTAGTGACCTGGTTGCATTTGTTAGCGCTGATCGCGGTGGGCATGGAAATCGGGATTCGCCAGCGTGGACCCAAGCCGGAGCCCTGCCTTGCAGTGATGTGGTGATCCAAACGGCAACAAAGTCGACCTCGCCCAAGCTAGTGCTTCGGTTGGTCGGTATCCACCTGCGAGGCACGAATCCCCAGCGTTTTCATCCGCGAGGCCAGGGTCGTCGGCTTGATGCCCAGAAGTGCGGCAGCCCCGCCCATTCCATACACTTTGCCCTCAGCCTGTCGCAGGGCGTTGCGGATGTTGTCTGCCTCGAGCTGCCTCAGTTCGGTGTCGGTCAGCACCCGCGCGCGAATCTCGGGTGGCTTGGACAACGCGAGGGGTTCCAGCTTGGAAATATTAATAATCATACGATCATTAACACTCGTGATGACTCCACGCTCGATCACATGCTGTAACTCACGCACATTCCCTGGCCAATCATACTGTTGCAAAGCCTGTAGATTGGCCAGGGTCAAACGCGGTCGCCGCCGTCCCATTTTCCGAGCTACCTGCAGCAAAAAATGCTCGGCTAAGGCGGGGATGTCCTCTTTGCGGCGACGTAATGGGGGCAACTCAATGGGAAATACGCTCAATCGATAATACAAGTCCTGTCGAAACTTACCCGATTCCGCTTCGCTGCGCAAATCACGATTGCTTGCCGCCACCAACCGAACATTCACTCGGCGTGTTCGCTCCTCGCCCACGCGCTCGAGTTCTCCTTCCTGCAAGACGCGTAAAAGCTTCGCTTGCAACTCCAGGGGAATTTCGCCCACCTCGTCCAAAAACAGCGTCCCGCCATCCGCTAATTCAAAACGTCCGGCTCGGTCGCGTAAGGCCCCGGTAAACGAGCCACGCGCATGACCGAAAAACTCACTCTCATAGAGTTCCCGCGGCACCGCAGCACAGTTCACCTTGATCAGCGGTCGATCGACCCGCAGACTTCGCTGATGAATCGCCCGGGCCACAAGTTCTTTCCCAGTCCCGCTCTCACCGAGCACCAGGACGCTGGAATCGGTAGGCGCCACCATGTCGATCTGTCGCACCACTGCTTGCAACGCAGAACTGTCACCGATCAGATCGCCAAACGCACCCGAATGTCGGACTTCCTCACGAAGATATTCATTCTCCTGCTCTAGCTGCCGCCTGAGCTGCTCGATCTCGGCAAAGACTCGGGCATTGGCAATCGACGCTGCTGCATGGTCGGCAATCATGCGGAGCCAGTCCAAGCAGCCCTCACCGAGCGGGGCCCTGGTGAACACGCCAAGAACCCCAAGCACCTGCCCATGATGCACCAGCGGTTGGCCAGCAAAGCCGACGATTCCCTCCGCCATGGCCCAGTCTGGTCGGACAATCCATGAACCCTCCGCTGCCCTCTCGCTTACCACTAGCGGCTCCCCCGACGACGCGATCCGACCCACCTTGCGGATGCCCAGGGGGAAACGACGAAAGTTGCCATCAACCCGCGACCAGTTGGCCTGGCTATCCACCTCAGAACGGCCCGCACTCGCCACCAGATGCAAACACCGTGTTTGATCCGGACATTCCACGCGCATCGGACATCGCTCACAAATATCGCCCGGCTGCAACAGCCAAATCCGGACTAACGCCGATCGCCCGGGCGCCGTCAAACGGTGCACGATCAGTTGTAACAGCTCGGGTAACGATCGCTCTCGAGCCATGTCCAGTAACAGCTGCTTCGGGTCGTCAATGATGGGGGCAGCAGTGGAGGTTGTCATCGCATTATTGTCCACGAAATCTCGTGAAACACCAACGAGATCTCGTGGTTTCACGAGATCTCGTGGTTCCTCCAGATCAACATAGAAGATCGTAAGTCTCTCTCCATTGAGTACTTATACTTTTCTAAATCCACTGGCACGCCGTTTGATTCTCTTTTCTCCCGTCCTACCGAGGCTAGAGAAGCCCCGAACACGATCCGGCAACTTGATGGAAGCATGATGATGTCACGTTTACAACCGATCGCACCGCAGATGGTTTCGAGCAAGACGCAGGAACGGTATCGAGTTCTTCATGGCAAGTTGGGGATGCTCCCCAATATGATGCTGACGATGGCCAATGCCCCAGCCGTCCTTGACGGCTACCTGCAGTTCAGTAACGCATTGGGCAAGGGAAAACTCTCGAGCAAACTTCGCGACCAGATCGCCTTGGTGGTTGGCCAAACGAATCAGTGTGCATATTGCCTGGCCGCCCACACAACCGTTGGCGAATCGTTGGGCGTCAATGATGAGCAACTTCGCGATAGCCGACTAGGCAATGCGGTCGACCCCAACACCGAAGTCCTCTTACGCTTGGCTCGCAAGCTGATCGAGCAACGCGGCCGAATTGATGCAAGCGACCTGGAAGCGGTCCGTGCGGCTGGCCATGACGATAGCATTCTCGCCGAGGTGGTGGCCCATGTCGCTCTGAACCTCTTCACCAATTCCTTGAACCTCGTCGCCGAGACCGAGATCGACTTCCCTGCCGCTCCGGAACTAACCCCAACACGCCCACCTGCGACCTGTGCGCTGGGCAGCGCGTGTGGTTGTGAATGACTTGTTACTCCGGCAGGAGCTTGTATTCCTGCTGAAGCCCACTCCATCCACGATCGGGGAGCACTACCATGACCCAAACAATCATTAAGCCACCGTTTGACCTTGAAGCGGCAATTCGAAAAGTTCGAGCCGCAGAGGACGCCTGGAACTCCCGAGATCCGGATCGTGTCGTGCTGGCTTATTCCCTCGATACCATCTGGCGCAATCGTGACCTGTTCCTTCAAGGACGAGAACAAGTCCGCGACTTCCTTCGCGGAAAATGGCAGCGCGAGCTGGACTATCGCTTAGTCAAGGAAATCTGGGCCTTTGACGCCGATCGGATCGCCGTCCGTTTTCAGTATGAGAGTCACGATGCCCTGGGCCAGTGGTTTCGTTCTTATGGCAACGAGCTCTGGGAGTTTGATGACCAGGGTCTCATGAGGCGTCGAGAGGCAAGTATCAATGACGTTCCAATCCATGTCCAGGAACGCAAATTCTTCTGGCCCGCGCCTGGTCCACGACCAGTGGACCATCCGGGCTTGGATGGTGTCCAGTAACTCAGGAATTTCCAACCTTAAGGAGTCTCGATCATGAAACGTACAAACCTTGTTCCCCTGACTTTGGGGCTGTTTGTCTTAGCGATCACCGGCCTTAGCATCTTTCGGGCTTGGTTCCCAGTTGCAGAAGTTGTAGCAAAACGACTTCGTGTAGAGGAAATTCCACCTGTCTATCGCCAAGTGTTTCACAGAACAGTGAAAATCGGCGAGCTGGATATCTTCTATCGCGAAGCAGGACCCAAAGATGCCCCAACCATTCTGCTGTTACACGGTTTCCCAACTTCTTCCCATATGTTCCGAAACTTGATCCCGGCCCTTGCGGATACTTTCCATGTTGTGGCCCCGGACTATCCAGGTTACGGCAACAGTTCAGCCCCGCCACACGATCAATTCGACTATACCTTCGATAACTTGGCAAAGGTGATCGAGGAGTTCACCCAGAAAGTCGGTATGAAGCGTTATGCCCTATACCTCCAGGACTATGGTGCTCCAGTTGGGTTCCGCCTTGCCACCAAGTACCCCGACCGCGTTACCGCCCTGGTGATCCAGAACGGCAACGCTTATGACGAAGGGATCGATAATGAGTTCTGGAAGCCGATCAAGGCCTATTGGGAGGATAAGTCCCAGGAGAAGCGCGACGCCCTACGCGGCTTGTTGAAACGAGAGGCGACGAAATGGCAATACACCACCGGTGTTCGTGACCTAGACACGATTAGCCCCGACAACTGGAACCTCGATCAAGCCCTCCTCGACCGACCTGGGAACCAAGAAATCCAGTTGGACTTGTTCTACAGCTATGGAAGCAACCCACCCCTGTATCCAGCCTGGCAACAGTATCTGCGTGAGAAGCAACCACCGACTTTAATCGTTTGGGGCAAAAATGATCCGATCTTCCCCGCCGAAGGTGCTGAACCCTATAAGCGGGACCTGAAAGATCTTGAGTATCACCTTTTGGATACCGGCCACTTCGCGCTGGAAGAAGATGGACCCGTGATCGCCAGCTACATGCGAAAGTTTCTGACCAAGCGATTGATTCATCCGTAATGCCCCACACTGCAACACGAGCAGTCTGTCCGACTGCTCGTGTCGCAGCATCGAATCGAGAACATCCTGATTGATCGAAACGGAAAGCTAACCTGGTCCGAAGCTTACGGCTTGTCGCCAAGCTTGCTCCGGTATAGGGAAATGATCAAGTAATGCACCGAGGTCATCGGATCGGTCCAGAGGCGTCGAATGGACACACTTCATCACCGCTATCGACACCGCCGGCACTTCGAGTCGCTCGATGGGGTGCGTTGCTTAGCAATTTTTGGGGTGCTCTGGCACCACGGGGGGATGTCCGATGGAGGACTGGGTGATCGGGGGTTTTTGGGAGTCGACTTATTTTTTGTCCTTAGTGGGTTTCTGATCGTCACTTTATTGCTTCGGGAACGCGCGACGCACGGCAGCATTTCGCTCAAGAAATTTTATATCAGAAGGACTTTAAGGATTTTTCCACCCTACTACGCCCTTCTTACGGGGTTGGCCGTGCTGTATCTGTTCGCACCAGGTTTGAACACGGCAAGCGGGTTCTGGACGTGTCTGCCCTTCTATCTGACCTATACCTCAAACTGGTCCATCGCCCAAGCAGCCAATCTGGGGATCATGTGGTCGTTGGCCACCGAGGAGCAATTTTACCTCGTTTGGCCTGCGGTCGAAAAATATCTTCGCAGCCGATGGCTCGGGGTCGCATTGATCGGGGTGATTGTGCTGAATCAGCTCATCAACTTCGGCCTATTTGATAACTTTTTTGCATGGCTTTATGGAATGGACTCTGTCCCCCCATTGTGGATCCTTGACACCACGTTCACTCCCATCGCATTTGGCGTCGTCATTGCACATTTACTGCATCGCGAGGAGACATTCGGCTGGTTGGCAGCCTTCTTGTCCAATCGCTACAGCCCAGTGTTGCTGTTGCTCAGCCTACTGATCGCATTGGTCTATCTACCAGCGGACTTGAGCGGTTGGCCAAGATTACTCATCCACTTCCTGATGGCCATCTGGCTCGCTTCCTTGGTCATCCGGGAGGACCATTACCTGCACGTATGCCTGGCGGCGAAACCGATCGCCTTCGTTGGCACCATCAGCTACGGGATCTATCTCTATCATATGTTCGTTTTCTATTTTATTGACAAACTTGGGAATCGATTCGGCTTGCATTCGCTCGAAGTTTTGTTTGTGTTGAAAGTTGCAGCGACCATTGCGTTTGCATTCCTTAGCTATCGCTGGCTTGAAAAGCCGTGCTTGCGGCTAAAGCAACGTTTCGTGTAGGGCGTCAGTGCGATTAGAAATGCGCTGTTGGTTTGCAGCACGTGAACGATATCTGATCGACGCATCTGTGCATTGTCGGCTCAAGGGGTAGCTTTATGGCAACCATTGTGAAACCGCCTGCCCCGTTGGACCTTGCCACCCAGCCGGTCTCTGTATTTCTAGCTGGCTCGATCGAAATGGGCCAAGCCGAACCTTGGCAAAGGTTGGTCGAGCAAGCCCTGGCCGATCGCGAGATCACCATCTTCAACCCACGTCGCGAGCAATGGGATGCTTCCTGGGAGCAATCGATCCACAACCCAACATTTCGCGAACAGGTTCACTGGGAACTACAGGCCCAGGAGCGGGCAAGCCTGATCGCGATGTATTTTGCGCCGAGCACGAAAGCGCCAATCACGTTGTTGGAGTTGGGCTTGTCTGCTCGGAGTGGCAGGCTGTTGGTCTGTGCGCCGCCTGGTTATTGGCGACGTGGCAATATCCAGGTTGTATGTGATCATTATCAAATCCCGTTGTACCAGACGCTTCCCGAATTGATTGAAGCAGTCCGGGAGCGAGTTTGCACCCTCACCAACGCTCCGATTTGATATTCAAAACATGACTTTATTATTTAATCATGATTGAGGATGTGGTCAAGCCTGGCACATCGGATCGTCCCTTGAGCCTTGCTCCCAAGCGTTGGCTTTGGGAAGGAACATCTATGATCGGCCCGGGTAACTGGGTTCAATACGAGTCTTGACGGATGGACGCAGCAATGTCGTGCTGATGGTCGTGCAAATCTATTGACTTCCAGTAAGCATTTGTTTCGCAACGGCTTTGCTCGTAGTCTTTGGGAGCAGCGTTGGATTCACCGAGGCGATCGCCGAGTGCAATTTCCTCAGGTGTTTGAAAATCCGATCGAAGAACTCCTGAACAAAGGAAGGATGTTGGTCCACACCAACTTCGATAACCTACTTACCTGCCAAACCAGGCCAAGTTCCTCTCTGCCCCATTTGTGGAGTATTGATGTGTTTGCGTCATTCGAACTTGGGATGATTGCTCTGATCATGGCACTTCTGTTGCCCTGGGGTATCCAGTGGGGCCAGTCCGATCCCGCCGAACGTTTGCGACTCCGTCGGGTCGAGGCGAAGCTCGACTTGATCCTCGCTCAGTTGGGTGTGCAGTACCATGGGCCCGACTCCCCGGCTGGATTGTCCGATGAGGTTCGCCAACTCGCCAATGATCCGAGCCAAAAGATCCAGGCGATCAAACTCCACCGCGAGCAGACCGGCGCGAGTCTGCTCGAAGCCAAGCAAGCCGTCGAGGCCTACATAGCGGGACAAAGATAAACCGATTGGTGTCCGGTCAACCGATCGAATATCGCTGGTCCTGATCGTTGGGCAATATCCAGCCCCGGGAGCTTCGGACCTATCCTAGTAAACGGACAATGTCATGAAGATCATCCTTCCAGGTGGCAGCGGACAGGTCGGTACCTTGTTAGCAAAGGCCTTTCTTGGAGATGGGCACGAAGTCGTGGTGCTTAGCCGACAGCCGAAGGATGCTCCGTGGCAGATGCTGGCTTGGGATGGCCAGACCATCGGGCCGTGGGCCAGGGTGTTGGAAGGCGCGGATGTGATCATCAACCTCGCAGGTCAGAATGTCAATTGTCGGTATCATCGCGAGAATCGCCGACGCATCATGAACTCGAGGCTCGACGCAACCTGCGCGGTGGCGAAAGCAATCGCCCAGGCGCAGCAGCCTCCCAAGCTCTGGCTACAAGCCAGCACTGCGACGATCTACGCCCACCGTTATGACCAAGGCAATGACGAAGCGAGTGGGATCTTGGGTGGCTTTGAAGCGAATGTGCCAGACACTTGGCGGTTTAGCATCGATGTGGCCCGATCCTGGGAACAAGCCGCTGAGGCGGCCATCGTGCCACAAACGCGGAAAGTGCTCCTCCGTTCGGCCATGACCATGAGTCCTGATCCCAATGGCGTCTTTGATGTCTTGTTAGGGTTGGTTCGCTGGAGCTTGGGTGGCACGAACGGGGACGGACGGCAATTTGTCTCTTGGATTCACGACCAGGACTTTATCCGGGCCATCTACTGGTTGATCGACCACCCCGAACTGGAGGGACCGGTGAATCTTGCTGCGCCACAGCCGTTGCCCAATGCGGAATTCATGCGCGTGTTGCGTCAAGCCTGGGGTGCTCGTTTCGGCCTGCCGGCGACCACCTGGATGCTCGAACTGGGGGCGTGGTTGTTGCGAACCGAAACGGAGCTGATCTTGAAGAGTCGGCGGGTGGTTCCCGGACGCTTGATCGAGTCGGGATTTGTCTTCAACTTCCCAACCTGGGATCAGGCTGCCGTTGATCTATGTCGGCGCTGGCGGGAACAGCGGATGCAAATACCCAAGCCAACTGACCAGGCAGATCCCTCAACATCCGTTCTGGGTGATTAGACGGGCAAGCACTACGACATCGGCTGAAAACCAAAGCCCATTCGAACCGCCTGATCGTCATTCCAAGAGCAATGATCGCCACCTGGCCACGCGTTCGCCATATGGATTCCGTGTGAGAATGGTCTCAGGTCAACAGGATCCCCCTCAATCCATGCTAGGCTTTCCTTCAAACCGCATCGCGTTGACAAACACAGACTCGAGCAGTTGCACCAATGCACCCAGATTCCCATCAGGCCGTCCGGCAGCATCTTCAGACCTACTTCACCGGTCACACGCGCCGAGAACATGTCTGGACCTTAGGTCCAGCGTTGGATGTCTACCCTCAGTTACGGATCGCCGAATTTGCACCAGGTCCAAAGTCCAACTTGTGGGTTTACGCTACTATTGGAGGGTTTGAGGCCTGTTGCGACCCCTGTCTTGAATTTGTCCTCACCGCTCCCGAACATGATCTACGGCATGTAGAACTGCTGATGATGACTGCATGGTACCATGGTCGACGGACGCTTGGGACCGGACACACGTTTCCCATCGGCGAAGCCTGGTTACCGGGCTCGGCGTGCGATGCCTTTTTGGTTTCCTTCCCTTACCCTTTTACGGAATCCCTGGAGCTCTGTCATTTACCCGAGGGAGGTCATCTTCACTTCCGATGGCTACTACCGATTACGCCAGCGGAACGTGCCTTCAAGGTTCGCGAAGGAGTGGAAGCCCTGGAGCAGCGGTTTGAATCGTCTGAGTTGCTCTACTGGGAACCGGGGCGGTCCTCGGTCGTCTAGTGGGATCCATGGACTCTTCCAGCCGGGCTTCGATCCCGATGCAACTTCCCCCAACGAGACCCTTTGACATAGCGAACGAGCACTGCACGGACGGAGCAGCATGTGATGCCTGCATGCTGTTAGCTTCGAATCAAGAGGCTCGCTCCCGACAACTTCTCGACCAAGCAGGCACGTACCAAGCCAGAGAACCGTTCAACGTCGAAAAAACGACAGATTTATATAACAATCTTTTAATCGTTGAGTTTGCCAAAGCGCCTCCCGTGTCGGACGACGCGAGAGACTCGAGACTTTGGTCCTTTCCCGGGGTTGTAACATCGGGTTCCTTTGGCATTCGACTTGGGAGTTGTAGATGAATCGAGCTCGTGTCTGGGCCATCGGCATGATGGCAGGGTGTATGGCAGTTGCCTCGGCTGGGGAGAACTCGCCGCAGTTCCGTGGCCCCGATGGTACGGCCGTGCTCACTGGGGATCAGACGCCCCCCTCCACTTGGGGAGAGGCAAGCAATATCCGCTGGAAACGGGACATCCCTGGGGAAGGCTGGTCAGCTCCGATCATTTGGGGCAACAAGGTGTTTCTCACTGCGGCGGTCACGGACGGAGAACCTGAAGCAACACGCGGTCAAGAACCCCGCCGCAGGCCCACTGGCAGACGACAGCAAGGCGGCCCTGGCGGACGCGGCCGTGGTTACCGCCAGACGCCACCAGATGTCGTCTATCGCTTCACTTTGCACTGCTTGGACCTAAACAGCGGAAAAACCGTTTGGGAAAAGGTGGCGCTGGAGGCCAAACCAAGGATTTCCAAGCACCGCGACAACACCTATGCTACGGAGACGCCGGTCACCGATGGCAAACGAGTATATGCCTACTTCGGCATGCATGGGCTGTTTGCTTTTGACCTCGACGGGAACCTGGTCTGGAAGAAAGACCTCGGGGTGTACCCAATGGCGGCTGGCTGGGGTACCGCGAGCTCGCCATTGGTCCACGACGGTCTGCTCTTTTTGCAGATTGATAACGAAAAGGAATCCTTCCTTACTGCGCTAGACGCGGCGACCGGGAAAGAACGCTGGCGGGTCGCTCGCGACGAGAAGTCGAACTGGTCCAACCCCATGATCTGGCAAAACAAGCTTCGTACCGAATTGGTCACCAGCGGGTATACCGCCCGGTCGTACGACCCGAAAACGGGCAAGCTGTTGTGGGAACTGACCATGAGTGGCCGTGCCGCCTCAACGCCGCTCGGCTTGCCGGAAGTACTGTACATTGGCACCGAAGACCGTGCCCGCCGAAACCAAGGCAGCGGTGGCTTGTTCGCGGTCCGGGTGGGAGCCCAGGGCGATATCACTCCCGAGCCTAATGTTACTCGCAATCAATACGTCCAATGGTTGCGTCCCAAGGACGGTCCACCGATGGCCTCGCCTTTGGTTTACCAAGGCTACCTGTACACATTGACGCGGAATGGCATGGTCAACTGCTATGATGCGAGCACTGGGAAGCCTGCCTATGAACGTGAGCGTTTGCGTGGTGCCCGTTCCTTTTGGGCGTCACCGTGGGCCTATGCGGGCCACGTGTTCTGCCTGGATGATAATGGCACAACGCACGTGCTGAAAGCGGGGCCGGAATTCGAGGTCCTTGGTACCAACGAGTTGCCCGGGCGTACGTGGGCAACTGCCGCGCTGACCGATTCTAGCTTGCTCATCCGGTCCGAGGCAGGGGTCTATTGCATCAGCCGTTAATCGACCAGGGTGGGGGACTAGCAGCGTCCCCCGCTCCATCGTAGCGTCATGCACGGTGTTGAAACCTTAAGGTCCAAGTCGAGTCGCATAAAACGCGGCGGGCCGATCCCCAAGAACCGCCGTTCCGGCAAGGGCTTTTCCATTGCCGGTAAACAAGTGTCCCTCGAAGGTCTCCACCGCTTGTGGGTAATGAATGCGAAATTTGATGGCGTGCCGTGGGTTGCCGACCGAACCGGTCACCTTATAGGATCGGCCTTCCTTATCCGAGAGAAACGAACCGGTCACCTCCCCTTTCTCGTCAACCTGCAGGGTTAATTGACCGGAGCGACGTCCATCATTCTCCAGCATGTAGGTACCGTTAAAGTATCGGGACTCGAAGCTTGAACCGATGGTGACCCTGGGTGGGTTCGAAGGCGCGACCAGGTTGATGCGCTCGGTCAACACATATAACTTCGCATCGCCAATGGGATGGAGGGTCACCCGCGATGGTCGCTCCGGATCGCGCTGGACCAACAGATCTCCACCCAACGACTGGGGAACTACCTGACCAAAATCGATCTGGAAGCGGAAATCCGGGTAAAGATGGATCTTCTGCCCTTGGCAATGGATCTCCTGCTCGGTCCCGGTTCGGTAGGTGACAAACTGACGAATCCGGATCAGCGGTAAATACGACTCTTCTGTGAGTTTCATGCGGGCTTCACGGACGAGCAATTTGCACCAGCGTCCCTGATTGCCACGGACCGCCAGCAGCGTCCCCGATTGACCCGGAAGAACCCCCGAATACCTAATCATTGACTTGTGTGTTAATATATCAACTGGTTCCCAGGCCTTTGTCTGTGGCACTCGCTGCAGGACATCATTTTTCAGGTCGAGAAATCCTTGGGCCCACATCGGACTTTGACTCGCGATCCCAGCGCAGAGCACCCATAACCAGACCAAGCACCTTTGCATTGCTTTTCCTTTCTGTCTGCTGACGGTGGGGTGAGCGACTCCTTCTTTACCCTACCTTTTCAATGCTCACTCGGGAGCGATTGCGGCGGGAAACTTGATTTTTTCTGGATTGCTCGGAGAGTTTTTCAAGTTCCTGCCCACCCGAGCCGATAAAATTGTTAAGCCAAAACTCGTGCGTGATGAGTTCCAGGCTCGGCTGACGGAAGAGGGGCAAAGCGATGAACCTGGGCACGTTGGCAATGGTCGCGATGTTGACCCTGGGGCAAACCGGCAGCGATTTGGTCACCATGCCCGATCGGGACATCTCCATCCCTATTCGCTTCGAGGCGGGCGAGCGTGCTCAGATCAAGGAACTACTGCTTTTTGTCTCACGTAATCAAGGCGGCAGTTGGGAACAAGAAGCCCGGGCAACCCCGAATCAGAACGCTTTTGTTTTCCGTGCCCCCGACGATGGGATCTATTGGTTCAATGTCATGGTCATTGATCAACAGGGCAGACGCGACCCTGAGGACATCTATGCGGTCGCCCCTGGGCTCAAGGTTCTTATTGATGCCACCAAGCCTCAAGTCCGTTTTACCAATGTGCAGCGGAATGGTCCCAATCTCTTGGTTGCCTGGGAAATCAACGAAGAAAATTTCGATGAGCGTACATTTCGACTGGAGTATCGCACGAGTCAACCCGGGTCGATTTGGCGACCCATTGCCGCGGCGGCCATCAAAGTGGGCAACACGCAACAACCGATCTTACACGCTGGACCCATCCAAATTCGCCTTCAATGTGCCGATTACGCGGGCAATCTCAATGAAGCGGTCCAGTCCCTCCCGGCCCGCGAGGGGGTTGGTCCTGCCATCGTGGAGCGACCCCCAACTCCAGCGCCTGCACCGACGGTCGTCACCACGACATCCCAAGTCAACGCTCAGGTTGCAGCCGAAGTGATCCCGACCACTGGAATGAATGTCGAGGTCCCAAGCACATTTGATTCCATCCGCCAGGAAGAACGACATGCCTTCTCAACGCAACCAACTGCTACCGCTCCATCGTTCCGACCTCCACTGGCCCCGAAACGGCCAGCCACAGACGTGTCCTCACCCGGTCCGAACATTCCGCTCGCAGTAAGTGGTGCCTCACCAACCCAACTGATCAACCGAAGTCTGCCTCCAGCAGAGGTCATTAATGTCCTTAAATTTGATCTAGCCTATGCGGTGGAGGATCAAGGGCCTTCGGGGCTTGGACGGGTGGAATTGTGGATCACCCGCGATGATGGCAAGTCCTGGCATCGCTGGAGTGAGGATGATGATCTGCAGTCACCTCTGACGGTCAACTTGGACATGGAAACTCCAGGCAATCCTCGGGCAGAAGGGATCTATGGGTTTCGGGTAGTCGTTTACAGTGGTGCCGGACTCACCAAAGGAGCACCGCAACCAGGCGATCCACCGGATATGCGTGTCGACATAGACGTGACCCCGCCCATCGTAAAACTGCTGTCGGCTCGCCCCGATCCGCGAAGTCGCGATAGCATGATTCTGCAATGGGATGCGGTTGATCGCAATCTGGCCGTCAATCCGATCACCCTCGAATGGAGCGAACATCCGCAAGGCCCGTGGCGGCCCGTTGTCTCGGCCCTACCACCCGAGGCACCCGGTGCAGCACTTGGCAGCAGCCATGCGATGATGCTGCAGCGGATACCCAATACGGGCCGCTATGCCTGGCGATTGCCGGCACGTATGCCGACCCATCGGGTCTATTTGCGAATCACTGCTCGCGACGCTGCAGGAAACATCGCCGAAGCCAAAACCCCCGAGCCGATCGAGGTCGATCTCAACAAACCCGCTGCACGCATCAAGGGGATCCTGGGTGCTTCTTATCGCCAACCCTGATGTTGGGGGGTGATCTTCGTCAAAGCCTACAAGCGGGGGTCACGGGCAAGAGCACTCCGTGACTCATCCCGAGCTTCCCCTGCGCCTTTCGTTGAGCATCCGCTACAATAGCGGTGCATTCTGAACGAAAGGATCTAGCCATGTCCACCACTGCCACGGGATCGCTGCGGGAGCGGTTTGTCGCTGCTTTTCCCAAGTCGCAAGCACTCCATGACCAGGCCACGACGATCTTCCCCAGTGGTGTTACCCACGATCTACGTTACCTGGAACCCTTCCCGATCTTTATCGATTATGCCCAGGGAGCTCACAAGTGGGATATCGATGACCATCAGTTCATTGATTACTGGTGCGGCCACGGCGCCATGCTCCTCGGGCATAGCCACCCAGCCGTCGTCAAGGCAATCCAGGAGCAAGCGGCCCGGATGACCCATGCGGGCGGCAACCACGAGGGCGAGAGCACTTGGGGCCGCTGGGTCCAACGACTCATCCCAACGGCCGAACGTGTCCGCTTTACCGGTTCGGGCACGGAGGCAACGCTCATGGCCTTGCGACTGGCGCGCATCGCCACCGGTAAACCCAGAACCCTGAAATTTGCCGGCCATTTCCATGGCTGGCATGACTATGTCGCGCCTGGAACCGATCCGCCCTTCGACGGAGCTACACCATTAGGGATCGCCGATGGGGTCGCCGAGCAGACGGTGATTATTCCACCCAATGATCCCGATCTTCTCGAAAAGACCTTGGCCAACGATCCCAGCATTGGCGCAGTCATCCTCGAACCCACCGGCGGCCGTTGGGGAGTGGTGCCGATCCGTGGGGAATTTCTCGAGGCAGTCCGCGATCTCACGACAAAATACGAACAAATTTTAATATTTGATGAAGTGATCACTGGCTTTCGCGTGTCTCCCGGTGGTGCGCAAGCCTATTATGGCGTTTACCCAGATCTGACCACGCTGGCTAAAATACTGGCTGGAGGACTCCCCGGTGGCTGTGTCGCCGGACGTGCCGACCTCCTCGCCCCCATTGAGTTTCGTCCCGGCAAACCCAAGATGCGGCACCCTGGTACCTACAATGCCAATCCCCTTTCGGCCGCTGCGGGTTGCGCTGCCCTGGAACAGGTCAATCTGGGTGTCCCCTGTAGCCAGGCCAATTCCATGGCGAGATTGCTGCGGAACCAACTCAATGCCCTGTTTAAGGACCGCGGCTGGCCATGGCTCGCCTATGGGGATTTTTCGATGTTCCGCCTGCTGCCCGACTATCACGGACCCCGGCCCAGCAACGATGCCGAGGCAGACGATGATGGACCATTGCCCTACGATAATGATGCGGCAATGATCGATGCTCACCAGCCCCACATCACCCACCATGACTTCCGTCAAGCGTTGTTGCTCCAGGGCGTCGATATGCCGGGGTTTGGCGGCTGGCTTTCCGCCGCCCATACCGAAGCCGACATCGCCCGGACGTTGACTGCCGTCGCGACTGCCATCGAGGAATTGTACCCCTCGGTGTGAACCCCAAACCTGCCTGCGCGTTCGGGCGACAAGGATCTCTGTCCTCGATGATTCTGCTTGCGCGATCGACGGCCATCCATTACCTGGGACGCTCCCATGCTTGAGACCCCCACCCTGCTCGAACGCTTCTTGAAGTACGTCCGCATCGACACCCAAGCTGATGAGCATGCGAGTACCTATCCCAGCAGCCCTGGTCAGAAAGAGCTCGGACGGCTGCTGCTGACCGAGCTCCAAGAACTTGGGCTACCCGATGCGGTCCAGACGAACCATGGCATTGTTTACGCCACCATTCCGCCGACCATCGATGGCCCCACCCCGGTGATCGCTTGGCTGGCTCACGTCGATACTTCCCCAGAGACGACGGGGCGCGGCGTCCAACCGCAGGTCCATCCTCACTACGATGGCGGTGACCTCGTGTTACCCGGCGACCCCCACCAAGTCTTGCGACCAGCGACGAACCCCAAACTTGCTGCCCTGACCGGCAAGACCATCATCACCAGCGATGGGACGACGCTGCTCGGGGCAGACAACAAAGCCGGCGTGGCGGTCATTATGGAAACCGTCCGCTATCTGATGGGACATCGCGAGATTCCCCATGGGCCGATCCGAGTATGCTTTACCTGCGACGAAGAGATTGGCAAAGGGGTGGAGCATGTCGATCTCACCGTGCTTGGTGCCCACGTCGCCTATACCCTCGATGGTGAAGGCCACGGAGAAATCGAGGCAGAAAACTTTTCCGCAGACAAGGCGACCGTGACCATCACGGGGGTGAATATCCACCCTTCAATCGCCAAGGGACGCATGGTCAATGCCGTGCGTCTGGCTGGGCTCTTTCTTGATCGACTCCCGCGGACCGTCCTTTCCCCAGAAACAACGGCCAATAAGGAAGGCTTCCTCCACCCTTACTTGATCGAGGGGGGCGTTGGGCAAACCACCTTACACTTTCTGCTCCGCGATTTTGTTACGAGCAAACTTGGCGAATATGCCGCCTTACTCGATGGGGTCGCCGCGACCATTATCGCGGAATACCCCGATGCGCGCATCAACGTGGAGACTCGCCCACAGTATCGCAACATGGCCGATGGCATGACCAAGGAACCCCGTGTGGTGGCATTTGCCCAGAAGGCCATGCAACAGGCTGGTCTCCAACCGGTTGTAAAAAGCCTCCGCGGCGGGACCGATGGGGCCATTCTGACCAATCGTGGGCTGCCCACCCCCAATCTATCGACTGCTGAGCATAATCCCCACTCTCCACTCGAGTGGACGTGCTTGGAGGAGATGCAGTTGGCCGTGGGAGTCCTGGTGGAGCTGGCCCAAGTCTGGGGACAAGTTCAGCACTAACATCAACATTATTTGATATATATTTACTCGATTTCGATGAGTCTATCACGGTCGTTGAGCGCATTCCCAGCGAAATCCGAGCGGGACCCGGCACCTCTGGATTGAAACCAACCATTCGATATCGAACAAAAACTTTTCTATCATTTATATCCGATAAACGGATTTATCCAACTTTTTCCCGACATCAATGTCCATCATTTCGGTATTTTTCCGTATGGTTTCCCTCAAATCGACGCTACCTTAACGTCCTTCCCTCTGGGAAAGGCAGGGGTGTGAATTTTGTCTGAATCGTGCATAATGAAGCCATGAAGTTTTGCCCCTATCGGTTTCTTGAGTCCAGTCATCGCCCGGAAGCGAGTCGCATGCATGCCCCAGGATTTGACCGACTCCCTTAACTACCTTGCCCAGTATCTCCTGGAGAACGCGAGGGAGGACGCCGATCTACGACGTCATCTGCGATGCCTGGCTCAGGTCATCCTTGAGCAGACCCCAACCCACGGATCTCCGCTGCGGTCCTCCGGCCAGCCAGCCTCGCAGCCTTCGCGGGAGCGGTCGCTTCTCTACTCGCAACCACCAAGTGCGTTACCGTGCGATGCCCCCATCGCTGTGGGGTCGTTCTCGCTTCGAGCATCCTCGACAACCGCAGCGGAGCCACGGAGCCAGCTAGCCGATCGGAGTACGCTGCCTAGCGATGCCGACCTGCCCGTGATGGAAAGCCGTTGTCGTCTGAAGGCGGAGGCCACCCGTTGGGCAGCACACCGCCGTCGCCTGTTGGCCGAGGCAGCGCCTTATGAAACGGCCATCTTGCCAAAGGATCGGGCCTTAGTCGCTCAAGCCAAAGCGCTGCCAGACTGCTTTCTCTGGATGTGTCATCCTGATGGGCCCAGTGTCCGCGATCATTCGCTCTATCAGCAGACCGCCCAGGGATTCGACAACACCGCGACCATGCTGGGACTGCTGGTGCAAATCCTTGAAGCTCCCGACGTTTTTGAGCCGGAGCTAGGGGGAGCCCTGGAACTACTGGCCGAGGCACAGTCGGGAGTACGTGCTGCAGTGGGCCAGTTCGACGATCACGAAGATCGCGACCAAGTTCAAGTGTTTCATTGGCTCAAACGTACCGCACTTGAAAAACAAATATATATTCATCGCTATATGCGCGCTGATGATCCCGCTGACCCCCTTCACGCGGGAGAACTCGCTTTGCGGATTCAAGCGTTCGAACATCGTCTTCACGAAACGCGCGACCGTGCACGGCAACGCAAAAAATTATTGAGCAAAATTCGCCACAAAACCTCGCTGTTACTTGAAACAGCGACCAATGATCCGGACGAGTGGACGTGCTTGATCCGCGCCGTCGAAGCGCTCATCGCTTCGGGATTCCCCCCCAGTAATCGCGAATTACGCGAGCTGCTTTTACCTGTATTCGACAAAACACCGAACTTCGCCGAAGAGTCTCCCACTTTCCGCCAGGTATTGCGTGCGATCGATCGTTATTTGGCGGAGCGTGATGATGTGGTCGCCCCGGTGGATGAAGGGGTCGCCCAGTCCCAGGAGCTCGAGGAAGTACACCGGTTGCTCTCCGGCCGAGAAGTGGTGTTGATCGGTGGTGAGCGACGTCCAGCTTCGCAACAGGCACTGGAGCATGCCTTTGGGCTCGCCCGGCTGCGCTGGATCGATACCCGTGAGCATGAATCGATTGAACGTTTTGCTCCCTATGTGGCTCGACCCGAGGTCGCCCTGGTGATCCTGGCCATCCGTTGGTCAAGCCATGCCTTCGGCGAGGTCAAGCAGTTCTGTGAAGACGAGCAAAAACCCCTCGTCCGCTTGCCCGGCGGCTATAATCCGAACCAGGTCGCTGCGCAGATCCTTAGCCAGTGCAGTGAACGGTTGCGTGGCGAGCGGAAAGCCTCCTAATCTCCAGGTTGCCGGGGGTGATGGATATTCTCGACGTGGATCCGGTCGTGAAACGTTACGCCCGCGTCACCGCCGAGGACGAGCTGTCGTTCACGATCGAACAGGGTGAGATTTTCGCCCTCCTTGAGCCCTATGGTGCGGGCAAACCACTTTGATCCGCATGCTCAATGACATCATTGCACCGGACCTCAAGCACATTCGCTAAGACCTCGACGGCAATGGTGCTTCCAACATCGTCGATCCAGTCAATCTCAGCTACTTGCCCAAAGAACCTGGATAGTAAAAGACATCCCGATTATCCATACCTTGGACTATTTCGGGGGATCCTGGGAACGTGATTTACGTGCAGTCTTGACTGGAGCACTGCTCCATCATCGTATGAGTCGGATCGAGGCGGTTTCAGACTTGCGCCTCTAGCAGCTGACCCCCGTGGCACTGGATGTGACCTACCACGCGCCCAGCACTCCAGCCAGGGCCATATGGGACAAGCTGATCGCCAGCTTCCTCATCGGGGGAATGATGCTGGCAACCTTCAACACCCTCACTTTTTTCGTCCAGGGGGTGGTGCCTTTTTTATTGCCCCAACCCTGGATCCAAATCCGGGTCGGGGCAATAAAAAAGGCTGGGTGATCCCAGCCTCGCGTCACTTCAGCTCGACATTCCAATAAGCGGAGTCGAGAAAGCTCTGCCAGGACTGGTACTTTTTCTGAGTCAACTTTAGGTTGAGTAGCGGGCTACGCCGCGGCTTTTCCGGCTTCCGGATCAGCGACATGTGCGCTTGCTTGGGAGTGCGGCCGCCCTTTCGGACGTTGCAATCCACACAAGCGCAAACGATGTTCTCCCAGGTTGTCTGCCCGCCTTGCGACCGTGGCACCACGTGGTCCAGGCTCAACTCCGAGGTCGGGAACCGCTTGCCACAATACTGACACTGGTTGCTGTCCCGGGCAAAGATATTGCGACGGTTAAATTTCACCGTTTGCTTCGGCACACTGTCATAATCGAGCAGTCGGATTACCCGAGGGGCCTGGATCTCATCCCCGGCGGAACGAATCCAATCATCATCTTCCCGGCGAAAATACCGAGCACGATATTGGCTGACCTCCCGCCAGGTGGCGAAGTCGTAGGTGGCGAACACACCATCCTCGAAAGCCACAACCTCGGCCAATTCCTTGAACAGCAGACAAAACGCGCGGCGAACCGAGATCACGTGCACGGCCATGAACATCCGATTCAGGACCAGTACACTGGCATCCAGCGCCGAGTACTGTCGGGCACTCATAACGGGTCATACCTTTCTCTTGGGGTCGCGAGCACGCGGCCAGCCCGCGTTGTCTATACGACATGCCCGATCGAAAGAAGGTTCAAGTCGCTGTGATTCTATCAGTCGGCGATCCCATTCCGCAAGCAAGCCTTGTCAAGATCAGAACGAACTTTCGCGCGTTCTTCACACTCGATAAGCAATGTAAGTTCATCGTGTGGAACTGGCAGAATTGCCCTGGCTGATGGATTCGGCAGGTTTTCGCGCGTCAGCCCACCGCGGCACGCAGCCTCCGTTGCAACTGCCTTCGTGCCGCAGCGCAGGCTTGTAAGCTGCCGGAAATCCGCATTCCATGAATGGTCACGGTCGTTTCACGATGAGGAATCCGGTAAATCTGCCGGTGATTCTGCTTGGCAGGATAAATTAATCGGAGATCTGGACAAGCGCTCAACTGGCCATACGCCAGAATCTGATGCAGGTCGGCTGGGGACGGTTGCTTGGCACGATCCTTCCACTTGATCTCCACCACTAATTTGGTAAGGCCTTCAACTTGCAAGCGTATATCTGGCCGTAGCAGGAGAGGAGGTTCGCTGGGAGGGCCCTGCAGGGCAATGCTCCTTTGAACTTCGACACCTAGCTTGGGATCATCTTGGCCAAGCTGCTCGACCGTCCGGGTCACGTAGCGTTCAAACACATAGGCCATCGGTAGGAGAAAGCCTGGAAGCCGCACGGTGCCCGGTCGCATCCCCAAGCAACAGGCCAACCAGTGCGTTAACTCCCATAAGGTTGCGTAGCCCTCCGGTAAAATGGGCTGCGATCGAGGCAGGTGGGGCTCCGTGAGCATTTCCACCGCAGTAAATGCGCGAAGCGCAGCTCGAAGACTGTCCTGAGTCTCTTCGCTGAGCGTCGGCTGGTCGAGGAGAAGGGTTGCGACCGTCTTGGGCAACTGGTTGACCAGGATGTTCACTGTCCACTGATCGGCCACACAGTGAAAGCCCGGCTTGACCGGATCAATCTGACGTAATTGAGTCGCGACATCGAGCCGCCCCCGTATATAGGCTGAGTGGGTCGGTTGCTCGCGATAACCGTGTGCCAGACCGCGCTGCCCTTGGAGCCGCATCGCCTGAGCCAGACGACGGGACAACCAATCGAGCAAGTAAATGGGCCGGACTCGTCGGTGGCTGCGAGTAGCAGCTTCATCTTCAAGGCTGAGATCCATCAACGCAATCATATTATTGAGGCGAAGTTTCGGCTGTAATTCCCAGAGAAAGTGCGGCGTGCTGAACATGCCGACAAAGCTCCGTGGAGTTACCCGATAGACTCCGTGGCGAAAGCTGGGGAGTACCTCAAGGGCATGAGCGTACTGCTCCAAAAGGATCTGAAGGTCCACGCGGGGCAGCCGAACAAGTCGCGGTCGCCATTCCTGAAGCAAAAGATGCATGTGAGCAAGCACAGATGGGAGAACCGATCGGGGGTCAGCCTTCGGTGTCCTCCGGAGGTAATGGTGGCAACTCCACCGTCCCGAGAGAGTCCACACTGTGTGGACTACGCATCGGCAACCGCAGGATAAATTTGCTTCCCTTGTTCATTTCGCTGTGCACCGTGATATCGCCACCGTGCTCGCGAAAAATCTTGCGGCTCACCGCAAGACCCAGACCGGTTCCGCGTGCTCCCTTTGAGCTGAAAAACGGTTTAAAGATCGTTTCACGTTGTTCGACGGGGATCCCCACTCCATTGTCCAGCACAATCACGCGCACCCAATCTCCCCCAGATTCCAACAACGTCTGCACCGCAACCTGTGCGTTGGGGCGATCATCCACAGCGTCCAATGCATTGCTGACAATGTTGAGCAAGGCGCGATGAATCCCTTCGCGATCGGCGGGAACCTGTCGGATCTTGGCCGATGGATAAAATTCGAGACGGATCTGTTTTTCTTGGGCGCGGCCATGCACCACTTCGAGAACTTCCTCGATCAGCGGGTTGAGCTCCACGGCTTCGATGCTGGGCTCGCGCTCCTTCGAATAGCTGAGCATATCCATGACGAGGGCGTGAATCTTACTCTGATTGCGTTGGACCATTTGCCAACCTTTGCGAACCAGATCCAGCTCGTTCTCGTCGAGTCCCTTGTTGACCAGATCGCTACCAAACACCACACCTTGCATAATATTTTTAATATGATGAGATAATGCAGCGATCGTCTGGCCTACCGCCGCCAACTGTTCGGCTTGGATCAGCGCTTGATGATAGCGGGTTTCTTCCACGGCCAACGCGGCCTGATGTGCAATGGCCCCAGCGAGGGTCAAGTGGTCCGGACTAAACTTTCCGGTCGGTTTGGCGACCCCACGATCCATCAACTCACGCAGATTTGACTTGGTATCCAGAAACAGCACACCGACAATCTCATGCCGGCCCTTCATCGGAACACAAATCACCTCATGCATGTTAAAACGCGCTATACTATGACCAGCATTAAAGCGATCATCCTTGGCTGCGTCGGAGACCAACACTCCCTGCTTCTCCTGTAAGACATGCTCCATGATGGTTCGACTGATGGCGATTTTTTCTTGACGATTACTCCCCTCACGGTAGCGGACGGCCTTGGGGACAAACTGCTGGCTGTCGGCATCGCGCAGCATGATGCAGCCATGGTCCGCCTCGATCGAGTCAAAGATCAACTCCATGATTCGGTCGAGCATCGGATCGATATCGAGAATTTGACTGACTGCTTGGATCGTTTGATAGATGACTCCAAGGTTCAGCAAGCGGCTCTTGAGCCAATCCGTCGCCGCTCGATCAGGCTGAGCCAGCAACCGGCTGCCGTCGTTCTCGCCGATGGTCTTGATAATTGCCGAGGAAACGTCACGATCTTGTTGGGTAATCAAGCGAATTTGATCGGCTAAGGAAGGCGTGGGCGCCTCCGTTCGATTCCCGGCATAGACGAGAATCGACTGCCCGACCTGGATATGGTCGCCCGGTTTGAGCAGGGCGTCGCGGATCGGCTGTCGATTCACCAGGGTGCCGTTGGCACTGCCAACATCCAGCAAACGGTAGTGGCCGTTGTCGAGGCGATGTAGCTCCAGATGGCGACGCGACACTTCGGTGTCATGCAGGTGGATGGGATTGGTCTTGTCGCGACCAATGCCGATCACCGGCTCAGCGAGGTCAAATTGCCGGCCTTCGTCGGCGCCCTTGGTGACAATCAGACGTGGCACACGGTCTTCCCTTCGAGCAAGGGAGTTTGATCCTTCCTGACGAGGTTGATCCCCTCGGGGCCAGGCCATCGGAAGGGGGTCGGGCAGTGGTCGCTCCCAACTGCCGTGCGGATTAAACGGTCAAGGGTTTCGGGGGACGGATCTTGTTTTTGAAGTAATCCATCGTCCGACCGAGGCCCTTTTGACGATTGACGATAGGTTCCCAGCCAAGCAATTGCCGCGCCCGTGTGATGTCCGGCTTGCGAACCTTGGGGTCATCTTGCGGCAACGGTTTAAACACAATCTCGGTGGTCGTACCGGCCAAAGCGCGGATCTCGCTGGCAAAATCCAGGATTGACACTTCGTCAGGATTGCCCAGGTTGACAGGCTCATGAAAATCCGTGAATAGCAAGCGAAAAATGCCTTCGACCAGGTCGGTCACATAGCAAAAGCTGCGAGTTTGCGACCCATCGCCATAAACCGTCAACGGCTCACCACGCAGGGCTTGGCCCATAAAGTTGGGGAGCACGCGACCATCGTCGAGTCGCATTCGCTCTCCGTAGGTGTTAAAGATGCGCACAATGTGCGTATTGACCCCATGGGTACGATGATACGCCATGACCATGGCTTCCGCAAAGCGTTTGGCCTCATCGTACACACCACGGATCCCAATCGGGTTAACGTTCCCCCAGTAGGTCTCTTTTTGTGGATGCTGTTCGGGATCGCCATACACCTCGCTCGTACTGGCAAGGAGATAGCGCGCCCCCTTGGACATCGCGAGCCCCAAGGTATTGTGTGTGCCCAGCGAGCCAACTTTGAGGGTCTGAATCGGATAGTTCAAATAATCGACCGGGCTGGCTGGGCTGGCGAAATGCAGAATATTGTCAACTGGCCCTTTGATCTTGAGCGGCTGCGACACATCATGCCCGACCAGATGAAATCGCGGATGATCACGGAATGGATCCAGGTTGCTGACCGTCCCGGTGATGAAGTTATCGACACAGAGGACGTCATGGCCCTCTGCGAGAAAACGTTCGCACAGGTGGGAGCCAATAAATCCGGAACCACCGGTGATCAGAGTACGCATGCACGCGGTCTCCGCGAGAAAAGTGAGGCCGGACGATGGTTGTCAGTAGCCTAGTATAAATTTCAATAGGGCCACACAGATGACCAACAAAAACATGATCACCCACACCTGGAAGGCCAGCCGATCACCCGAACCAGTGGGAGGCTCCGGTGGGACTGGATCCGGTGGGGTGACGGTCGGGTCAGTTGGGGTCGCCATCGTTTGCCCTCCAAGCAATCACAACGGTTCCACCGTATCGTCCGCGACGAGGGGGACCATCCTTGCCTACAATAGAAGGGATTTTACTGAGTTCCACGCAGCAATCTAGTCCGACCCGGTTGACCCGACGATTTGCCCTGGCCCCGCTGATTCCCCAGAGCGCCATTGCTTCGACCGCTTAATTTCATTAGTTTGATTCTATGAAAATGTGGCATCGTGACAAACTTCTGCCAATTCCTCGCCTGATCCCCGTGGCTTTGCCACGCGCAGGCTTTAGCATGGTAGAACTGGTACTGGTGTTGGCCATCTTGGCCACATTAACGTCGTTACTGGTCCCTGCCGTCGTGAAAGTTCGTGCTTCAGCCGAACGCGCTAGTTGCCAACAACAACTAAAGCAACTCGCCCTCGCCTTGCATGCATACCATCAAAACTTTAAGGCCTTCCCACCGGCTCACTGCATTAGTCCTGCCTATTTTCCTCAGTTCCTCCGAACGAGTCCACCGGATGACTATTGGTTCTTCTCGTGGCTGGTGCGCATCACCCCTTTTCTAGAACAGCATTCAATTTATCGTCAAATTGATTTTCATGCCTGGCCATGGTGGCAGTATCAACAGAATCGACCCATCGATCCGGAGACCACCCTCAATGGCATCCCACTCCCGCAACTCCTCTGTCCTGCCGATGCCCGCAGCGAACTGACCACTCTGTACACCGATGACTCACAACCAATTGGCCCCGCCTGGAAAGGCGCGGCAAGGGTGGCATTTACCGAGTATTTGGGCGTGAACGGTACTTCCCAGTTTGCCCGGGATGGCATCTTGTATGTGAATGCAGCAGTTCATGTTGGGCATATTACGGATGGCACTTCCACCACCATGCTCATCGGCGAACGTCCTCCCAGCTCCAATCGGCTGTTTGGCTGGTGGTTCGCCGGAGCCGGTCCGATGCCTTACTTTGGAACCGCCGATGTGGTGCTCGGCATTCAAGAGACGTTAACCTCCGATTCACCGCCAGAACGATTTCGCCCCGGGCGATTGGATGATTGGCAACTCGATCATATTGGGCATTTTTGGAGTCTGCACCACGGCGGCGCCAACTTTGCAATGGCGGATGGATCGGTCCGCTTTCTCGAGTACAATACGCAACCAGATGTCTTAACGGCCCTGGCAACGCGTCAAGGGGGGGAGTCTCCGGCGGCCCCTTGAACCACGCTGGGTCTTGCGATTGATCCGCACAAGTTAGGTGGCAGGAGAATCCTCGATGCGGCGACTGGATTGGCTGGTATTGGTTGGGTTGTGCATGACGTGTCTCGGCTGCGCGGAACAGTCCCAACCCACACCCAAGCCAGACACCTCCAAATTCGGTCCCCGTATTCCTCCGAAAACTCCCGAGCCATCCTCAGGCCAAGCCGCCAACTGAGATGGGGCGTCGGTGATGGCCAGGAACACCAGGTTCCCTTCAGACCAGCCCTTCCTCGAACGCATTCAGATCCGCCCCGAGGATGATGGTCCACGTTTGGTATACGCGGATTATCTCGATGCTCAAGGCGATCCCCTTGGGACGTTTATTCGCGTCCAGTGTGCGTTCGAAGCATTGCCGCAAGATGATCCCCTTCGCGAACCACTCAGGCAATGGCAACGCGAGCTCCGCGAAACCCACGAACAGACCTGGCTTGGACCGTTACGTCACTTGGTGCAGGGTTGGGATTTCCGACGCGGCCTATTAGAAGTTGTCACCCTCCCGGCCGCCACCTTTTTGGAAGTTGGGGTCGAGTTGTTTCGCCATGCCCCGATCCGTCGGGTGCGTTTGTTCGAGGCCCGCGCGGTGCTGGGGGATCTCATGCAGTGCCCAGCCCTGAATCAGGTGCGAGAATTCGATCTCTGTGGCAATGACCTTGGCAACGCCGGGGTGAATATGCTCTGCCGTTCCCCATACCTCAAACAACTGGAGGTACTCGATCTCGGCTTTAACGGTATTTCGAGTGCCGGGGTCCGATTGCTCGCCGAATCGCGTGCGTTGGATCGACTGCGGGTGCTGATTTTGAACGATAACGGGCAAATCGGCCAACCGGGTATCCAAGCTCTGGCCAGCTCCCGCATCGTGCGGCGTCTGCACACCCTCGATGTGAGTGCCAACGATCTGAACGATGCCGCCATCGTGGCCTTGGTCGAATCGATGAATCTGGGCCAACTCACCCGACTGCATCTCCATGGGAACCACATTGGTGATGCTGGGGTCGCAGTGCTGGCGCGCTCAAGCCTGTTGGAACGCTTGCTGCGCCATCGTCCCCAGCTGGACCTACGCGAGAATACGATTGGACCTATCGGGGTGCGTGAACTGGGCAATTCCTCGCTCAGCGCTGCCATCGAGCGACTCGATCTCAGCGGGAATTTTCTCGGCGATCAAGGGGTGTACCAGCTCACCCAAGCACGAGGTTTCGAGCGACTGCGTGACCTGATACTCCGCCGGAATCGGATCGGCGACGATGGGGCCTGCTATCTTGCCGAGTCTGCATTGGTACAGCAGTTAGACCATCTAGCATTGACCGACAATCCTCTGACCGCCACCGGAATCGAGCTGTTACGCTCCGCTCCCCATCTCAACTGGCGGCTGGTGCTGGACCTACCGGAACAAACACAATTATTGCCTCGCCGCACACGACGACGTCCGCCGCGGCGTCCCGGCCCCTAGACGGTGCAACCCCTCGGAAACTTGCAATTTTTCCTCCCCCGGCCCCCGGCAAATTTTCCCTTTGTTGATTTACCCATTATAGTTGTACAAACCGCACTCGGGTCGCCTCTGGCATTGCAGCATTGGTCTCCTAACCATGCTCTCTAAAGGCGCCCCGCAATGTCTTTTCTCAAGGGTTATCCATGGCGGCCCCGCAAACCTCCGACGAACTCCTCCAGGTCATTCGCAAAAGTGGCTTACTCGATGAACCGAGACTCGAAGAATACCTGCAAAAACATCAGAAGGCCGGGACCCTTTCCCCTGATCCGCGGAAGTTGGCCAGCCACCTGGTCCGTGATGGCCTCATCACGTTTTTCCAAGCAGAGCAATACTTGCTCGGCAAATGGCGGGGCTTCACCATCGGTCGGTATAAGCTACTTGAACGCATCGGCTTTGGCAGTATGGGTCCGGTGTTTCTTAGCGAACACCTGTACATGAAGCGACGGGTCGCAATCAAGATTCTACCCCCGGCAAAAGCCGAGGAGCCTGCGGCTTTGGGCCGCTTTTACCGTGAAGCGCGGGCCTCGGGAATCCTCGACCACCCGCATATTGTCCGCACCCACGATATCGATCAGGACGGCAACTTGCATTTCTTGGTCATGGAGTACATCGACGGCTCGAGCTTTTTGGAAATCATCAAAAAGACCGGCCCGATGGACTTCCTGCGCGCCACCCATTACATCGCCCATGCCGCGGCTGCCCTACAGCATGCGCATACCGCCGGAATCATTCACCGCGATGTCAAACCCGGCAATGTGATGGTCGATCGGGATGGCTCCGCCAAACTGCTCGATTTGGGCTTGGCAAAATTCTACCGCGACATCAACGATATGTTGACGGTCAAATACGACGAGAATAATGTTCTAGGCACCGCGGACTATGTCGCACCTGAACAAACCGTCAACAGTCATAAAGTAGACACACGCGCGGATATTTATAGCCTCGGGGCTACCTTTTACTTTTTACTGGCGGGCCATCCGTTATTCCCCGAAGGCATTGTGTCGCAAAAGTTGCTCTGGCACCGTACCCGTGAACCGAAGTCGATACGGGAAATTCGACCCGATGTCCCCCCGGCCATCGCCGAGGTGCTGGAACGCATGTTGATCAAAGACATGAATGATCGTTATCAAACAATGCGCGAAGTGGTCTCCGCCTTCATCCCGTGGACATCCCAGCCGATCGAACCGCCTCCAGTGATCGAAATGCCGCAGCTCAGTCCGGCCGCGATGGAGATCCCTTCCGGGACCCCCACCGACAATTTGCTCTCCGCGGAGCCTGCCGCAAGTCGGAAAGCGACCGCGACCGCCGTGGCAAGCCCTCCTGTCCGACCGGCAGCGGCACCGCCACGCCCCACGGCTCCCCCGCCTAGCGCTCCGGCTAGTGCGCCAGCAGGCCCCGGGCCAGGTTTCCAGGAGTTTGCACCCATTCCGCTCAACGATGCTGGAGGAAGTCCCAGCAGCCTCCCCGGTTCCGGTTATATCCCTCGCAGTCCCGCGGATCGTGCTTGGCCCCGGAACGGAACGCTGCCTACTACCCATCAGCCGACAGGCACCTCTACACCCACGCAGCCTGCTAACCCACCAACCTCTTGGTCGAGCCGTCCAAACGGCGTCGGACATCCGCATCGCTCGCTGTCCCAGCCTCCTCCCCATTTTCGTGCACAAGATGCGAACGCGAATGCCCCAGACAATTCTCTCATGCGCATGCTCGCACTGATGCTCATTGCGGCATTTCTGGGCAGTATTTTGGCTGTTTTCTTGTTGACGCAAGTGCTGAACTAACCGGGTCAGTGCGCGGCCACGATTCACCTCGCTGCCTGCCATTTTGGCAGGCAGCGAGGTACGCCTCACATCGCTTGCAAGGTCCGCCTAGTGTCGTGTTCGCAGCCGATGCTCCGCAGTAGCCGTCTCGAGCCGTGCTCGGCCGCGTGCTTGCATTATTGGCACTGCGTTTGCTTCTCTTCATATCATAAACAGGGAGTCGTCGATCTGACGTCCCCTATAAAGGAGACACATCCCTATGAATATTGATCGCTTTACCGAGAAAGCACAGGAGGGTCTTCAGGCCGCTCAGCGTTTGGCTCTGCGCTTTCATCATCAACAACTCGACTGCGAACATCTGTTGCTGGCACTACTCGATCAGGAGCACGGCCTGGCTCCCGCAATCCTGAAGAAGGCTGGGGGCTCTGTTGAAGCTATTTCGATCCGCTTACAGCAAGAACTGGAAAAGTTGCCTCGAGTCACCACCGCTTCAGGGGGACCGGATCAGGTTCAGCTTTCGGGCCGCATCCAACGGGTGTTGGCGGTTGCCGAGGAAGAAGCTAAGAAACTCAAAGATGATTATATTTCTGTAGAACACTTACTCCTTGCCCTCCAGGAAGATCGGGGCACCACGGGGAATATTCTGCGCGAATTTGGCGTGCAACGCGATCGGCTCCTCCAAGCGCTGCACGAGGTACGTGGTCATCAACGCGTGACCACCCAGAATCCCGAAGAGACCTACCAATCCCTGGAAAAGTATGGCCGCGACCTGACCCAATTCGCCCGCCAGGGCAAGCTCGATCCAGTGATTGGTCGCGATGAAGAAATTCGCCGAGTCATCCAGGTCTTGAGCCGTCGCACCAAAAATAATCCGGTCTTGATCGGCGAACCCGGCGTGGGAAAGACCGCTATTGTTGAGGGCTTGGCACAGCGGATTGTCCGCGGCGATGTGCCCGAGGGACTGAAACGGAAACGCGTGGTGGTCCTGGATATGGGGGCACTGATCGCGGGCGCGAAGTACCGCGGCGAGTTCGAAGAACGACTCAAGGCGGTGCTCAAAGAAGTCACCGAGTCTGCTGGTGAAATCATTCTGTTTATTGATGAGTTACATACTGTCGTCGGTGCGGGCCGCGCCGAGGGCGCGATGGATGCTGGCAATCTGCTCAAACCCATGCTGGCCCGCGGCGAACTGCACTGCATTGGCGCAACCACGCTCGATGAATATCGGCAGCACATTGAGAAGGATGCCGCGTTGGAACGCCGTTTTCAACCCGTCATGGTCGATCAACCTTCGGTCGAAGATACCATCTCGATCCTCCGAGGCTTGAAAGAACGCTATGAAGTGCATCACGGGGTCCGCATCAAGGATGGCGCCTTGGTAGCCGCGGCCGTGCTGTCCAACCGCTATATCACCGATCGATTCCTGCCCGACAAAGCCATTGATTTGGTCGACGAGTCCGCCGCCAAGCTCCGGACTGAGATCGACTCGATGCCCAGTGAGTTGGATGAATTATCGCGACGGATCATGCAACTCGAGATCGAGCGTGAGGCGTTACGCAAGGAAACCGACTCCGCCTCGAAAGAACGCTTGGGCAAACTTGAAAAAGAATTGGCCGATTTACACAGTAAAGGCGATGGGCTGAAAGCCCAGTGGGAGAGCGAAAAGCAGACCGTGCAAGAGCTCATGGGGCTGCGCGAGCAGATCGACCAGACCAAACATGCTCTCGAGGAAGCCAAGCGGCAATACGACTACAATCGCGCCGCCGAACTTGAATATGGCCGTCTACCCGAGCTCGAAAAACAACTGCGACTCAAGGAAGAATACCTGTCACAACAAGACGAAGGCCATCGGCTGATTAAGGAAGAAGTCAGTGAGGAGGAAATCGCTCAGGTGGTCAGTCGTTGGACCGGGGTTCCCGTCGCCAAACTACTCGAAGGGGAACGCGAGAAGCTCCTGCTCTTAGGCGAGGAGTTGCACAAACGAGTCATCGGTCAAGATGAAGCGGTGGCTGCGGTCGCCCAGTCGGTGATCCGAGCCCGCAGTGGCCTCAAAGATCCCAACCGGCCGATCGGTTCGTTTATCTTTCTCGGGCCGACCGGCGTGGGCAAAACCGAGCTGGCCCGTGCTCTGGCAGAGTTTCTCTTCGACGATGAACGGGCCATGGTTCGCATCGATATGTCTGAATATCAAGAGAAACATAACGTCAGCCGCTTGGTTGGCGCTCCCCCGGGGTATGTCGGCTTCGAGGAGGGTGGTCAGCTCACCGAGGTGGTCAGGCGTCGACCGTATTGTGTGATCCTGTTCGATGAAATCGAAAAGGCGCACGCCGATGTATTTAATCTATTGCTTCAGGTCCTTGACGATGGCCGGCTGACTGATGGTCAAGGGCGGACCGTGGACTTTAAGAATACGATCGTCATCATGACCTCCAATGTCGGCAGTCAACGGATCCTACAATACAAGGGTAGTTTTGTCGGCGAAGTCTATGACCGTATGAAGGAAACCGTGCTTGATGAGTTACGGAACTTCTTTCGACCCGAGTTTCTCAACCGTGTCGATGATGTGATCGTCTTCCACGCTTTAAGCGAGGAACAGCTCAAAGAGATCATCGAAATCCAGCTGAACAACCTGCGAAAACGCCTGGAAGAACGTCACATTAGTGTAGAGCTCTCGGATGACGCAAAACAACATCTCGTCCAATTGGGCTATGATCCTGCCTACGGTGCTCGTCCGTTAAAACGAGTCTTGCAAAGAGAGGTCGAGAATCGCTTGGCCGAGATGCTCTTACGGGGCGAACTCCGTGATGGCCAGAAAGTACAGATCTACTACGACTTGGCGCATGACCGACTCACCTTTGTGGTCGAAACTTAACCGATCCCCTGTCATTCGCTGAAGGGAGAACGACTCAAGCGTGCACCCTCTTCCGGGCGTACGCTTGAGCCCAATGCCTACACCCCGACCGATTCCGTGCGGATCTCCTGGTCCTCTTCGATCGACTCATCTTTCATGCTGGTCGACAGTCCAAGCCATCGGCGTACTGTCTGCTGAGTCTGCAATGTCAACGTGAACACATTCGGAACCAGCACAAGCGTGACAAACGCAGATACCATGAGTCCGCCCAAGAGCACTGAACCAAGGCCACGGTACAACTCACTTCCGGAGCCCGGCATCACGACGAGCGGTAGCAAACCAAGCACCGTGGTCATCGTGGTCATGAAGATCGGGCGTATTCGGGCCCGGGTTGCTTCAAGGACGGCCGTGGTGTAGTCCTTACCTGCACGCAGGTTGATCAGAGCCTGTTCGACAATGAGGATTGGATTATTGACAACCGTCCCGATCAAAATCACAAAGCCGAGCATGGTCAATACATCCAACGGCTGGAGCACAAACAGGTTCAGCACATATAATCCGATAAACCCACCAAGTGCCCCCAAGGGCACCGACAGAATGACCACAAAGGGATAGAGCCACGACTCAAACAGACCAGCCATCAGCAAGTAGGTTATCAAAAGGGCTAAGAGAAAGTTGAGTCCCAATGCATCCCAAGTCTTGCGCAAATCATCCACGGTACCTGCCAGCGTAAACTGGTAATCCTCTCCCAGCACACCACGCTCTCGTATCGGACTGAGGATTGTACGTTGGATATCCTCCAGAGCTTGTTCGATCGGAATTTCTGGAGGTGGAGATACTTGGATGGTGATGTTGCGTAATCGATTCACGTGGTTGATTTGTTCTGGACCACTGGAGATCTTGACGTCGGCGACCGAACCAATCGTGACCAAATCCCCGGTCGGGACGGCGATCGGCAGGGTGCGAACATCCTGGGTCCTCTGTGCAAAGCGTTGCCCGCCGACAATGCTCAGATCGATTTTGGTGTTCCCTTTATAAAAGTCGGTCGCATAGGCTCCATCGACCAGGGCATTGACCCAGTAGCCCAGTTCGCGATCGGTCACGCCCAGCTCCGCGGCTTGCTCGCGGCGGAGTCGTACATGCACTTCGGGACTCGCCTTGTCGAGGCTGGGTTGTGGGATCGCCCGCGCCCCAGGTACGACTTGAGGAATCTGCACAAAAATCTCCACGGCCAATCCCAGCAGCTTGTCCACATCGGGACCGTTGATTTCAATGTCGATGGTGCGGCCTGCGGTGAGCCCTTGCTCGAATAAGCTTGACTGCTGGGCAAAGCCGATCGTTCCTGGTACCCCCGTAATCACATTCTGAACGACCTCGACAAGTTCATTGGCACGTAAGTCATCCACCGCCTTCACACCCATAAACACCTGGCGGTCCCGAGCTACAAAAAAGAAGTCTTTGATGGCGGGTAGATTGTTGGGATTCGAACGCGGATCGGTCGGGTCAATGTCCCAGTAGGGCTGCAGGCTTTCCTCGATGCGTTCACCGATCGATACCAGCTGATCGAGATTGTAGCCCGGCGGTGGGAGCAGAATGCCAAACACCAAGTTGCGGTTGCCGCTGGGCAGATATTCCACCTTGGGCATCAAAAGCCAACTGGCGGCAATCGCCAGCCCGACAAATCCCACCACCACGGCGAGCCGGGCAAGGAAGCGGCTTTGTAGCCAGCGATTCAACGCCATCAGCCCACCCACAAGCTTGCTTGCAAGAACGTCGATGGGGCCGAACAGCCGATTCAGTCCACTGGAAGAAGGAAGGGGATTGCCCGGATCTGCACTTCCCATCACATCAGGGCGACCATTGCGAGCAGGGTCAGTCGCCGACGCGCTATTCCGTGGTCGCTTCTGTAGCAGACGGGCCGAAGCCATCGGGATGACGGTCAAGGACACAATCAGTGACAACGCCACACCACCACTCACCGCGAGTGCAATGTCGCGAAATAGCTGCCCCGCCTGCTCTTCCACAAAGAGGACTGGGATGAAGACGGCCAGCGTGGTCAGAGTCGATGCTAGCACTGCACCCTGAACCTCGCACGCACCATCCACAGCCGCGCGAAACGGTGACTTACCTCGTTGGTAATGTTGATAGATGTTCTCCAACACCACGACCGCGTTGTCGACAAGCATGCCGACCGCAAAAGCGATCCCCGCCAGCGACACCACATTCAGCGACCGGCCCAGAATCGACAACACCAAAAAAGTGCCGATGATACTACTCGGGATGGCCACCGCGATCACCAGGGTCGAGCGCACACTCCGCAAAAACGTCAACAGCACGGCGACGGTCAATAGGCCGCCGATAAGAATATTGGTCTGGACTAAATCAACAGATGAATAAATGTAATCTGTTTCATCATAGACTTGTTCCAGTTGTAAGCCACGCTGTTGTAGGATGCCTCGATTGAGCGCTTCGTTCTCTCGACGCAAACCGGTCATGACGTCGAGCACATTGGCGCCCACGGCACGCTGAGCGTTGATAGCAATACTGGTCTGGCCGAACTGCTTGACAATCCCATCGGGTTTTTTGTAGCCCAACTCGACACGAGGTCGGCCATCTTCCTTGAGCGCGACTACATCCCGGATGTACACTGGCGCTCCTTCTCGGTAAGCGACCAGGACCTTCAGCACCTGATCGGGTGAACGGAATAGGCCGAGTGTTCGAATCACCCAGCGGCGTTTGCCCTCCCAGACGTCGCCTGCCGAGGTATCTTTGTTGGCCCCTTGTAGGGCCATCCGAACGTCGGCGATGGTTAACTGTCGTGCCGCTAACTTTTCCGGGTTAATCACCACCTGCAGTTCTTCTTCACGTCCACCCAGGACATTGGCATTGGCCACACCAGGGACGCGCTCAAAACGTGCTTCGATAAAATCCTCAGCAAACTTGCGATAGGTGGTGGCATCCATGTCGGACGGCGGCAAGAGCTCCTTGACGACCGGGAAGTCGTTGGCCAGTTCCTGAAGCCGCTTGATACGCATACCTGAGTTGGGCGCTTGGATGGCTGGCTCCAACTTGTCGGCAAGCGCTGGATGATCCGTGACAAAAGCACGGATCGCTTCCGGCGCGATCACCCGAGGCCGGAGGATAAACCAGGCAATCGGTCGATCCCCAGAGTTGGCCGCGCTGATGATCGGTTCATCGGCGTCCTCGGGATAACTTTGCACCTGTTGAAGGCGGGTATTTACCTTGAGCAGCGCTTCGCTCATGTCGGTACCCACGGGAAATTCGAGCACAATCGTGCCGACGGAATCCTTTGACGCAGAAGTCATCTTGACGATTCCTTCGACCGACTTGAGCTGTTCCTCCTGCTCGATAATGATTTCCTTTTCGACTTCCCCAGGACTGGCCCCAGGCCAGCGGGTTTCGATGGTGATGGTGGGGATCTGCACTTCCGGCGTGAGCTGCATCGGCATGCGAAACAGCCCGATGACGCCAAAGAGCACAACCAGGAGCACGCCGACCGTCACCTTCACTGGGTTCCGGACGTACGATTCAATCATGGAATTCCTCTCGCGGTCGAAGAACAAAAACCAGGCGTCCAACCGTCTCCGCGGTGCGCTTCCCAGAACGTGGGCCCGTCCTGACCAACACCATGAAAGTGCAGACGATGCAGGGCTTCATCAATGTCCGATAGCCGCACCGCGGTCATTGCTGCATATTCGGCAAGCTTGGCGGCGGAGCCGCTCCTGGCGAGATCTCCTTGGTGATTGCCAGGGACATCCCAGGACGCAGACGTTCGTTTCCTTGCACCACTACCTTGTCACCAGGTTGCAGATTGCCCTTGATTTCGATCAGACCACGCTGAGCCACCCCAAGTTCCACCGGGACTGGCCGAGCTGTCACCTTGTTCGGGTCCTTGGCATCGGCCGTAGCCACAAAGACCATCGGTCGGGGTCCGCCGAGGACGACGGCGTCCTTGGCCACCAAGATGGCCTCTTGCTCCTGACCCAGCGACAAGATAGCGCGGGCAAACATGTTGGATTTTAATAATGGCTGAATCTTGCCATCATAGCTTTTGAGCATCTGGTTCTTGACCCGGATCTTGACCGGGAAGGTCCGCGCCCTTGGGTCTGCTTGCGGGACAATCGCGACAATCTTGCCCTCAAACACGTCACGAATAGCTGGAATCTCTACGCGTGCGGTGTCTTCCAGACGGATGGAATCGATCACATCCTCGACCACCTGAACTTCTACATCTACGTATTCCAACTCAACGATTTCTGCGACCAGATCCCCCTCCTTCACCCACTGGCCCGCTTCACTATGTTCGACCGAGACAAAACCGGTAAACGGGGCCTGTACCCGGTGAAGATCAATACGATCGTTGAAGCGCTGAACCAGTGCCTCTTGTGACTGCCATCGAGCCTCCGCCTGACGAATACGCTCTTCCCGAGGGCCATCTTCCACCAGCCGCCAATTCGCCTCGGCTTGCAGCTGTTGTTGTTGTGCTTGTTCATTCAGGGAGATCGCTTCTTGGAACTCTTCCAGAGTGGCAGTTCGTTGTTTCTCGAAGAGTCGGCGGGTTCGCTCAAAGCGCAATTTGGCATAGCGTGCTGCAGCACTGGCCGCATCACGTGCCGCCTCGGCGGCTTTGACCTCATCAGGACGTGAGCCATTTTTGAGCTCTAAGAACTCTGCATGCAGTGCCTCGGCAGTCTTTTTGGCTGCGTCCCGCTCTAGCTCAAGGGTTCGGGTCCGCAACTGGGCTAGTGTGTCACCCTGGTTGACCCGATCCCCCTCGTTGATCGGATACGCGCGGACCCGACCGGCCACCGCAGCTCCGACCACGCTAACCCGGGTGGGGCGTACAGTCCCTACGAAGGTTTGGCCGGACTTGACCTGATCCTGCACAACCGGAGACACCACCACATTGGCAGGGCCAAACTGAGCCCACGCACTACCCGAGGGCAGCAAGCTTGCCGCCAGCAGCATGGCTAGGCGGCAACGCGTCCAGCAGGAATACATGATCAATTCTCCTGATGGGGAGTTGGCTCGATCGACCTCGGGCGCTCGCCGCAAGGTACCACTCGAGAATCCCGAAAGTTGTCCAAAACTTGCTTGAGGACACCAAGGGCTTGACATAAGGCTTCTTGGGACACCCCTTGTGTGGCTCGCTTGCGCACCGCATAGGCGCATTGCACCATGGTGGTCCAGATTGATTGGACACGTGGCTGGGGCCGAACGATTTTTTTGCGTCGATCCTGAGGACTGGGAACCCGTGCAATCCAAGCATCCCGTTCCATGCGGTCCAGAATTCCTGCCAAGGTCGGTGGTTCGACCTTGAGCCGCTCCGCGAGTTCCGACTGGGACAACTCTCCATCGATGGCAAGCCAGGCGAGGACTTTCCACTGCTGCATCGTGATACCGTGCGGAGCCAATTCCTCATTCATGGCCCGTTCGAATGCCTGGGCTAGGCAGTAGGCCCAATAGCCGAGGCTGTTCTCAAAATCAATCGTTAACACGTTCAAATTTCTGATTAGAATGTTAGCATGCTAAGTAATCCCACCAGCTTCATCCTAGTCATGAGTTGACCTTTCGTGCAAGCGCGGCTGGTAATGAAAGGCTCCCCGTACCGCTTGTGCGATACGGGGAGAAAGGGGTGGGTCAGGGGATAGGAGAATGAAAATGCGTTCGGATTGAGACGCGGGTGCTATCGGAGTTTCCGGCTGGGGGAAGCCGGAACTCCCCCAAGCGAACACACGCCGAACCGCTTCTTGGGGGGAGAAGAAGCCAGCTCGGAGGGGGAAGCATTCGCTTTCATCTCGATTGCTGAACGAAAGAAGTAAAGTGCATACTGTGTGCCAATTGCCCTGACATTGTTCATGGATTGTGTTTAACTTCTTGTTTGCAAATCACTTACGATTTTCCCTCGCCCTCCCCTGGCCCCGCTTGTTCTCCGCCTCGATACCGACCTCTGCAGCGAAATTGTCATTTTTACTGGTCGTTTGTAAGACATGGGCAGCGCGATCCCAAATGCCCTGCCCCGCATCTTGCTTGAGGAGCCTCTCCAATGTCGGCCGACCAGCTTACCCACGATCTGTACAATGCCTTGCAAGCCATCCCTGTGATGGACCCACATTCTCACATCAACCCGTTTGCCCCCACTGCCAAAACGCTGGATGACATCCTGGGTTACCACTACTACACCGAGCTCGCGCATTCCGCTGGGATGTCCAAGGCGCCCTTGGACAGCAAAGTCCCAGCGCAGGAGCGCGTGCAGGCGATCCTCCAGCACCTGAGCTCGTTGGATAATACCACCCAATATGCGTGGTTTGTCGCCATTGCCCAACACTTCCTCGGTTTTGACGGCGACCGGGTGACTGCTGCGGATGCAACCCCCCTATGGAACAAGGCGGAAACGACGTTTACCCAATCGGACTGGGAAGCTCAGGTTTTTCAGAAGTCCAATCTGGAGTGCATCTTCCTGACCAATGAGTTTGACGACCGACTCGATGGCTTTGATGCAAAGCGTTATGTCCCGTGCTTGCGAACCGACACCCTAGTATTCCAGTTTCAAGACGTCGCGGTCCGGGAGCGACTAGCACGCCTGACAAATGTCGAGATTGGCGATGCAGCAAGCCTGCGACATGCGTTTGGCAAGCTGTTCGAACACTTTAAGAGCCACGGGGCGCGGGCTTGTGCCATTTCGTTGCCGCCCACATTCCAACCAACCGCGGTGAGTGATCTCCAGCGTGATGCCTTGTTCAAAACCTTTGACCATGATGAGCCTGCCATCCGGGACTTTCGGCATTCGGCCGTCTTTTGGTTGTTGGCCGAGATGTGCCAGGAGTATCGCTTACCCTTTGACTTGATGATCGGCGTCAATCGCCAAGTCTACCCCGGCGGAGTCTATCAGGGTCAAGATTTGTTCGACCAGCGTACCTCGTTGCTCCAGTACGCCGAGTTGTTTAATGCCTTTCCGGAAGTGACGTTCCCGGTATCGGTGTTAACTAGTAGCCAGAATCAGGAACTGGTTAGCTACGCTTGGATCTTTCCCAATGTCGTGACCAGCGGGCACTGGTGGTATTCAAACATCCCTGCCTACATTACCAACGACCTTCGTGCGCGGTTGCAAGCCGTCCCCAAAACAAAACAGATCGGCTACTACAGTGACGCGTATAAGCTCGAGTTTGTACTTCCTAAGTTTACGATGTATCGCCGTATTCTGGCCACGGTTCTGGCCGATGACTTTGTCCGTCCGGGTCAGCTTAGCGAAACACAGGCCGTCGAGCTGGGCCGACAAGTGTTACGAGACAATGTCCGAGGGATATTCTTTCGCAACTCTTGATGCGTCGACGGAAGTCCACACGGCTCAGGGATGCGGAGTAATCTGGAACGCTCGAAACTGGGTATCGTGTTGGACCAAGTAAACCTCTCGGCCGAGCAGGTCGAGCACGAGCCCTCGGATGGGAGGATATAGTTTACGCTGCAAGAGCACCTTACCGTCCCGACTGCGTACTTGCAGCACATCCTCGGTGTTGACGACCGCCAGACGGGTGCCATCATGATTGACAGCCACCCAGGCGACGGGTTCTGCGAGTCGGGCACGGCGATACGGTTTCCCCCAGCGGTCGTAGGCCAACAAGCCGGCGGAGAAACCGGGCAGCAGCATCGGTTCCCCCTGGGCAGCGACAGCGATGGAGCCAAAGTAGACTACTGGCTTGTCGCGCCACACCCACTCTCCAGTGGGAAGAGAGACACAGCCAACCAGTCCAAAGTCCGCCGCCACCAAAAGCCGAGGCAAGGTCGGGATAAAGGCGAGTTGGCGAATGGCTCGGGGCATCAAGATTTGGCGGATTGGTTCGCCCCGCCCATCAAAGATCGCCACCTGACCCGCCGGTCCGGCCACCGCCAGACAATCCCCCAGTGACGAGACCGCTACGGCAAGGACGGCGTCAGGGAGGCTTTGTTGCCACCGCTGCGCAAGATCGGGACCCAAACAAATCAGGCGTTTGTGCTGGTCGGCCAGTAGCAATACCCGACCATCTTCACTGCAAGCAGCCGCCACCAAAGGAATGGGGGAGTGAAACTGGCCTTGCAGCTGCCCTTGTCCATCGAAGAGTCGGACGATCCCTTGATCGTCCCAGAGCAGCAGTCGCTGGGCTTCACGGGCATAGACCAGACCGCGGACTGGACGCGGTTGCGGGAGGTGCCAAAGTGTTTCTGGCACCGGAGCCGGTGTCAAAATGCTCAAGGGTCAGAGCTCGAATGCATCGCAACTAATCGGATAGCCTGTTCCATCGCCAGCGCCAGCTGACGATCCGGGTCGGTCGCATGCAGCTCCGGGATGACACCCGCTTTCGCAAACGAGATCCCATCCGGGGCGATAAATTCACCCAAGGTAATCCGCAATGCCCCATGCGGCGATAAATCCTCCTTGGGGACTGGGTTCGGTTCGAGTCGAACGCCCAACCGAAACACGACCTGGATTGAGCCCTTGCCAAAGCTTGGACTGCCCACCAGCAGCGCCCGCTGATGCGCTTTCAAGGCACCGGCAAAGATCTCCGCCGCACTCGCGGTCTGGCGATCGATCAGCACCACCAGGGGAACCGGATCTGCCGTCATGCCTGATTCAGAAACGTAGGTGCGGTTGAACTCGGGAATCCGTCCGCGGGTGGTGACAATCACCCCGTCGGGTAAAAACGTTTCGGCCAACTCCAATGCGGTCAGAAAGCGCCCACCGGGGTTGCCGCGGAGGTCCAAGATTAAAACCTCCAACCCCTGCATGCGTAGGGAAATCAATGCCTCCTCGAGCTCGCGCGGGGTCGTCTGGCAAAAGCGTAGCATACGTACATAACCCACGCCTGGACGAGGCATCCGAATCTCCACCACACTCGCCGCCTCTCGATGCACCGGGACGAGCCGTGGAGGCCGCTTGTCCCCGTGGGCAATCGCCAGCTCGATGATCGGCCCGGTGGTATTCCGAAGAATCTCGGCCAGACGTTGTGGCGTCGGTGGTTCAATGGGCTGATCATTCAAACGAAGAATAATATCTCCCTTGACCAGCCCATATTGTTGCTCTGCTTCCGAATCCGCCCGGACGGCAGTAATACGAAGCTGACCCTTCTGAAGCGCAAGTTCCAAGCCAAACTGTTCGAGGGCTAAGAGCGGCCCAGAAACCGTGCGCAGGAACTGCCCTGGCGTCAGAAATCGGGTATACGCATCCAAGGCATTGCTCGCTCCACAGGCAAACTCCAAGACGATCACACTCGGGGTAGTCAGATTGAGGATCTGTTGGGCTTCCAGAGCGATCGTCCGGACCGATCGACGAGCGGCCGCGATCGAATCCGCCTTGAGATTGGCCCAGCGTGAGCGAAGTCTGGCCCGGACCTTGGCGCGAGCGGCCGGGCTCGTCTGCAGGAAATAGGAAGCTTGAAAACGAGGGGACCGAAGGGCATGCATCAATTCGTCCAGGCCATGTTGGAACAGGATGGCCGGGGTTACCAACGGATCACGAGCATAATATGTATGCAAATGAATAAGTATTTCTTCATAGAGCCCAAGCGATTGATGCAAGTCCAGGGAGAGGACTTGGGTCTGATAGGTGAGGTCGTTGTGTCGCTGTTCTTGCAATAGATGCCGAATGCATTTCTGCAGGCGCGTTTGGATCTCCGGAAGGTCAGGCTGATCACGCAGTAACTGATCATAGCGTTGGGCAGCGGCCCGCCAGGCACCTTGTTGCTCCAGTTGGATCGCCGCTTCGAGCTTTGAAGAAGGAGATCTGGTATCTTGCCCAAAGGCGCTACTGGTCAGCAGAAGCCAGCCAAGCACGTATGTGCCTTGTCGCAGGACCGAAGGTGGGGCCATAAACCAGATTCCTCGCTGATCTTTGCTGCGGCGCTGCCGATCCGGGTATTACCGTGACGCTCCGCGAGAAGCCTACCCTGGCTCGGGAAAGGAGTACGAAAACTCTCTTGACTATAGCTCGATGCGTAGTGGTCGGTCAAACATTTATCTACCAACCACCACGCTCATCATGCAACACTCGATCTAGCGATCTCCTGATCGTTGAAGCTAACTAGTCGTCGCACCTAGCTAGCGTGGGTGTTGCGACTTGGTTGACGGCTGTGCAGAGAGTGCTTCAAAACGCTGCTTCGCCCGCTCGTTCTCCAAGCGAGATTGTTCCAGGAGCTGTTCACTTTGCTCGGTAAGCGTTCGTCGCTCGACGGAACGAACCGGCAAGGTTTCTTCGGAACGTTGCTGAATGGCTCGGTCCCTTTGCCAAGGAGACGGTGCAGCGGGCGGTCGAGCTTGTTTAAACGCAAGGTGGTATCCAAACACCAGTACCGCAATCACCATGGCTGCTGCCCATAACGACGTGCCGAGGATGGGAAACGATTGCTTGCCCTCCCACCAAAGTCGCAAGGCTGGCCGCAAGTAGCCCACCGCTAGAATGAGCAATCCGAGACCCACCAGGGTGGCCCAAAGCGTATTGGAAAAGGTGGTCATTCCTGTGGTGTCGAACATCACTGACTCCTCTGCTTTTTGGACAGCTCCTCCAGCGCTTTTTCGTTTAAACCAATCATCATTGCTGGATTTCTCAACGCCTCCATGGGCACAATGATGATGTTGTCCCGTTCAGCGATCTTGTCCAGTGCCTTTAAGGCCCGCTGGATGACAAACTTGTCGCTTACTCCTTCGGCCAACTTCTGATCATAGAGCAGCTGGGTCTCGGCCTCGATCAGATCGATCTCCTGTTGTTTCATGGCCGCCTCACGCGTTGCCTCGAGCTCTTTGAGTTTGACCAGTTTGTCCGCCTCGGCTTTCTCGATCGCGACCTCGCGTTCCTTGCGTTGTTCCTGGGCCCGCACGATGACTTGTGGGGGTTGGACATCGGCTAGACCCAGCTGAAGACATTCGATGGGAGTCTCTTGCAGTTCCTTGCGAACTGCCTCCTCGATCTCACGGGATACATGTTCGCGATTGGCCATGACATATTCAATGTCATAACCGGCGACCACTTCGCGCGCACGTCGTCGCACCGCTTGTTGGGCATACACCTCATAGACCTGATCAAAACTAATCCGTTTGATGTCTTCATCCTCAGTCGACTGGGCCGTGACCCGGTCAAAAATCATTTCCACCCGCTCCGGCGGGTCCGAAGCAATCGCAAAGGTGCCGCGGACATCGAAGGTCAAATTCAACTTGTCTCCCGGCATGAAGACTTGCATCTCCTCGGTCACCGCCGAGTCAGATACTTCTGCAATGACCAACTTGGGATCGGTGACCCACTCGAAGGGCAAGCGAAACGAGGAAGGAGTCCGGAGACCCTCCTGGTAACCATCGGAGGTCAATACCTTGCCGACGTGTGCTGGAGGTAGTTGGACTTTGGGACCACAACCCACACTTGTGATCAGGCTACTTGCTGCAAGCACAATAAATGTGTTTCGCATGGACATCTCCAGTGTTCATTTTGGGGAATACACTGGATTATTCGGTTTTTCCACCCCCCCATTTGCCAGGCGGGCGATCCCCGAGCGGTTGCGTGTTGCATGGATTGCTCCGACAAACCCGCTTGCCTGACTGGGCAAGCTCGACGGATCCGGCGAATTTGACTGGGGCGGACATCCGCTTCTCAGGTAGGCTTGCCCAGAACATGTTTGCTGCACCTTTGGGAGACCGTGATATGTCCCAAGAGCACTGCTATATCTGCGGGCAAGCCACCAACTATACGCCGTTCCATGGCAACCTTCGCGAAGCCCGTTGTCGACACTGTGGGGGGAGCCGTCGCAACAGTCACATGGCCGCTGCAATCGTGCGTGTCCTCGCTCCGCAACAAGCGGCGAGTGTCCGTAGCCTACGCGAGATTGCTGGGATCCTGCGCAACAAACGCATCTATCACACCGCCGCCCAAGGACTGCTCCATACGGTCCTGCACAAACTCCCAGGATATGTTTGCTCGGAATTTTTCCCTGGAGTCACACCTGGAACTCTGGTGAAAGATGTGCGTTGCGAGGACCTCACCGCACTCACCTTCCCCAACAGTTGCTTCGATCTGGTGATCAGTGAGGACGTGCTCGAACATGTCTTTGCCCCAGAGCGGGCCTTTCGCGAAATCCACCGAGTCCTCAAGCCTGGCGGCTTCCATCTGTTTTCTGTCCCCTGGCATCCGAACCAGCGGACCCAAACACGGGCTGTGCGTACCTCGAATGGAATCGTGCATCGCTTGCCACCCGTCTATCATGGTGACCCAATCTCTGCTTCCGACGCTTTGGTGGTCACCGATTACGGCCGTGACCTTAGCACGTGGTTGGAGGCATTTGGCTTTACGACCGAGCGCGTCGATTCCGAGGCGTTTTACGCCCCAGAGGAGATCACCTGGATTGCAACCGAGGAAGATCACGCACGACACTTAGCCGCCATTCGCGAACAATCGTGGGGGGCATTTCGCTACAACTCCCATGTCTTTGTCAGTCAAGCCGTCAAACTGGAGCTTAACGGGGAACGGCTGGTTCCGGAGCTGCGGAACGAAAACACCTACGAACACTTTCACCGCTATGCCTTGGCGGCAAGCCTGGCGCTGGACAAAGTGGTCCTGGATATCGCTAGCGGTGAAGGGTATGGTTCGGCCTGGCTCGCGGACACCGCCCGATCCGTCCTTGGTGTCGATCGGGATTCGACTGTAATCGCGCACGCACAAAAGCGTTACCACTATCTTCACAACCTAGAATTCCGGGAGGGCTCCTGCACCCAGATCCCCTGCTCCGACCAAGCGGTGGATCTGGTCGTCTCATTTGAAACCCTCGAGCACATTCACGAACATCGAGCGTTCCTCGCCGAGTGTCGACGGGTCCTTACCCACGATGGCACATTGATCATCTCGACCCCGAACAAGGCGATTTACTCCGACGCAGCGGACTATCACAATCCGTATCATGCGAAAGAGCTTACTCTTGTGGAACTTCAGGAGTTGCTTGGGGAGTTCTTCCCACATGTCGAACTGTTCGGCCAACAGGTTGTGGCCGGCTCGTGGCTGCTCCCCTGCCACCAACAAGCGGTCGATCGCTTGTTGGGTTTATGGGATGCCCCTGACGCGGAGGATCTGCGTGCACCGGTCTATTTCGTCGCGGTTTGCTCGTTGATCCCACGCCGAGAGCCCTTATCGGGGTCGTTTTACGCACATCCAGAGGATTTCTTAACCCGGCAGTTGCGTCGGGTCCCTCAGCAGCTTAGCCAATTGCATCAAGCCCTGAGGGCCCGAGACCAACGCATCCAAGAACTGACCAACGCGCTGCAACGGTTACGCAGCCAACCGGCAGTCACTCCCAGCGCTCCCACCTCTACTGCAGGGGCTCCTTTATCGCTCAATTTCACATCACCTCGGGACGATCTGGCCGTGTCGGTCATCATTCCGGTGTTTAATCAGTCTTCCCTCACCGAACGTTGTCTAGAAACCCTTTATGCGAACACCGACTCTGAGATTCCGTTCGAAGTGGTCGTGATCGATAATGGCTCGGGCTCGGACACTGCTCATCTCCTCCAGGCTGCCTCGCGTCGCTACCCGCGCTTCCAGGTGCTACGCAACGAACGAAATCAGGGGTTTGCCCGCGCATGTAATCAAGGCGCTCAGGCCGCCGCAAGCGCCAACCTCCTGTTCCTCAACAATGATACCGAGCCCCAACCCGACTGGCTTAAGCCGCTCTTCGACATTCTGCAAGAAGATCCCATGGTCGCCGCGGTTGGCTCGCGATTGTTGTATCCCGATGGAACGATCCAATTTGCCGGAGCCTTGCTATTGAACAATCAGCATCTCCAGCTCCCGGTAAGTCCGCTCTTACTCGATCGCGGAGGTCCACAGGATCTACCGCGCGCCAACCTGCTCCGCTCTGCCTCCATCGTCACCGGTGCCTCGATGCTCGTTCGCAGGAAGTGCTTCGACGCAGTGGCCGGATTTGATCAAGGCTATTGGAATGGATATGAGGATGTAGATTTGTGTATTAAGTTTCAACACGAAGGCTGGCAGATTGTCTATCAACCGGCCAGTGTGTTGATCCACCACGAATCCAAAAGTGGCCCCGAGCGCTTTGCCCGTGAAAAAGAAAACTTAAAACGATTGACAGATCGTTGGCACGGCAAGGTCCGCCTCGACGCCCTGCTCACGCCGGATAAGCAACTGCACTTTCTGCGCTCGGATCTGTTTGAACCGTATCAACCACCGCGCTTACGCCAACAAGCGGTTGGGCTCGCCAGTTTCTAAACCAGGCTCGCGCACCCTCCTGAGGACCAAGATGTTCCCTGCCGATGCCACCGTGAACCTGGGTCTGGCTCCAGATCGCCAGCAACTCCATCACGCCCGCGCGGCCATCGCCCGTCGCGCGCGGCAATATCCTCCGTCGATTCTGATTGCCTGCATGCCGAAAAGCGGCTCCACCTATCTGGCCAACGCCCTTGCCGCCGCCACTGGATATCCGATGCATCCGTTGGTCTATATCCATGAGCGCAATGAACAGGACCTTTATCTTCCGGAGCTACTCCGCACGCTCAACCAACCGATCGTCACGCAGCAACATGTTCGAGCGACCCTCGGCAACCTCGAACTGATTCAGCTATTCCATCTCCGCCCGGTCATATTGGTGCGCAACCTGTTCGATGTGGTCGTGAGTCTCTACGACCATCTCCACCACGATGACTTTCGTGTCCCCATGGCGAATGTTACACCTGAGTTTTTTGAACTTTCGGAAAAACGCAAGCTGGATGCGATCATCGATCTCCACCTCCCCTGGTATTTCAGCTTCTTCACTTCCTGGGCCACTCCGCAACCATCTCTGCCTTGTCTGGTTCACTGGGTCACCTATGAAGCATTACAGGCCTCGCCACACACGACCGTCCAGGGGATCTTAGCGTTCGCGAATCAGACGCTGACGATGGACCAAGTGGAGCGGGCTATTGCTCTCGCCCGTCAGAGCAAGACGCGCTTTAATCAGGGCAAAACGGGCCGCGGTCAGGAGATCCTGTCTCGAGAGCAACAACAACGCATTCTTGAATACATAGACTATTATCCGAGCGTGGACTTCTCCCTCATCGGACTAAGCCGAACCCACGCGGCAGCAGTCACGCCGCTCTAAGTTTGGCCCGTGCCAGTTCCTGGGCTTGGAACCCAGCGTCGGATTTGGCGTCTTCCGTGCGTTCGGGGTCCGACTGACCATAGACGATCGTGAATATGCCCGGCGGGCGGACTTGGAACGAGAGGCCTGACGACAGGCCAGCCGCTATTACTTCCTTGACGCGATCGTCATCAACAGCCGCACAATGCCAGCCCCGTCCGTTCCACTTCTGTGCAACGGGCTTCAACGACTTCGAGTAAGGAAGCGAGAACCGCACTCAACGATCATTCAACCAGCCCTGCACTCCTACAAGCGGCACTCATACCCCTAGCTGGGCTGCGTCAGACCCCATCGTAAAGCTGAAGGTGTTCCGCGACCATGCTCAATGGAAGTCAGCATTCCCGGCGCGAGCATGCGCCTGCCGTTCCGCCTTACTCATCAGCATGACGTGGAGAGTCCCGCCGATCACGGCTCCCATGATCCAGCCGAACCCTGTCAGTGCCGCGAGTGCGGGCAGCCAGACCGTCGCAACGGAGAACATTGCCGCGATGCCGAAGGCGATCATCGCCTTTTGGTTCCAGCCGGCATCATAGTAATATGCACCGCCAGGGTTGCTTGAGAACAGGTCCTCAACATTCACTCGTTGCTTGCGGATTAGGTAGTAATCGGCCACGAGGATACCATAGAGTGGTGCCATGACCGCACCCAGCGTCTCCACGAATCCGGTAATGCCGATCCGGCTGATCACGGTGACCCAAAACCCGCCGATGAAAAACGCGACCAATGCGGTAATCACCCCGCCCATCTTGGCAGAGATCTTCGAGGGCATCACATTGGCGATGTCGTATGCCGGTGGGATGAAATTCGCCACTAGATTGATACCGACCGTCGCGGCAAAGAACGTCACTGCCGCGATCACGGTGAGCCAAATGTTGTCGATCCGTTCGACGATGTCAGCGGGGTTGGTCAGCTTTTCGCCGAAGATCACCACGGTACCGGCAGTGATAAACAACGCGATACACGAGAAGAAGGCCATCGACACGGGCAGCCCCCAAAAGTTGCCCGCACGCATCTTTCGTTCCGTTGTCACGAACCGTGAGAAGTCACCGAAGTTGATGAGTACCGGCGAAAAGTAGGCAACCATCGTGCCGACCACGGCGATGAAGCCCTGGAATGAGTTGCCTTCCGTCTTGCCTGGAGGTCGGAACACGTTGCCGACCTCGCTCAGCAGTGCCCCGCCCGCGTGCCACCAGATCATCACCAGAAGTGCGATCATCACGGCGTACACGAACGGGCCTGCCCAGTTCAGAAACCTGCCGACCCAATCGATGCCCATCATGAACAGCCCGAACTGGAAGATGCAGACAATGCTGTACGAGACCCATCCGACCGCCGTCATGCCAAGAAACGTCGGACCACCCTCGATGGCAAATGCCGAGTTCAGCAACAGCGCCACCGCAGTCGAGGCGAAATAAGTCTGCACCCCGTACCAGAAAATCGCGACGATGCCGCGGAGGATCGCCGGGAATTTCGCGCCGTGCACACCCATCGCGACTCGAGCCATGACTGGGTAGGGAACGCCATATTTCACGCTCGCCCGACCGGTTAGGTTGACCAGCCACATCACAATGAAGCCTGCCATGCCGATCGCGGTAAACGTAAGCCAGCCGTTCAGACCATGGGAGATAAACAGTGATGCCGCCAGCGTATAGCCGAATAAGCTCTGAATGTCGTTATTCCAGACGTTGAAGATCTCGAACGCTCCCCAGTGTCGCGCCTCTGGCGGTAGGGGCGCCAGATCCTGGTTATAAAGCGCTGGGTCTTGCGACCGGATGGCGGGGTCGGTGCTCACCAATTCTCTCTCCTGTAGTACAACGCATTGCTGGCAGGCCCAATCCCTTCCCAGACGGTTCCATGAACAGGATTCGGAGCTATCCTGGGGAAAAGCCCTGGTTTTTCCAGCACCTGCCGCGATGTGGTCCGAGCCAGAACCCGGCGACGATTCCACTAACCAGTGACTCCGCTTTGTCAAGCGGACGATCCCGCCGACCCTGTTACGATGGTCTTGAACGGGCGGACTTCCCGCCCTCCTCGATGTCATCTCGAACCGCCCCCGCATCACCACTGCGTGCCCTCACCTGCCCAACGACTAGCCCACGGGCAGAGCGAAACGTACCAACACCACGCACCGGAGAACGGAAGTTGTTGCCGGATAAATAGCGGGGGGAACAACCCCTTATTGGTTTCAGAGGGAGCGCAGGAGAATCTGAGTGACTAAACTGAGTCGAGATGGAATAGCGTCTCAGTCATCTTCTCAGACCGGTGACAGGTGCTATTTTTCAGTATCTGATTTTTGCGTAGAGGCAGGTTTTGGAACGTCAAGATCTTTATATTGATCTTTTTCACCACCGGGACCACAGCCGACCAGGGCAAAGATCAGACCAGAAATTATCCAGATGTGTTTATGCTGCATAGATATGCTACTTGCATGATTGGAAGCCGGTTGCAAAGCAACCGGCTTGGGACAAGAGGCACAACCTGAAGTGCGAACCAAGTCGCCGTGCTAGGCTTACTTCGGCTTTTCTTCGCCGTTCTTCTTCTCGGTGGCACCGGTATTCGCAGTGGCCTTGGTGTCTTTCTTCTTTTCCTCACCACAGCCCATCGACACACCCGCGATGGCAACCACAACTAGCAGGCCGAGCAACTTCTTCATCGTCCGGTTCCTTCTTGAAAGAGATTCGATTCGTTCTACACACACGTTGGGAATACCATTCCACACTCACAAGTCAGCCCTGACGCTGTAGAAACACCAGAAAGGACTGCACTTGATTTAGAGAGCCGACTTAATGTGACAAGTCGCTTTCAAAAACTTCTTGTTTTGATCCTAGTTGTTATCGTCTTCCTTGGCCTTTTCATCTTCCTTGGGCTTTCCTTGGCCGGGCGCGGGGGCAGCCATATCTTTCAGCTTCTCAGGGGTCTTCGGTTCACCCGCAGGAGTTTCCTTGCCCTTGTCCTTAGCATCTTTGGTTTCGCTGGCGCAGCCAACGGTCAGACCCAAAGCACAAAACAAGGCCAACAACGACAGCAGCTTTTTCATCTTGGTTCCTCTTGCGGGAATACGGTATTTCGTCCGCGACCGCACGGCTTGCGGTCCAACCTCTGAGCATGATGCGCTTGCCAGCAATTTATTCCCGAATTGTGCGGTTCCGGGGAAGTTTTTTCCCGAACCAGCGTTTGGCCAGGAAAAATGGCATTCCGGACTCGTAGAAAGAAGAATTTTGGGAATAAAATGGTGGGCATGCGGCTCGTACTGTCAGGCCGCGAAAGGCGGCCGCGGACTCGCCATGGCACTTGGCCCCGACTCGCACCGCCACCAAGGATGTCCCACACGGGGCGTGCACAGGAAGAGGGTGCCATCATGGGCTCTTCCGGCTCCCAGCTAGCCCTTCGGCAACTTGTCGAAGCGCATTACACGAATTTGTATCAGTACGCCTTCCGCTTGAGCGGTTCGGCAGCCGACGCGGCCGATCTAACTCAGGAGACGTACTGCAGGGCTCAGGAACAATGGGGCCAGCTGCGCGATCCATCACGCGCCCGCAACTGGTTATTCGCCATCCTACGCAATGCGTATCTTCATCGACTGCGCTCCGAGCGGACGCAACGAGCGATTCCTCTGGATCATGTCGGTGAACTCCCCGAGCGAGTCGGGCCGGATGAGCCCACGTCGAATGATGATCTACAATCCATCCTGAACGACATGCGTGAGGACTGGCGCACCCCACTCATTCTGTTTTATTTCGAGGATTTTAGTTATCGTGACATCGCCGAGCAGATGGATCTGCCACTCGGGACGGTGATGTCACGATTAGCGCGGGCCAAAGCGTATCTTCGGGAACGCCTGCGGGCCACTAGCGAGCGTCTCGAGACGCCCACGAGGAGGGCGACGGATGGATGAGCAGCAACTCCGCTTGGCTGCCGAATTATTCGAGCTGGGACGGGCCGAGCTCCCTGCCGAGGACGCGCATCTGCTCGCGGAGCAGGCCGAGAGCTTACCACTTCGCGAGGAACTCAACGCCATTCGGGACTTCGACCAGTCCCTCGGCCAAGCCATGCGCGCGGTGCCGGTACCTGGCCAACTCAAACAGCAAGTCCTCGATCGCATGGCCGAGAAACGAGCTATTCAGATACGTAAACGTATTTATGAAATCACCGCACTGGCCGCTGCCGTCCTCCTGGTGGGCTTTATCGCCTGGAACTGGAATCGCTTTTTCCGGCCCTCCCTCGATGCCGAGTCCATCGTCGCCCGTGCCGATTTTTCCAATAAAGAACGGTTTGCCCGTGCAGAAGCCTGGTTGGCCGAGCAGGACCTGCATTTTCAGCCCGAACGTGCTTTCGAGCCCGATCGTTTGGTTGAGTATGTCCATGCCGAGTTGCTCGACCGAACCGTCCCGATGCTGCTATTCGTGTCCGATCAGGGGGAAGTGGCCCGGGTGTACATCGTCCGAACCGGGCAATTTCAACTCGAGGACCAGGACCTTGACCAAGAAGCCCACAAGAGCTTCGCATCGGTCCGCATCCTGACCGATCGTACCGAACCGCATCGGATCGCATATGTGGTGGTCTTCACGGGTCAAACCCTCGAACCCTTCCTACGACGCCCCACACCCATGACCTGAGCCCGTCCATGCCCAGCCCGATCCTCCAGGATCTCTGGCCGAATGCACCAGCTCCGTTTGCCTGGCGCGAGCTGGTCCTGGCCCCTCTCCTCCCCGTGGCACTGGGGGTGGCCCTCGGCCTGGTGTGCGATCGGTATCTGAGTGTTCCGATGTGGATGGTGCTCGCCTGCTCCATCGGCAGCATCCTCCTCTGGACGATGCGTCGAGTCAGCGGGGGCTCGCTGCTATTGGGCATCGTGCTTGGCAGCATTTATCACCATAGCTATTGCCATGTTTTTGCACCCCAGGACCTCTCTCAGCTAGTCAGCTCGCGGCCCCTCCTCGTCCACCTCCGCGGCATGGTCACTTCCCGACCGATCTCCTTGCCAGCCTCCGTGGATCCACTACGGAATCGTCCCCGAGAGGCAGCGACCATCTTACGCGTCCGGGTCGACCAACTTGCCAGTCCACGTGGCTGGCAACCGGTGCAGGGAATCATCACCATCTGGACCAGCCAGCTTACACAATCTATCAAAGTTAACCAACCTATTGAAGTAAAGGGCTGGCTCCGGGCGCCTCGTTCTGCAACGAACCCGGGCGAGCTCGATCCCGCTCAAAGGTCGCGGGATCAACGACTGTCCGGCGAGCTTCAGGTCCCTGACGCCAGCAGCATCGTGCTGGCCCCCGTGCCTCGGGCCTTCTCGATCACCAGCCTCCTGGATCGCCTCCAGGGGTGGGGCGAACAAACCCTCGAGCACTACTTGCCTCAAGAGCAGGCCGGGATCGCCCGCGCTTTGTTACTGGGCGATACAACCGCCATGCGACGCGAGGAATGGCAGCCGTACCGTCATACCGGAACCATCCATATTTTAGCGATTAGTGGGCAACACCTGGTCGTACTTGGGCTGTTTGTCGCCGCCGGGTTGCGGACCTTTGGCTTCGCGCGTGGTCGAGTGGCCATCGTCGTTGCCTTGGTAATGCTCGGTTATGCATTGTTGACTGGCGGGCGACCCGCTGGGATGCGTGCGGCAATCATGGGCATGGTCGCTAGTGGTGCCATTCTGTTACGCAGCCCAACCTCGCTGCCCAACAGCCTGGCACTTGCCTGGATCATTGTCATCCTCCAACAGCCGACCGCGGCGTTTACCACGGGCTGCCAGTTCTCATTCGTCGCCACCATCCTGCTCGTCTTGTGTGCACAATGGGGTCGCTGGCGCCCGGTAGACCCTCGTTCGTCGATAATCGGTTGGGAGCACTCCGGCTGGCAGCGTAAAGGGATCGCGCTTCTGGCAAATGCCCGCCGTGCCTGGCTGATCAACGCACTGATGGTGGCTTGTCTCACCCCGTTGATCGCCTACCATACCGGACTCATCACACCGGCAGCCCTGTTGATTGGTCCTCTGGCGGTGCTGTTGTCTTCCATCGCCTTGATCAGTGGCTTTCTTTGCTTGATGAGTTCCCTTTTGCTGCCGGGCTTGGCCGAGATCTTGGCCAGCGCCACAGCAACTACTCTGCAAGTTTGTCACATCATCGTCACCCAAGTGCAAGACTGGCCAGGAGCGTTCTTCTACATCGGTTGGTTGCCGACATGGTGGGTGTTGGGCTTTTATGCGTTGCTGGCGGTCTGGACGATATGGTTACGCGAGCGACTCGAAAGATCTATTTTTCGTTTGATTATTATGGCATGGCTATGCCTATTGGGGCTGTTCGCCTGGCTTGTTGTAGACCCCGACCATGAATTGCGCGTCAGTTTCTTGGCCGTCGGACATGGTCTCTGTGTGGTCGTGGAAAGCCCAGATGGGCGAACGCTGCTTTATGACGCGGGGACCATCCACGGCCCAGAAGTTGGCCGAAACATCATCGCGCCCTATCTCCGCGTGCGAGGCATCCGCCGAATCGATGAAATCTTTGTTTCGCATGCCGACCTGGACCACATCAATGGCCTGCCCGAATTGATGGGTCGCTTTCCCATCGGCCAGATTACCGTCGCGGCGGGCTTTTCCGACAAACAATCTGCTGCAGCCACCCTCGTACGGTTTCGACTCGAGCAGGCCGGTATTCCCATCCGTCAAGCGCACGCTGGCGATCGCTTTCAAGCTGGATCGCTGACTCTGGATGTGTTGCATCCCCCCCGACGAGCGGTCCCCGGGAACGCAAACGCCAACTCCATGGTGCTGCTATTGCGTCATGCCGACCATGAAATCCTCCTGACCGGCGATGTCGAAGGAAAGGGTTTTGCTCGGCTGCGGCAGCTACAGCTCGACGGGGTGGATGTTTTGTTACTACCCCACCACGGGAGTCCCACCGCTAGCCCGGAGTTCTGGTTACGCCGCCTCCGTCCACAACTCGGCATCATTAGTCGGGGACACCAACGTTGGCTTTCAGCACAACCATCCCCCTTTGAACGCCTTGGCATTCGCCTGCTGACGACCGATGAGCAGGGCACCATCACGATTTACAGCCAGCCCGGTCAACTTCGCGTCCGGACCTTCCTCACCCGACCAACCTTTCAGTCGCGTTAACTCGCTCAACCTGTACAGTTTCTGAACACTGCGACCAGGCTTCGTTCAGTTCCTCACGCCTTTTTTGGCTGCACGCCGACGCGATCGACCGTTGGTGCGGCTAGCTCTGGAAAACTTGGGAAAGTTTGAGCGAGTCTAGCGTCGAGGCTTGTGGGGATTTCTCCAAATTTTCCAGCTTTTTGCCAGATACGGGACAAACTGCGAAGGGACACCCTGACCTGGCATAGGAGTTGCCTTAACAATTGTTAGTTATCGGATCTGCATTCTGGAAACTTGAACTTTTCCAGACTCGGTTCCCTCTTCTCACTGAGGAATAACCTTCAAGGAGGACCCACCGTGCTTGTGCTCAGCAGGAAGTGTGGCGAAAAAATCGTGATCTCCGAAGAACAAATCGTGATCACCGTGCTGGAAGTGCGTGGGGATCGAATTCGCTTTGGTATCGACGCGCCGGCGCACATCTCGGTCCATCGTGAGGAAGTTTGGAAGCAAATCAAGCGGTCCCGTGCCAGCACTGGGGCATCGACGACCGAACCGGACCCTGAGGTGGCGTAGATTCACTCACGCCGTTCGCAGTAATGCAACTCGTTGGTGGAAGCAAGTTGGCGAAACACAGTTGGTTGGCGATGCGTGCCGAGCCGATTCCGGTAGAAAACGATGGGAAAGCCAAGAATAGTCCGGTCGTTCTCCAACCAACTGACTTCCTTATCGATGCTCCTCGCAGGGTTGTAACCGGTCGCTTAGCGAAATTCCCCTTCAATACCGTCTGAATCCGCAGCGATCTGTTTCTCAATCGCCAAGCCCAAGGCACGCAGTTTGGCACGAAGCGTGGTTCGGGAAATCCCGAGCAGGTCGCTTGCGTGCACCTGATTGCCTTTGACGTGTCGGCACACGGTTTCCAGAACCACACGGTCAAAATAGACCGAAGCCTTGCGATAAATTTCGGTCTCACCGGTTTGTACGAGGTTCAGAACCAGCTGGGCAAGATCGGAGACTTCTAAGACCTCTTCACTCACTCCTTCCGGTTCCAGACTCACCACCGCCCCCCCTCGAGGACTGCCATTGCCGTCGCGATAGCGACTCGGTGTGCCACGGACATTCTCAGGAAGGCAATCTGGGGTCAGAATATCGCCGACTGCGTGCACCATGGCGTATTTCAGTACGCTCTGTAACTCGCGCACGTTGCCTGGCCAATGATATTGAGCAAGTAACGCTTGCGTCTCTGGAGCGATGGAGCGAATCCTTTTGGCAAAGGCACGATTGGCCCGCTGCAGGTAGTATTCGACCAGCAGCGGTAAATCCTCCTTGCGATCGCGGAGGGCCGGTAGATGGATGGTAAACACGTTGAGTCGATATAACAAATCTGCGCGAAAGCGGCCGTTGGCCACCAGTATTTCCAGATTCTGGTTGGTAGCTGCGATGATGCGTACATCGGTCTGAATGGTTTCGTTCCCACCGAGTCGTTCAAAGCGCTGATCCTGCAACAGACGAAGTATTTTCGCCTGCGTGGTGGGAGTCATGTCACCGATCTCATCGAGCAACAATGTCCCCGAATTACACTGTTCAAACTTGCCGATCCGTCGCCGATCGGCGCCGGTAAACGCACCGCGTTCATGACCGAACAGCTCACTTTCCAATAAGGACTCAGGGATTGCCGCACAGTTGATCGCCAGAAACGGGTTCTGACTTCGCCGTGAATGGTGATAGACGGCCCGGGCGACCAGTTCTTTCCCGGTGCCACTCTCACCCACAACCAGCACCGGCACATCCTGTGAGGCCACCCGCCCGATCGCTTTGTAGACCTCCTGCATGACCGGTGAGCGACCAACAATGCGATCCGATTCCCCCTCCTCAACCTCACTGCCATCCATCACAGCCGGAACTTGACGCAGCCGACTCAGCTCCAGGGCCTTTGCAACCACATCGCGTAGTTGGTGTAAATCGACCGGTTTCAGGAGGTACTCAAACGCCCCTCGTTTCATCGCTTCGATCGCCGTTTCAGTGGTCGCGAAGGCGGTGATCACAATGACCGGCAAGCGCGGATCAATTTCGCGGATCCGGTCAAACACCTCCAGTCCGGAGAGATCTGGGAGCCGCACATCCAAAATCACCGCATCGGGACGCGAAACCTGGAGATCTTGGAGACCCTGTTGACCCGTTCGCGCGGTTCGGACTTCGAGTATTTCCGTTTGCAGTATCTTCTGCAACGAGTAGAGCACATTCGGTTCATCATCCACGACCAGCAGGCTTGGCATCAGTAAACTCCCAGGGGCGAGCAGCTCAGTTTGTCGGCGTCTGACCCGGCCCGATCGGCTTGATCGCTGCGGGTAGACTCCGCGGGCCGTCGACCTGACCGGTCCTCCGACCCCGTTCTTGGCTTTCCCCATGCGCTCGCGTTATTGGCAAACCCACCGGAAGCGTGACCGTAAAAACGGCCCCACCCTGGGGCTGATTGGTGGCATGGATCACCCCGCCATGTGACTCGACAATCCGCCGACAAATCGACAAACCCAGCCCCATCCCCGCTTCCTTGGTACTCACAAACGGCTCGAAGATCTGTTCGCCTAAATCGGATGGCAAGCCTGGGCCTTGATCCACGATCCGAATCAGGACATACGATTGTTGCTTCCGCCGTGGGCGAGCGATATGCACACTCAGATGCACCTCTCCACCCGCGGACGATGCCTGCACGGCATTGAGTAAAACATTGTACATTACTTGATGAATCTGCCCGGGGTCCGCTTCGATCTCAATCGGCGTCCGAGGCACCGTACAGACAATACGCACTCCCGCAGACTCGGCTTGGGGTAACAGAAAACTCACCGATTGCCGCAGAATCTCTTGGAGTCCCAGTCGACGTTTCTCCATCTTCGGCGGGCGAGCAAACTCCAAAAAGCTACCGATCAACCGTTCTAACCGCGTGATCTCTTCCAACAGGACTTGGACATCGCGACGACCTAACTGACCAGCTTTGCCCCGTTCGGCAGCACCTTGAATCAATATTTTTATAGTCGTCAGTGGATTACGTACCTCATGAGCGATCCCAGCGGCCAGTTGCCCCACCCAGGCCAGCTGTTCGGTGCGCGTGACTTCGCGTTCGCTCTGATGCAAGCGTTCAATGATTTCGCGTATCGGTCCGGCTAAACGCTCTAAGTCATCGTCGAGATCACGAAGTCGATCGCCTTTGGTAAGCGTAATCGGCCCGACAATCGCATTAAGTTGATTCGCGGTATCGCGTAAACGGACATGGATTTGAACCATCGAACGGCGATAGTTCCACGCCAAGACCAACCCCGCTAACAGCCCGCCACCAGCACCACAGATGCCGAGGATCAACAGGCTAAGCACCAGATAATTTGTCGACTTCTCAATCTCACTGCGATTTTTGTTGAGCATGTCCCAGTTGAACTCAACATACGCGTGTGCCGGCTTGAGGATCTTTTCGGTGAGGATTTCATCAACGAGTTTATAAATCGCTAAGATTGCCGCATTCCGGAACGGTTCCGCTGTGACGGCATCATACTCCTCAAAAAACCGTTTGAGACCTCCTTCGACTTGGTGGATTTGGGCCTTCTCTTCTTCGGTGGTGGCAGCGCGATCGGCATCCATTAAATAGTATTGCGTCTGGTCGCGTAGGGTGTGCACCTGATCGAGATGGCGGCGGTTGCCGAAGCGGAGATATTTATCGAGTTGGGCACGAATGGCTCGAATACTTTCCTCAAACTGCTGGGCCGCTCGCATACTATCCACATTCTCTTTGAGCGATTGCGACGAAGTCTTCTGAAGATGATGAATATGCCAGGCCGCACCAACCCCCAGACCTAACAGCAGAATGCTCACGCCAATCAGGGGAGCGGTCATTCGGGTGATCCATCGGGCCGTCATGACGCGCCGAGGTCCTTTCGTCTTCGATCCCGGCTGGGAACCGGTCGCGCCGGAATCTGTGCCCCGAAGTGTACAGTTTCTGTTCAGATTGGCCAGTTGGCAATCAGCGTATCCGCGGCTCCGCCGACGAACTCGAAACTTTCACTCCATCTACGGTTCGCGTATCTTTCCGTCGAAGTTCGGTCACAGCAAGGAATTCAGGCTCTTTCGCCCTGCTTCCTCCTGCTTTGCGTTATCATATCTCAAACCGGACCGATCGTGGCACCCACTTTGCATAGTTACTTAGATGGTCTTGCAATCCACCGGCCAATGCCGGAGCGGTAGCCAGGGCGACGCAACCAGCGAAGGTGGATCGACCGATACACCCCCTCACCCTGCGTGGACACCCCACCTTGGTGTGGTTTGGGTAGTCCGGTGGTTGGGTAGGTAGTGCGATGCGGGATAATCGTCGAACCGACCCGAAGTCGTGGTCGGTCCTTGCCCCGACGATGGACACGCTGACGGAGGATCCAAGGATGCAGACCCCTGGCTCGATGCTCCTGCGCTGGTTGACGGAGGTTCATCATCGCGGCCGTCCACTGGTCCTGCTCTTCGATCTCGATGGCACACTGACTCCTCTGGTCGATCATCGCCGTCAAGTCCGCCTTGCACCAAGCACCCGCGATCTCCTCGCGGATCTCGCCCATGAGCACAACCTGTTTGTGGGTGTCATCAGTGGCCGCAGTCTTGCCGAGCTGAAAGAAATTGTCGGCTTGCAAGATCTCTACTATGCCGGAACCTGTGGCCTGGAACTTGACTTATTAGGATTACAAGTATCCCCGCCCAATGCGGACTCGGGCCAGGCTTTGTTGGCCGAAGTGTACACGTCCTTGGCCAAGTTGATTGTTGCTTTCCCGGGTGCCGAAATCGAACGCAAACCCCTCGGGGTCCGACTGCAGTATCGCGAGCTTCCCGAACCGCACATCGCGCCGTTTCAGGCAGCTCTGATCGAACAGTTGGCCCGCTACGGCGACAACCTGCACTCCTGGACAATGGCCAAATCCACCGAGATCATCCCTGCCTTTGGCTGGAGCAAGGCTACGGCCGTCGAAAAAATCCTCGAAGATGCTGCGCGCGACGCACTCCCCTTTTATGCTGGCGATGAGGCCAATGATGCCGACGCCATTTCCTTTGCCAGCGAATTAGGTGGGCTTGGTGTCGGTGTTGGCAACCACGCTCCGTCGACCGCACACATGGTGTTTGACTCACCTCGTTCCCTGATGCAAGTATTTCATCGCTTTCTAGCCGTCGTGCAATCGAACCGCATGGTTGCCCGATCGGCTTCCCTGTTGAGTAGCCCAGACGCCCAGGACTAAACCATGGAGTCGCTCCGCCATCTCACCCAACTCGTCGGTGCGAACCTTACTCCTCCTGGTCTGGTGTTTTTAAGCTCCATCGTGCCATCGTGCTCATCCCGGAATGTTTTCCTGACTCTTCCCTTGACCTTCGGTGCCAGAGCAGACAAAATTCTTATACTGTAAATGCAATTGAATACATGCGATAATCAACTGCTATTTGTAATGCGAATCGCACACGATCGGCCTATCGGATCTTGATGCTGCTGAAAAGGGTGGAATCGGGGACGATTTCGTCGCCGCCAATTCAAGAATATTCGCATTTTCTGGCAAAACGGACAAAATACGAAGAATAGTAAAAAAAGACCGTTTGTCAGTTGACACCCCTTCGATCTGCCTTCTACAACACTTAACATCTGGGAGAACTTTCTCCATACTCTCCAGATTTCCTTATCCTAAGGAGATCGTCTAGGTTGCGCGCAGCTCGGCCGAAGCAACGATGGGCATGGGGCAACCTGACCCTCTTCGTCTCCATGAATGGATGAAACAGTACGTTTTGTTGGCGATGGCGTGTCGATTCACGCAACCTGAGGTGTCAGCGATGCAAGCTTGGTCGAACTCTATGAAAGCCCGTTCGCCTCGGTTCGGTCCCTTGGACCCACGACCGTCTTTTCTACCAACCTTGGAAATGCTCGAAAGCCGCGCGCTCCCATCGGTGACGGTGTTGGACGACCTTGCCACAACTACGCAAGAGGTTTCGGTGACCATTCCGGTCCTGAACAATGATTCGGATCCGCAAGATGCGGGTCCGCTGATGATCGATTCTGTGGGGAATCCGAGCAACGGGACCACCATGCTCAACGGCGCCTCGATCGACTACCTGCCGGATGCGAGCTTTGTTGGCATTGACCTGTTCACCTATGTCGCACGCGACGTCGATGGCAATCTGGGCTCCGGCACGGTCACCGTTGGCGTCTCGACGCCCAGCAATACCCTTCCGGTCGCGATGGATGATACGGCGACCATCATGGAAGACACCCCCATCCAGCTCGACGTCCTCAGCAATGACACCGACGACGACGATGACAATTTGACGATCTTTTCCGTTTCGATGCCCGAGAATGGGACAACGACCCTGAGCGTGGACAAGTTGAGCATCTTGTACACGCCAACGCCAAACACCAACGGAGAAGATTCATTCGTTTATGTGATCTCCGATGGCAACGGTGGAATTGCCCAGGCAACTGTCTCGGTGACGGTAACCCCCGTCAACGATGCGCCAATCGCGAATCCTGACTTGTTCAATCTTGAAGAGAACGACCCCGCCACCACGCTGAACTTGATCGCGAATGATACCGAGCCGGAGGGTGAATCTCTCGAAGTATTCGCGGTCACCGCTCTGAATCCAGTGGATGCTGGAACCCGGACGCTTATTCCCGAAGGTGTTGTATTCACGCCCGCAACGGACTATGTCGGGGTTGTAACGTTTGTCTATAACGTTTCGGATCCAGTTGGCGGCTCTGGTGGGATCGATACCGCCACGGTCACGATCGGGGTACGCGATCGCACCAACGACAGCATCCCCGTCGCCAACGATGACCTGTTTACCGTCGATGAGGATTCCCGCAACAATCCGTTGCCGATCTTAGATAATGATACCGATGCCGATACCCAGGATCGGCTGATCGTGTTCTCGGTGATGCAACCGGCCAACGGGACCGTGACGATCGCCAGCAATACCCTCAGCGTCACTTACACCCCCGATGCTGACTTCTTCGGCGAAGATACGTTCACCTACATCACCACCGACACTCGTGGCGCAGTCGCCTCGGCGACGGTGACGATTACTGTTACCAATGCTTCGGATGATCCAGTTGCTAATGATGATGTGTTTAATATTATTCAAAACGCAACGGCCACGACGCTCGATGTATTGGCCAATGACACCGATCCGGACGACAACACTCTAAGTATCACCGAGGTGACCGAGCCGACCAACGGCAGTGTGAGCATTGCAGCGGATAATCAGTCTCTGGTGTTCACGCCGCCGATGGACTTTACCGGCCTCGGCAGCTTTACCTACACCATCAGTGATGGTACCGGTGGAGTGTCAACTGCCCGTGTGGTGGTCGGCATCCGCGATGACCAAGTCAATGCCAATCCGCCCACCGCCAACGATGACACCTTTGATACACTGCTCGAGGACAGCGAAGACAACGTCTTAGATGTGCTGGCCAATGACACCGATCCGGATGAGGATCCCCTGAGCATCGTTGCCGTCGGCCAGGCCAATCAAGGGGGCACAGTGGTCATCGACGATGCCCGCTTGCTTTATACCCCCTCGGCGAACTTCGTGGGTACCGAGACCTTTACCTATACCATCAGCGATGGTGCAGGGGGCGTCGACCTGGCGACGGTGACGGTGGTTGTGGAGAATGTTCCCGAAAACTTCCCCCCCATTGCCGCCGACGATCTAGACACCACCAGCGTCGGGGTTGCGACCACGATCGATGTCCTGGCGAATGACCAAGACCCCGATAATGCTCCGGCTCCGTTGGCGATCCTCAGTGTTGCCAACCCCAGCGTGGGCACAGCCTCAATTGACAATGGCCAAGTGCTGTACACTCCCCCGACGGACTTCGTTGGTACCGCTACCTTCACCTACACGATCACCGATGGCCAAGATACAGACTCAGCAACCGTTTCGGTGACGGTGACGAGTCCCACCAATCAAGCCCCGGTCGCCAATCCCGACACCTTTGCGGCCACCCAGAATAGTGGACCCATTACACTCGACGTCCTGGCCAACGACAGCGATCCCGACGATGACTCATTGACCATCACCGCCACCTCAGTGCCTCCCAATGGTGGTACCGTCAGCATCGCGAATGATGGATCGTCGCTGATGTATCAGCCGGCCACCGATTTCCTCGGCACTGAGACCTTTACTTATACGATCAGCGATGGTCAGGGCGGTCTCGCGACCACAACGGTCAGCATTGTGGTCAATCTGGGAGGACCGGTCGCCAATGATGACCAGTTCACGGTTGTCACCACCACCCCGACCACCCTGGATGTGTTGAGCAACGACTCCGTGGTCGCCGGGGGAACACTGACCATCAGTGCGGTTTCTCAACCGAGCAGTGGCCAGGTGGCGATCACCGCCGATAATCTTGCCCTGACCTTCACGGCGCCGGCCGGATTCACCGGTGAGCTAACATTCACCTATACCGTGGCCGATGGGACGGGAGACAGCGATACCGCGGAAGTGACCATTACGGTCGATACGAATCAGGGGATACCGCAAGCCAATGATGACTCCTTCCGGGTGTTCGCGGGTTCGACCCTGTCCGTCGACGCCAGCCAAAGCCTTCTGATGAACGACACCACCCCGGGCGGAGTACCATTGACGGTGGTTGATCCCGAGTCCATCTCTCTGCTCCAGGGAGACGGAACCCTCGTGGTCAACGCCGATGGTACCTTCACCTTTACGCCTACCAGTGGCTTTCAGGGGACGGTCCGGTTCGACTATACGGCTAGCAACGGTACCTTCTCGGACACCGCCAGTGTGACGATCCTGGTTCAAGGGCGGAGCGTTGCCAGCTTCACGCAATTTGCTGTCAGTGGTGGTTCCGGCAGTCAAGACGTGTTCGTCTACGACGCGACTACTGGGGATGAAGCACCAGCATACCAAGTGACGCCCTTTACCAGCGCAGAGGCTCCCGGTGGCATCCGGGTGGCCTTGGCCGATGTTACTGGCGATGGAGTCCCTGATGTCATTGCCGGAACCGGTCCAGGAGTGTCAGCCTCCGTCCGGATTCTCGACGGGGCAACCCAGGAACCGCTCAGCACGATTACGCCCTTCCCGCTCGATCCCAGCTTCACCGGAGGGGTGTATGTGGCTGCGGGCGATCTCAATGGCGATGGGTTCGCAGAAATCGTCATCACCCCCGATCAAGGGGGCGGGCCAGTAGTGGCCATTTACAATGGCAGCGACTTTGTCGAGCTGAAGCGATTCTTTGGCATCGAGGGAGATCCGAATTTCCGGGGCGGCGCCCGCCCTGCCCTAGGCGACCTTAATGGCGATGGGTTCCTCGATGTCCTCATTTCGGCCGGATTCCAAGGGGGCCCGCGGGTTGCCCTGTTTGATGGATCAAACCTGTTGAGCACTGCGAGCAACATGCAGCCTAGCAAGATCGTTGGGGACTTCTTTGTGTTTGAACAGTCGTTGCGCGACGGGGCCTTCCTCGCCGCGGGTGACATCGATGGCGACGGCATGGCCGAGCTGATCACTGGAGGGGGACCGCAAGGGGGGCCGCGGATTCGTGCCTTCAGCGGCGCGGTGCTCATCACGGGCGACTTTAATACCAATGATCCCGTCGAGGCTCAGATCGCCAACTTCTTTGCCAGCAATCCAAACAACCGTGGGGGGATCAATGTCACGGTACGTCAAACCGACGATCCCCAACTCCGTGCGGCGATTGTGAGTGCCGAAGGGCCGGGCATTCTCCCCATCGTCAATGTCTTCTCCGCGGAGAACCTGGCGGCTGACCCTTCGGATCCTCGTGCCAGCGATTCGCTACTGCCGTTCCCCACCAGCTTTCTTGGAGGGGTCTTTGTCGGCTAAACTCCGCGGGCAAGCTCGACTCCCACCGAGTTCCCCCGGTCGCCATGCAACCAAGTCGGGGACAGGGTAGCCCCAGTAGGGTAGGGATCAGAACAAAGGGATCGGTTGTTCAGGCCATGATTGCGTCAAGAGGCATTTGCCCGGGAAATGCCGGTTTCAACCCTTGACGCATTCTCGCCTCCTGGGTTGAATATCTTCGCCTCCTTCGATGAATTCCTCAAATGATCTGAGTTCTCATACCGTCCCATGTTCCCTGATCACTGGCTTTCACCGAGCATCGACTCAAGCCCTTGTGTGACAGGCATGCATCGGAGATCTGACCATGGTCACCCGTCGGGATTGCTTTGTACGCGCACACCGTAACTCTGTTGTGCTCGAGGTCCTTGAAGATCGCCTGGTCCCCTCCGTAATTGCGGTAGATGATCAGGTGACAACCGAAGTCAACGCGCCCGTTTTGGTGGATGTGTTGGCCAATGACTCCAATCCGGAAGGAGGCGCGCTCAGCCTCGATTCTGTGGGAAATCCGATGCACGGCACTGCCGTGATCATGGGTAGCGAGATCGAATATTCCCCAGAAGCCGACTTTATCGGTACCGATCGTTTTATTTATGTTGCTCAGGATGAAGATAGTAACGTCGGGACCGCGACGGTCACGGTCACCGTGACAGGTTCGAACAATCCACCCTTGGTGCAAGACGATGCCTTCACCATTGACTCCGCCGCACCGCCAGCCTTCGACGTCCTTGCCAACGACAGTGATCTAGATGGCGATGCGCTGATTATTACCGAGGTGAGCACCCCGAGTTCCGGCCTCGCGCTGATCTCTGGAAATGGCACCACCATCAGTTACATTCCCGAGCCGGGTTTCGTTGGCAACGCCACCTTTAACTATACCGTGAGTGATGGCAATGACGGATTGTCTACCGCTACGGTGTTAGTCACCATTCCGCAATCGGTTGGCAACTCGGCTCCCGTGGCCAATGACGACACCTTTGAGGTGGCCTCGGGATCGACGTTGACGATCGATGCACCTGGGCTGTTGGCCAACGACACCGATCCCCAAGGGGATCCCCTGATGGTTGCCAATCCGACGAGCATCAACTTATTGGCCGGTGCAGGCAACCTGACGATCAATGCCGATGGAAGCTTTACCTATGTTGCTCCCGAGGGATTCAACGGACCTGCCCTGTTTGAATATTCCGCGAGCGATGGTCTGCTCGAGAGTGACCCGGCAACGGTGACCATCAATATCACCGATGCTCCGTTGGATCGTCCGGCCAATCAATCCAGCATTGGCATCTTTGCCGTGGGCTCAGGAAGCGGCAGTCAGCAAGTCAATGTCTATAACCCTGATGGCTCCCTGGTCTTTAGCTTCAATCCATTTACCGCTAGCGAAGCACCGGGAGGCGTCCGGGTAGCCATGATGGATGTCACCGGTGATAATGTGCCCGATCTGGTGGCGGGGGCAGGGCCTGGAGCTCAACCGCTGGTACGGGTGATCGATGGCTTAAGCCAAGAGATGGTGACCACCTTTAATGCCTTCCCACAAGACAGCAGCTTCACCGGTGGGGTGCATGTGGCCGCCGGTGATCTCAACAACGATGGGGTCGGTGACATCATTGTGTCTCCGGATCAAGGAGGTGGTCCGATCACCGCCATCTACTCGGGTGGTGATTTTACGGAGTTACGTCGCTTTTTTGGTATTGAAGACCCAAGCTTTCGTGGCGGAGCGCGTTCTACCTTGGGGGATATTAACGCCGACGGTGTCCTCGATGTGATCGTCGCGGCGGGATTCCGTGGCGGACCGCGTGTGGCGATCTATGATGGCAGCCAGGTCCTGGCCAATAACGGCCAACCCGCCAAGATTGTCCCCGACTTTTTTGTGTTCGAACAGAGCCTCCGCGATGGGTCCTTTGTCAGCTCGGGGGATATTAATGGCGATGGGGTGGATGATTTGATCACCGGCGGAGGACCGGGAGGTGGCCCTCGAGTGCGCATCTTCAGTGGCGCAGTGCTCCAGACGGGCAACTTCGATCGTTTTGACCCCAATGAAGCTCAGCTGGCGAACTTCTTTGCCGCCGATATCGACATGCGAAGTGGCATTCGGGTTGCCTCGAAGGATTTGGATGGAGATCTGCAGAAAGATCTGATTACAGCCGAGGGGATCGGGCAGCCACCCAACGTCGAACTCACCACCGGCGTTGAGTTGCTGGCCAATCCGAACAATCCAACCCCATTCCTGGCGATCACGCCCTTCGCAAGCGACTTTTTAGGCGGGGTGTTTCTCGGCTAACCTGTGTAGCCAAGCAGTTCCAGGCGATCCAATCAAGCGATCGCCTGGATGAGGCAAGGCCCTACTCTAACGGCGCCTTGGCAATCAAGCCAATCTCAAGCGTATCATCGCTCAGGAAATGATCGAGATGATGCGCCCGGTCTTCTACGGCCATCAGAATCTCCTTCAACAACGTTTCAGTCCCAAAGTCGCCGAGGTGCGTCGCGGCCTGAATCGTGGCTCGGAGATGCTCGGCGATGGTTTTCTCGTGAAAACGATCCCGTTCCAGCATATGGCGAATCCGGAAAGTCCCTTCCGGTTCGTGCTCAATATAGGCAAGCTTGGCTTGCTCGTTCGGGGATGAGGTTGGGATTCCGCCCAGTGCGGTGATCCGCTCAGCAACCTGATCAAATTGCTGGTGGACCGCTTCGTAGTGCTTCTGCAAAAACAAGTGCAAATCTTGGAACTGCGGCCCCTCCACCAGCCAGTGATGCTTTTGATACTGATGGAACAGGGTCATCAGCGAAGCCAGATGCCGGTCGAGTTCGGGCAACAGTTTGCTCACCGTCTCTTTGGAAAGACCGATGGGATTCTCTTCGATCTCATCCTTGGCCCGCCAGGGTTGGCTCTGTAACGGCTTGTTCGTCATCTTACGACTCCTTGGTGAAAATCAGGCGTGCCAGGTCGCACTCAGGGGCGCGACAAACCTATGTTTGCCTCTCCGGGTACCTGCACCCGAAGCGGCGACGTGGACGTCAATCGATACTTTTCTGCAACTTCTGGACCATCGATCACGACGGTATAGATGCCTTCGGGGATCGATTCGATTCGGTATTGCCCCGCGGCATCGGTCGTTGCCCGATAGATGAAGAATTTTAGGTCGGATGCCACTAGCCAGAGCTTGGCTCCGCGGAGTGGTTCCCCCGAGAGGGTCACACGCCCCTCGCACACTAACCGGTTTGCATCGTTCTGCGTCACAGGAGGGGGAGTGTCGACCGTTTTCGGAACGATACCGAGCGGCTCCACTTGGGCTTTAGGCGGGCGTGGAGGTTCGGTCATCGGTTTGGTGGGGGAATCGATCGGTGCGGGCCGGGCTTGCCCATTTTTGGCCGGAGGGATGGGCGGGGTTGGAGCTCGGTTCGAAGGGAACTCACGCAAATCCGCGCGCACTGCTTCAATCAATTCATGCAACATAAAGGCTCGTCGAGTAAACGAATCTTCATTCTCCATCGCTTCCATGCCCTGGTCGATCCGTTTTTGAATCGCCGGCTGATGCTCTAACAGCGGTCGTGCGGTCAACAGGGCTCCTTCAAAGAGGCGGTAGCAGCCTTCCGGATCGTTCGTGTTGTATAGCGCAGCACCACGATCATGGACGATGCGCAACACGTTTTGCAGGCGTTCATCGATCTTCTGATGGGGCGTTACCGTTTGTCCAAGAATACTGGCTGGTAATCCCAGCCCGACAGCCAGAATCGCGAGGCGGTGGAGGAACATGGTACGGTCTCCCATGGTGAGTGCAGATTCAAGGAAATACGTTTATCCTATGTGGCGCGGCCTTCCTGGCCAAGCGTAGATTCGTTGGGCTTGCAGGCCACCGCCGGATCGGCATACGATACGCGGCCGAGCCCGGATGGCTCAACCGATGTTCCAGGGAGAGGTTGGTTTGGCCGACAAAGCGACCCAGCTGATTGTGGCAGCCCTGACCCAGGCCGCAGCAGAACCATTGGGCCAGGCACTCTTTTCAGGTAAGAACGAGCCAGGGCTGTTTCCTGCCACCGCCTTGGCCCGCAATGCAGCCCAACGGTGCAAAGATGAGGGGTATTTGCAGATCCTCCGTCAGGAGCTGCGCGGCAAAACCACCCGCGAGATCTGCTGCCTGACCCAAAAAGGCCTGTTGTATTTACGAAAGCAAACCAATCCACGGCAAGTGCTTGAAGACTTCGTTCGCATCCTCGAAGCGCGACACGAACAGGTCCAAGCGCTTCTCGATGATGCGCACCATATGCAGCAGCAGCTGCAGGCGATGCGGAACTTGACCGAACAATTGCTCCCACAGCTCCAAACCGAGGTGAACGAACGCCAACTGGCCATGAGTGAACCCACTTCGGAAAGCGAGGAGGTTGCGGATGAGCCCACGACCATCCAAGCGCCCGAACCGTCCTTGGACAACGTCATCTCTGCATCAGACTATCGGGTCCCATTACTCCGTGAGCTGACCCAATGGCATTTAAATGCTGGGGCTTCGGAAGATTGTCCGTTGCCCGAACTGTATCGCCGGCTTGTACCCCGAGGAACCGCGATCAGTGTTGGAAGCTTTCATGACTGTTTGCGTCATTTGTACGATGAGCGTCAGATCTATTTGCATCCCTGGACTGGCCCCCTTTATGACATGCCCGAGCCAACCTTCGCCTTGCTGATCGGGCACGAAATCGCGTATTACGCCAGCGTACGTCTCTAACCTTGCCCGTCGAGGTTGGCCACCCTCCGACTCAACCGAAGGAGTCTTGCGATGACTGCCAGTACGATGCTGGATCGCCCCCTGAGTGAACGAGCACAGGAGGTGCTCCGCCGCAGCGGCAACCCGTTTCGCAACTACTTCGCCCGCAACCCCGACGATGAAGTCTGCGCGCGCTACCACGTGCCGGAGTTGTTTGCCGCTGAACGCGAATTATTGTTGAACGTCGTCGACTTGTACCGCTACGACCCAATGACCCACTCCGAGGTGGTACCTGTGTTGGGCAACAAGGGGGCGGGTAAGACGCACCTGTTGCACTCGATCAAGCATGGTCCAGACGGTGGTTGGCAACTGTTGGTGGCTCCGGGTGTCTATCAGCGTGACACGAACTTCCTGGAATACCTGCTGTTTCAAATTATCGATACCCTCCTGGGTGGGGGTCGGCAAAAGGGACAGCGCCCCCTCGAATTCGTCGGTGAACAGCTGGTTCGCCGGCAACTGTCGTTTGCCCTCCGCGATCTCAGTCCAGAAGAACGGATCGAATTGTTCCCACCGCCTGGCCTGGGCCGCTGGGCCCGTCGCCTGGGCCTTGGGCAGAGCCAAGCTCATGAGCGTGCCGACTGGCTCATGGACCAGCTCAACGGCTACGGGAACTATGGCCGCAATGCCCTGCCGCTCAATCAGATCCTCACCGAGGCTGGTCTAAGTGTCGATCAAGTTTTTCACTTACTCAATGCCTACATCGAACGCACCGAGCCACACAATACGGCGGGCTTGATGCGGCGATCGATCTACCAGGGTTTTGCTCGGGCCGTGCTACTCCGCGATGAGCTGACTTTAGCGAGCTTTTTGACCTATGGATTTGCCATCTTAGAGTTTCACGTACGGCCGACACGACAAGATCTGGTGTTGGCCTTGTTCAAGGTACTGATGGAGCTGTTTCGTTCTCTGAAAACCCCGGTGGTGGTTGCCTTCGACCAGTTGGAAGACTTGCTCCTGGCTCGGCGTTCCGATGATGCGCATCGCATCGCCGAGGCCTTCTTTGCGGGTATTGTCCAGGTAATGCATCAGATTGATGGGGTGTGCTTTTTGATCTTCGCGGAGCGGGGCCTATGGAACCGCTTTGTACCGTCCTTAGACAGCTACATTCAGGATCGACTCAACAACCCGGTGCATGTGCCCAAGCAAGGCACCATCAAGGCCCTGCGGCTTGAGGCGCCGTCTCCAGAACTGGTTCGGCGGGTGGTCGAAGCCCGCTTAAAGCCAGCTCTCGAAGAGCTCCCTGACGCAGCTGAGCTCTCGGATATCTACCCATTTAATGACGAAGCGGTGATCCGGATTGCCCGCACCGAACCAACTTTGCGGGATATGCTACAACAGTTTCGCCACCTGTTCGACCATCTCATCTATGACTCCGAAGAACGGGGCGCGATGACTTCGCGTGAGGTCAGCAGTGAACCGACGATTGCAGGGACCTGGTCGGAGACTCCCGAGAAGACCACCAAGCGTGCTGCCGAGGCAGAGCTAGCTGCCGCGAAGACTGATTCGGTCATCCCGCCATTACCCCCCCTGCCAACGCCCCGCTGGGAAGAAGACAGCTTGCCCGTGGCCACCGCGAACGCATCCGATCCCCAGTTCCCAACTTCGGCCAAGCAGTCCGGAGCAGCCCCCAGCGAGGTGCCCAACCCAGCAGCGGCGATTGGCTCGGTCCATCTGGTCGAGTCGATGGAGGAACCCCGACAACCGCTGAGTAACGCCACGAGCGAAGCGCGAAATGCATCGGCTTCACAGCCATCTACAACCAGCACGCCGAGCAACCTCGCCAGCATCCGCAAGGGTGACATGGGCGATGCGGTCCAACCGAACCAGAATTCCGACGAAAGCTCCCATGGACCCATGGCAGCCTCTCGTAGCTCGGAAAAAGCGAGTGCACGTGTCACGACAGGGGAAACGCGACACGGTCCGATTAGTCGGCCAGCCTTAATTCCGGTTCGCTCCTCGGCACTATCCCCAGAATCACTGGTCGAACTCTGGCAACAAGAGCAACGTGCTGCTCGACGTCGATTGGAACCCGAGGGATCGATTACTGGCGCTACCAGGGAGCTCCAAGCTGGGCTGGGCAGCTTCTTGGAGATCTGCAATGAGCACGGGGTCAAGGTTGGCCCGTGGCGGCTCCAGCATGTGGTGCCGGAGCTGAACTTTGGTGACCACCCCACTTACGGCACGCTCTCTATTGCTCACTGGGCGTGTAAAGATGGCCAACCTTGGAAGGTTGGGATTGGCCTGTTCCTGGCTCGCTCGGCGGGCAAGCCAAAGGATTTGGAAATCAAGCTGCAAGTTCTGCAGAGTGAACCCGCGGTCATCGACCACTTGATCCTGTTGCGACCCGAAGACGATCTGTTCCTCACCGGGAAGAGTAAAACCCTGTGGCAAGATGCCGAGCGGCGCGGCCACCATTCCCGCTTGGAACCGGTGGCGTTGGACGGTTTCGCCATGCTGTACAGTTTCCCTCGTTGGTTAGCCGCGGTCACCGAAGAATTGCCGGAAGGCCAACCCTTGCCAAATCTGGCCGATTTGATCCAGGAACAGTGCGAAAGCTTGCTGACCCAGGTGTGCATGCCGATTCAATAAGTTGCCCGTGGAGGGCTCCTGCCGGTGGCACAATCGGCGCACGGCCTCCGAGCCTTTTCCGAGGCGTGGGTGGGAACCCACCCCTCGGAAAGACTTCGACAGAACCTGGCAAACGCCCGCCTTCAACGTTGGTCGTGGACTAGCGACTCGCACGCTGGCGGAGTTCCGCCACTAGCCCCGACAGGTCGTCCGGCAGCGGCATCTCCCAGTGTAGCTCCTCTCCGGTCTCAGGGTGGACAAACCCCAATTCCACAGCGTGCAAGGCCAGCCGCGGAGCTCCGCTCGCGTCCGGGATCACTGGCCCGTGTGGCTTGCGGTTGTAAACCGCTTCACCGCACACCGGATGCCCGGTTTCTGATAGGTGAATGCGGATTTGATGGGTACGGCCCGTTTCCAGTCGACAGGATAGGAGCGTGTAGTCCCCGAGGCGATCCTCGACGGCGATGTGAGTGATTGCCTCCTTGCCGACTCCGGCATTGGGGGTACTTCCCCGTCGGCCATCCCCCCGATCGCGGACGAGGAAACTGCGAATGGTCTGTGGCGGCAACACCCCGTGGATCACCGCCAAATAACGCCGCGTCACGGTGTGGGCATGGAATTGACGACCGAGTTCACGCTCCGCGATCGGAGTGCGAGCGAACACCACTAGCCCACTGGTTTCTTTATCAAGCCGGTGCACGATGCGTAGCCGCGGCAATTGCTTGACTTCGCGCTGCTTGCGGCGGGCGATGGCGAACTGAGTCAGGTCTTCCAGGGTCGGCGATTGCCGGCGGCGGCGCTCAGACCATTCCCGTTCGGCGGGGTGGCGAACGGTGTTCATTCCTGAGGGTTTTTCCACCACCACCAACTGGTCGTCGAGGTGACGGAGTACCAACCCCGTTGGCGTGGCACTAGGATCGATGGGGTGAGGGCGACTCAATGCCACCACCTCCCCCTCGTTGAGCCGCCGGGCATCATCCAGGCAGAGCTGGCCGTCGATGGTACAGCGTCGTTGGGCGATCAACTGACGCACCTGCTTCCACGACCAGCCGGGGAGGTGTATCCGCAACACGGCCGCCAGGGTTTGGCCGACCAGACGGTCATGGATGGGAATCGGCTCGGGCAGCGGTGGCTTGGTCAACTCGGAGTCTCACGAAGATTCCGGCCGGGGTGGGTTGCCCCAGCGGCCGGTCGGATCGATGCCGCGGACCATGACTCCCTTCGCCTCCCAGCCAGCATACGCACGCACGTCCGCGGCACAGTAGCGGAGCGTCAGGCCGCAGCGGCGGCGGTCGGAGGTGTTCCCTTCGGAGCCGTGCAGCAATAGGTCGGCATGGATCGACATTTCCCCCGCCTTGAGCTCATCGTCGACGGGTTCGCCGTACTGCTGGATGTTCTCGATCTCCTGGTTGAGCACGTTGGCGTCCTGGTCCTCGGTCATCTTATAGGTCAAGTGGCCGAGGGTGTGCGTCCGCGGCAGAAAACGCATGCAGGCGTTGTCGCGGTCGGCGTCATCAATAGCCAGCCAGACGGTCACCGTCTTGGCCGGGGTCAGGGGCCAGTAGCTGGCATCCTGGTGCCAGGCGACCTGTTTGCCGTCGTGGGGCATCTTGCAGAAGTAGTGTGAACCCCAGCCGACCACGTTGTCACCCAGGATGTCCGCCACCACCGCGACGATCCGCGGGTTCGTGAGAATGTCGTATACGGGGCCGTACTTCATATGCGCGGTGCTGATCGAGTAGCTATCCCCACCCGCGGCGATGACCCGCGCGAGCAGTTGGTCAAAATAGCGGCGGTGCTCGCCCATCTCGCCGTCAGAGAAAATGCGGATGCCCTTCAGGTAACCCTCGGTGTTGAACGCCTCGACCTGTTCAAGGGTGAGCACTTTGGGCTCGGTGACCGTGCTCGGGTGGAAGCGGAGGTCGCGCTGTTCTTGGTTGAGCGTTTCTTCGTTGGGCGTGATGGCAAACGACGGCTGCATGGCACACCTCGGGTTGTGGGTTAGTCGGACCACTCCATGATGCCATCCAGAGTCACCGGTTGGAGGACTCTGGACCAAAGCTGGACCCCTTCGCACTCAGTTGTCCGGCTGAAACAGACGCGGTGCGAAATCCGCAAGAGCGTAACGCCAGGTTTGCCACTCGTGAGCTTGCCCCTTGGCCTCACGGAAGACCACGTTCTTGACGCCCGCTGCTCGGAGCATCGTAGACAGAGACTTGCACCGTTGGTGGATACGGGCGTCGAGGCCGACGGTACCCGAGTGCAGGTACAGCAGTCGCACCTTGTGGTCGAACACCTCGGGATCGGAGAATAGGCCGCCGAACGCCGTCTTCGCATCGTATCGACCAGCGCCGCTGAATGCGCCAACGACGGAGAACAGCTCAAGATGGGTTAGCCCGATGCGCATGGCTTGCGCGCCACCCATCGACAGGCCCGCGATGGCACGGTGGTCCCGGTCGGCGATGGTCCGGTAGGTCTCGTCGATCATGGGAACAAGTTCGTCAATGACCACCTGATCGAACAGAGGGAAGTCGAACTGCCGTGACGAGGTGGACTCCACGGTGGCATCGGCGCGGGTGGCGTAACCCTTCTCCATCACCACGATCATCGGTTTGGCTTGGCTCGCAGCGATCAAGTTGTCGAGAATGAAATTGACGTGTCCCTGGCGGGTCCAGCCAGTCTGGTCCTCGCCGGCGCCGTGCTGCAGGTACAAGACCGGGTAGCGCTGCTTGGGGTGGTCGGCGTAGCCGGGGGGCGTGTAGACCTTGATATGCCGCGTCCGGCCGGTCACCTTTGACGGGTACCAGCGGGAACGGACCTCGCCATGAGGTACATCCTTGTCATGATAAAAATCCACCCCTTCTTCGGGAATCTCGATGCCGCTGGTCGGCTTGCCCCAGCCGAAAAAGGTGTCGCTGCCGGGGTCATTGACCACTACCCCGTCCACAATCAGGGCGTAGTAATGGAAACCTGGGGCGACCGGCGGCGAGGTGTAGGTCCACACCCCATCCGCGCTACGCCGCATGTCCCAGTTCCCGTCCGTCCCCAACCCGTAGTCGGCGAGCACCTGCACGCGTTTGGCTTCTGGAGCCTTCAACTGGAAAGTCACTCTTCTGTCGGCGTCGACCTGCGGGTACGCCGCGTTGCGGACGTTGGTAGCAGCCGGAGTCGCTTCGGCGGGTTGGGCCTGGAGGAGCGTGCCCGGCCAGAGAAGTAGAACGAATGCGGGCGTAGCCAGGAACATGGTGCTCATGATTTTCCTCGACGTCGTTCTGGGGGCTTTCCCACGGGCGGGTCGAATACTGGGGGTCTACACGCCGCTTCGAACAGAGCCAGCCCGCGCCGGGCGGCGGAGGCATAGGTCGGAACGAGGGTGTCCGGGAACCTTTCGCTGCCGCGCCAGAACGGGAACCCACCGAGCCGTTTGGGGCCGGCAGCGTCCACCGGCGGCAACTGTACATCCCCGTACAAATCCGGCGGGAGCGGGTCGATCGCCCAGAAGGTCGCAGCGTCCGATGGGACGGGTTCGGATGGCGCTGGAGGTTCCGTGTCCGACGTCGTCAGGCTGGAGCCGGGAGACAGCCGCCCACAGATCACGTCGCGCTCGCTGCCCCGCAAACGAAACAATAGGAACGGGTCGCGGTCAAATTCCTCGCCGATCAAGTAGTACACCGCCGCGATGTGCTTGCACGGGTCCGACCAGTCCGGGCACGTGCAATCCGTCTTGATCTCTTGCAACGAGCTCGGGAAGAGCGACAGCCCGACCTTGGCGAACACCGTCTCGATGTCCTGCGGCATCTCCCCGGCCAGCAGTTTGGCGGCGAACTCTGCCCGGGAGTTCAGTTCGCCGACCAGCTTGTCCCAATCCATGGCCGCGAGTGTCTCGATCTCGATCTCCACCGAGTAAGGTCGCGGTCTCGACCCCTGCACCTTGGCGGTCACTCTCCCCGGTGCGATGCGGATGTCCTTGACTTGACCCTTACGGGCATAGGTTCGGCCGCGGCCAAGGCGGGCACCGATTTCGAAACTCTCCAGCATGCCGATCCACTTCTTCGCCCACCACGTCGTACCGAACGCACCGGCCTTCGACTGCGACTTGATACCTCCGCTAACGGCTCGCGGCTTCGACTTGGGGTAGAACTCGTGGTACCACATGGTCAGTCCTCGGTCGCGCTGGGTCTCAGGGCCAGAACCTCGCGTAGCTGCTCGTCGCCCAGTTTGGTCAACCACGCCTCGCCGGTGCTGACCACCCTCGCGGCGACTTCCCGCTTGTGGGCTAGCATCTCGTCAATCCTTTCTTCAAGTGTACCCGAACAGACGAATGGGTGCACCTGAACCGTTCGCTTCTGGCCAATCCGGAACGCCCGGTCGGTGGCCTGCGCCTCGACGGCCGGATTCCACCAGCGGTCGTAGTGGAACACATGCGTGGCCGCCGTCAGGTTGAGCCCGGTGCCCCCGGCCTTGAGGGAGATCAGAAAGACTGGAGGCCCGGCGGCGAACTGGAAGCGTTCGACCATCGCGTCGCGCTGTTTGCGTGCCGTACTGCCGTGCAAGAACAGCACTTCGCGTCCGAATGTTTCTTGCAGATAACGGCGGATGATGTCCCCCATGTCCTTGAACTGGGTGAACACCAGCGCCTTATCGCCCGCGTCCAGTAATTCCTCGAGCATCTGCGTCAGCCGGGAGAGTTTTCCCGATCGGTTGGGGATCGCCGAGCGATCGCCGAGGAACTGAGCTGGGTGGTTGCACACCTGCTTCAATTTCGACAGCGTGGCGAGTACCATCCCCTTCCTCTGAATCCCCTGCGCACCAGCCAGGGCTTGGTCCAGTTCATCAACCACCGCGGCGTAGAGCGTGGCTTGCTCGCGGGTGAGGGTACAGAACTCCGTGGTCTCGATTTTCTCTGGCAAGTCATGGATGACGGTCGGATCGGTCTTCAACCTTCGCAACAGGAACGGCCCAGTAAGCCGTTTTAACCGCTCCGCCGTGGCGGTATCCTGGTGCAGCTGAATGGGGGTGAAAAAGTCCCGCCGGAATGACGCCGCGGTTCCGAGCAAGCCGGGGTTTAGGAACTGCCCGAGCGCCCATAGATCGCCGACGTGGTTTTCGACCGGGGTGCCGGTGAGGGCCACACGGTAGTCGGCGGACATGGCTCGTGCGGCCTGGGCGGTCTTCGTGTTTGGGTTTTTGATCATCTGGGCTTCGTCGAGGATCACGCCCGACCAGGTGAGCGGCTCGAACAGTTCGCGGTCGCGGGCGAGCAGCCCGTAACTGGTGAGCACCACGGAGGCCTTCGTGGCGGCCTTCTTGAGGGCAGCTTTCGATTTCGCGCGGTTTGGCCCGTGGTGGATCCGTAGGGAGAGTTGCGGGGCGAATCGGGCAATCTCCCGCGACCAGTTGCCGACAACCGCCATCGGGCAGACGAGCAGCACTGGATGTGTCACACCCGCCTCCTGGTCCCGCACCAGGAGCGCAAGCGTCTGGACCGTCTTGCCCAGGCCCATGTCGTCGGCCAGACACGCGCCCAGCCCCCAGCGGCGGAGAAAGGCTAGCCACGAGTACCCGCGAACTTGATACGGCCGCAACGTCGCATCGAGGCCGGCGGGGGCCGGCAACTCCGCGAACTCCGAGGTGGTGAGTTCGCGGAGGAACGTCTCGACCCATCCGGACGCGACCACCCCCCGGGCGGGCAACCCGGTCCCCTCTGGTGTGACCCCCAACGCGAGTTGCATCACCTCGCGGGCCGCGACCCGCATCGGTTTTTTTTGCAGCAGGTCGATGGCAGTCCGAAGCACATCGGCGTTCAATTGCACCCACTTGCCGCGGAGGCGGACGAGCGGGGCCTTGAGCTTGGCCAACTCCCGCAACTCCTTGAGGGTCAACTCCTCGTCGCCGATGGCGACCGACCAGCGGAACTCTACCAAGTCTTCAAGTGATAGCCCGCCACCACCGGACATGGGTGGGCTTTTCACCTTCGCCGTCGCTTCGATCTTTTGCTTGGTTGCGTGGCCGGTCCACCACGCCGGTAAGAAAACGCCGAACCCCGCCTGTTCGAGGGCCCAGGCAGTTTCGGTGAGGAACCGATGTGCCCCTTCGGCAGTGGTGGCGAACCCGGTCGGGGTGGCCGACTTGAGGGTGGCGTCAATCTCAGAGCTGAGTCGGGCCGCCTGACCCAGGCCGGCGAGCAGAATCGGCTTCGGGTCCGTGTGGACGCCCTTGCCCCTGCCAGACCAGACGTCCGCCGCCGGCAGGTGCAAACTCGGGTCGTCACGGGCCTGCAGCAAGTAACGCACCTGCCACTTCTGAGTGCGACCTCCTTCGCCCGGTTCGTCGAGACGAAAGCACAGGCGCATCGGAGCGAACGCGGTCGCGGTGATGGGCAGCCGCCACCCCTGTACTTGCTCCTCAAGTTGAACTGCTTCGGCGTCAGTGATCCGGAGCTCTCCGCCGGCAGACCGGAGGGCGTGCAGCCAGCGGTCATGGATGCTGGCAAACTGCTCACGGGGGCGTTCGTGCACTCGCCCGCGGACCAACGCGTCCACCACCAACCCGACGAACGCACGGAGAACCTCGGCTGCCGGGCGATCCGGAATCCTGGTCCCGACAGCTCGTGCCGCCGGCGGCATCGCTTTCGCCAGCCGATCAAAGCGTGCCACATCACCCCCCGCGATCAGCGGCGTCCATCGGGCGAACCACCCTTCTGACTCTTGCATGAGATCAGGGAGAAACTGCTGCCGGGTCACCAGTGCCGCCGCGAACCGCATGGCCACGGCCCAATAGCGCATCGTGACGCCGACTCCGATACCCGAGGTGAGCGTTGGACCATCGTGGACGCCCGCGAGCAGATCGAGAACGATGGGGACACTGAGCTGACAGGCGGGAACCCTCCAGTCGCGGACCACCTGGTCGCCACCCCCAGCTGAGTCTCCAATCAGCGGCGACGAAGGCAGCGGCCGGCCGGAGGCAGTGGGCAGCCAAACCGTCACCGTGTCCGTCTTGATGCCCTCATCCACGCCGGGGATCAAGACACTGAGTGCAGACGCCAGATCACCGTGGGTCGCGGCAAAGGGGTGGGCTAAGGGCCGAGCCCTTGATTTGCTGGATTTGCTGTCACTGGGAAGACAAGAGCGTTCCGCCCAGAGAACGCCTGGCTGAGTCCCGACCATCAGTTGAAATAACAACATGTTCGAGCCAACGGATTCGTGTGGTTGATCGTGTTTTGCGTCGACTAGTTTCCAGGCGCGATTATCAGCATGGGGATCTGAAGGCCTTTTTGGCATCGAACCGAAACTCGGGCCGCACCTTTGCCCAGATCGGGCAACCGCGCTCGTGCTTCCCACTACGATTTCACGCGCCCTTGTGTTTCACCTCCGCATTTCGCCGCTTCGCTGGCTTACTGCCCGGACGGTAGCCGGTAGCTTTGACCGGCCCCGCAGCACGCTCCCTGGGCTTCTCACTTCGGACCGGGTGCGCCACGTGTGGTAGTGGTTCGCAGTGACCGCGGCATTGACGTGTTTACGGCGTGCCTCGATGGCTTTCTTCGACGTCTGAGCCGGAATCAGGGCGTCGAAGCGGTTCCCGATCTGGACGTGCGGCCCGCACGTTTAGATCTCGCGGTGCGCATCATCGTGCTCCGGCTTGAAGAACTGCATCAGGGCCAGCTGTAGCTTGCGGTCGTGTCGCTTCGTCGCGCTTTTCACTGCCTTTGCTTGGAGAACAGGTCGATGCCTGTGTCGTCCATGCAGGAGGCGATGTCGGACGTGCTTTGGTTCAAGTCCAGCCGCGTTCACTCCTTGCCGATGAGCGAGTCCAAGTTCCAGTCACCCACGGAATCAACCGAGTGATCATGGCAGGAGGACGTCGTGGTAGATTTCCTGCACATCGTCGCAATCGTTCAGCATGCCCAGGAACTTCTCAAACGACGCCAAGTCTTCCTGGCTGAGAGTCTTCGTCGATTGCGGCAGAAAGGTGATTTCCTGGACGTCGAACTCGAGGCCCGGGAACGCCCCGAGCAGTGCCGTTTTCGCCTTGTAGAACTCGGTGGGCGGGACGAAGATCGTGACGGCGTCGTCCTTGCTCTCGATGTCTTCGACGGAAACGTCCGCGGCGAACAGCGCCTCAAGTGCCTTCTCCTCATTGCCACCCTGGAAGGAAAGGACCGCCAGATGATCAAACGATATCACGACGGACCCGCTGGCCGACATCTTGGACCCCGTCTTGGTGAAACAGTTGCGGATGTCGGAGAAGGTCCGTGTGTTGTTGTCGGTCAAGCAGTCAACGATGACCAGCGCGCCGCCGGGGCCGAAACCCTCATAGCGCGTCGGCTGGAAGTCCTCGCCCCCCTTGCCGGCAGCCTTCTCGATCGCCTTGTCGATCACGTGGCTCGGGACATTTTCTCGTTTGGCTTTCTCGACCATGCTGCGCAGAACCGGGTTGGCCTCCACGTTGGGCACGCCGTTCTTGGCGGCCATGTACAGTTGCTTGCTGTACCTGGAGTAGAGTTTTGAGTTCTGGGCGGCGGTCTTGAACATCGAGTACTTGCGCTTCTCGAAAATTCTACCCATGTGCATCCCCCTTCTTCAGCTTTCCGATGCGGGGCCTTGTGTGGCTGCTTCGCACCAGCAAGGACCTCGATGCCTCACAGTTCAGTCGTCGGTTTTCGGCCGCGTCCGGTTTTCTGCCGCCGCTTCTGGGACTTTCTCCCAGGCCGGTACCCCCGGTTCGGCAAGCCACGCTCGCCTGCCTTTTCACCCTTCGCCGGGTTCGCCACAGTATGGTAGTGGTCGGCGTCGACCGCGGCGTTGACCTGTTTGCGGCGGGCCTCGATGGCCTCCTTCGGCGGCTGGGCCGGGACTAGCGCGTCGCAGCTGTTCCCGATCAGGTCGGTGCGGCCGGCTTGCATTAACGCCTCGCGGACGGCAAAGTAGTTCTCTGGCTTGAAGAACTGCATCAACGCTCGTTGCAGCTTGCGGTCGTGCAGCTTCTTTGCAATATAAACTTCTTTCTTTGTGAATGGATCAATACCCGTATAATACATGCAAGTGGCGATGTCGAACGGGGCGGGGATAAAATCCTGCACTTGGTCTGGGCGATAGCCGTTGCGTTTCAGGTACAGGGCCAGGTCGATCATCGCCGCCAGATCCGAACCCGGGTGACTGGCGATGAAGTAGGGAACCAGGTATTGCCGGGGTTTGCCCGCGTTTTCGGAGGCCTTGCGGAAAGCCGCAGCGAATTGGTCGAAATTGTGGATCGACGGCTTTTTCATCTGCTCGAGCACTTCGGGGCTGGTGTGCTCGGGGGCGACCTTGAGCCGGCCGCCGACATGGTGAGCGGAGAGTTCTTCGAGGTACTCGGGAGAGTTCTGGGCGAGATCCATGCGGATGCCCGAGGCGACCGATACCTTGCGGATGCCCGGTTGTTCGCGGACCTCGCGCATCAACTGGATCAGCGCGCCATGGTCCGTACCGAGCAGCTTGCACACGGTCGGGTGGACGCTGGAAAGCCGCTAGCAGCGGGCCTCGACTTCCGGGCGGGTGCAGCGCATCTGGTACATGTTGGCGGTCGGGCCGCCGATGTCGCTGATGTGGCCTTTGAACTCGGGGTCGGCCGCCAGCTTCTCCACTTCCTGGACGATCGATTCCTGTGAACGCGACTGGATGATGCGGCCCTGGTGCGCGGTGATCGAGCAGAAGGTGCAGCCGCCGAAGCAACCACGCATGATGGTGACCGAGTCTTTGATCATCTCGAAAGCAGGGATCGGCTCGGTGTAGCTTGGGTGGGCCCGCCGGGTGTACGGCAGGTCGTAGACCGCATCCATCTCCTCCTGGCTCAGTGGGAAACCGGGCGGGGTCGCCACCACCGCTTGCCGGTCATGAAACTGCACCAGGGTCGCGGCGTTGAACGGGTTGGTGTTCAGGTGAATCAGCCGGGTGGCCTCGGCAAAGGTCGGCTTGTCGGCCTTGACCTCCTCGTAGGACGCCAGACGGAGCATGTCGGGATGCTGACCCGCGTCCAGTTCGGCGGCGAGCTCCGTTGCTTCCTTGGCCCCCAGAGCGTATGCGACGCTGCGTAAGTCGCGCAGGTCGCGGACGGTTTGCCCAGCCTGGAGGCGCTGGGCGATCGCGACGATGTTCTTCTCGCCCATGCCGTAGACGAGCAGGTCAGCTTTGGCATCCAGCAGGATGGACCGCTTTACCGTGTCGCTCCAGTAGTCGTAGTGGGCCAGTCGCCGCAGCGAAGCCTCGACGCCTCCGGCGATGATCGGGACCCCGGGGAACGCCTCGCGAGCCCGCTGGCAATACGGCAAGGTCGCCCGGTCAGGACGAAGGCCGATCCGGCCGCCCGGGGAGTACGCATCATCATTGCGCACTTTTTTGTTGGCGGTGTAATGATTGATCATCGAGTCCATATTCCCCGCACTGATGGCGAAGAACAATCGCGGTGGACCGAAGGTGCGCCACGGCTCACAGGTCTTCCAGTCTGGCTGCGACAGGATGGCAACGCGGAAGCCGGCCTTTTCCAGCACCCGGTGAAGAATGGCCATCGCAAAGCTGGGATGGTCGATGTAGGCGTCACCGGTGATGAACACGACATCGACGCCATCCCAGCCGCGTTCCTCCATCTCCGCCCGGGTCGTCGGAGCGAAGGGTGCCGCATAGCGTTCGTTCCAAAGCGGCAAGGTCAGCCGCTGGCTGGGTTGCTTCTTACTCATAAGGGAGGAGACGCTGGACTTTGGAGGATCACCCACAACCGTCATGATATTTTAGCGATCGCCGCCATGCCTGCGTAGTCACGGGGTATGAATTCGGCGGCCGACCTGATCGTGCTGGAAGCCGTAGTCACGATAGCCGCCCTGGTCGAACCAGACCAGGGTTTCGAGGATGCGCACCGGCGTCAACTTGGGGTGGGGCACCGGCACGCGGATCACATCGAGATATTTGCTGAGCGTGTCGTTAAAAGTCTCAGTGATGGCCATGACCGCCTGGCGATTGTCGGTCTCGGCCCCCTCGGGCCAGTGCACGAGTCGCTGAAAGCGGAGCACCGCTTCGAACATCCGATCGGCGAACGCCGCGGGGTCCATTTCGGGCCGGGCCGGCTCGAGTTGCAGAGCCTTGAGCACACTGTCCTCGAGCATAGGAATCAGGCCGGGCCGCTTGAGGTGCAGCCACTTGCTGGTCTTGGCGAAGTCGACGCCTTCGACCTTGCAGACTCTAAATAAGGAATGCAAGTTCGTTGCGATGGATCCTTCGAGGATGATCCGCTCCAGGGCTGCGTCCATCGGCACTCCTGAGAGAGCTTCATCGATCTCATCGCGGCGTTCCAACAAAGCCTCGGCCTCGGCGTGCTCGAGTTGAGAATCGACCATGAGACTGACGTAAAGGTCGGCAGCGGAAAGGCGGTTACCCCAGCCGAAGTCTTGCAGCATCCGTTGTGAGCTGTATCGGGTGTATTCGGTGCTGCGGCTCGCCCGGCGGCAGTAGACGGCGTGCAGCTTGTCAAGCGGCTGGGCAATCAGCCAGTCATCTGGGCTCGGACCATCGAAAGACCTTGGAATGGTGATATCGGTCGGCACGTTGTTCACTAGCCTTACCCCTTCCGGTAAGCAATCGGCGTAAGCGGGTCGACCTGACGCGGTTGGCATTTCCCCCCGCGAGACGAACTTCAACCCATTCTACGATAGCAAGATGGGCAGGGCCGAGCTATGGGATCGAGAACAGAGAGGGAGGTTCACCATGGGGGCTTGGTGGCAAAGACGTAGGTCCAAAAATTCTGGGTGATCTGGCGAATCATCTCCGCGTCTTTCGCCCCTGCGGTCAGTACTCCGTACAGGACGGCCTGGCGGGTCGCGTTGACGGCATGCTGCAATGGTTGTGATCCATCCCCTGCGCTAGCAAGAATCGACCGTGCCAGACGTTCTGCGGCCTGCGAAGCGCAGATGTGGTCCCAGTGCGAGGCCGCCACAACGACCGCCTGCTCGGCAGCTTCTCGGGCGAGATCCAGGCCGGCAATCGGCCCGCAGGCATCCAGGAGCACGCGGCATTTCGCCTCGGACAGGGTCTGAGCATACCGCTGCGGTCCCCAACCGCGTGGCCAGCGCGCCTGCTCCAGGTGTAGGGGATAGCGGGCGTTGAGGATCTCCAGTTGCGTCAAACAGACCATACGCCAAAGTGCATCGTTGCGACTACGAAACACCTGGCGAATAGGCTTGAGGTGGTTCACACGTTGCGGCCGGTCTCCCGACCACTGCCCTACCGCCTCATGCCATCGAGGCCGGTACTCCCGCAGGTATTGCCGGATCCGCCATGCTTCCTTGGTTCTGCCTTGCTCTTCGAGCCAGTCGGCGAACACCAGCTTGGGCAGGTCGTGGTCCGGCTCGGACAGGCACGCATTGAGGAAACCTTGTTCATCGGTCATCGCGGAGTCTCGTACGGACTTCGACGCTGTACTGATCCTATCAGGATCCGGACAAGCAGTCTGATCTGATCGCCAGTGCAGTAAGGAATGCTGTTCGGTACCCCACTCGAGCGTCCTACATTCGGTGTGCCTCGCCGACAACGAACCGTACTAGCGCAGTGAGGATCAAGCCGACCATGAAAGCGAGAAAGCAGCTCGGCCTGCAGCAATGCTCGATCAGTGACGCATGTTTCATTTCGTGGAGCGTGCCCATATAGAGGAAAGTGCCCGCCCCCAGGGCCAGGGCAGTGGCTTTGGCCAGCACGGCCGTGCCGGTAACGTCGTCTTGTACGAGTCCACCCACCACCATTCCCATCGGGGTCACAAACGCAAACAGGGTAAATAGAACCCAGGCCTGCCGATGCGACAGGGTACTGCGGACCATGCTAAGTGCCAAGGCGAAGGCCGCTGTCCCCTTGTGAAGGATGATCGCAACAAAAACCAGGGCCGCCTGCATTGCCGTGTCACTGATGCCAAGGGCTGTGCCGAGAAAGAACGATGGGACGGCGATCATCGCAGTGGCAATGAGAGGCACCGTTGCGGGAATCTTGGACCCATCCGCGGTGGACAAGTCCGCAGCCACAACGTGACTGGTCAGATGTTCCAGAGCGAGCAGCACCAGGAACGCGACGATCGCAATCACCGACGCGACAGGGTAATCGAGGTCGGGGAGCGTCTGGCGGAAGATGTGCGACGAGGCTGGCAGTAGCATGGTCAGCGAAAGGGCCAGGAACACTCCCGATGCGAACGTCTCTCCGTGCGGGAAACCATGTGAGGCGTGAGCTCGCTCGGGATATGCAAGAGGGAGATAGCCACCTGCGAAAGCGACCATGAGAATCGCGACCAAATAAATCCACTGAAAGTCGGTGAGCATTGGTTCGGCCGTCTATGAAATAGGAAGTCACTTCGACAAGTATGAAAAGCCGATAAGTGGAGTCGCCCAAGCTAGTCCGTTGGTGCGGGCAAGTGCCTTGAGCAGCTAGTTGTAAGCGGGAACCCTGGCTCTCGTACAGTTTCAATCCAACGACAATCGTTTGGCTCGAGCAGACACCACTCTCAATTCGATAATCCCCATCAGCATACCTTGAGAAGCTCTTGGAGCGAATGTCATTGCAGTCCATTGCCCAAGTGCACGGCTGCGGTAAGCCCGATTCGCAAGTTCCGATAGGCGGAGTGGAGAGATGACTCGGGAACCCGCAGAAGACTACGACGAAAGTCCGTTCTTTGACGTTCCGTGAAGTCCCTGCTTGCCTGCGACAAAATTTATCTACATTTATATATACACATTGTGAATAGCCAAGGTCTTTCCGAGCAACCCGGAGTACACTTTGGACTCGGATACAGTCACGGCTATTGCGTCTGGCCACGGGTGCGGGCCGTGCAGGCGAAGAGTGCCGCCGAGGAACTTCGAAAGGCATTCGAACCCTCGGTCAAGGAAACCGCACAGAGTCCCCGCGCCGGTTCGAGTGAGCTCGGACTTCGTCTCTGCTGGCCAAGCTCAAAGCCGACGCGCAATCCGTAGTGACCGCTGGCAAAGCTGCCGACTTCGCCGACCAGGCGGTGGCAGCTCTGTCCAATGCCAGCCAGGCTGGCTGGCGGCCGGTTGGCTCTGAGCTTCAAGAAGGTGATTTCGATGCTGTTCGCGACCCGCCCAAGTTTCGGGAGCTGGTCGCGGGGTTGTGGGCGAAGGCGGAAGCCGCCAACGGAGCTAACGCGGAAGCACCTTCGCCGCCACCCGACCCCGATCGGTGACATGGGCTGTGACCGGTGTGTGGCGGTCTGCGGAAAGTACAGGTTGCGGAGCATGCCCCGCGTCGCCCACGCGCGGAGTCCGGGCGTGGACTGGAACGCCTTCGCCGGTGCCGGGGGAACACCCGGAGGTGGCCAAGGCGTGGGCGTTTCCCACGCCCGTCGAAGACTCCGAGCGTGCCACCTTGCCCAGGGCAACCATCGTGACGAACACCTTTGGGTTCCACCCGCCGCGCAGAAAAAGAGCCGATCCCCAACGCTCCACGCACATTCGTGCGAACTTCTAGGCACACGGAGCCTCTCCCCCTACGGTCGCAGACTCCATGCCTACCAACCGGAGGTTTTGCTTGTTGAATAGTGCAGGAGGTTGTCGATCAACAAAATATTTCAATTATCATTTGATAGTCATCAGCTCGGACAGGATATCGAATCGGAACCTCGCATGCCACTTCAGAGTCTGGTAGAGTAAAAGGATGACCTTTACCACGGTGTCCGGTGTGAGACCTTTCTCTGGCGTTCCGCCAGGGGTGAGCTTGCCGGCCATTGCTGCCGCGGAGCCGTTATTCTTGGTGCCGGACCAGTCGGGTCCCAGCATGCACTGAGACAACACGTTCCCATGCCGGGACCCGACCGGTCCGGCTCGGTGAACGTCCCCGCTCTCGCTTCGAAGTCCACCGGGCATCGTGGTCTGGGTCCCAAGCTTTCGGAAGCCCATCCGCATAGACCATCACATCACCAGACAATTCTTGGGAAAAACCCGGACATTTTTGGACCGTTTTGGTCCACTCGGTCGAGGCAACCTTCTGAGGGTGGTGAGAACTCGTCGCGGGAACCATCAGCAGAACGATCGCACCGGAGCTTTTTTTCCGCATTTTTTTTCACAAAGCGACGGTTTTCCACGGATCCCGAGTATATATTTGTATAGGAAACATTCTCGACCGCTTCGACGCGATTCGGAACGAGTCCGTGTAGACGTGGATCACCTATTTTCGCCGCCAAATCAAGGATTCGTGCAGTCCTAGTCTTGGCAACAGCGGTGCAATGGCGGCGAAGTAGCGCACGGCATCCACTGGATAGCCGGCGGTGGGTTTGAGATGGGGAAGATGACGACACCAGTATTGATTGAATTGCCGCATACACAGTTCACGGACATACTTGCTGGCCATGGACGCCACGGCCACTGACCAACAGTTGGATTCCGCCCGGGCGGTAAAGCAAATCGTGATCGCTCGGTCCAGACCGTCGATGGCATATTCGCTCATCTGGGGAGTTTCCCGCACGGTGCGGACCCAGCCCTGCGGAAAAGCCATCGCCAACAGACTCGCATAGTAGGTGCGGCCACCTTGCTTGTCGATGACTAAATGCCAGTCATCGTCATCGTGCTTGGCCAGCACCGACTGCATTGTGGCCAGGAGTTCCAAAATGCCTAAGCGCAAGACTTCGGCTTTGGAGCCGTGTTGGGCCAGGATTTGATTGAAACGACCCGGACAGGTGACATGCAACCAGCAGTGAGGTGGGGGCGTTCCCAGTTGAGCCAACGCAGCAGCGAGTCGGGTTCGCCAAGAGACCCAGTCCGACCAAGGCACTGCGGGCATCGACTGTGTGCCAACGTACCAACGTTCCGCACTCAGATCGGCCAAGGCTTGGGGATGGATTCGGGGGGTCAGCCAGTCGTCCAAAGTTTCCATCGGTGCAGTTGGGGCTGATCCGAGGATGGCCAACACCCCTCGTTCCAGACGGGAAAAGCCGTGCGGACCAACATGAACCTGTTTGGAGTCAGCGACCATCAGTCGCTCATCCTTGCCGGATTCTCGCCGCAGATATCCATCGAGCATCTTCCATCCGCAGGTGTTGGGTGTTGGCCAGCGGGTGGCCACCGCGGCCTGCACCAAGGGACCTAAGTTGGGACCGTAACCGGCTTCGTCAAGACCAATGACCCAGGGCATGCTCGACACATCTGGCTTTGTCGATTGTTCTAACTCCAAGTGAGTGCTATGCTAACCTAGCCACGACGTGATGGACAGTCGAGGTTGCACACAGGGAGCAAATATGCTCAAAGAGAATTTGTTTCAGAAAATCATTGACAAGGAAATTCCGGCTGACATTGTCTATGAGGACGATCGCTGCCTGGCTTTCCGGGATATTAACCCTCAAGCCCCGACCCATGTTCTGATTATCCCCCGGGCGGTGATTCCCACCCACGCGGACATGCAGGAGCAGCACGGCAACTTGATGGGTCATCTGCATGTGGTGGCGGCACGTTTGGCGGACCAACTGGGCCTCACCGACGGTTATCGCATTGTCATTAATTGCAAAGAACATGGCGGTCAGACTGTTCCCCATTTGCACATGCATCTCTTAGGTGGCCGCGAATTTACCTGGCCTCCCGGCTAAGCATGCCCCTCGTCCGGCCCCGATGGTTGTGGTGAAGGCACGCGCATGGCAAAAGCAAAAAAATCGAAACAGTCGGCCAAGAAAAACCCCGACGATGATCTGCAGATCATCTGTCGGAATCGCCGGGCCAGCCACGAGTATGAACTCCTTGATCGGCTCGAGTGTGGGGTTGTTCTGGTTGGCACCGAGGTCAAGAGCTTGCGGGATGGACGCGCCAGCCTGGAGGATGCCTATGCCAAAATTGACCGCGGCGAAGTTTGGCTGGTCGGCAGCGAGATTCCCGAGTACGTCATGGGCAATCGCATGAACCACAAACCCAAACGGCCTCGCAAATTGTTGTTGCATCGCCGGGAAATCGCTCGCTTCGCCGGGAAGGCATCCGAACAGGGGTTTACGCTGGTGCCGACCCGCCTCTATTTTCGGGATGGGCGGGCCAAGGTAGAAATTGCCATTGCCAAAGGCAAGCAACTGCACGATAAACGGGAATCCAAGAAAAAAGCGGAAGCCCAGCGGGACATTCAGCGTGCGCTGAATACCCGGCGACAAGGCTAAGCCACCTCCACATTTTCGAGGAGCGCGACGGTCATGGACGATCGCAATCGCTTCGCTCGACAGCTTCGCTGGCTCGCCGCCAGCCTCTTGGGCCTGGTCTCGGCCAGCTGTGCCATTCATATCGGCGGAGATCGATTCGACCCCGATGCTTGGCTCACACCCGCCGGCACCATGTGTCAAAATGGTGAACTGAAGGTCATCGACGCGCCTGCACCCGGCATGATGGTCTACTACCCTGTGCCGTACGTCTCACCCCCCAACCTCACGATTAAAGGCATTAACGCCGACGATGTGGAAGTGGTGCAGCAATGCGCAGATTATTTTGTCATCCGACCGCGTAAGTCAAGTCACTCCGGGGAAAGAGTCAAGTGGCATGCCGTGGGAATTCCTGTGACTGGAGCCACTCTGGTGGGAATACCATCCCCTGCTCCGGTCCCCGAGCCACCAACCCCTGGGTTGGAGGCACCGGCTCTACCCGCGCAGAACCAGCAGGGACTGGAGCTCCTGCCACCGCCAGGCATGAACACACCGACCTTACCCGCGCGGGATTTGCACGCACCTAAGCCCTTGCCGGCCCCTACCCGACAACCCCAGCAATAATTGGAGATCGGCCTGGTGCATTTGCTGGGGTTTGTCGAGTCCACCGAGCATGTCTGTTGTCGCTATCGCCTCGCCGCCTTTGAACCGGCTCTTGTCGCGGCTGGCCATACGCTGACCCTGGCGGATTGGCCGCGACATTGGTGGGATTGGCCGCGGCTACACCGCCAGCTGAGCCAGGTCGATGGCGTCATTGTGCAGCGACGACTTCTCTCGGCCTGGCAACGCTTCTGGCTACGTCGATCGGCGCGTGGAGTGTTGTTTGACTTTGACGATGCAGTCTGGCTCCGCGACTCCTATGCCCGTCGTGGTCCGCACAGTCTTCGCCGTCTGCGGCGTTTCCGGGCCACCCTTCAGGCTTGTAGCGGTGTCATTGCAGGAAATGCCTACCTCGCCGCCGAGGCCCAACGTTGGGTACCCGGAGATCAGGTTGCAGTGATTCCGACCTGTGTCGATCCTTCCGGGTACCCACTGTCACGCCACACTGGTGAGTCTCCTGTCCGTCTCGTATGGATTGGCTCCTCCAGTACCCTCAAAGGTCTTGAGCGCATCCGCGACTTACTTGAGCGGATCGGACGAAACGTTTCTGGACTCCGCCTGCGGCTCATCTGTGACCGCTTTCTAGACCTAGCGGATCTCCCGGTAGAAGCCTGCCCATGGGAGGCCGCTCATGAAGCTCAGCAGCTGGCAAGTGCCGACATCGGCTTGGCCTGGTTACCCGATGATGACTGGAGTCGCGGCAAGTGCGGTCTCAAGGTGCTGCAATACATGGCCGCCGGATTGCCGGTAGTGGCCAACCCTGTGGGAGTGCAGCGTGACCTGGTGGTCCATGGCCAAACCGGCTTTTTGGCGGAGACTCCTGACGAATGGATCGATGCCATTCGAACTCTCGCGGCTGATCCGGAACTGCGCAAAAACATGGGCAAAACCGGACAAAAGCGGGTACTTCAAGGGTATAGCGTCGCCCGCGGGGGCCAGTTGTGGTGCGATTTCCTCGCACGTTGGCAGCCCAAACCCGGATTGCACTGGTCGTTAACCCCCGCCGGTGAAGCCGCCTTCGGGCCCCAAGGACCCGACCCCAATCGGTGGTTTACCGCAGGCCAGGCTGAGATCGTCAAACATGGGCCGCACCGCACAGTCTACAAGGTGACCTTGCCGGGACTGGTGGTGTACTGGAAACGCTGTCGGCTTGCCGGACTACGTTCCTGGTTCCGCCAGCTAGTGCGGCGTCCCAAAGCGCAGATGGAGTACGCCCGGGCGGGACAGCTGCGTCAACTGGGAATTGCCACCTTCGAGGCCCTCGGCTGGGGAGTCGCACGCAAACACTATCCTTGTGAAAGTTCGTTACTCACCCGTCAGCTTGAACAGACGATGCCGCTGGGCCAGTATCTGGAATCCGTCTTGCCGCAAGAATCGCCCCGCTTGCAAACCTTGCGGAGGCACCAACTCGCCAAAGCACTTGGTCAGTATTTTGGCCACCTCCATGAACATGGGGTCACCCACCCTGACCCCCACCCGGGGAATCTACTGATCGACCTACAGTGCTTGGCACCGATGCCGCGTTTTTACCTGCTCGACCTACACTCCATAGGCTTTGGCAAGCCACTTTCGTGGAAAGCAGTGCAGACCAATCTAAGCATCTTGAACCGGTGGTTCCTGATGCGGGCTAGCCGGACCGATCGCTTTCGGTTCTGGAGGAGCTACTGTCAGCAGCGGGGTTGGTCGTACGCACCCGACCAGGTGCGTCTCATCGAGCAAGCGACCTGGAACTCCAATCGCCGTTTCTGGCGGTCTCGCGATCGCCGCTGCTGGGGTAACAACCGGTATTTCCACAAGCTCCGTTCTCAGCTGGCGGTCGGTCATGCGGTGGACGATCTCGATGCGACCATCCAAACAACTCTACTTGCAAACCCGGACCATCCGATGGAGAACGGTGCCACCGTTCTGAAGCAGTCGCGGAGTAGTACGGTGGTCGAGTGGACCGTACCGACACCGACTGGTCGTCAGACGTGGATTTACAAGCGGTTTTCCCTCCGAAGCAGTAGCGATCCCTGGCGAAATCTCATTCGGTTGTCGCCAGCATTGCGATCTTGGATGCTGGGGCATGCCCTGCGGGATCGTTGGTTGCCCACCCCACGCCCGCTGCTCGTCCTGCATCGCCGCAAAGGCTGTCGGCCAGGGACGGGCTATTTACTCGCGGAGAAGATCCAAGATGCCCGTGATCTGCACCAACTGGCTGGAGAACTCGCGACCCTTGCCGATCCCCAACGCCAGCAAGCCCTCATCGTGGTCATTGAGGCTTTAGCACGGTTGATCCGGAAAATGCACCAGCGTCCAGTCACCCACCGCGATCTCAAGGCGAGTAATCTGCTGGTGACTGGAAACCCCGCGGAGGGTGATTGTCAGATCCATCTCATCGATCTGGTTGGTGCGCGGCTTCCGGGCCGTGCGAGCCGAGCACGGCGACTTCGCGACCTAACACGCCTTCATGCGAGCTTTCACCACCATCCGTTGCTGAGTCGGACGGTGAAACTACGGTTTTTACAGATGTATCGGAACTGGGCTTTGCATGGCTCCGCAGGTTGGAAACAATGGTGGCGCGAATTGGACCGCCGCACCCGAGCCAAGATCGCCAAAAACCAGGCCCGTGGCCGTCCCCTGGGCTGATTGCTTCGATGCGCACCGTTGGAGTGGTTCAATGCAACTGCCAAATTGGATTCTTCCTGTGTCCACGGTGGTTCTGTGGGGTCCCCTTAACCTGTTCGCCCAGCCTGCCCCCGACAGCGACTGGCAGGCCAATGCCAATCTGAAAGAAGCCCAAGTTCACAGCGTAACCAACCTCGGCGCGATCCAGGGTGTGACCCGCCACGACGATAAGTTCTACTTGTACGGGGATGTTTACAGCGCAAACCCGAGGGTAGGTATCATCCGGGAATACGATGGCAATCTGCAACCTACCGGTGTTGTGATCACTTTGACCAAGAACGGTCAGCCGCTGAGCACCCACCCCACTGGGCTGACCTGGCACCCAAGGTGGGGTACCTTTCTGGGCAACACCGTGAACCAGAAAGCAACGATCCTGCACATTGACTGGGATCGGGCGCTGGCCGATGGCAACCTGGACCATGCCTTACTGGACAAGTTCACCGACGATGCAGCGATCAATGGCTGCCGGCCGGAGTTTGTTGAGGTCGACAGGAAGGTGTACCTCGCTACTGCCGACTACGGTGAGGTCCGCCCAACAATCCGTCTACTCGATCCCGCGAAGCTGTTTCAGTACCGACGTACCAGCGCACCTGGGGTTGTAGTTCATCGGATTCTAGCCGGCCCTTTCAACCAGACTCTCGCCTGGGATGGCGACTCAGGTCAACTGACCTGTATTCAGAATGTGGTAGCGGGTCGAGGTTGGCAGTTGGATGTGCTCGATCTCAGACGGGCAGTCGAGGATGGGCGCGCTTCTGGCCCAGGGGTACGCGTCCGTAAGCTGACCTTCTTTCCCCATTCGGAATTGGAGGGATACTGTCCCCTGGACAAAGATAGGGGACTTTTTGTGACGGCATACCCCAAGGCCAATCTGGTCCTTGGACGTATCCAGCCGTTGGATATGCCGGTCATCTCACCTCGAGGAACCGAGCGCTTTGTTCCGAATGGCCGATAGAAGGATTCCCATCTTCTCCGCGTCCATAGTGTGCAATCGCTAGGAAGATTGGCAATCGATCATCCCCTCGATCGATCCTTTACGGAATGACCCGATGTTGGTTCAGCCATCCGTTTGCGTACGAGGTCGGTCCTCTGCACCGCTCATCGATGATCGCACAAGCTAAACCAATCGCACCACGGGAAGCAGACGATTCGGCCATGCGCACAGGGATTTTCACTTGGCATCGGGTCGGGCCGTGTCTCATGCTTGCCAGGTCAGGTGCATGGGGGTGCCTGTCGGTTCACGGTAGAATCCCTTCCTCCGAAGGAATCCAACATGAAAACGTCGCTCGTTTGGCTGAGTCTCGCCCTACCGGTCTGGCTCCTCGCCGATTGCTCGGTTCAAGCTCAGTATCTTCGACCCCGCTGTTGTGTCGGCCTTGGTGGAGGCGGCTGTGGATGCGCCCGCTTGTTCGGCGGATTGCATCGGACGGGGCCGTTGTTCAATTACGGACCCTATTTCCCATCTCCCTCATACATTGATACCGGAAAGCAGAACTTGTTTTCTGGCCTCCACGATGGTGAAGGCCTGTTCTCACGCTTGGGGGACCTGTTCAAGTCGGACGAGTGTACCGAAGATGGGTGTATCGGCTACGGTCAACCGGCCATCTATCCTTATCCTCCTGCGGTTTCTCCTGGCCCGAGCGTCCCCCACGTGTATCGAAGTCTCGATCCGACTGCTGCTCCGGGGCGGCCATCGGCAATCCAGGTAAAGACGGTAAGTCGCTCTTCGTTTGCCCCAGGGGTAGCCTCAATTCACGACGAATAGGAAAGCTTCGCTAACTCCTGCGTCATGCCTGACCGTGGCGATCCGTCCGGGCCATTCGACATGCCGCCTGGTGAAGCTTTTCCGGGGGCATTTTCGCTGTGTCAACCCGAATCACGCCAAATTGTGGGGCATGCTTTGCATGGTGACCGTGGTGACTTCGTTGGAGGTCCCCGGAAAGCGATGGATCGTGACAAGGAGACGGACACAATGCAAAGATGGATCTGCCCGGTACTGTTGCTACTCGGTGGTCTGGTAAGTCAGGCCGATGCGGCTGGTTGCAGGGGGACGTCCTGCCTGGGGATCGGGGGAAATCCGGGCTATAGCGGAAATGCGCGTGGAGCCTTCCTCGCGGCTCCCTGGTATCTATACTGGCCGTACGATGCGCATTTCCAGACACCAGCGCCGGTTTTTGGGGCGTTCTATCCGCCTCCGATTCTGAATGGCTATTATTCGCAACCGTACTTTCCCACTCAGCCCCAGCCATATGTCCCCGGTTCTCCGTTAAACACCTACCCATATGGGCCAAGTTCCCCGCTGGGTGGAATGCCGGTAGAGGGAGTGCCCTTGGGCACCGCCCCTGGAGTGCCGCAGCACTGAGTTTGCGTAAGGCGCGTGAAGACCATACGTTCGCCCACTGGTCATCCGGTGGGCTTTTTTTGTTGTAGTGCCCCTCGCTCATTCGACTCAGGGTATAATGCTCTCTGGTCCATCATGTGAAACCGCTGTGACGCCCTTCGCTGGATGAATCAGGAGCCCTATCCCATGCCGAGCCAAGCTCAAGGACAGCTCGTGCCTGTCGGCGGTGGAGACCCGATCCCCCTCGAGCAAGAGACCCTGATGATCGGTCGCCGCGAATCGTGTGATATTTGCCTACCGTTTCCGAATATATCCGGCCTGCATTGTGAATTGACTTTTCGTCAAGGCTACTGGACGATTCGCGATCTGAACAGCAAAAATGGGATCAAGGTCAATGGCGAGCGGGTGCTGCAACGGCCGTTGCGACCCGGAGATGAAATCGCCATCGCCAAGCGTACATACAAGATCGAATATGTCATGCCGGAGGCAGCCCGCGAGGCTCTGGCAAATCTGGAAGAGGACGATGAGGCCGTCATGCGTCAATCTCTCCTGGAGAAAGCTGGCCTGGTGAAACGCCGCCCCACGGAGGATGACGACTGAATCGAGGGACTCCACTGATGGCCACAGGAAAACTCAGAGGCATGGTTGCGTTGGTAACCGGCGCCTCATCAGGTATCGGCAAAGCGACCGCCATTGCACTCGCGGAGGAGGGAGCTGATGTTGCCCTCAACTACTACAGCTTCCACGAGGACGCGGAAACGGCGGCCATACAGATTCGCGGGATGGGTCGCCGTGCCTTGCTCTTACCCATTGATATTGCCCAGCAAGAGGCGGTCGAGTTAATGGTCGACCAGATCATGGCCGAACTGGGCCGCTTGGACATCTATATCTCCTCAGCGGTGTACAGCGACCGTGAGATGTTCGTCACCGCCGATATGGACGGGTTCCGCAAGACGATTGATGTCTCGATGTGGGGTGCCTTCTATGGGCTGCGCGCTTGTGCCCAGAGGATGATCGACCAGGGGCAAGGAGGCAACGTGGTGATCGTTGGCTCGCCCCATGCTCACAATCCGCTGCCCAATTGTATGGCCTACAACATGGCCAAAGCCGCTATCGACCAAATGGCCCGAACCGCTGCCTTGGAACTTGTGCACCAGCAGATTCGTGTCAACATTCTCCATCCAGGCTGGACCGACACGCCGGGAGAACGCAAGTATTTCACCGAGGAGACATTACAGGAAGCGGGAAAACAACTCCCGATGGGTCGACTGGCGAAGCCGGAAGAGATCGCTCGGGGAATCTTGTTCTTAGTTGATCCCGACTCGGCTTACATCACCGGTAGCACCTTATGTATTGACGGTGGCTCGCTACTCCCTTGGTGGTCAAAGCGCAACGAAGGAGGCTTTTGATCCCACTGCAGCTGCTGTAAATGCTGCGTTGGATTGTTGTTTGACCCACACACTGCCTTGTACCTAGAGAACGATCGATGCCAGCTGAATTCACCCGCCGCGACTGGCTGCAGGTCACTGCCGGATCAGCCCTGCTGAGTGCCACTTCGCCATCGACAGTTGCTTCGAAAGAAGCAAAGCCGAAACCAAATCCATTTGCCTTCGCACTCAATACCAGCACTTTACGAGGTCACCAGTTATCGCTGGTGCAAGAAATAGATCTTGTGGCGGAAGTTGGCTACTCAGGAATCGAGCCGTGGATCCGGGAAATCGTTGCGTATGAGGAGCAGGGTGGCTCGCTGAAGGATCTCGGCAAACGACTCGGCGATCGTGGACTCAAAGTGGTCGGGGCGATTGGCTTCGCCGAGTGGATCGTCGAGGATCCACAGCGGCGCAAAAAAGGCCTCGAAACGGCCAAGCGCGACATGGATCGGGTTCGGGAGATTGGCGGCGATCGGATCGCCGCACCCCCGGCTGGCGCAACCAAGAAGCCCAAACTCGATTTATTTCGGGTCGCCGAGCGCTATCGTACTTTGCTTGATCTCGGCCAATCGATGGGAGTCACCCCAATGCTCGAAGTTTGGGGCTTCTCAGAGAATCTGTCTCGCTTGGGCGAAACGGTTCTGGTTGCCGTGGAAGCTGCCCATCCAAAAGCATGCATCTTGCCCGATGTCTATCATCTATACAAGGGAGGCTCAAAGTTCACTGGGCTAAGTCTTCTCCGAGGTGTCGGCCTCGGGCTGTTCCACATCAACGACTACCCTCAGATTCCCCGGACGCAAATCCAAGACCGTGACCGAGTGTACCCAGGCAATGGGGTTGCTCCTTTGAGCGAAATCCTGCAAATACTGGTCGCAATTGGCTATCGAGGCATGCTCTCGCTGGAATTGTTTAACCCAAACTACTGGAAGCAAGACCCTCGAACCGTGGCACGTACTGGATTGGCTCGGATCCAATCGTCCGTGGCCCAACTACAGCAGTGAGACACAAGCAAGCGAGCCAGTGAGTCTTTGATGAAACTTGCTCGATCCTTGTCCAATTGCAGAAACCATCTTCGGCCTCCGAGGTATAATTTCTAGATCGCGAAGGATTTATCCTCTTCGCACATACACGAGTCATTTCCTAACAACGAGGATCGTTATGTACCGGATTCTGTTCGGACTCCTGGGTGTCGTTCTGACCATGGGCACGCTGGTGGCCAAGGAGTCAAACGCCCCTGTATCAAAGGGAAGACTGACTGTTGGAACGATCGGAACAACCGTCGCTGACTTCACTTTCAAAGACATCGACGGCAATCGTCGCTCACTGACCGATTTCACAGAGGCCAAGGCCCTGGTGCTGTGCTTTTTAGGCGTCGAGTGCCCTCTGAATAATTTGTACATGCAGCGGTTGCGCGACATTGCCGCGTCGTACGCGGATAAGGATGTGTCCTTCCTAGCCTTCTACGCCAATTCTCATGATTCGCTGATCGAAGTGACCAAACACGCGCGGAAGTTTCAGATTCCTTTCACCGTGTGTAAGGACTTTGGTAACCGCGTGGCCGACCAGGTTGCGGCCCAACGAACGCCCGAGTTCCTGATCCTGGATGCCCAAAAGACGCTGGTTTATCGAGGACGCATTGACGATCAATATGGCTTCACTGCTAGTGGCGGCAACTTCATCCGTCCTGAGCCCACTCGTCATGACCTGACCATGGCTTTAGACGAAGTGCTCGCTGGTAAGACTGTGAGTGTGCCGACCACCGAGGTTTGGGGATGTCGGATTGGCCGCGAACGCGATGCGACGGACGAGACGATTACCTATGCGGAACATGTGGCTCCGCTGATTCGCAAGCATTGCTTTGAGTGCCACCGAGAAGGCCAGTTGGCTCCGTTCACGCTGGACAGCCTTGAAGAAGTCGAAGGCTGGGGTGCGATGATTCGCGAGGTGGTCCGGGAACGACGCATGCCACCCTGGCATGCCGACCCTCAATATGGCCTCTTCCGAAATGATCGGGGCTTGTCGGCTCAAGAGATTGATACCTTTGTCCGCTGGGTGGACAACGGCATGCCTGCAGGAGACTTGAAACAGGTTCCAACTCCCCCCAAGTACTCCCAGGGCTGGGTGCTTGGTAAGCCGGACCTAGTTTATCATATGCCAGAACCGTTCACTGTTCCAGCCTCTGGAACCATCAAATATCAGTGGATCACTATTGATCCTGAGCTTGATGAAGACATCTGGATTGAGGGTGTAGAACTGAAACCCGGCAATCCCGCCGTTGTGCATCATATCTTGATGTTTGTGGTTCCCCCAGGGGTCCGACGTCCAGATGGCCGGCAACAGTCAGGTTACTTTGCTGCCTTCGCGCCCGGTGCGAACCCGCGGCTTTTCCCCAAGGGACTTGCCAAAAAGATTCCCGCTGGACACAAGATCATGTTTCAGATGCATTACACGGCCAACGGCACCGAACAACAGGATCAAAGCTATGTTGGCTTGCATCTAGCCAAAAAGCCTGTTGTGAACGAGCTCGTAACCCTTAGTGTGGCGGACCCTCGGATGAAGCTACCTGCTGGGAAAGCCGATGTCGTCATCCGCAAAACCCACGAACTCACTCAGGACATCGACCTCCATGCAATGATGCCTCATACCCACTTGCGAGGGATTGCCTTTAAGTATGAAGTCATCTATCCCGATGGACGTCAAGAAGTTCTCTTGAATGTTCCCCGGTATGACTTCAACTGGCAAACCGCTTATGAGCTCGAAGAACCCAAGCGGCTCTCTAAAGGGACCAAGATTGTCTGTACTGCGGTCTACGACAACTCTGCAAATAATCCCAACAATCCAGACCCGACGGTCGAAGTCAAATGGGGTCCACAAACATGGGATGAGATGATGATTGGTTACTTCGATTATGTCTCGAAATCCGGTCGTCGAGAACCTCCTGGGGGGGCAGAAGGGGTGAAGCGGTTGCAGACATTGTGTGAAACTGTGATGGCTTTTGATAAGAACAAAGACGATGAAGTCAGTATGGATGAACTTCCTAGTTTTTACCAGAAAAGAGCAAAGAATTTCTTGAGGGCCTGGGACAAGAACAAGGACGGCAAGTTACAGCGGACTGAATTACCCTGGCCGAAAGACTGAACAACCTCCATCTCATTTAGTCATGGTCCAAGGCGAGACTCATTTTCTCACCTTGGACTTTTCGTCAAAGCTTCTACTTAATCCTCGACGCTTATGCGAATTTGCTCTTCGATGTAGTTACGGTATTCTAATTGCACTGATGCAATTCGGGTACCATTTCTCCCCATGTGATCACGACTACGAATATTCGCAAAATCCATCACATTTTTCGCTAATTTGATGCGATCGGTCGGTCCGTCATATTGTTGCCTGAGATTCGACATAATTTCCGGATATGCTTGATTGAGCTGATAGAACTCTTCGACGACATATGCAAGCGAACAGTGTCCTGATAATAAACGCTCGAGCAATGCTTCTTTATAGCGAATTCGTTGGGCGATAAGCGTCTGCAGCTGATCAATCTTTTTTTCTTCCTCATAGAGAGAGTTTAGTTCCTGACGCAGAGCAGGTGCCTCCCAAAAGTCAAGCCCACTCTCACGGACCCAGGAAGGATACGCCACTGAGACTCCCGCCAACAAAATTGTTGCAAGCAAGGCAAGTACGCTCAAACGAAACGTCATTCGCATAGCCGTTTCTCCCAATTCCTAATGATGTAGACTGCATTCCATCGGTTGCACCGTTTGGGAATAGGACAACGGAACAACGATCGTTATGGTAGGAAGATATCATGAGAATCCTCCGGGAGGGAGTGCCATCACAGTCGACCGTGATGGAAGAGGGAGGGATCTCATCGATGCTTGAGCCCAAGCGGTTTTCTCTTGAAACCCTGACTTGGACGAGCATCTTCAACAAACTTCAATCAATTTCACACTGCTCTGTCATAGAACTTCGCGTTCTTGAACGTCGTCGAAGCTCGAATCATCGCAAAGTGTCAGGCAAGTAATGCCATTGTTAGGGAGGGAGGTAGGCATCAATTCCAATCATGTTGGACAAATTTATCCGAGGATCCCCATCTGGTTATGTCAAGATTGACACCATTGCCATCGTTAGGAGTGCACAACTCCCATAACGATCGGCAGACGGATGATTAGGGAGACCCAGTGGACAACATCATTTGAGCAACTGCCATGCCTGAGCCCCGATTTGCACCGACTCGTCAGAAACCACTATCGAGAAATGAGTTACGTTCTTTGAGGGTTTCTTCATCTTCCTCAGCACGATCGTCTTTGCATGAATATGATGCAACGTATGCTACGAAAACGAACAGGCCGCAACTCTACGCACAGCACTAAGCGAATAGTCCGTGCCATTCCTCAATCAGCAGGAGTCGTCAGCTCGTCAACCACTCGGTGTGCCTGATAAATCTTCTGTAATGCATGCACAATTCCCCGAGAATCGACACAAATCGCCCTTGCTCGGTCCGCAGTGTAAATAAAATCCAGGACTAATGAGTCGATATTCCCATCAAAGATCAGCCCCACGATCTCGGCATGCTGATTCACGACCGGGCTCCCTGAATTGCCACCGATGATATCGGCAGTGCAGACAAAGTTGAACGGAGTGTGGAGATCAAGTTGCTGTTTCGCTTCTTGCCACCGTGATGACAGATGAAAGGGTGGCTGTCCCTGTTGGCACTCCGCACGCTCGTACAGTCCGGCATAAGTGGTAAACGGGGGAAGATCCTGACCGTGTTCGCAGTAGCCAAGAATTTGCCCAAAAGCCAGCCGCAGCGTGAAAGTCGCGTCAGGATAAGTATTGGTACCTTCGATCGCATATCTCGCCTCAGCAATTTTGGCGTAGGCTTGTCGTTTGACTTCTTCGATTTCGGTTTCGTAAATCTTGCGTAAACGACGTGCCTCCGGGTCGACGATCCGAGCGAGTTCGATCATCGGGTCATCAACCTGACGAAGAAGTTCGGGATCCCCTCCATAGATACGTTGACGTGAAGCAATGTCTTTTAGCCGGGTCCCTTGAATCAGATCATCGGCTCGTTGGCGAGGAGACTTCCCCGCTAGGATCTGGTTGGCCAGAGGATGATCAAAGCCAAATTCTTGAAGCAGAAAAGTTAAACTATCTTCAAGCTTGGCCACTTCGAGCCTATCGTAGATTGGTTGCTCGGAAAATAGCTGCTGCTCGAGCGATTCCAGATTGGAATCCTGAAACTCGCGTAACCTTTCCCCGTTAGGTTTCTGCCTTTCGATCACAGCCCGTAACAGGCTTCGCGCGATCGTAAAGTAGATGGTATTAAACCCTGCTCCCCCTTCCAACACCGTATAGGGCCGTGCAATCTCGGTACGTTTGTGTTGGACCTTGGCAATGACTTGGCATGCGTCGATCGCGTTTCCATACTCCGGATGGCCTCGCAAAGCTACCTGGAATTGCGTTTCCTCCGCTTGTTTTCGCGCCAATAGATTTGGATCGAGCAATCCTGCTAAGCCACCACTACGAGCTTTGCGACTGTTCTGGATGCTAAACAGTTCATCACGGGCCTGGCGTGCATGCTCTTGGCTGTGACTAGAGTACGCGGCAAGGAGAACTTCAAGGCGACGAAGCCGATCAAGCAATTGAGGAAATGCACAATCCCGCAGATATTCCAGTTCTGCCATGGTATTGAGCCGATTCGTCCGACCCGGATGACCGGAGACGAATACAAGCTCACCAGGCTTAGCCCCCAAACTGCTCCAGCGTAAGAACGCCGGTGGTGCAATCGGCTTGCCTCCCTCAAAGACGCGGAAAAAACACACATCTAAACAGTAGCGAGGATACTCAAAGTTATCGGGATCTCCGCCGAAGAATGCTGCTTGTTGTTCCGGAGCAAACACCAACCGGACATCGGTATAGCGTCGGAAGCGATATAGGTGGTACTCGCCGCCTTGGTAGAGTGTGATCACATTGCTTCGCAGACCCGTCTGGTCCAAAGACTCCTTCTCGATCTCCGCGATCACTTGACGCCTAGCGATGAATGAGGCCTCGGGAGAAGCACTGGCAACCACCGCAGCATGCACCCGATCGGTAACGACCTCGATACTTTCGAGAACGTTTAGTTCGAGATCAACACAAGGTAATTCTTGTTCGAGCTGTTCGGCGAAAAAGCCCTCCTCCAGATAGTTCTTTTCGGCCCGACTCAGCTTTTGGATCGCGTCCGCCCCCACATGGTGATTGGTTATCACCAGTCCATGTGAGGACACAAATGCGCCGGACCCACCACTGTTGAAACGGACCGACGCCCGCTGGAGGTGGTCTAACCAGGCCTGTTCGGGCGAAAAACCGTACTTGCTTTTCAGAATTTCCCGGGGCGGATGGTTGAATAACCACATGCCCTCATCACTTCGTGCAGTCATGGAAGCAAACCTTCAACAGAATACAGCAAAACAAAACTGCAACAAACGTACATCCGCACTTGCGTCAGATCAATTAGGTACTCTGGGGGTGCTCTCTCCCCTTGCTATCCGATCCTCTGAAGCGTCATCATAGAGATTCTGCTACAATCCGAGCACGGATGCTTCTTCAAAGGTCGGAGCAACCTCAGCCATGTCTGAGCTCGCAGAACAGGGCTTTCTCAAGGCGATTGTCGCTGCGCTGGACGAGGATTTTCCACGTCTGGTCTATGCCGACTGGTTGGAAGAGAGTAACGATCCCGAACAACTCGCACGTGCGGCCTTGATCCGTGTCCAATGCCAAAGGTATCGATGGCCCGAGGGCGATCCCCAGTTTTATCACCTTCTTGAGGAAGAACGGCGCTTACTCGCTCGGTATCAGACTTGCTGGACTGCAGGCCTGCAAGCCTTGGTTCAAGACATCGAATTTCAACGTGGATTTCCCTCCCGCGGGTCGATGCCAATTTCGACCTTCATCCAACACGGACAGAACCTTTGTGCCCAAACTACCCTCCGACAATTGAAACTTACGGGGAGTCTGACAGAGCTTTATCAGCTTAGACGAGCTTCCGCCCTGGGCTGTTTGTCCAGCCTGGATCTTAGCGCCTGCTCCGTCATGCCGCAAATGTTACCCCGTCTGTTCGGGTCTGCGGACCTAAGAGGAATCGCAGAGCTTCGGCTAGTCCTTGGCCACGAGCCCTCTACATCCATGCAATCTGTCCCTGCCTTCGGTCGCCTGCTGCCCATCGACGGGTTGACCTCACTTCGCCATTTGGACCTAAGTGGTTCGGCGGTTTCTCCTGATCTCATGCGAAGTCTTCGTCACAGTGGCTGGATCACTCAGCTCGATTCACTCACGCTGGCTCATGCTCAGCTGCGTAACGGAGCTCTGCAACTCCTCCCCGGCAGTCACAGCCTCAATAATCTACGACATTTCAACGTTGCGTCGAATTGGCTGAGCGAATCGGAGCTCCTCTTCTTCTTACAAAGCAACTCTGACCAAGCATGGGAATCCCTGGATGTTAGCTGGAATCTAAACGAGGAACGCATCGGCGATCGAACAGCCATGTGGATTGCTCATTCTCCGAGCTCGATGAACTTGCGCCGACTCAATCTTGCCGGCTGTCGGCTCAGTGCGGTTGGAATGCAAGAGCTGGCCTGTTCGCCTCATTTACAGCAACTGTATGCGCTGAACCTCAGCGGCAATCAACTTGACCGGCAGGGAGGGCGTGCCTTTTTTTCCGCAGCACAGCTGCCCCAGCTCACTCTGCTCGATCTTTCTTTCAACCAGATTCGTGACACAGGCCTTCAAGCCCTGCAGACTGCAATCCAGCTCGATCGACTCCGCTATCTGAATCTTGACCGTACCGAGTTTGGTGGGCCAGGGATTCGCGCGTTGGTCGAGGCAGTCCACCTCGCGAGTGTCACGCGACTGTCCCTCAGCCAGAATTTTATTGGCGACGATGCTGCGGAAATCCTTGCCAGCTCCAGCTTTCCCGAATTGAAGATTCTCGAACTCAAAAACAATCACTTGTCATTCCAGGGAATCCGCACCCTGTTGACCTCCCGTCCTCTCGAAGGAGTGCAACGGTTTTGCCTCGCTGGTAATCCGCTTACCCGTGTAGAACAACAAAAGTTGATCGCGGCATTTGGAGAGCGAATTGACTTTGTGCATTGATCGCACACACTTTTGAACAGCGCCGGCGTCAATCTGTGATGTCAATCGCCGGGCCCAGCAGCATCTCACTCGGCCCGGCGACTGACATTTCATCCGATAGAGTTGTGATGGAGGACAGCCCGTAGTTGCCCTTCATCCCTGCAGGATTCGTCGATCAGGGGATCAAAGGAATCTCAGGGACGTTCTGTCCAGCGGCTGCCGCCAACAGAATCGACACATCCCCTACCGTCAACGAGCCATCCCCATCCACGTCACCCACGAGGGTCGGATCGACCAGAGCAAGGCCGGCAAATCCGGCGTCCGTGCCCGCGGCCACCTGAAGCGTCTCGGTAACGTCGCTGACGTTCAACGAACCATCATTGTTCACATCACCGAAGAATGCCGCGGTGTGTACCGCATCGTCACCTCCCCCGGCAATGGACCCGTTGTTGATACTCACCTCGGTGATCGCAACCACCTGGCTTACCCCTTGGCTGGCACCACTCGGCACGCTCGCCGTCAGGTTGATGATCGACAGGTCCGTGCCCGTTAGGGCCGTCGGGCTGGAAAACGTCACGATCGCAACCCCCGGATTGGTGGTGTCGACACTCACTTGAGCTCCCGCTGGAAGCCCGTCAGCAGTTGATGCACCGCGGATGTCCAGCAAGGCGGGATCGTAAACAATCTCCAGCGTCACACTGGTCACACCATTCGCATCGCTCAAGGTCAGTGGCAAACCGTCGGCCGTGTTGGGTACCTCCACGTCCTGAGCCGGGCCACGTGCGAAGTCAGGCAGACTGACCATCACCCCCGTGGGAGCAGATACTGAGAACGACTCGACATAGTCGCCCCCAGCGGTCCCGTCCCCATCACCATCAAGGAGCTCACCGTCGGTTCCAACAAAGGCGTTCTCCGCACTGACCAGGGTCAGCGAGTAGTCCCCTGCGACCAATGGGCCACCCGTGGCCACAAACGTGAAGCTAGTGCCCGCGGCGTTTGGAATCAAACTCCCCGCGACTTCCTGGCCATCCGGACCAGTCAGAACCAAGTCGGCAGCACCCAGTGAGCCCGCTTCGTAGAGGTTGAGTCCCTCAACAGCGATCGCACCGCTGAACTCCACCACCAAGCCCGAACGGGTCGGGGTCAGCGACGACACTTGTAGGGTCGTTGGCGTTCCCTCCACCGTCACCTCCACCGACGCACTTGAGCGAACCCCTTCACTGTCCTCGATCGTGTAGGTGAAACTATCTACCCCCGTGAAACTCCCGTTCGGCGTGTAGCTCACCGAGGTGCCATCCGCACTAATGGATACACTACCGTTGCTCGGTTGCGTCAACTCCACGATCCTCGGCGTGTCCGGAACCGTGAACGGAATGAACGCGAACGATGCAACCAGCTCGCTGCCTAGGTCTTCGAGTTCGGTGCCGCTGCCTGTAATGTCCCGGGTCTGGATGATGAAGTCGTCGCCATCCGGCTCGTAGGACACGATGTTGTCGATGTTTTTTGCCTCGGCAACCCCCTCCGGTGAGAGCAGCAACACTCCATCATTCGGCGTGAAGCCGGCGATGCTGAGTCGGTAGGTGCCGAGGTCTTCCCGAGTTAGCGTGTAGTCACCGCTACGGAAGGTCTCAACAACATTCCCTTCACCGTCGAACTTACCCGACACCACGCCTGGGGCACCAGTCGGCACGAAGGCAAAGGCAACTGGGTCCTGCTCAAAGCGACTCCCGTCGGTCCCGTTGTCATGGCTGTAGATGGTCCACGACCCGTCGGCGTTGGCCGATTGCAAGGCGAAGTTCCCCTCGTTCTTGCCACCGTTGACCAGCAGCACCCCGTCGCCGGTGGCATCGACACCTGGCAGAGTCAGCGAGAAAACCCCGTTGCCATTGTCGGTCAGACCGAATTCACCAGTGCCGGGGTTGAGCACCAGACCCTCGGAGGCGTTGAAGCTGGTGATCGGACCCCCGTTGGAGCTCACCCGGGCGTGGCCGGTCAACCAGCCTTGATCAAAGGCAAAGTATCCTGCGGCGATGTCGATGTTAAACTCCGAGCGGTTCGACGATGAGTCATGGACCGGGATGAAGTACCGGCCGCTGGACACTTCGATCGAACTCATGCCCGTCTGGAAGCCTTGGCCTTGACCATGATCCACACCATTCTGACGCACCGTGGTGATTAGGATACCATTCTCGGCATCATCAAACTCGCTGAAGCCGAACTGCACGTTATAGTCGCCTCGGTTCGAGCCCGGGCGCAGTAAGCCGTTGGGTGACCCCTCAGGCCGGGTGACGGTTACCGACGATGTACTGTTGCCCGTGTCGTTCTGAACCACGTCCAGGTTCAAACCAGCCACCGGTACCAACTGATCGACGTCGCTGTCGTTCACCAGAACGTCGATCTCGGAGGTGGTATCTGGCTGGACTGTCACCACGTCGTTGACTGCCTCGGGGGCGTCGTTGCTACCGGTGATTTGGATATTTACGATGCTGGTATTCACTAGGTTACCCGCGGTGACGGTGTAGGCAAAGCTGTCAGCAAGCTCAATGCCAGCTGCGAGCTCGCTAAATGCCCCGTTCGGGTTGTAAACAAGCGTCCCGTCTGCCGTCAGGGTAACTTGAGCCCCCGAGGAGAGATCGACCGGAGTTCCCACAACAATATCCTGGCCTTCGATCTGGGTGATGGTGGGGATGCCACCCGGCGCCTCGAATGGGATGAACGAGAAGGTGGCGGCTAGCTCCGCCCCGGTATCTTCGGGACCGCCCGGATCAGGAATATCGCGGACCTCGATGATCCAACCGGTCCCGACCTGATTGGGCTCATAGGTGACGATATTGTCTTGGTTGAGCGTCCCACCCGTTTCGGGTGACACCAGCAGGACCCCATCCGTCGGGGTAAAGCCATCGATGGTCAATTGGTAGCGACCCGAATCGATCACAGTCAGGGTAAAGTCACCACTCTGGAAATCGATCGTCCCGTTGCCCGCGAAGCGGCCGTTCACCACCCCTGGAGCCGTATTGGGCACATAGACAAACGCAGCCGGGTCGGCTTCGCTGCCCGTATCGTTGTCGCCGTTGTCCTTGACCTGGATGGTCCAGGTGCCATCATCGTTGGCCGTGACCAGGGCGTAGTTATCCTCATTCTTGCCACCGACGACCTGCAGCACCCCGTCAGTCTGCGAGCTGATGCCGAAACCGCTGAGGTCGATGGTGTAGAAGCCGCTGCCGTTGTCGATGAACTCCTCGCCCAGGTCGAGGCCCGGGGTGGCGTTCAGGCTGGTGATCGGGGCGTTGTTGCTACTGTTGAGAGCCTGGCCAGCAATCCAGCCCTGGGCAAAGCCAAAGTAGGAGGCACCGACATTGATGTTGAACTCACCACCACCGGGGGAGTCATGCAACGGGATGAAGTAGCCGCTACCACCTTGGGCCACAGCACTGGTACCTGTCTGGAATCCCTGGCCCTGGCCATGGTCGACGCCATTCTGACGGACGGAAGAGATCAGAATCCCGTTGGCGATATCATCCGCACGGTTGCCACCAATTTGAATGTCGTAGTCGCCCCGGTTCCCGCCTGCAATGACAAACCCAGGGGTCGCCCCATCGAAGGAAAGTGTGACCGAGGTTGCGTTGTTGGCGGTGTCGTTCTGGACCACGTTGATGTTGCCCTGATCGACGACCACGGCCGTGTCGTTGGCCAGGACATCGATCTCGACCGAAGAGTCCGGGTCGATCGAAGCGCTGTCCGGCCCGAGGCTCACTACCCCGATCGGAGTCAGGCCGACCACTTCGACGGTAACCGTGGCCGTGGCCGTGGCTCCGTTGCCGTCACCGATGACGTATTCGAAGGTATCAACACCAAAGAAGCTGTCATTCGGAGTGTAGGTGATTGTCCCATCTCCGTTGTCAACGACCGTTCCGTTCACCGCAGCGCTGATGGCTTCAATTGTCAGGTCATCCCCGTCAACATCGCTGTCGTTGGACAGGACCTCGATGATCACCGAGGTTGAGTCGGTGGTCTCCGCGTTGTCGTTGCCAGCCATGGGTGCATCGTTGACTCCTTCAACTACCACCGTCACTACGGCGCTCGATTGGGCGGTGCCATCACTGACCGTGTAGCCGAAGGTGTCGGTGCCACTGAAGTCGACATCCGGGATGTAGTTGACCTGGCTGTTGTCGAGGACCTCGACCGTGCCGTTTACCGGGTCGGTGGCTTCAATGACCTGGAGCATGTCCATGTCAGGATCGGTGTCGTTGGCCAGGACGTTGATGGTTACTGGCACCTCTTCCATGGTCATGGCCATATCATCGTTCGCGACGGGCGGGTTGTTCCCTTGGTCGGTGACGTTGACGGTCACCATCCCTTGCTGGGAACCACCGTTCCCGTCACTGACGGTGTAGGTGAAGGTGTCGACTCCTTCGAAGCCCGCGTCGGGCTCGTAGGTGAGACCGGTGCCGTTGCCGGTGATCGCCACAGTACCGTTGGCCGGATCGGAAACCTCGGAGATGATCAGCTGGTCCTGGTCGGGTCCGCCGAACGGCAGGAACACGAATGAGGCAACCGGCACACCAGCGCCCAGCTCCTGCAGGGTGCCGGTATCTGCATCTCGGGACTGAATGATGAAGTCGTTTTCCGACGCGGAGTAAGTGACGATGTTGTCCACGTTCTCAGTGCCGCCAAGCCATTCCGGGGACAACAGCAGCGCCCCGGTGGTGGCCGACTGCACGGGGATGCTTAGGCGGTAGGTACCGACGTCGATCCGTTCGACGAAGTAGCCGTCGCCCAACAGGGCGTTGCCCGCCCCGTCAAACTTGCCGACCGTGGCATTGGGGGTGTCCAAGGGGACGAAGACGAACGCGGGCGGATCCTGTTCGGTCGACTCATTGGCGGCGAAATCGCCATTGTCCTTGACAAAGATGGCCCAGGTGCCGTCCGAGTTAGCTTGCTGCAAGGCATAATTGTCGTCGCCGGACTTGCCTCCGGTGACCAGTAATACCCCGTCGGTTTGCGAGTTGACCCCGAACTCGGACCCGGTGAGGTCAAGCTGGTAGCGGCCTCCACCAAGTTCCGTGAACTCTTCTTCGAAGGCCAACCCTTCGGTGCCGACGAACTCGGAAACGGGCGCGTTGTTGCCGTTGGCATCGTTGGTGGCATGTCCGCCGATAAACTGATCGAAACGGAAGTAAGCAGCGCTGAGGTTAATGTTGAAGGCGCTGCCACTCGGGGCGTCACCTCCCGAGGTGGCTCGGCTGTTCAGGACGTAGCCACCCAGCCCGGCTCGCTCAGCACTGAGAGCACCGAAGGTGGGGCTCCCAGAGGTGCCGATGTGGCTGGTCGCGTAGCTCAGGCCCGGTCCGCCGCTGTTGGGTGGGACCGTGTTGTCCCGCTGGTTTTCCCGGACGGTCGGGATCACCACACCGGTGCGGGCGTCGTTGGCCGCACTGGTTCCGATCTGCAGGCCGAAGCTGCCCGTGCCGAGCGAAGACACCTGAAATGCCGGGGTCCCCTGCGGCGTGGTCACCGCGTTGAAGCTCGAGCTCGACTGCGTGACCTCGATGTTCGCAGCCTCGGTGACCGGGACCGTCAGATCCACATCGAGATCGTTGGTCAGGACGTTCAACGCCTGGGCGGGGCTGTCGATCGCGACTTCGAAGGTGTCATCGCCGGCCGTGGGGGCGTCGTTGATACCCTCCACGATGACGAACACGGTCGAGATGCTGGTCAAACCGTCACTGCTCGCCGTGTAGGCAAAGCTGTCCTCGGCGATGCTACCAGCCCCCAGGAATGAGAACGCGTCGTTGGGGTCATAGCTGATGGTCCCGTCTTCGCCGACCGTGACCAGGGCTCCGGACGGCAGCGTGACCGGGGTGCCCGCCGTAACTAAGGTCCCGTTGATCTCCGTCACCGACTTCTCCGAGTCGATATCGAGCGGAAGGAAGACAAAAGAGGTTACGATATCGCTGCCAATGTCCTCGAGGACTGCCGCACCGCTGGAGCGGTCGCGAGTCTGAATGATCCAGCCGTTCGCGGTAGGTTCGTAGCTGACCACGTTATCCTGAGCGGCACCGGTTCCACCCGGAGTTAGCGTGAGGATGCCATCTTCGGGGGTGAACCCGTCGATCTCGAGCAAGAACTCACCCGGGTTCCCGGTTGGGCTCACCATCACCGCTTCATCCTGGAAGATGGTGGGGATGGTTCCGTTCCCGTCGAAAATGCCCACAAAGGCGTTGGGGGTTGTGCGCGGCACATATACGAACGACAAGTTACCCGGGAGGGTGGCGCCGACCGTGGCCGACGCACCCGTGATACGGATGGTCCAGGTGCCGTCGGGGTTGGCCACCGTCTGGGCGTAGCGGTCATCGTTGTCGCCGCTGATCGCCAGCAGCACGCCATCGGTCTGCGAGGTGACCCCGAACGAAGCCAGGTCGACCAGGTAGGTGCCGTCGCCGTTGTCGATGAACTCGGTACCTTGCTCGATCCCCGGCGAGGCTTGACTCAACACGCCGACGAAGCGCCCGGCCAGCCATCCGTCCTCGAAGGGGAAGTAGGAGACCGACGGGTTCAGGTTGACCTCGGCACCACCGCCGACAGGGCTGCCCACGACCGCTTCCATGGGCAAGAAGACGGTCCCGGTACCAACGGCGCTGGGGACGGCGAAGTTCACCCCTGGAGGAGAGCCACCCGAGGAGTTGTCGCGGCCGTTTTCGGCGGTGGTAGAAATAAACACACCCAGCTGACCGTCGTCGCCGCGTTCGTTGCCGATCTGCGGGTCGATGTCACCGCGGTTGCCATCTTCGATGATGAACAACGGAGACGCCTGGTCGGCGAACTCGCTCACTGCCCCCTGGTCATTACTGGAGTTAAACTGCACCACACGGATGTTGGCCCCTTCAGCGATGTAGCGCGGGTCGTTGGCCAACGGGTCGAAGGTCAGGACACCGTCCGCGCCGACGACCACATCGTCGTCCTGGGCAGCGAATCGACCGATCGGCCCACCGATGACAACCGTAACGTTGCCCGTCGTCATGCCACCGTTGCCGTCTACGACGGTGTACGTGAAGCTCTGCGTCCCCTCCGCACCACTCGCGTCGTAGGTCAGGGAGTCGCCGTTGTTGGTGACCGTACCGGCCGCCGGCTGGGTCACCTCGCTGATCGAGAGGGCGTCGCCGTCCACGTCGCTGTCATTTGCCAGCACATCCAGGGTCCTTACCAGGGTGCCCTGAGAGAGTAGCGTATCATCGGTGACCACCGGGTCGTCATTGACGGGAACCACGTCGATCATGACCGTGGCACTCGCGACCCCGCCGTTGGGGTCGCGGACCAGATACGTAAGGGTTTCCTGCCCGTTAAAGTTCGCGTTCGGGGTGTAACGGATCATGCCGTTGCTCAGAACAGCAGTGCCGTTACTGGGCTGGGAAATAGAGTCGATCGTCAGGGTATCGTTGTCGGCGTCGCTATCGTTGGCCAATACGTTCAGGTCGATCTCCACGTCTTCAGAGACCATCACCATGTCATCCACTGCCACCGGGACCTGGTTGCCCGTGGCATTGACGAACACCCGGACCGTGGCGACCGAGGTCGTCCCACTCGGGTCTTGCACGGTGTAAGTGAACTGATCCTCACCAACGAATCCTGTTGCTGGGGTGAAGAGGACCCCGGTGCCGTCTGGGGTGATGCTAACCAACTCGCTCGTCCCGATCGGGTCCACAGCCACAACCGTCAAGCCATCACCATCCGGGTCGTCGTCGTTCGCGAGGACGTCCAGCATGTTTTCGCCAGAGTCCTGTTGGACAACCACCAGGTCTGCACCCGGGGCCGGGGGTTGGTTGCTCAAGGTAACCCGGAGGCGGGGCCTGGCGGCGACATCGATGAACTCTGAGGAGAAGATCTCCCAGCCGTCCGAGCCGCCCGCCCAGGGCAAGAACACGAAACCAAAGTTGTCCTGGCCGTCCACCCACGCCTGGACGTCGGTGGTCACGTCAAAGAAGCTGAACTGCTGCTCGACGTTCGGAGTCAGTTCTGGAGTTCCTGCCTGGGCGTTGAACTCCGCCAGCGCCTCGAGGTTATCCGCCTGGACGCCGTTGCCCAGGCTGTTCCAGGTGGAGGACTCGTCCCAGTCAATCAGCATGCGGTGGAAGGAGCCGCCGTCACCGGGGTTGATGGTGTCAAGGATAAGCTCGGCACTCAGCACGGTCGACCCCACTGGGATCTGACCGGGACCGTCCCCGATGATGTCATCAAAACGCAGCAGCAGATTCGAGAATGTAGGACCGGCGAAGTCCACGATCGGGGTGGTGTCATTGCTCTGGTCGCTGTCTGGCGAGCCCTGCAACAGGTCGGTGTCCTGGGTCCCTTGATAACCGTTGACCCCCTGCTGAAAATCAAAGACGGTGACCACCGGCGGCGGGATCACGTACTCCACCGATAGGATCGGCCGGTCTTCCAGGGCCCCCTCAGAAGAGAAGAAGATCCAGGCGTTGCTGCCGCCCGCCCAGGGCAGCAGGGACCAGCCGAGTAAGGGAGCACCGGCTTGCCAGGCGGTGAGGTCGCGGGTGACGTCCATGGTCACCAGGCTGAGGTCGTCCGGGTCGTTATTGAGAGTCGAGGCACCGACCTGCGCGCTCAGTTCAGAGCGTGCTTCGATGTCATCGGCCTGAATCCCTTCACCAAGGCTGTTCCAGGTGGAGGACTCGTCCCAGTCAATCAACACCCGGTGCACCGTGCCGCCGTCGCCATTCCCCGCTCCGGTAGTTGTGCGGAAAGACAAGCTCGCCGAGGTGATGACAGCGTCGGCCGGGATCTGACCTTGCCCATCGCCGAAGATGTTCTCGAAGCGGATCAGTGTCTGACTCTCCAAACCACTGGATCCAGAGAAGTCGGTCAGTAGCTCCGCGTTTTCACCGAGCGCGGTGTCGGGGTTGTCCAGGTCGATGTGCGTGTCAAGCGTACCGGTGTAGACACCGAAGCCGTTGTCGACACCTTCCTGGAACAAGACGCGGACGCGGCCGGTGGTATCGTTGTCATCATTGGTCAGGTTGATAGCTGCGGTGCGGAACTCGTAAGCCGGGTCGTCGCTGAGGGTGGGGCCGAACTCGATTTGGTAGGGAACGTTGCCGTCGACAAAATCGTCATCGACCCCGTTGATCGTGACGGTCTGTGGCAGGCTGAAGTTTGCGGGAGTGAACACCAATTCGCTCGTCGATGGGGTCCCCTCGCTCGGGTCGCTAGAAACCACCGGGACGATCACATCGGCCGTGGGCGCGGCATCCAGTTGGACCACAACCTCCACGCTGCCGTCGTCCTCGTTGGTGTTGGTCCCCAGTTGGGTGACAATCACCCGTGCGGGGTCGACCACCGTACTGTAGGTGACCTCAAGGACTGGCCCGTTGCCGGAGTTGAGCGTGTTGAGCACCCAATTGTCGCCACCGCTTGAGAAGGGCAAAATCGCCAGGCCGTGGTTGGGAGCGCCGTCAGCCCATGCACGGACGCTTTCGGTCACATCGGCGTAAACGTTCTGCCCCGGAGCCAGTTGCACGCTGGTGCGGCTAAATCCCACCTCATCGTCAGGGTTCACCGTGGCTTCGATGCCGTCGGCCTGGATACCGTTGCCGCCGAAGCTACTCCAGCTGGAGTTGCCGTCGAACGGAGTGAGCAGACGGTGGATCTGCGCACCACTACCACCCTGAGCCAGGTTGAATTCCGACAGGTCGAAGAGGGTGCCGGCGGTGTTGATGACCAGTCGTGCCCCGAGGATGTTGGCGTTCGCAGGGATCTGGCCTGGGTTGTTGCCGATCAGGTCGTCGAATCGAAGCAGCGCCTGGGTGGTGGCGTTCGGGGCGCTGACCACGCTCAGTGACGGCGAATTCACGCCCACGGGACTGTTGGGTTGCGCTTCCGCGATGCCCAGGTCGAGGCCGCGGTCGAAGGTGATCTGTTGGGTGTTGGTGTCTGGTAAGAACCATTCGACACGTAGTTCGGGACGCTCGCTGATGACATTGTCTTCCGAGCTGACGAACGACCAGGCGTTGTCACCATTGCCCGGGACAAAGCCGTTCTCCCAGGGGAAGGTGAACCAACCGTTGTTCGGCTCCTCCCCGCTCACCCAAACCTGCACATCTTCGGTGACGTCGATCGGGGTCGGTCCGAACTCAACGTCTGGTTCGGTGGAGAAGAAACCCGCCTGGGCTTCCCAAGAGGACCGACCGTCGAAGCCGGGTACCAGTCCAAAGCCGCCAACCGAGTTGAACGTAGCGCTCTCGTCCCAGACCAACGACTCGAACGCGCGGTGGAAGGAGCCTCCGTCACCATCGGCACTGCCCCCGTTGGTCGTGGTGTTGAGCACCGCCGAGGTCACGATCGCATTCGGCGGAATCTGCCCTGGATCGGTGCCGATGATGTTGTCGAAACGCAACAGCACTTGGCTAAACAGGCCACTGCTGCCGGGGAAGTCGGTAAACAGCTGAGGATTAAAGCCTGGATCCGCCTCCCCATTGGGGAAGTCTTCACTAATCCGGACATCCTGGGTTCCCACATACGGCCCGAATCCATTGTCGACCCCTTCTTGAAATACCGAGACTGCCGGGACGATACGATCCTCAAACTGCTCCAAGCGCAAGGACTTGCGCGCGGCCAGGCCACGGGCCTGCCGTCGACCCTGCTTGCCCTTCGCGAACATTCGAGCGATTGCCTTGCGCCAAATAGAGCTTTGCATAGCTGCCAATCCTGTGCGTTAAACCTGGTAATTTAAGCGATCCTGGAACCTAAGATAACTAGAGTATTCATATTAATTGCAATTACGACATGGTATGAAGTTTATATGAAATCTTGTAAGCACAGCCCTACTGACTCCCCACATCCCCGTGTGAGAGCTTAGTTTTCGTGCAACTACGTCATCGTTCGGTTTGGTAATGGCAGATCCGATGCACGGATGGCTCACCGGGTTACAGCCATCAAAGCCGCATCCCTTCTGAGGTCTCGCCAAGCTATCCATGATGCGTCTATCTGGCGCAGTTGTTGGGAGGCCTCGCAACATTTCTAGCATGTACTTCAAACGATCTTGAGTAGAGCGGATTATTTAGACTTAGGATGATCACAGTCTTATGTCCCAACATGATTCCCCATAGGATGACCCAGCTACCAACTAGCAGTAATCCTTCAACCAGGGGAAAAGTCTGTTCTGAAAGATTGAAAAATGCGATGTGAGACGCGTTGCCCTCCCCATCGATTCGAGCAAGTGCTACCGTTGTTTATATGTGCACCATGCGACCATCGACAGGCCGCCACCCCTGGGTGGCGGCTTCAGAGTGGTCTCTATGGTTAATGGGACGGGATTGTGGGATTAGTTGTCGCCGGCGACAATATCGCCCGCGGCTCGGGTGAACAACGAGACAAAAGCTTGTGGATCGAGGTCCTGCTGGACAAACCGGACCGAGCCATCGCCCATGCCAAAGTTGGCACCGTTGAAGTGAAAGGAATAGATCTCGTTGTTGTTATTACAATTGATCGAACTGAGTCCCCGGCAGATGTTGTGCACATGAAAGTACGAAGCCGGATTGGCCCATTGAGCGCCGCTCACGGGCGTGGTTCGTTCCGTATTGCGCTGGCCGAACTCCCAAAATTCCGGCCGTCCACCATCCTCATACATCATGAAGGTGTTGGACAAACCGTCTTTGATTGCGGAGATCGGAACCGGTTTGCGAAAGCCAGGCTTGCCTCCGGGTGGGAAGAAACCATCAAAGTCTGACCGCGGGGCTTCTAGACGCAAGGCTATATTGGAGTCATCAATCTCACCCTGCACAGCATAGTCACTGATCCACGAACGGCCACCTGGTGCCGCCGGACATAGGAAGGTCTTGATATTATTCTTGGTCGCTCGTGCGTTGAACGGGCTGATCCAATTCCGATTAAAGTCATACTGCCGGAATATAGCCTCCTGCTCAATAAAGGGCAGCAGGTATGTGAAGATACTATGGTTTTCGGTCCAGCCCGGTGGGAATTCACCGTAGGTATTCTCGTGATTATGCATGGCGAGACCAATTTGCTTGAGATTGTTTTGACAAGTCAAGCGTGCTGCCGCGGACCGTACCTTTTGGACCGCCGGCAACAATAGACCGATGAGCACCGCAATGATGGCGATCACGACCAACAGCTCAATCAAGGTAAAGGCACGACGCATTGGCTTTACTTGCATTGGCAGCCTACCCCAACTTGAAGAATCAACAACATTGATAACGATTACGCGAATTTGTGGCCGTCGCCAGGCCGATAACCCACAACAGACGCGATCTTTGAAGTACAGTCGAGTTATTCAAGTTCGTATCGCTTCGGAGAATAAGACCCATCGGATTGAACCGTTAAACGCAGTGGGGTCTTCTTGGGATTTACATAGCGAAAGCCCAATCGATCGATCCCGGTATCGTCACTCTCCGGATCATCCTTAGCATTGCCGTCCAGCTCGGGCCAGCGGATGGTCACGCGATACTCACCTGCGGGTGCTCCATCATGCTTCTTATAAGTGTTAAACTCAAGGATCCCCTGCTCATCCACGGTTCCGCTCGGATAAAGGTGGAGACTTGCCGGCGTTTCCGAATCCGAGGTTCGACCGTTGGCGTCCACAGGATGGAGGGTGACCTCTGCCCCGATCGCTGGCTTGCCTGCGTGGGTGACGCTCAAGCGAACCGGATAGGTGGGAATGGTGCCATCGCCCAAACAGCCGTGCACTCCCATGAGTCCAATCATCAGCCCAGCGAATCGCATCTGGGTGCGAGCAAACGGAACGCTCAATGCAAACCTCATGAAATCCAAAAAGCGAAGACAATCCAATTTCTCGTACGATCACCCATACATTTGTCTCGGCCAGCAGACACACGGATGTGGCCGCCGAGAAGAAAACCGATTGGGCGAACGATGATCTCGGATGAACATCGGAGAACCAAGGTTACACACGCTTGGCTAGCACCGCAGCACACGTGAATTTGTTATCAAAGTGAATTGAAATGTCCAGTTGCGCGCAGACAACGGGCAACTTTTCATGAAATCTCCATAATCCTCTCGTCATATCACCATCGCGTCCCTCATTACATCCATCTGGGTTAAATAGACAAACCATGATATTGTTTCAGAAGGCGTCAATCGAGTCTTGCAGCATTCATCAAGCGGAACGCCAGGGAGTCGAACCCTGCCGGCCTTACGGCCGCTGACCTTCCAAGCCAGTGCAACCAACCGAGAGTTGCCTGCGTTCCTTGAAGATACTGAGACGCAGCACCACTCCCCGGTTCACATCTTGGGAGGGTGCCCCTGCCGCTTTTGTCCCCTGTATCAGGCGGCGGTCCAGAACGCCTGGCATTCCGGGGCATCGGGCAAGGCAATTAGCTCGACCCGACGTGGTCCGCGTCCCACCAGGCTCCGGTCCGCTTCAACCGCAGGTTTACCAGTTGCTTGATGCTGCCTTCGACCAACCCGCTGCCGATGCTCCGCCCCGAAGCCGACCGGCCCGCGCAGTCCAGCCGAGCCGGGTGCTTGGCAAAGTACGCCGCGGCCGCCACCAGCGGCTCGGCCGACACGCTCTGGGGCACTGCCGCGAACGCCGCCCCGACCCACTCCTCGAGCCCCGGTTTGCCCCCGCTCCGCAGCGCCGCCCACGCTGCCTCCCGGTGCTGTGCCGTCGCCGCGGTCTGGTCTCCCCAGATTGCGTGGGCCGCCTCGCCCAACCGGCCCATCCCGTGATAGATGTCGAGCACCCCCCCGGCCTGAGGCAAGACCTGTTCGGCCAAGTTCCAGATCCATTCGGCCCCGTCGCCGAGCACCGTCACGTCCGCCGCGTGCGTCACCGCCAGTCGGTCGGCCTCGACCTGGACCGGGTTGGTAAACGCCTCGCACCCCTCGACCGCGGCCAGCACCGTCCGCGCCGTCGGCCCCGGCAAGTCCCGCGAGTACCAGTCCACCACACCCGCCGGCTCACACACCGGCGACTTGACGAAGACCACCAGCTTGACGTCCCGACAGCCGTGGGTGGTCGGCACCTTGCCGGCGTCAATGGCCACCTCGGTCGCCCCGTCGGCCTGCTCGAACCGGTCCAAATCCCCACAGTGCCGGCGCCCCGTTCAGGCCCGTTGGGCCGCAGCATGGGTCCGCTGGCGGATGAGCTCGTCGTCGAGGTCCCAGCCGGCCAGCTTGGCCAACAACGCTTGGGCCTTCGCAAAGGGCTGGTGCACCCTAGCTAGCACGGCCATCTGTTCGGCCTGGGCTGTGAGGTAGCCGTGCACTCCCAGCGCGGCGTCGGCCCGAAAACTGGCGTCGGGGCCGGCAAAATACTGGCGGCCCAGGCGGATGCGGCCCAGGCCGGTCAAGACCCAGCGGGCGTGTCTCCTTTTGCGGCGTTGGCCGGCTTTTTTTCGGCGTCGACAACGTCAGCGCGGGCCTGCAGGGCCGCGGCCAAGGTATCGCGCAACAGCTCCCGGCCATCGGTCAACGCGGTGACTTCACAGACAGTCAGGACGGTGCCGTCAGCGGCCTGGGCGGCTGGCGGTGTGCAGCTGGCGGACCAACCCGATGGCCCGTTCCAGGGACGCCCGCTCGGCGTAGGTGGTCTAGTCGATGGTGATCGAAGGCATCAGAGCCTCCAGAAAGGAGAAGGATCCAAGCACGATTGACCTGCCAAAATCTACAGAGGCACCCTACTCTCAAACCAATACCTCATAGAAAGGTTTTCGCGAAAGCACTGGGGCAGGATGGGATGCCGAACCGGGGCCGGATTGAGATTCTCTACTCCCCTCGTAAGATTCCAGGAACTCGGGAACATCGCAGTGGAAGAGGAGTAATGCTGTCTTGCCATGGTTTCGGCATTCGTGAGGTTACTTGACCTTCACTGCTACCTGAAAAACTTACAGCTTCAAATTGAAGAAGATCGGAGTTTCCAAAGGAGCACAGTCTTCGTGTCAGTTTTTCATCAAATCTCCACAATCACTCCGCGGATCGTGAAGGTTCGTTTAGTCAAGATGATGCGGATTGGTTCACATCGAAGTTTACCAAGCTTACTTGAGCACTATTTACTTCCTCGTTTCTCCAGATACCGTTGATCCACATAGATCGTGTTCGGCTCGGTCATGCCTCGAATGGCATACGCTTGCTCGCTCAGGTAGTCGTCTAACCTCTGCCGGCCTCCAGCGATATGATGGTGTTCCACACACAAAAGCGTTGGACGATACCGCTGGAAATCCATTGTCTCGAGAATCGCCAGGTCGAGCCCCTCCACATCGATACTGAGCAGATCGAGGTTCCCCCCGTCAAAGTGCTCGGCCAACAGCTCGTTGATCGGCACCAACGGCATCTTGACCACCCGTTCCAGATGAATCTCGCCGCTGGTATCGTGCGACAACCGCTCAGCCACCTCCGGATCGAATGTGTTGTTCTGCGCCAGGTTGAACACATAATAATCGGCCTCACGTTCGGCAGTGATGCCGATGCCGACCGGCAACACAGAGTCGCGCGGCCGGACCGAACGTAACCGCTCGGTCAGACTCACGTTCGGCTCGATCAGTAGCCCTCGGCCCCCTTTGCGATAGAACCAGTACGTGTTGCTGCCGGCGACCGGGTCATAGGCTCCTATGTCCACATAGTGAAGTGTTTGCAGGCCCAATCGTTCCGCGATCCCTGCGATGACCAGGTCCTCGCCGTGTTGTGCAAATGAAATCTCGGACCCGACCGGGAGTCGCTGGACATGCCAATCGATCGGGGCCAGGTACCAGGAGGCCAAGCCCGCCGTACCACCGCCGACCAACCCGGTCACAAAGTCCCGACGTGACATCGGGGGACGAGACTGAGAGGCTGCCATCGTTTCGACTCGCAAAAGAACAACAGGTTTGCTCGCTTTGCTCAACTCTAGCACACGTCCCGTCCTCACTGCCGAGCTCGGGATCCTGTGCAGCACGGGCACCCCGGCCCCAAGATGCCAAGCGGAACGCCAGGGAGTCGAACCCTGCCGGCCTTACGGCCGCTGACCTTCCAAGCCAGTGCAACCAACCGAGAGTTGCCTGCGTTCCTTGAAGATACTGAGACGCAGCACCACTCCCCGGTTCACATCTTGGGATTCCGACTGTCAAACTGGTAGCCCGTCCACTACAATGAATGGCTGCTACGAACCTTGTCGAGACGACACCCAGCATTCACAATCGCCAGGTGTAGAGGAGTCAGCCATGGAGGAAACCGAAGATCCTCTCCGAATCCTGGTCATCGATGATGAACCCGCCCATGCCGAGGTTGTCGCCGAAAGTCTGGAACGTAAAGGCTACGTCTGTAGCACCGCCAACTCCGGCCACGCCGGCATCGAACTTCTCAACCAACAGGAGTTCGACGTGGTGCTGGTCGACCTTCGTCTCGGCGACATGGATGGGATGGTGATCATCCGCAAACTTCGCCGCGAACATCCGGAAACTGAGGCAATCGTGGTCACCGGGTATGGTGATGTTCAGACTGCTGTCGAAGCCATCAAACTGGGGGCTGTCCACTATCTGCTGAAGCCGATCGATCTGAGCGAACTCCGGGCCATTGTCGGCAAGTCCGCCGAGCGGGTCCGCCTCAGCCGGGCCAATCGGGAACTGCGTCAACAGCTGGATGAACGGTTCGGCTTCGAGGGTGTTTTGGGCAACAGTCCCAAGATGCACGATGTTCTGAAAAAGCTTAAAGCATATGCCCCGACTCCGGCCACCGTTCTGATCCTTGGCGAGAATGGTACCGGCAAAGAACTCGCCGCGAAGGCGCTGCACAACAACAGTCCACGCAAGAACAAACCCTTTGTGGCGATGAACTGCGCAGCCCTCAATGAAAATCTCCTCGACGATGAGATGTTCGGCCACGAACCCGGCGCCTACACCAGCGCCGATAAGCGACGCCTGGGTCGGTTTGAACATGCCAACGGGGGCACCTTTTTCTTGGACGAAGTCGGCGAGATGCCCCTGCCCTTGCAGGCCAAGTTGCTTCGTGTTCTGGAAAACGGGGAGATCACTCGGATTGGTTCCAATGAGCCCGTCAAAGTCGATGTTCGATTGATTGCGGCGACCAATCGCGACCTGAAGCAAGCGATCGCCGATGGGCTGTTTCGCGAGGACCTCTACTTTCGCCTGCGTGTCGGCGTGTTGCGCTTGCCAGCGCTGCGCGAACGGAAGGAGGATATTCCGCTGCTGGCTGCCCACTTTATCAAGGAGTTTTCACGCAAATATGCCAAAGATGTCACCGCCTTGTCGGAAGATGTCCGTCGCTCGTTTGCCGCCTATCATTGGCCAGGCAATGTTCGTGAACTCCGCAACACCCTGGAGAACATGGTGCTCTTGGACACCGATGGCATCCTTGGCATCGATGACATTCCGGAGGGAGATGAGGGGCTGCGGGGTCTGGGTGAGGCGGAACCAGGAGCCGTGGGCATCGATCATCTGATTGGTCGCCCCCTCGAAGAAGTAGAACGCTACTACACCGAGCGTGCTCTGGAATTGACCGAAGGCAACCGTGAAGCCGCTGCCCAAATGCTCGGTATCGGTGAGCGGACCCTCTACCGCATGATCCAGCGCTGGAAAAAGGAAGCCGAGGAAAGCGATTAAGACCCCCACGAGACTCTGAAATCGCAAGGAGTTGTCTGCGAAATACCCCAGTTTTTATCCCGGATTTGTCGGGTTTTGTCCGGGATTTGTCCGCTTCGGTCCCCCGATTGTCTCGGTACATTCGTGGACATTTCGCTGCAGTTACACCGTCCATTCGGACGATCCGCCCACGGGTGCAGATCTGGGACGCGTTTCCACTGCCAACGGAACGGCTCACCGCGCTCCTCCTGCATAATCCCCCGGATGAGCGTCTGGGACACGCTTCGGAATAGCCTCTATCGCGAGAAACCTCATGGCCCCGATCCAACAGCTTGACGCCACCGTAGTGAGTAAGATTGCCGCCGGCGAGGTGATCGAGCGGCCCGCGTCAGTCGTCAAGGAATTGCTGGAGAATTCGATCGACGCCGGCAGCACCCGGATCGATATCGAACTGGACCAAGGGGGCACCGAACGGATCCAAGTGGTCGATGATGGCTGTGGGATCGCAGCCGAGCAATTGCCACTGGCCTTTACCACGCACGCTACCAGTAAGCTCCGCGACGCGGACGATCTTTTCCGCATCGGTACCCTTGGCTTTCGCGGCGAAGCCTTGGCCTCGATCGGAGGGGTCGCCCAGGTCACACTGCAGTCGCGACCTCGCGACCAGGAGCATGGCGCTGAACTCCAGAATCATGGCGGCGTCCTCTCTCCGGTCAAACCCTGGAACGGGGCCCACGGTACCCGCATCGAAGTGAAGCACCTGTTTTTCAACGTTCCAGTTCGCAAAAAGTTCCTGCGGGCGGTGGCCACCGAGCTGGGCCATGTCAGCGAAACGGTGACCCGCATTGCCCTGGCCTACCCTGACCTGCACCTGACACTGCGACATAATGGCAAACTCGTCTATGAAGTGCCCGCCACTGCCGGGCTAACTGAACGGATCGGCCTGTTCTTCGGATCTGAGGTAAAGGAACAACTCTTCGACCTCGAAGGCGACCAAGGCGACGTCCATCTATGGGGCTACATTGCCGACCCCAAGTGCGATCGGGGCACGGCCAAACTGCAGTATCTGTTTCTCAACGGCCGGTGGATCCGTGATCGCTCGTTGTTGCACGCGATCCAGGAGGCTTACCGCGGCCTGTTAATGAGCGGTCGCTATGCCGTCAGCTTTCTCTTCCTCGACCTGCCACCGGATCAGGTCGATGTCAATGTGCATCCGACCAAGTGTGAAGTCCGCTTCCGCGACGGCCAGACACTTTACCATTTGGTCCGTTCGACCGTTCGGCAACGTTTAAGTGCGGCCAACTTGGTTCCCGCGCTGCAGGTCCCCAGTGATGCCGAATCAGACCCTTCACTGCCCAGAACCAGCCCCACCTCCACGGCTCCGCCACGCAAAGAAGAAGCCGCGGCGACCGTTGCCCCCTGGGAGGTGATTGAACCGACCAACCCACCCAGTCACTCGGTGAGCACCCCCTCGGTTCACCAGGAACCGTCCCGAGATTCTCCGGTGTATCCCCCGAATAATCCGAACCCGTCCCCGATTCGTCCGGATCCGTCCCCGATTGGTCCGGTGCCATCCCCGACCGATCCGCACGCTCCTCTGGCCGAGCCAACCCCTGAGCCCGTCAAGGTCGTGTCATCCCCATTGCAGGTGGGTGCCCGTTCCCTCAAGGCAATGCAAGTCCATAACGCCTACTTGGTGGCGGAGACCAACGAGGGTGTTTTGCTCATTGATCAACATGCGTTGCATGAGCGTATTCTCTTTGAACAATTACGCAAGCGCATGCAAACGGGACAGCTCGAAGTGCAGCGTCTGTTGATCCCCGAACCCATCGACCTCAGTATGGAACAAGCCGGCACCGTGCTCGAAGCTCAGGACGCCCTGGGGGAGCTCGGACTGGACATCCAAGACTTTGGCGGCGGTACCATCCTGTTGACCGGTTATCCTGCCATCCTCGGCAAGCGTTCACCCACCACCATTCTCAAGGGCGTCATCGACTTTCTACTGAGCAAAGACAGGCCACCGAATCGAGCCCAACTGCTGAACCACTTGCTGGCCACCATGGCCTGCAAGGCCGCGGTCAAGGCTGGCGACCGCCTCACCGAGGAAGAGATTGCCGCCTTGATGGCACAACGGGAGTTGGCCGAGGATTCGCACCATTGCCCGCACGGACGGCCGACCTCACTGTTGTTTAGCCGCCAAGAACTCGATAAACAGTTCCGCCGGGTCTAGGCAAGCCCGCGGCGTCGTACCTAAGTTGGCACACACTCCCTATCCATATATATAGTGAGCCAGGGACAAAAACCCGATTTTTTGACTTTTGCCTGCACATAAGCGCCCACGCGGACTTCTGCGCACCCGTGCTTACTCTTCAAGAGATCCCACTCGCGCCGGCGGATGGTCCTTATGGGCAGTACGTTTTCCGGCGATTCCTTAAGACGGTCGTCTGACGACGGTGTGCTGACACAGCAGCGATCGAATGCTCTGTCCCAAAGCTCGAATCGGCTCGCGAAAACGAGTGGGTCACCTCGATCGCGATGACAACCCGGTATCGGACCAGAGCTGGGCATCCGTAAGCGTCACACCGGGGGCGGGGAAGTGTTGACACGCGCTCGC
>CAYPIE010000005.1:0-41686 GCA_964410665.1 uncultured Alcaligenaceae bacterium
GTGCGTTGGTCCGAGGCACTTCCGCCCAACCCTCGGCGGGTTCCCACCCGCCGCTCTGAAGGAATCGCCCCGGTTTGTCGGGCCAGGTTTGGGTGGCACACTTGGCCGCCACTTCGATGGAGCTGGTCAACTAGATCCAGCGAACACATGCCGCCTGTGTCGGTATAATTCCACTACTAGGGCGATTTATGTCGACTCTGTGATGCGTCGAGGGCTATGCGGCAGTTGCACATCGAAAATGGACCGGTCCGGCATCTGGGCTTTAGCGCTGATGGTCAGCGCTTATTCGCTGCCGTACAGCATGGACGCACGTTGTGGTGGGGGCAGGCTGACCAAGAACTCGAGCCGATGAGCCAGCTGTTGCAGGGCGAGCGGGTAAGTGCCTTTCGCACGGCCATCCGTCAGGATCATTTTGCCCTCGCTCGGGTGCCCAGTTTGCAAGCGGGACGTTCGGTCATTGAGATCCGACAGGATTCTCCCCCATTTGCTCTGTTGACTGAACTGAGTGCACAGGCTCAGCGGACCTGGCTGGGCTTTACGCGGCAAGGGGATCGGCTCTGGTCGAACACCCGGATGGGCTGGCTCGCGGGCGCACTCACTTGTTGGGAGCTGCCTTCTGGGCGGCAATGTGCCCATTTGAGTGACCTTCCGGCTGGAACCCAAGTGTATGCCTTGGCCCCCGATGATCGCACCCTCGCCCTTGGCGATGGCCAGTCGCGGATTCGCTTTCTGGATCTGTTGACCGGCGAGGAAAGGCGGGGTCTCGGCGGCTGGCTGCGGTCGATCTTCAGTCAGTGGGGCTGGTCGATTCCGCGTGTGCCGCAATCCACTTTGTTACACCGCACTCGGATCATTCGCGACCTGGCGTTTTCTGCCAATGGCGCCTGGGTTGCCGCGGCGACAGGGCATTCGGTGATGCTGCGGCATATTGCGATTCGGCCGGAGGAGCAGCAGATGGAAGCTCTGCATGAACAAGATTTGCGTGGTCATCGCCGGCTGGTGGAGCAAGTGGCTTTTACCCCGGATAGTCGATACCTGGCCACGGCCAGCCGTGATGGTGAGGTTCGCTTTTGGGCGCTGCAGCCCGGTCAATTGTGCGCGACCTATGCCTGGGAGATTGGCCGTATCTACCGGATCGCTTTCGCTCCCGATGGCTTGCGGATCGCGGCCGGGGGAGATGATGGGCGTATTGTGCTCTGGGACATGGACGATCTGCTTAGCTAATCTCGATCATGCGAACTCTCTTTCATCCCGATTGGGTCATTTCAGGACTGTGCTTTTCCCCAACTGGGGCGTTACTTGCCAGCGCGGACACAGGAGGGAATGTCCGTCTCTGGCACTTAGCCGATGAACCGACGCTGCCTCAACAACTCCGGATTCCTGGCTGGCGGCCAGGTTACCCGGTCCACAACCTGGCGTTTTCGCCGGAAGGACGCTTTTTGGTAGCAAACTTCGATGCCGCGGGATTGACCGGCAATCGCCGCGAGGCACTCGGCTACTGGGATCTGGCCGAACAGGAGTCTTTTACATTACTGGGAAGCTCCTTTCGAACCGGGGCGGGCTTCGCCTTTCGCCCGGATGGCCAGGCCTTGTATTTACTCGTCGGCATGTACCGGCTTCGCTGCTGGAGGCTACCTGACTGGGAGGCGCAGTCCCCCGGCATCTCCGCGGTCTATCCCTCGGATAATCGGCGGATTGCGATCGCAAGCAATAACCGCTTTTTGGCGGTGGGTGGGGACCATCCTCGGATTGATCTTTGGGATCTGCGCGAGGCAGAACGCTTGGGCATTTGGGTTGCGCACCCTTCCTATGTCGAAGCCTTGGCCTTTCATCCGACTCTGCCTTTACTGGCCTCTGCCGGCCCACGCGAAGCGCGGCTATGGTCGGTGCCCAACGGAGAATTCGTCCATGAGCTGCCTCGGTTGGGCTCGAGCCAAATCACTTGCCTCGCATTTGCCCCCGACGGCCAAACCCTCGCCGTGGGGCGAAATCGGGGGGATGTGGATCTCTGGGATACCCAAGATTGGCAACGGCTCAACTCGTTTCGCTGGCCGATTGGTAATGTGGTGCGACTGGCTTTCTCCCCCGACGGGCTTTGCCTGGCCGCTGGCGGGGATCGGGGCAATCGTTCTCAGATTGTGTTATGGGATGTTCGCTGACAGGGGCGGCCATGCCAGCCACATAGGAGGTGAGGCGTTGATAGCTTCGGGGCTGCTCCGCTTGAAGCTGCCTCACCCGTCGCCCGCATAGTAGCTCACGTAAAAAGCCCCACGCAAAGCCCGCATGGATAGTCATGAACACCCCGGGTAGCCAAGGCAACAGCCGCAAGTCCTTCGGCCAGGTGAGACCGAGACTATAGAGCGCGAGCACACCCCAATACACGATGAGACTTCCAAAATAGACTGGTAACCATACGGGCAAGCATAGGGCTCCCAGCCAGCCGAACAGGCACCACAGCAGCCAAGCAGGCGGGACGAGTGCTGGTAGACTCAGCGTATCTAGTCGCTTACCCGCTAAGCGTGCCCGGCCAGTGCCATAACGCGCCAGCTGGGTAAACAACCGTGAAAATGTTCGGCGCGGGTGATAGTAAATCAGCAGTTCAGGCGAAAAATAGCACACCAGGCGGTGCCGATCGATTCGACTATTTAATTCTACATCTTCACATGCATCGAATTGTTCATCGAATAGCCCTACCTGGGCGAACACTTGCCGCCGATAAGCAATCGCCACATTCTCAGCTGGAACGAATCGGGCTTGGCGGTCAAAGATGCTCGAATCGGGGTTATGACCGAGCTGCGACTGACGTGCCAGTGCCACTGCCCGTTGAAACTGGCTTGCCCCTTCGACTTGGAGCGGCTGGGGTCGACCGAGCGTTTCTGCGCCACTGCGTACAAAAGCCGTCTGTAACGCCCGAAAATAGTGGCGGCTGGGAATGCTACAGTGCCCGTCGACAATGACGATATAATCGCCGCGCGCATGGAGGATACCGAGATTGCGTGCGGCACTGGAATACCGTCGAGGATTGTACAGCAGGTGAATGCGTGGATCGATGGCCTGAAGACGCCGCACGATGCTCACCGTGGCATCCTCGGATTGACCATCAACCACCAGGATCTCAACCTGCTCGGCGGGATAATCCTGGTCGAGTAAGGCCAACAGAGTCGCTTCAATGCTGGCTGCTTCGTTTCGGATGGGGACAATGACCGAAATCCGCATACAAGTCCTCGATTCGGCAAACGTGGCGTAGGATGCCGGTGTTGGGCTCGTAGATCATCTTGAGTGAGCAGATGAGCCACTGGTTGGACCAGGGCAGGCCATCTGTGCCGGTAGCACCGAGTGAACGCAAGTGCTGACCGGGGCTCGCTGGGAGGCACGCCCGTCGCAGTCTCCGAGCGTGGTCGAGACTGAGTTCGCATGGACGCAGGATAGGGCCTGGTTGCTGTGCGTGCCTCGGCGTTTCCCATGCTCGTCGCAGACAGCGTACTAGCTGACCGCGAATTCGTCCGAGCTGGTTTACCAGGTCCGGTCTAGGCCGTCCGTGCGGTCGCCTCGATCGCAGGAATGCGCGGAATGGCTTCAATTCCCTGCTTGGGAAACAGTCCAAAGACTTTTAAGCCAGTCCAGATCAGCAGTTTGAGATCAAACCAGACGGATAGTCTTTCAATATAGTGCAGGTCGAGTTGTAGTTTATTGCGCACACTTTGCAGATTCGTATCCGGGGGTAGGTGAACCTGGGCAAAGCCAGAAACGCCCGGTCGGACCATCACGCGTAGATCATATCCGGGGATCGCTTGAGTGAGTTTACTGGCAATCTCGGGCCGCTCGGGGCGCGGGCCGATGAGACTCATCTCTCCTCGGAGAACGTTGATTAATTGCGGCAATTCATCGAGGTGTAAGGCTCGTAACACTCGTCCCACCGGGGTCACGCGAGGGTCTCCGGGAGTCGCCCAGCGTGGCCCGGTAAAACTTTCACATTCGTGCACCATCGTGCGGATCTTGTAGATCGTGAACACCTGGCCGAACTGCCCAACTCGTTTTTGCTGATACAGCGCTGGACCGCGTGAGGTGAGTCGGACTAAGAGCATGCAGGCTAAGGTGAGTGGCACTGCGACCGTCAGCAGCATCACAGCCAACCAATAATCGATCAGCCGTCGCCAGCGCAACAGCCGGCGTAATTGTTGCGGCTCTTGCCCGAGTAAAGGATGGGCTGGATCGGCCGGGAAGCGCCGTGGGGCCAAGCCGACATCGGAGGTTGACTCGAGGCGGATTGATGATAAAGAGAAATAAGATTGTTGAATCATGTGCACTCGCACTCAACTCGACACTGAGAAAGGAACCCGCCGCCGCGTCGATGACTTAAAAACCCAGCAATGGATTTAACTGCTGGAATAATTGTTGGATAAACTCTGGATATTCGGAGTTGTGTTCGGTTTCATCTTGCACCGGGTGGACGATATACAGCTTTTGGAGCACGGAAGTATCAGCAAACCGGGTTGCGTAGTAGAGCCGAGGGAAGTCTGGAGCTTCCCAACGACCGTCCATGCTCCAGGTCCAGCGAACGCGTAATCGCTCGGTCCCGGTGGCGCTGTCCTTGGCAAAATCGGCACGCCAGCATTGCACCACACGACCATCGGCTAGGGTAATGGTTTCGCGTTGCTTGGCCGATTTCATGGTGTACCCGCTGCCTGGGTAACAAACATCCGGAGTGTGTGTGGCCACATCGGCAGGTAGCCCGGAGATCAGTGAAACAATCACCGTTTCTTCACTGCGAGCATGTCGGAAGTGTCGGGCACACGAGTAGGGTTGCTGGGCGGTGGCCGGCTGTTCCCGAGCCTCGGCTCCCTGCCAACCACCCAAGCGTGACGGGAGCTGAGCCAGAAGGAGCTTTGAGAACGTGCTCCCTGCCGTTTCGTCCCAGCGATTGGTCCATTGGCCGTGTAACAGGGTTGTAGTCAATAAGACGATGGCCAAGATCAGCCAATGCGTCATGCGGGGAGCCACCATCAAACGCATCCTTTCGCAATGTGAACCGCAGCCGGCATGGGCTAGCACAAGGTTTCGTCGTTCGAACCACCGAGGTAGACCAAGCCGATCTGTCGACGTCCGAGGGCCAGCATCCGTTCCTGAGCGCGACTCAGCAGCGGCAAGCGACTTTGATATTTCAAGATCGAAAGCACAATCATATCCACATGTTGACCAGTAAGATAAGTATCACTGACGGCCAACATGGCGTGACTATGTACGACGATGCAATCAAAGTGCTCGCGAAGGCGCGCAAACAGGCCGCCGATTTTCTCACGGGCCAGTTCCTGACGCAGCTGGTCACACCATTTTCCCGCTGGGAGAAAGCACAATCCTTCACTCAAGGTCTGAATGGAGCGACGGACATCGGTTTGCCCACGCAGGACTTCACACACGCCCTCCTCATTACCCACGCCGATAAATTCGTGCATCGAGGGGGTCCGTAAGTCAAAGTCCATTAACAGGGTTCGTTCCCCCGACTTCGCGAGGCTCATGGTCAGCTTCCAGGTGAGAAACGGCCGGGCCTCTTCGGTATGCGAGCTGGTGACCATAACGACCCGCCCTTGAGGGGTCGAGACTTGCTGAACGGCGCGGGTGCGGGTTTTTTCCAATGCCTCGACCATGGCATGATTGTTCATCCAGGATGCGGTCTGTTGCGCGTTGAGTCGGCGCCCCTCCATCCCGGTCGACCATGGGATCACGCCGAGGACAGGGGCCCTGGCCACTTGCTGCACATCTTCCAAGGACATGACGCGTTGCACTCGAGACTCATAGGCGACAATCCCCAATGCGATCACGAAAAAGCCCATCAATCCAGCAAACACGGTTCCGAGTAGTCGCTTTTTGGTCTCGCGCTGTCGGGGGACTGCGGCTTTATCCATCAAACGCTGCACCCGGGGCGGGGCGTCAACTTCGAGTTCCATCAGTTGAATTTGATCTATGACCTGCTGGATGCGTTCCTTGCGCTTCTCCATCTCCATCCGATCGAGGTTGGGAGGAATCTCGGCGATCGATTCGATCGGTTGGAGACTCTCTTTGGCCTTGGTCAGGGCCTGCTCAATGTGGGCTCGTTCGCTCAACATGACTTGCAGGTCGGACTCGGCCTGTTCAAGACGTTCCTGGAACTGCTCTCGAACCGACGCCAAGCTGGTCTCGCGAAACTGAAGCGCTTGCTGTTGTTTGTACTGATCGCATTCGGCGCGGAGCGATTCAAGGGTGGCACGGACCTGTAATGTTTGTGGAGCGGTTTCATTAATATAGCGAAAGTGTTGGTAGATCGTTTCTTTGGCAGCGATGACTGCTTCCATCTGTTGTACTTCAGGGTCCTGCTCGAGCGCTTGTTCGAGCGCGAAGTCAAAGTTCGCCGGTAAGGGCGGATTCTGGACTTTCTGGTTGAGACGGTCGATGGTGGCTTGAGCCTTCTGGATCGCTGTCTTCGCGGTAACCAGTTCTTTTTCATAGGTCCGGATAGTATTGCGAGCGAGGTCATTACTGCGCAACAATTCGGCTTTGCGATCCGGATCGGCCGGTTTCAGATCGGAACGGTCTTTGAGCGTGTCGAACTCTTTGGTGAGTAGCTGGTTGAGCCGAACCTTGGCATCCTCCAGACGCTTGAGCCGGGCTTTTTTCTGATTCTGCTCGACTTGGACGATCTCGCGGAAGTAAGCGTTCTGGACGGCGTCCACGATCTTGGCAATCTCTTCAGGATGGTCTCCTTGCAAGGCCAGGCGAATGATCTCAGAGCCATCGGAAAAATCAACTTGGAGTTTTTCTTCCAGAAAACGCACGGGATCATCGCGGTCGCGGAGCATGGTCAATTCGGCAATTTGCCGATCACGCAGAGCCGCATTCAGCACGTAGTAACTTGTGATCAGCTGCTTTTGCGTTTTAAGGTAAGTCAGGAAATCATGCCGCGAGGTAGCCTCGGGAACCATCTCGGTAACCCGGCTCGGATGCAATGATACCTGTAAAAGTGTATAAGTGGTATACGGAGCAGGGATGAGCTTCCAGGCGGCAAACGCCAGGGCTGTAGCCAGGCAGGTGCCCGCAAAAACCAGCATCACCCAATGAAAGTGCAGATAGCCCAGGAGTCTTCCCGCGAAGTTTCCACCGGCTTGGGAGGAGGACTGGGCAGACTCGGACCAACCTGGGCCGTCGGTAAACGGGCCAGGGAATAGGGTTGGTTCCTCCATTGCACCGCTGGCGGGCGGGGCGGAGTGGGTTTTCAGTGCGGGTTGCATGATTCCTCGCTCTCCCATGCACAAAACCTGAAGTCACCACCGCAAACCTATCGGCTTCATGGGCTTTCTGCTTCTGGGAGGAGCAGAAGATGTTTAAACATCCAGAGTTCTAACATCAGAAGTCCTAAGCCTATGGGCATCATCAACCAACCATAAAGATCATGAAGAAAGTGCACGGCGTGACTCTCGTTGCCCAGATAGATATATGCAAGCCCTGTACTAACAATCCGCAGGATGTTGGTGAGCATGGCAATGGGTACGCTGCTCAACAGAATGAGCAGTTTCTCAAGCCAACTCCGTTGCACTAGAAACACCGCAGCCACCGAAAATGCCGCGAAGGTCATCAGCATTCGCAGTCCACTACAGGCTTCAGCCACTCCCAATTTGACATCGCGGATCAAGATAATATTCCCCTCCGCGACGGCGGGTTGACCGAGCGTCTGCAAGGCAAAGGTGCTACCCCAGGTGGCAATGCGTTGCAGATCCTGCCCCATCATGATTTCGACGCGATAAGGGAGAGGGATCATGAACACTAAAAAACATAAAGCAGGCCAGGCTTGCTGCCACAGGGGTTTGCCACCGATCAGAAAGACGATTCCAGCCAAACAGAACAGCAGGCTGAGTGCATCGAGTGAGACAAAGTCGGTGAGCCCACCGAGTAAATGCCCCGCCAGTCCGAGAAACAGCAGTGGATAGCCCAGCCAGCCGATTGGAGAGGCAGGCTTGCCCATCGAGGCCTGGGAGCGGCGTTGCCAAAACAGATACGCGGCGAAGAACGGCACCAAGATACCATGAGAGTATTGAGGCTCATGGAACCATAGATGGATCAGTTGTTGAAGAGTCGGTAGATAGGCCCAGCCCAGAAGCCCGAAAAGGCTCAGGTTCTTCCAGTTGCACCATGCATTCATGAAGGAAAATCCTGCGCAAGGACCAGAGCAACTGTCCACGGCAGGCGACTCAGGAATGTGTAGTGGAGAAACGAGGCACCTCGATGAGGGGCCTTATACGCGTTTACCCGCTTTGATCCATGACCATTGCCGGCTGGCCTGAACATGGACCGACTCTCATCCCTGAATAGACCTGTGGGCGCGTCCGTTGCTCCCTGGTCGCTGGGTTTCGCTTCGGTTATGTGGGTGTGAATCTTACTTGTGTAAAATGACGCTCGCAAGCCCAGCTTGCGTCCGCCACCGTTTACACCGCACGCATGACCAACGCGCCATTTTGCCCACCGAAGCCAAAACTCGTTGAGATGGCCGTTTGCACCCGCTGCTCACGCGCGGTGTTGGGTGTGTAATCGAGGTCGCACTCCGCATCCGGGTGATGCAGATTGATCGTCGGAGGAATCACTCCTTCACGCAGGGTCTGCGTCAAAGCCACGGCCTCGATCGCTCCGGCGGCGCCAATCGAATGACCAATCATCGATTTGATCGACGTCAATGGCACATCATAGGCATAGGCACCAAAAGTACGTTTGATCGATGCCGTCTCCATCCAATCGTTCAATCGGGTGCTGGTGCCATGTGCGTTGATGTGGTCAATCTCCCGTGGATCGACGCGAGCGTCCTTGAGTGCCGCGGCAATTGCTCGGGAGCCACCCGCCCCGCTGGGATCGGGCTTGGTGACGGAGAAAGCATCAAAGCTACTGCCAAAGCCCAGGACCTCCGCCAAAATGCAGGCATCGCGTTTGATCGCATGCTCCCAAGCCTCTAACACCAGTACTGCGGCGCCTTCACCAAGCACAAAGCCATCGCGGAACCGATCAAAAGGACGCGATACCTCGCTTGGGCAACGTTCTGAGCGGCTCAAGGCGCCCAGCTTGGTGTAGGCCAACAGCATTAAGGGATCGAGACGGCTATCTGCCCCGCCGCATAGCATGACATCGGCCTCGCCCCGAGAAATCATCCGTGCGCCCTCACCCACCGCCTGGGTACCTGCTACGCACGCAGTCGTGACGGTGGTATTGGCGCCTTGGAGTTGAAACACGAGTGAGATATGCGCGGCGAGCATATTCGGGAGATACTTGAGTAACCAAAGTGGAAACAAGCCTTCTCCATATTCATTCGGAAAACACCCCTCTTCGAACTGTCTGTCGGGTGTCATCGTTTGACCCAGGACCGGCGCGAGCTCACGGAGATCGAGTGGAATGATCCCGGTGCCCATAGCCACGCCGATGCGTTCCAATGGCTCGCGGTCGAGTTCTAAACCGCTATGCTCAAGAGCCATACCAGCCGCTGCCAGCCCGAATTGAGCGGCTCGCCCCATCACTTTCAAGGACTTCCGCGCGCTGTCCGGCAAATAGCCCATCGGGTCAAACGCTTTGATTTCACCGGCAATGCCAGTGGGGGAAGTTGTTGCATCAAAACTGACAATGGGCGAAACGCCACTTTGCCCTTCGACACACGCCTTCCAGAAGGGTTCCACGCCGATGCCATTGGCGGCAACAACCCCCAAGCCCGTGACCGCTACCCTTCGCATGCTGTGTATGCCCTGTCTCAGGTAAGGAAACCTTGGAATGACGGGGCGCTTCCTGGCCAATGGGTCGATTTAGAAACTGCAAAAATACTCTCTTTTACGCAGTATTCGTAAATCGCCGAATCGTCCTAAAACTCAACCTATCAAGCAGGTGGTTCGGGTGCAATAGCCGGGCCGAGGCGATCCTCGCGCTGGATGGTCCGAAGGTCAGCACGATACGGAGAATGCATCAAGGTCTTGCGAGTGCGCGGTTTCCTGCGATCCGAGCACTCCGAGTTTTCCCAGATACCCTAAAGCCTTGAGGTGCAAGTCGGGAACTCTCGTTTGTTCTCAATACAATGTCAAAAAGTGAAAGATGTCCAAAAATCCATTTGCCGAAGTGACAACCTTGCACTAGGTTTGAATGGCAAAACGGTCAGAGCAGTTTTGGTGTTCTGATCGGGGGGCAAGCCAGGGTATCCTGCCCAGGTCCAGAACGCCTTTCATCCTCGAAAGGGCAAACCCGCTCGAAAGACGGCGACGCAAAGCTATGGGCCTTCGGTGAACCACCCCTAAGCTTTCTGGACTGATGGTTGCCAAGCTGCCGAAGGGTATGGAAGGGCGAAGAGCCCGTCCATCCCCGGGTGCGTGATCTTTGACGGATGAGGTTACGCGCTCGTCAGCGATCTGGGGACTTTTCCGATTTGAAAAGTTATACTCGGCTTGCCCCTTGCTTTAGTCCCTCCCCCACTTTCTTGCAAAAATCTTCTTGCATTGCGTCGCCGCCGAGCGTATCGCGCAACCCGTCACTGGGATCGTAGCCCTCCACGAGGAAGCTACCATGCTTCGTTATGGCTCGGCGCTGTTCATCGTTTGGTGGTTTGCTGCGAATCTGGTTTGCGGGCAAGTCTCTCCGCCGACCGCTAAACCCCCTTTCACCCCGCCACCGCCCAGAGTTCTGCCACGAATCCAGAGCCAGCCCATGCCGGCCTCGGTTTCCTTGCCGCCAGCCGAAGCCTTTCAATCGGTCGATTGGCGTTCGGTTGAGGTCCGCTTGGTCCATGGCAATTGGCAGCTACTCACGAACGGTCAAGTGATCCGCGATTTTGCTCGGGATAGCCAGGGAGCGATCGATCTGGCCCGGATCATCCGTGAACAGCGACTGGACCGCTTTCGCCAGATTGGCGAAACCGAACCTGCCTTGGAATACTGGCTCCGCGGCCAAGAACCGACCATTCCGGGCACCAGTCGTCGACGTACCCGATCGTTCGACCTGGCCAAGCTTGAGGTGAAAGCACTGCAAGGTGTTTGGTGTTTGCTCGATGGTCCGCGCCTGGTGTTTGCCTTTGGTGCGGATGAGGCCGCGGCACGTGAAGCCTTGGCCGTCTGTAGACAATACCGCTTCAATCAACTGGTCTACGTTGGTAACCCAGTTCGGCTCGTCTATCTCGCCCACAATGAGCAACCGCCTCCCCCGCAACTGATGGCTAACACTGTCGATCAAGACCGTCTGGAACTACTCAGGCAAGCACAATCAATCGCCTTGCGGGGGCCGATCATCCCCAAAGTCGGTCTCATTGGCGATTGGATCGTGATCGAGCCACGTCGACTCACCCTCGATTTTCGGCAGGGGCAATGGATACTGCGTCACCAGGAGCAAACGGTGGCGGAGTTTGGTTACGAGGGGCATGCTGCACGAACACTTGAACGCTTGATGAAAGATCAAAAGGTGAATGCGGTGGTTCATCTCAAACCTACCGATATCTATCTGTTATTTCACAATCAGCAACCGATTCAACGTCTACCCCTAAACATCGCATCAATATCATTTGATAGGAATCAGCTTCGTGTTCAAGCCCAGGGAGAGAAGTGGGGGGTGGCCGAAAACCGACGCATGCTGTTTCTCGTTGGCAAAAACCGTGCAGACGCGCAGCGCTTGATCAAGATCATTCAGCACTATCGTCTGGATCAACTCGCCTGGCTGGGCAACCCCCTCAAACCCAGCTTTCGGTTTCTTGGAAAGAAATGGTAATCCTCTGCTTGCAGGGGTCGCGCTCGAGCATCAGGAGGAAAAAAATCGACACCTCCCCCGAACCTGAAGCGCCGCTCAGCACTCTTGCACGAGTAAGCGGCCATCGACGGCAAAGAAACCGTGACCATCGATCTGGATGAGTCCCGCGGTTTGCGCCGCCAAATACTGGCACAGGGTTCGACAGATCGCATCCAGCCGGGCGTCATCATGCGGGTCGGTCGGTCGCTCTAAAACAAAAAAGCGTTTTGTCTGGATGACTTGTTCCATGAGCCATTGATGCTGCGGCTGGTTTTCGCAGGTTTCCAGCCAAGCAGCCCAGGAGTTGAGCTCGCTGCGAATATCATCTTCCCCAACGATGTATTGATCGATGGGGATGTTCGTGTCGCTACTCGGGACAAGGAACTCGGCCCGCGTCCAGCCGAGATCATCACCCCGGAAATGGCCAGCGACCGGAAATTGATGGTCCTGCAGGTGTTCCAGAATAGCAGCAGGGTCGGTGGGCTGGTCCGCTGTCCCGAAGACGCGATAGTTCATATGGTTCACTTGTTGCTGGGGACCACGGCAATCGACCCTGTCTGACTGATGTAGATGAGGTTGCCATTATTTTGATCGACAAACACCTCCAGTCCAAACTTCTGTGTCTTTTCGGTAAAGTTCGCTTCTCCAGCCTTACGAACCTGCAGATCCTGGCCGTAGAGCCACTTGGGATCTTTGACCTCAGCCGCGTCCTGTGCTTGCACCGTGGGCCACGATTGCATGGTCACAATCCCGCCCAAAAAGCCTACCAGGAGAAGCAAAACGACATTGATGCGCTTCGACATCGGTCCGACTCCATGAGTGCGCTGAAGGTACTGTCCGCGTCCACAACCGCGGTGTCTATAGCTCAAACACCTTACCATCGATCACCAACGCCTGACAACTTCTGGTACAATCAAACCACTATAATTTGGCATCTACTTACGCGGAGGCAGCTTTGAGCAAGAAAAAAAAGATCCGCGTCGAGCTTCGCAAGAACCGTAGTCGTCCCCCCCGGGAGCGCGAGTGGACAAAACAATTTCAAGAACACGGATTTGATGAGGAAGCTACCGTCCGCGATGAACGCGTCCGGGCCAAGGGGGACTTGTCGCGGCATCGCACCATTGTACAAGCCGATCAGACGATGCCCGACCAGGCCGGGGATGCCAACGCCCAGATGCCCTCGGTGGATCTGGATCGGTGTCGATCAGGTCGAGTGATTCGTGTCCACGGCCTGCAGAGCGTCGTAGAAACACCAGATGGCAAACAGTATCGCTGTGCGGTCCGACGGCTCCTGAAGAATTTGATGACCGATGAGCGGAACATTGTCACCGCCGGCGATTGGGTGTGGTTTCGACCGGCCAGCCAAGATGAAGGGATGATCGAACGCGTCGAGCCCCGGCATGGCATCTTAACCCGTGCTTCACGTGGTCGTGAGCATGTGCTGGTGGCCAATGTCGATCAACTGGTGATTGTCATTTCCCTGGTCGAACCGGACCTGAAGCCCCATCTGATTGATCGCTACACTGCATGTGCGCAGCAAGGAGGACTCGACCCCATCCTTTGTCTGAACAAAGTCGATCGTGTGGATCCTGTGGAGTTGCAGCCATTACTTGGGGCTTATAGCCAACTGGGCATCCCCACCTTGCTGACCTCAGCGCGAACGGGTGTCGGCATTGAACGATTGCGGCAACTGCTCGCCGGCAAGGCGACGGTGTTTTCCGGTCAATCTGGGGTGGGCAAGTCATCACTGTTGAATGCGGTCCAGCCGGAATTGGGCCTGCGCGTGAGCCATGTTAGTGATGTCAATCAGAAGGGACGCCACACCACGACCACGGCCGAACTGATCAAGCTCGAAAGCGGTGGTTGGCTGGTCGATACGCCCGGAGTACGGCAGCTGCAACTTTGGGATATTCTCCCCGAAGAGGTCGAGGGCTTTTTTCCGGAATTTCGTCCATTTGTGACCCTCTGTGCCTATCCGGATTGCACACACACCCATGAAGATCGCTGTGCGGTCAAGGATGCCGTGGCACGTCACTGGATTAGCGATCGCCGCTATATCAGTTACCTGGGCATGTTCACCGGCACCGACAAATAAACCGGAGGGATGCAAAGTCACGCTGAGGTGTGGGGACTATTGGTCAAGCTTCAGATCCGGCTTCCACCACTGGCAGAGCTTCCACCACCAGGCGGCCAGCGAACCTGCATCCTTGGCAATCCGTTGCACTGCACGCTGATAAGCTGCACTGATGCCCAAATCGCTGGTGAGATCGGGGGCGAAGTCGTTGACGGCATCGCGGATCTCATTGCGAATGTCGCTGAAGGTCGCGGATCGTTCGCCACGGATCGCTTCCTGCATACGAATGATCGAATCTGCCAGGGTGAAGATGAGTCGAGCCGAATCGCGGATTGCGGACAAATCGACGCCGCTTAAGCGCGTGCGGGCCGTCTCGGTGTTACCCGCAAGTGCGGCTTCAAATGCTAGCCAAATGGTATGCTCCTCCCGCGAAGGATCGGGGTTTGCCGCATCCAGTGCATGCTGATGCACAGAGATCGCCTCGGCATACTTTTTTTGCATGCGATAGCCATCGGCGGGGGCTAAAAGCATCCAGGCATCGAGATTTTTTCGTATTTGCCAATCGGCAAACCAGTCTTCCGCTCGGTCGAACAGGCGAACTTCGAGCAAGGCACGACCTGCTTTGGTCCAGCCGCGATCACTGCCACGTAAGGCCTGGGTAAAGTCGGCAATTGTTTTGAGTAATCGCTCTTGCATACGCATCCGGCCCAGCCCTTCCACTAAGGCCCAAAGCGCTTCCTGACCTAGAGGGTTTGGCATCGGTTCGAAGGGTTCCTCAGACTCAGGATCGGCGACGACCGATGGATCGTTGTCCAGTCGAGGGGGAGACACACCAATTGGGTGCAGCAGCTGTGGTAGACGCTCAAGTTCTTCCCACTCACCCCGAGCGAGGACCCGTTCTGTCCAGTACCGACCAATCGCTGGGTGCACCAAATCATCGTCGATCAGTTCGTTGAGCAAGGCATCGAGCCCGGAGGTCCAACCAGCTTCCTGGATCGCCTCAACCGAGCGAGTCAGTAACAGGGTTGGGGCTTCGGGGTCGGTTGCCAGGTCATGAAAGGCATCCAGGGCCTCTGGCTGCGCTTGTTGTCGGATGGCCAGTCGGACAACCCGGTAATCCACATACGGACCGCCAACATGTTCGAGGAGCTTCATCAAGGTTTGTTCAGCACCATTAAGGTCGTTGCTGCTTAATTGCTCATCGAACAAATGCAAGCCGGCGAAGGCGTACTTGGGATCGAGTTCAAAGGCGGTCTCAAAGTCGGCACGCGCACCAGCGCGTTCGCCGAGAAACAGCTTGGCCTCACCGCGGTAGCCGAACACCGTCGGATCGCGTGGCGCGAGTCGGACGAGCTCCTCGGTAGCCCGGAGATAATCACGGTAAGCTTGCTGCGATTCATACCAATTGGACAATTGCTGCCAGCCCCAGAAATAATCCGGATCATCGACCAAAATGGCTTGCATGGTGGTGATTGCTCTTTGGTGATTGCCTTGGGCATGAAGGACCCACGCCTCGCGACCCCGCAACACCAGGGGGCGATTCGCCCCGAAGGCCTCCGAGCGGCAAAGTTCTAGGGCTTCCTCATAGCGACCCAAACGAGTGAGCAACTCCGCTTTAAAATCGTAGCTTTGCACAAACTCGGGATGCACCTCGATGGTCCGGTCCAATGCTCGGAGCCGGTCCTCGACATCGGCCCGATGCCCACTGGGGCTTTCCACCCAGGCCAAGGCAATCCAGGGGTGAAAGGTGTCCTCGTGCTCCCACGTCTCGCGCAGAATCGTATCGACCTCCTCGGACCAGTCGGCTGAACGCAGGGCAAATACGGCACTTTGGACCGGCCAAGACGACTCACTGACCATGCTGGCCAGGCGACGGAGTGCTTCAAGCCCTTGGCTGCGGTCATCCTCGCGGGCGGCAAGCTGGGCTTGACGAGCTAAGACGAACGGACCGCCCACGTGTTCTTGCAACCGCACGAGTACCATCCGGGCGGTTTCCAGTTCGTGATCGGCAAGGCAAGTATCGAACAACAGCATGCCCGCAAATGGATAGCTGGGAGCGAGGAGGACCGCCTGGTGCAGGTCCTCCTTGCCGTTGTCGCGATCTCCGGTCTGGAGTCTGGCCTCACCACGCAAGGCCAGCGCCACTGGTGAATCCGGTCGCAAGCGGACCATGGCATTCGCCGCCTCTAGATAAGCGTCCGCTTGATTGGTCTCGTGATACCACTCTGCGAGTTGCTGCCAGCCCCAGAAATAATTCGGTTCGACTGCCACCAATGCCTGCATGGCGGCAATCGCCTGGGCGTATCGGCCCTGTCGAGCCTCGATCCACGCGGCACGGCCTTGCAGGATGAGGGGGGGATCCCCTTGGAAGACCTCTGGGTTGGTGGTCGCGAGCGCCTCCTCAAGCAGGCCTTTATCGGCGAGACGCTCGGCCTTGAGGTCATAAGCCTCGATGGTTTTCGGACTCAGGCGGATTGCTTCATCGAGGGCGGCGAGAGCCTCGGTTTGGTGTTCCGGACCGATCAGGATGCGGGCCACCGCCAGCCAGGCACGGACATCGCCAGGACGCCGCTGAGCCACTTCCTGAGCAACCTCCCGGAGGCTTTCCGGCTGATCAAGACTCTCCGTCCAGTCGCGGAGTGTCCGCCAAGCCCACTCGTAGCCAGGATCGTGACGCAAGGCGACATGCAAGCGCTGGATGGCTTCGGGATGCTCCCCGAGGCGCCAGAGCGTTTCCGCTAAGTAGCCATGCAGGACCGGATCGATCGGCGAACGGGCGATGGCCTGCTCGAGCACTGCCCGTGCTTCATCGCCTTGCTCGTTTTCTTCGAGTGCATCAGCCAGTTCCCGCGCGGCCAGACTCCAAGCGGGGCTGACGCGCACCACCTGACGCAGGGCCTGGATGCGACTGTCGATATCTTTGCGGGCATCATGAACTTCTGCCAAATCGAGCCAGAGTCGACCAGTACGTGGGAAGGATTCGACGGCACGTTGGGCTAATTGCAACGCTTCTTCCCAGCGTTCCATGCGTCCGAGTTGTTCAATCGTGGCGGACCAGACCTGCCAGCTCTCCGGATGCTCATCGAGTCCGTTCTCTAAAATGCCGAGCAACACTTCTGGCTCAAGGATTGCCGCGGCGACATCCCGATAGGCAAAGACTCCTTCGGCAATCCAAGACTGCTGCTCGAGCTGTTCAGTCAAGAACTCGATCACTTCACGCTGCTCTTGATCACCCCGGGCTAGGTTGAACAACTCGTTCACCGCCAGCTCGTGGTTGATCGACTGAAGAATGGCTTTCCGATAGGCTTCGCGCGCGACATCGAGTTGATCGGCTTGGGCGTAGATGTGCCCTTGGGTGAAAAAGGTGGCGGGGTGACGCGGGTCCTGTTGTCGGGCCAAGGCCAGCTGCTGAAAGGCGGACTCAAATGCTTCTTGATGGCCTAAGTGCAGAGCCAACTCGCGACGCGCCCACGCATCCTGAGGACACTGCTCGAGTAAGCGAGCGAGCATCGGTGAGGCCTCGCCGGGTTCTTCGTTGCGCAGCCAGTCGATGTACAGTTGTTGGAGAGGGTAAAAGTCTACATAGCGTTGGCAGATATCATCGAGGTAAGCCAACGCCGCTTGCCGCCCCTGGGTATCGCTGAGCAAACGTGCGTACTGACGATGGGCGTCAAGGGCCAACGGCTCCAATTGCAGCACGGCTTGCCAACATCCCAAGGCCTGAGGTAAGTCGGCTTCCAGTGTAGCAATCCTGGCCAATTCACGATGCCGCGCCCCGGCTGGGATCACATGACTCCGTTCGAGCAGTTGGCGGGCGGTGTCTGGCTCATTATAGTTGGCTCGCATTTCCGCCGCAAACAACAGCAAGTCTGGGTCGTTCGGGCGTGCTTGCATCCCCTGTTCTAGGATCTCGAAGGCCGCGACCATCTCTTCCTGTTCGCACAAGGCCTGGAAGAGTGCACAGGTAACGGTATGGACACGGTCTCTGGCCTGGCGAAAACGCTGTTGTAAGAAACGCATCGCTTCAGGGATCCGATCCTGCGCCTGACAAGCACGAAAATAGGTCTCAAACAGCTGTTCATCGTGTTCGTCCAGGCAAGCTGCGAAGCGATATCCTGCGATGGCCTGGTCAAACTGGCGTTGCTCCCACAGCAGATGCGCATAGAGCGAATGTGCGCTCGGGGAAAAAGGTCGCTTACGCAGCGTCTTGCGGAGAAAAGAGCGCAGACGGGGATGACTTCGACCTTCCATCAGAAAGGTTTGGACATAGTGTTGCAGATAAAGTGGGTCGGCATCTGGGCGATGGCACAAGTCGGTCAAGGATTCCAAACGCTCTTCCCGCTGTCCCAGATCGCGAAGAACAGCCAGGCGGCTGAGCACGTACGTCGGCTCAGGCACTGGCTCGGTCACACACGGGGGAATCTGCTGTTGGGGACATTCCGCACAAAGCCGATCGAGGACTTGGAGCAAGCGAACCGGATGGCCATCGTAGCGGGCCAAGATCGCCTGAGTCTGTAAGGTGACCCGATGGTTCGGGGCACGCTGTTGCAGGATCGCCAAGGCGTTGATTGCCTCGGTGCGGCGGTACTGCTTGAGTGCCTGCTGGAATTCGGCTGCGGGCTCCAACAGGTTGCTTTCCGGGAACTCTAGCCCCTCAAGTCGGTCCGATTGCTCGGTTGGGACAATGACCAGGCAGCGAGCTCCCGTCCCCGCAGTCCGCTCAAGGACGGGGTCCAGGATCATTTCCTGCGGCCAGCGATCAGCAGTACTGCGGACCCACAAGGTACGCCGCACCGGATCGACCCCGATGACGAGTGCGACATGAAGAAAACCTCCATCGACCGTGGTGGTCAGAAACGGCAGGCCCCGTTCGATCAGCTGTTGGGCAATCTCCAGATTGAGCGCGAACAACCGTGCTGAATAACCATGCGCCATCGCCCAGGCAAAATCCCAAGGGTCCGGAAGGCCATCCAGGGCCAGGGACTCTTCCGCGGGGATCTCCATCTCGGGCATCTCTGGAGCGTTCGCTTCCGTAGTCGGGGCATTGAAACCGTCGGCCCCGGTGGGCAACGAGGGATGCCAGAAGTGATGAAGCACACGGAGAAGATCCTGCCGGTTTGGTTGCCGGAAGAACTCTGGAGGCGGAAAGTTGACAGGCACCTGTCGTTGGGCAGGCAGGTCCGTAGAGGTCTGCGTACTGCCTTGCGCTTCGTGCCATGCGGCTAGACGCTCGGCAAAGCCGGCGTAGAATGGATCTCGAGGACGGCGAAGGCTCACATCGGCATTGATCGCCTCGGCCCAAGTTTGCGCGGCACGGCCTTGACCTAAAAAGTACTGTGTATCGGCTCGCCGGGTTGCAAGCCAGCGTTCAACTTCAGGTTCGCGCAAGGGCGAAAGCTCGGCGTAGCGTTCGTAGCTTTGCTGGGCGTCGTGATAGCGTCCTAACTCGGTTTGGAGGGCGGCAAGCTGGGCGACCAGGATCCCTGCCTCAATCGCTTGGGTTGCTTCAAAGAGCAATTCGAGGGCTTGCTGATCGCGGCCTAAGAGCATCAACAAGTGGGCACTACTCTGTACCCCAGGTCGGAACCAGGGAATAATCGCCAGGGCACGTTGGGCCATGTCCAGAGCCGCCTCGATCTGTTCGGTAAGCTCGAGGTGGGCGGCATATTCGATGTAGACCCAAGGTTTTTCGGGAGCTAACTCCATCGCTTGTTGGAGCCAGCGTTGGGCAACATCGAAGTCACGCAATCGCGAGGCAAGAAACGCTTGTAAGCCCCACCAATCCGCGCGGAGTTCTGGGGCTGCTTCGTGCCAGGCGGTCTGTGCCTGCATAAATTCCCACGCCCGCAGGGGGCCATCGCGTTCCAGGCGATAGCGAGCATGATAATAGGTCGCCTCGGGGTTGGAGGGAGTCGCGCGGAAGGCGGTTAAATGTAACCAACGGCCCAGTCGAGGGGCACCGAGTTGGATCGCCAATCGACCGCCCAAAATACGTACCGGCGTTTGGATCCAAGCAGAATCCTCCCGGGTCACTTTCGCGACGAGAGATCGAGGGGGATCATCGATCAAGCCAAGACGTGCCGCTTGGTCATAGGCTTTCAGATAAAAACCGCGTTCATAAAGATCGCGAAGGTTATTCACATCTTCCGGACAAATGGTCATGCAGCAGCCTCGTATGGCGCGATGGTCGAGGAGTCGAGGAACGAAGCTTTGGCAGGATGGTCCCAGCCAAAGCCGAGCCAGCGAACCGTGATACTGTCACGGAGCGTAGGAACAAGACCTCGGCCAGGCCCGCACAACGCCTCCGCAACTCCCCGTTCAGCATGCAGCGAAATCCAGCTCAGGTCCCCCATGGCCGTCCTGGGTGACCCTGGCAGGGTAGCCAAGCCACTTACTCCTGGGCTTTGGCCGCTTCAGCGAGTGGGACTAAGAGGTTCATGAGATTGTTTAGCTGGACGACTCGGGTGCTATACCGTTCGAGGAATTCCCCAAGGGTAAAGTCATTGTCCAAACTCGAGTCTTGTTCCTCTCGAATCTGATCACTGAGATCCGCCATCAGTCGCATGAATGCTTGTTCGAGAGTGCGAACAGTGTCTTTTGCCGAGCTGAGAAATTCGGGAAACTCGGTCTTCCAACGCTCGATGTAGCCGCGCCAGCGTGGCGAACTGTCCTGCATGGTCAAAAGAACACGTAACAGTTGCGTCTGTTCACGTTGGGCCTCGAGGATCTGGCTGAGTAAGGCCGTGGTCTCGGCCAGCCCTGCCTGGGCGGCGTTCCCAGGCACGGCGGTCGGGCCGGGCGGCGCGACCTCAAATTGAAAATGCATCCGTCATACTCCCTCAGGTGGAATTCCCCGGTCAATTATAGACTGGCCCCAGCGTTTCGTCATTGGCGTCAAAGCTCCCGCCTTCGCAGCCAATTCGCATTGCTCTATGCCGCAAGCATGGTATGGTTTTGCGTCGAAATCCCGCATTAGGCAAGGAGGCGTGAATCATGGGGCCGCGTGCAATCGGAGTGATCGGCATACTGGGGGTCGGGGTCGGCCTCGCCGTCGCGTGGCTTGGACTTGCTCCAGCCCCACGCGAAGTTGCTGCCCGCAATGATCGCTATGGCGATTACGTCATTGCCACCGGGCAGGTGGCCTTACATCCGCGTTCGTTAACCGATGGCGTCTGGTTGCTGGATTACCGGGCCGGCAAACTTCTGGGCACGGTGATCGATCGTAATCTGGGACGTATCGTCGGCTGGGCCGAAGTCGATCTGGTCAGCGAATTTCAGATTCCGCCCCAACAGCAGCCTCATTTTCTCATGACCACCGGCACAATTACCGAAGGACAAGCGGCTCTGTATGTCGCCGAGGTCGGCAGTGGTCGCTTTGGGGTTTATACCATGGGCCCGGGACTCAACGGCCAGGGGATTGTCATTCGTCGCCATGACATGGTCTCCTTCCGTCCACAAGCACCCCCCCCAGCCGTTCCAGTGCCAGGATCGAATCCAGGAGTTCCTGTAGCGCCAGTCGAAGAACCTCCGCCCGTACCGCAGCGAGCTCCGGAAGCCCAGCAGACCGCGGCACCGCAGCGAAGCGCAGCCCCGGTTCCTCCTCCGGTCGATATGCCACCGCCGCCGCCACCGTTGCCGAACAAACGACCTTGATTCGGCCATCCTCCTCCCCTGAGACGATAGACGCCCGCCACGTGACGCTCCGGACCCCCAGTGATGGGTGAGGGGTGCCTCCTTGCCGTCATTCCACTTGGAATCGACCACGTGTGGGGCTTGCAAGCCTCTCCGATTTCCTCGGGATCGGTGCATCCAGACAAGCCCGATCCACGAATGATCTTGCAATCAAGCATGTCATACAACATCTACCGCACAGGCCTGGGCGTCATGCTTCGACTCCTGAAATGATTCCTTGGAGGAGTCTGCAGTGGGCTGGTTTGTGGACTGATTGGGATTGGCTGTTCTGTCCCGGTACCTAGTCCATGGGAGATCGTCACTTCGTTCACAGCAAGCTCTACGATGTTCCAAGTATGTCGGTCCGAGCGTTGTCATGGTTCTAATCACTTCTGGTTGGCTTGGTTGGCTAGGACCCAACGATAGCCAACCACATCCGTCACATCGATGGACGCTCCGAGTCTCGCCATCGCATGCATAGGAAATATTCATTCACTACTGGACGAGTGATCCTTCCTTGGGTACGTTGATGCGGAGGTCAACGGAGAGTCTGCATGGTCGAGATGGATCCTGAAGATCTAGAAGATGCGTTGCGTCGATTGATCGCCCGGCACTGGGGGTTTTACCAGCTGCGACCATTGCAGGAGCAAGCAATGCGTGCAGTGCTGGACCGCCACGACTCCCTGGTGGTGTTGCCCACCGGAGGAGGGAAGTCATTGTGTTATCAGGCCCCTGCCTTCGTCCGCCAGCGCGAGGTGACGGTGGTGGTTTCGCCGCTTGTGGCCCTGATGAAGGACCAAGTGGATGCCTTGAAAGCACTCGACATTCCGGCCCGCTGTCTGAATAATACCGTTCCCCGCGAAGAACGGGACACGATCGTCGGTGAGTTGTTACGAGGTAAGATCCGTCTGTTGTTTGTCTCCCCGGAACGACTCGTCACTCCCGGCTTTCAGGAGCTGTTACGTCGACTGGAGGTCCGCACCTTTGCCATCGACGAAGCTCACTGCATCTCGCACTGGGGCCACGACTTTCGCCCTGAGTATCGCCAGTTACGCCAGTTGCGGGCTGCGTTCCCTGACGCCTCGGTGCACGCGTATACAGCGACCGCGACTGAGCAGGTTCGCTTAGACATCATTCGTCAACTTCAACTTCACGATCCCGAAGTCCTGGTCGGTGATTTTGATCGGCCGAATCTGGTCTATCGAGTGATTCCCCGCCAGCCTGCCCGGACTGGGCTGGTGCAACAAGTCCGCTCGGTGGTGGAGCGGCATCGCAATGAGGCGGGGATCATCTACTGTATCCGCCGTCGCGATGTCGATGAGCTGACCTTGGCCCTGCAGCAGTCGAATTTGCGAGTTTTGCCCTACCACGCTGGTCTGGACGCCCTGGAACGTCGAGCGACTCAGGAGGCGTTCCGTACCGAGAAATGTGACATCGTGGTGGCCACCGTAGCCTTTGGGATGGGGATTGATCGCTCCAATGTCCGTTTTGTGCTACACACTGGGATGCCCAAGTCGATCGAGCACTACCAACAAGAGGCGGGACGCGCAGGGCGGGATGGTCTCGAGGCCGAATGCATCCTGCTGTACTCGCCACAGGATTTCCACACTTGGCGGCTGGTGATCGAAAAATCCGTGCAAGAGAATGGGGCAGATCCGGAATTGCTCCCTCAAGCACTGGCGCAACTCGATGGTATGCTGGCGTACGGGCGAAGTCCGATCTGCCGACACCGGGTCTTGGTCGAACATTTTGGCCAAGACTACTCCCAGGACAACTGCGCGGCCTGTGATCTTTGTTTAGGCGAGGTCGAAACTGAACCTGAGTCGCTGGTCATCGCCCAAAAAATTCTCTCCTGCATTGCCCGAGTCAAGGAAAGCTTTGGCGCAGGGCATGTCGTCAGCGTCTTGCGTGGCGAAGCCAATGACCGCGTGACCAAATTCCAGCATGATCAACTCAGCACTTACGGACTGTTGCGTCAACAACCGGCCCAACAAATTCGCGACTGGGTCGACCAATTGATCTTTCAGCGTGTCTTGGTGCGTACGGACGATGACTACCCCACGCTCAAGCTCAATGCCGCCTCATGGCAGGTGATGCGCAAGCAACGGCCCGTTCGGCTCCTCCGCACGGTGCAGCGGAAGAAGAGCCGTGAATCGCGGGCTGCCGAGGAGGACTGGGCCGGAGTCGATCGACAGCTCTTTGATAAATTGCGCGCGTTACGTCGCCAACTCGCCCAGGAACGCGACTGGCCTTCTTATCTTGTCTTTGATGACAAGACCCTGCGCGAGATATGCCGGAGCTGCCCTGCCGATCTGGTCGCCTTCCACAGGATCCCAGGGGTCGGGGAAGCCAAGCTGCGCGATTTTGGGCCTGCCTTCCTCGAGGTCATTCAACAACATCTTTCGGAGTAGGATCCTTCGGGGGCTTGCCCCCAACTGCGACAGGATTCGCCGACTCGCCGAGGGAAAATGCGTGGAAAGAGTTCCGTGCGGAGCCTGCCGCCATAAGATCCACGAGGATTGGGCTGGTACGCAATCTTGCACACGCTTGCTTCGAACAGTGTTATTACCAATTAATGATTAAACAAATCACCAAGACTCTCTAACATGATCTTTCTGCGTAAGACGGGGTGGTTTTGGTCATGGATCGGGGCATCGGGCTCTAGATGGGCCTCGGGGGTGTAATAGTTCTCCGAATGTGTGGCCGTGGCCGAGAGTTGAAAGGTCAGGGTCACTATGTTGCCCCTCGGAAGCTGCCGCTTGAGGATGAGCTGACGGAGGGTATGGGTATTCCGGTCAATCGTAAGATCGGCGGCGATAATCTGCAAGGGTTGCGGCTTGGTCAAGATAGTGGTTGAGATCTGGTAAACATCCCGAGTGCGAGCAGGCCGATGGCTCCAACTGAGTTGATGCTCGTTGAGTAAGTCACTTAAGATCGTTGGCACGGCCATGCCACGCAGGATGACTGCCTGTTGCACTGACTTAGGCAGTTCGCTGAGGCGAAAACGAGCTGCTGCTCGGGGTGACGGGGCGAACCACACCCCCCCGGCGGTATCGTTGCCCCAAGCGCCAGAACGGGGCCGATCCTGCTCGGCGACAAAGCGGTCCCCGCGAGACCAGATACGTGCAGCCCAATCGTGTTTCGCAAGCAAGGGGATGCGGTCTGAAGCGTCCGCAGCAAAGTCGAGCGTCTGCGTGTAGCATCGGTCCGGTCCCGATGTATGAGCCGTCCGGGACTTGCGAACCACCTCGGTGGGCGAGGCGATGATGGTAGAAACAGGCCAATAGAACAACACCGCGAGTAGTCCCACGGCCAAGGCAACTGCAGCCGCAGTCTGCCACAGCCGACGACGTGATGGGGGGTAAGGAGGACGGGTCGACACCCCAGGTGGTGGGTCAGCTTCGAGTCGAGCCACCAGACTCTGCCACATTGCCTGCCCATTGATGCGGGCTGCTTCGGCTTCTAATTGCGCGCGAACGGTCGCATCGAGGCCGGTTTGGGGGTCAGGAAACGGCGGTTGGCTTGGCGAGTGCATGACACAGACCCTGCGGTTGGGAAGTAGCAGAACAACCCGGTGGCGGCCGCCCGGTTACGACTTTTTCTGGTAAATTTCGAGGCCCAAGACCGTGGCGAGAGCGCGACGGCCCCGATGCACGAGCACCCCAGCGTGACCTGGGGTCACTTCGAGCACTTCCCCAATCTGTTCCTTGGACAGTCCGAGTGCGCGTAACTCCACGGCGGCACGTTGCATCTCCGGCAACTGTAAAAGGGCAGCGCGTACCTCTTCCTCCCGCTCGCGCAACTCGGCAATGGCATCGGGTCGCAATCCGATTGGATCAACCACTGCAATGGGGGTATCGTCGGGGCCGGCCCCGTCCAGACTTCGAAGTGCTCGCTCCCGAACTGCTCGATTGATGCACAGGTTTGAAATCGCCTTGAACAGCAATTTGACACCATCCTGTTCGAGGTTGTAGCGATCGGCGTTTCGTAACAACCGATACAGGCACTCCTGAACCAAGTCTTCAGCCCGGTTGGCATCGGAGACCAGAGAGCGTGCATAAGCGACAGCACGCGGTCCCACGCTCATTACCCAGGCCTCGAGGCGATCCCTCTGTTCGTCCGACAGCATTTGGTTCCCCGTCAAGGCCCAGACGAGCACAGTCCGTGGATGTGACTTCCAGGGGTGTCTCCGTTTCTCGAATTGTACGGTTACCGACAAGCATATCGAAACCAGCAACGACAATGCGCTAATGGCGGGATTGCCGTCCGGGAATGGTCCTCGGGGGGACGCTGGATAGCATTGCCATCATCGACCAGCCATCAGGTGGAGTGACCGGTTCCGGGATCATTCCTGGGCCTCAGGCTCCAATGGCCACGATCGAGTGGAGCGGGCAAGGCATGGATCCCGCTTCCCGTGGGACGGCGTGATTCCCGGCCTGGGTGGTGGGATGTTCGAGGGAAACGGGGGGTATATCTGGGATGGTTTCCAAGTCGCCTTCGAAGTGAATAGGAGACTGGCTGGATCGAGTGGGAGTAGCATCGCTGAGACCAGATCGGTAACTTATGGAGCGAAAGCTGGGACGCGGACCATGGTGAGCAGGATCACCGGGTCCCATGGTCGCTCATGCAGTTGGGAACACATCTTCTCGGTGTGATCGTGGAACCGTCGCCGTTGTCGATCGACGTGGAAGGAAAGTCCTAGGAGCCGCGGCTAGGCTCAAATAGTTAGACATACAGTTGCAGGAGATAGTGCAGCGTCTCGGCCCAGCTTTCCTGAGCGTCATCACTCTCGAGTGGTTTGGGGGGGTGATACCCCGTACTAATCGCTGGCCGAGGACCGTTCACGACCAGCTGACTCATCACCGCATCCTCCGAGGCAACCTCGGTTGGTTCGGTCTGAATCAGCAAGCAATGGCACAAGCTTCGTCGGGCCAATCGCTGACAATGCTGATGCACCACTTCCTGATCGCTGAATTTGTTGTCATAGAGCTCATCACGGCGAGTTAGGATGACGCTGCCATTTTCGATCTGCTCACGGAGGAGCATCTCAAGCAGGTTATACTCATGGGCCAAGCTGTCTGCACCACCGGTAAAGAAAAACTCAAAGCGGATAGCATCGGTGCTCAGCCATTCGGATAGCTTGCGGACCGAGGCGAACAACAATGACAGGATCAGCACAATCCTCTGACACGGCAGTTCGGCATCCTTGAAGCGAGCTTGCGAGAGCCCGGCAGTCAACACGAAGACGAACGAACGGCGCCGGCGGAGGAACTGATTTTCGTCTCGGGCATAATAATACAGCTCATCGCGGAGGTACTTGATGTCAAATAGGTCGGGTCCAGGACCACTTCCCGGGGGTTCCATGTAAGCCAGTTGCGAGAACAGCATGCTCTCGATACTGCCCCGAGTGGAAATCGAGGAAAAACCGCCTACCGGATAAGTGTCTTCATCGAGGACCCGGGTGGGCACTTCCTGACGGCCATGCAGTGGTCGAACCTTTTGCCGTGGCAAGCAATCCTCGAGCTGCTTGCTCATGCGGAACACTTGCTCATAGGCGACGTACTGGCCCATGTCGGCCAGGGCGATCCCTTTCTCCAGCGCAGAGACTTCGACTTCACTGAGGATTTCGGCCAGACGTCGGCCAGCGGCAATTAATTCCTGATAGATCTGACATAGCAGAGGCATGGGACCGTCGCTAAGCGCGGTCCAGCCATCGGCGAGCACCTCATCCGATTTCCGATCGAGCAGGCCACGGATCACTCCTGGAGCCAGTTCTACTGCGGTGAATTCCGCACGCTTATGAAATTGCTGGATGATATAAGCCAGTCCGCGGCGTCGATTCCGTTCGCGCTCCGGCCCAGCAAAACGCCTCAGGGCATCGCCCGCCCGTTCAAAGCTCCAGTCGGCATATACCTTGCCCAGCACATAGTCTTCATAGCGTGGCGCTAGTTCCTTGGTCCATCGAGGGATCACCAGGGCGGTGCGTTTGGCGGTGGGATCGCGGTCCAGTCCCAAGGCGACATGACCAAAGTCAGCAACCATGCCGACCGGTGGGAGCGGCTGGCCGTTGGAAACAATTTCGAGGGCCCATTCCAGTGCCGGCTTCACGGTGCTTGGAGTCGGTGTGACGGTTCGTTGCAGCCACAACCCCTGGAGCACATACACCCGTGCCTCATCGAGATCTCGGATTTCCGTCACCGCCATACCAATTCCTCAGATTGCTCGAGATGTCTACCTTTTGTTGTAGCACGATCGCGGAACCGACCGAATGCCGGAAACGCGCTGGGGTGTTATCCTGAGAGCAATGGCTTCCTGCTCTAATCTGGTCTGGAGGATGTTTCATGCGGTTGGTTTGCATCCAGATGTTGGTGTTGCTTACGCCTAGCCTGGTCTGGGCGAAAGAATATTTTGTCGATCCGAAGAAGGGGGCTGCCCAGCATCCTGGCAGTGTCGAGCAACCGTTCGCGACCCTGGAGCAGGCCCAGGCTGCGATCCGAGCCTTGAAACGGAAGCATGATGGCATGTTGCCTGAAGCGGTGACTGTGCTCCTAGCCGATGGGATCCATCCTCGCACGGCTCCGTTTGTACTCACTCCAGAGGACTCCGGCAGCTCGACGCGTCCGATTACTTATGCCGCCGCTCCCGGGGCGAAACCTCAACTCCGCTGGCTTCGTGCCATCACAGGTTGGCAACCCACCACCGTCAATGGCCGAAATGCTTGGCGGGTGACATTACCGGATGTGCAACGTGGCGCATGGAACTTTCATCAACTCTGGGTGAACGGCCAACGACGTCCAAGGGCCCGTCACCCCAATCAGGGCTATTTCCGCATCGCTGCCTTGCCAGGCGTCCGCCCGGACACGCCCCGCTATCCCGGACAGGACCGTTTTGTGTATGCACCTGGGCATATGCAGGCCTATGCCCAGCCTGTCGGGGTGGAAGTCCAAGTATTACATCTGTGGGTGGGTGTGCGTCTTGCCGTGAAAAGCATGGATCCCAAGCAGCGATTGGTCATCTTCGCAAAGAAATCGCGGCGAACACTCAAAGATGGCACGGCTCTGGCCCGCTATCGCGTGGAAAATGCCAAGGAATTGCTCGATGAGCCCGGAGAATGGTACCTCGATCGCAACACCGGCCAATTATTCTACTTGCCCAAAGCCCATGAACAACTTGACAACCCTCCTGAAGTGGTTGCCCCAATCGCTGAACAGTTTCTCCGAATTGCCGGGAAACCCGAGCAGAAACAGTTTGTTCGATATATCACCTTTCGAGGTTTGGACTTCGCCGGCGGTGATTGGTGGCCAATGCCGGAGCAAACTTGCGATGTGCAGGCGGCCGCCAACGTCCCCGCTGTGGTCGATGCCCAGGGACTGCAGCATGGACAGTTTGACCAATGCCGCATCCATGCAGCCTCCGGATATGGCCTTCATCTGGGGCGCGGTTGCGCGCACAACACGATTATAAGGTGTACACTAACCGACCTTGGGGCCGGCGGCATCCGCATTGGCGAAATGCAGCGCCGAACTGAGCCCGCGGAGCAAACGCATTCGAATATTGTCACAGATTGTCATGTGTATGATCTAGGCAAGTTCTTCCCACAAGCGGTGGGCATCTGGCTGGGGCAAACGTACAGCAACCGAATTGCTCACAATCATATTCACGACCTTTATTATTCTGGCATTTCCGTAGGCTGGACCTGGGGCTATGGTCCAACGCTGTGTCGAGACAATCGGATACTGTCGAACCATATTCATGATTTAGGCAAAGAGCTTCTAAGCGATATGGGAGGCATCTACACGCTAGGGCGCCAACCCAACACGGTGATCGCGGAGAATGTGATTCACGATGTTTCCGGATCGAATTATGGTGGCTGGGGGATTTATCTTGACGAGGGAAGTAGCGATATTTTGGTGGAAAAGAATCTGGTTTATCGCACCAGTCATGGCGGCTTTCATCAGCATTATGGCAAGGACAATCGGATCTCTGGCAATGTGTTTGCCTTCGGTCGCGATGCTCAGATTCGCCGGTCTCGGATTGAGGACCATCGCAGCTTCACGTTTGAGCGAAACCTGGTGGTGTATCGCCGCGGGAAGTTATTAGACGGCCGTTGGACCAACCTCAAGGCGCGGTTTACGGAAAACTGGTACTGGCAGATCGGCGGTCAACCGCCGGAGTTCGCAGGCCACAGCTGGGCCGAATGGCAAGGCTTGGGGATGGATTCCCAGAGCAAGATCGCGGACCCGGGCTTGCCCGATCCGAGCGACGAGAAGTTTCCCCGCAGTGCCGAGGCCTGCGTGGCGAAGCTGGGCTTTCCCCCAGGTGCCTGGTCGGAAGTCGGACCACGCGAATGAGCCAGGGCTTCCTCTTCTCTGTGCGGGAGCATATCCTGATCATGGGGTAAATTTGGGCGGCATGATACAGGAGAACCGTTGGCATGCAGACTCAGGAACTGCCAAACATTCGAATGGATGGTGACATCCCGGGAATCCCCAGGCGACCGATTCAGCGTTGGGTGAGGCCTCTGGCCCGTTTTCTCAAGGTGGAATCGTCTGGTGGGATCGTCCTGTTGGTCTGCACTGCCGTGGCCCTATTTCTCGCCAACTCGCAGTGGGCCGAGGATTATCATGCCTTTTGGGAAACCGTGGTGGGTGTCCAGATCGGTGGCCTCCAAGTGTTTGAGCCGTTACATTTCTGGATCAATGATGCACTTATGACCATCTTCTTTTTTGTAGTTGGTCTGGAAATTAAACGGGAAATTATTGCAGGTGAATTGAGTCAATGGCGAAAAGCGGCGCTACCGGTAATGGCCGCCATCGGCGGCATGGTGGTCCCTGCGTCGATCTATCTGGCTCTGCAAGGAGACACGCCTGCTGCCCGGGGTTGGGGGGTACCCATGGCCACCGACATCGCCTTCGTGGTTGGGGTGATGGCGTTACTGGGTTCTCGGGTGCCCCTGGGCCTACGGATCATGCTGTTGGCACTGGCCATCGCCGATGATATTGGCGCAATTCTGGTGATTGCCTTCGCCTACAGCGACCCGAGCTGGACGCCGCTGATGTATGGGATTTCCGGGTTTGCAGTCTGTTACTTCTTCAATCGCATCGGTGTGCGGGCGGTGGCGATTTACGTGCTGGTAGGAGCAGGAATCTGGTACTTTTTCCACGAAGCCCATGTTCATCCGACCGTGGCTGGAGTGATGCTTGGGCTGATGACCCCGGCGAGTGCCTGGCTAGGCAATGCCACCTTACGCGATGTGCTGCTGGAATCGTTGCGAAGGATACAATCCAATGAGATGGACCCGGATCCCCCAGGCCAACCGCATCCGCATACGATGGGGACGTTGGCCAATACCGCCCGCGAGTCGGTGTCGCCGCTCGAATGGCTCGAAACGGGACTCCATCCCTGGGTAAGTTTTGTGATCATGCCAGTTTTTGCGCTGGCCAATGCTGGGGTGACCTTCGACATGGGAGTGTTCCAGTCGAACCCCGCCGCGCTGGATGTGAGTATTGCGATTGCCTGCGGTTTATTCTTGGGCAAACCGATCGGGGTCCTGCTGTTCTCCTGGGCCGCGGTTCGTTTGGATATCGCAGCGCTACCCCGTGGGGTCACTTGGCCGGTGCTACTTGGCGGCGGTATGCTCGCCGGGATTGGCTTTACCATGGCGCTATTTGTTGCCAACTTGGCCTATATTAACGATCTGCAGGGGTTGCTCGATGCCGGGAAGATCGGCATCCTGGTCGGTTCGCTGCTGAGCGCTCTAGTCGGCACTCTGGTGCTGCTGACCTTCCTGCCAAAGCAACCACCGAGCAACGGGGAAGAAAATGGCAACAGGAATGGAGGCGATGAACTCGATTCCCGATCCAGGACCTGAGGATTCCGTCATGCAGGCTTGGTTGCATGGCAAAGATTGCATGGCTCGCAGCGACTGGGCCGAGGCAGTGGCTGCGTTCAGCTTGGCGGTCCAGCATGCGCCCCATCTCACCATGGTTTATGCCGAACGCGCCCAGGCCTGGATGAATCTGGGCGAGTTTGCCGCTGCCGAACGCGATCTTGCCGAAGCCCTGACCATCGACAGTCGCGAGCCCAACCTGTATTTGCAACGGGCGCTCCTGGCCATGCAACGCCAGCAGTACGATGCCGTTTACGCGGATTGTCTGCGCGGACTTCGGCTCAATCCGAACCTGGCCGAGCTGTATGCCCTCCGAGCTTGTGTGCATGTGGCGCGTGGGCTCCTGGATCGTTCGGAACTTGATTTTGAACAAGCCCTGAGCTTGGAACCGCTTCGTGGCTATTTGTTTCATAACTGGCGCGGCGAGGTTGCGCGTCGCCAGGCGGATTGGGATATGGCCAGACGAGAGTTTTCTGCCTCGTTGGCATTACAGCCCGAACAAATTGACATTTTAGTGCTGCGCGCGGACATCGCGTCGCGGGTGGGCGATCTCGACTCCGCCCTGGCCGATTACACCGAAGTGATCCGTCGTGAACCCGATCATCCCGGGCATCATTTTGCCCGGTCGCTACTCTATTTACGGACCGATCATCCGCAGGCCGCCCAACAGGACTGCGATCAGGCAGTGCGTTTGAAACCCGACTGGGCCGAAGCTCTGGCCGTCCGCGCCCAATGCCACCAACGTCAAGGCAATGAAACCGCCGCATTGGAGGACCTGGAAGCGGCCATCCAACTGACGCCCGAGCGGGCCGCTCTGTATAATCAACGTGCCAGCTTATTCTACCATCAAGGACAGACCGAGCGCGCCTTGGCGGACCATACCCAGGCCCTCGAACTTGACCCCGCCAATCCATCCAGCTGGAATGCCGTGGCCTGGATTCGTGCGACTTCACTGGATGACTCGGTCCGTGCGGGGGAAATGGCCCTGGAATATGCTCAACGGGCTTGTGAGTTGTCCGATTGGCAGGATTCACGCTACTTGGATACCTATGCGGCCGCCCTTGCTGAATGTGGCCGCTTCGCCGAAGCTGTGGAATGGCAAACACGGGCCTTGAATCTGGCGCTACCTTCGGAACAGGCCGATTATCAACAACGACTTGATCGCTATCAGGCTGATCAGCCCATGCGCGATGGCTCGCTTCCCACGCCTTCGCAGGACGAGGCGTGACCTCGCGACCACCGGCATGGGAATTGCGGTCCTACTGATGAGATGCAATCCCATGACACCTGCTTCGCCACGTGATGCCGAGGACTTCTTCAACCGCGGCCACACTCACCTGCAACAAGGGGAATGGCAGGCCGCTCTGGAGGATTTCTCGCAGGCAATCCGCCTGCGGCCGGATGTGGGCATCGGCTATCGATATCGTTCCTACGCCCGCCTGGAACTCGGAGATCGGCTCAACGCCATTGCCGATCTCGATACCGCGATTCGGCTGAACCCCGATGACGTCCAGGCCTATGCCGACCGGGCCAACGAGTTATTCGAACAGAAGGCCTACGACCAGGCCGTTGCCGACTGTAACCAAGTGCTCCGCCGCGATCCGGGACGGGCTTATGTGTTCGGCTTGCGTGGACGCGCTTTGGCCGCACAAGGGCTGTCCGAGAAGGCAGAAACTGACTTTACCCGAGCGTTGGAACTCGATCCAGAACGTGCCACCGACTACCTCAACTGGCGTGCCGAACTCCGCGCGGAATTCGAGCGTTACGAGCAGGCGATCGAAGATTATTCCGCGTCGCTGGACCGGGATGCAAGCCAAGCTGAGGCATGTTATGGTCGGGCGATGGCGTATTTAGCCCTCGAGGAACACTCGTTGGCCTTGGCCGATCTGAACACCGCCATCCAATTGGATGGTCAGAATCCGCTTTTGTACTACGGACGCGGGTTGGTGCACCATTCCCAAGGCGAATATCCCCAAGCACTTGCGGATTTTGATGCCGCGCTTCAACATTCTCCAGAACTCGTTGGCGCATTGACCTTTCGGGGCCAGACCTTGGCCAATTTAGCTCGATTCGACGAAGCGCTCGCTTGCTTCGATGCTGCCCTTGAACGCAAGCCGAACTCCGTCGGGCTGTATAATCGCCGAGCAGCCGTCTACTACCAACAGCAAGATTATAAACGTGCACTGCGCGACCACATGCAGGCTCTGAAGCTTGACCCGCGCGATGCCGGGACGTTCAACCATCTGGCCTGGATCTGGGCCACTGCTCCGAGTCCGGCCATCCGCAATGGCTCTCGTGCATTGGAGTGTGCGACCCGGGCGTGTGAACTCAGTGAGTGGCAAGTGGCCAGTTATCTCGACTCGCTTGCCGCGGCCTACGCGGAATTGGGCCAGTACGATGAGGCATTGACCTGGCAGTCGAAAGCACTGGCTTTGTTGCAGACCGAGGAGGAGAAGGCGGATTACCAAGCTCGGCTCAACGCCTATGAAAATCGGCAACCTGCACGGGTCACGCCGAGTATGTCCAGATCCGACCCGCATGAAGGATAAGGCTCATGGCTGATGCTCCCCTCGAACGACATCGGGATGTCGTTACGCACCATCCGATCTTTCGCAACCTGGCACCCGCACAGTTCATTGAGGAATCGCTGCGACTTGCTCATGGAGAATTGTCCAATCGTGGTGCCTTAGTCACCCGTACGGGCGAACGCACCGGACGTTCGCCCAAGGACAAGTTTATTGTGCGGGAACCCGGTTCGGCGAACCAGATCGCTTGGGGCAAAGTCAATCAGCCGATGGAGATCGACGAGTTTGAACGACTGCACACGACCGTTCGTCGCTATCTCGAGCAGCGCTCGCTTTACGTACAAGACTCGTACGCAGGAGCGGATACACATTACCATAGTTCAATAAGATTATATTCTGAGTCGCCTTGGCACGCGTTTTTTGCCTCTTCGCTTTTTCGTCGCTTCACACCGGATGAACTGCGTCGCGTCCGCCCCGATTGGGTGATTCTGCATGCTCCCCATCTCCAGCTCGATGCGAACGAGTTTGCTTCACCGGTCCGGGTTGTCGCCCATTTGACCGATAAGCTGATCTTGATTGCGGGCACGCAGTATGCTGGGGAGATCAAAAAAGCGATCTTCTCGGTCATGAACTACGAGTTGCCGACGCGTGGCGTCTTCCCCATGCACTGCGCGGCCAATGTCAGCGAAGAAGGACAAAGCGCACTTTTTTTTGGTCTGTCTGGCACCGGGAAAACGACGTTGTCCGCCGATCCCGATCGTCAGCTGATAGGGGATGATGAGCACGCCTGGTCAGAACACGGCATCTTTAACATCGAGGGGGGCTGCTACGCCAAGACGTTTCGTCTGTCTCAAGCTGGCGAACCCCAGATTTGGAGCGCCTTACACTTTGGCAGCGTTCTGGAAAACGTGATCCTGCACCCCGAGACGCGGGAGCCCGACTTCGATGATGACTCGATCACCGAGAATTGCCGGGCGGCTTACCCGTTGGATTTCATTCCCAATTATGAACCCTCGGGCCAGGGTGGGCATCCGCGGCACATTTTCTTTTTGACATGTGATGCCTTTGGCGTATTACCACCCCTTGCGCGCCTTTCCTCCGCCCAAGCCATGTATCATTTTCTGTCCGGCTATACCGCCAAAGTGGCCGGCACCGAAACTGGAATCACCGAACCGACCGCGACCTTCAGCGCCTGCTTCGGCGAGCCCTTCCTGCCCTTACACCCGACCCGTTATGCCGAGATGCTTCGCGAACGCATGGAAACGCACCAAGCCAACGTGTGGCTGGTCAACACCGGTTGGACCGGTGGGCCCTATGGCGTTGGCTCGCGGATGAGTCTTCGGCACACCCGGGCACTGCTCAAAGCAGCGCTTGCCGACCTGCTCTTGAGCGTTCCTTATCGACCGGACCCGTTCTTTGGCGTCGACGTCCCGCTGGAATGTCCCGGACTCCCCCGGGAGCTCCTCGATCCCAGGCGAACCTGGCCGGATGGGCGGGCTTATGACCAGCAGGCCCGTAAACTTGTCCAGCTGTTCCACGCCAATTTTGAACGCTACGCGGATCAAGCCTCCGAGCAAATCCGGGCGGCGGGCCCCCGATTGGACGTCGCCTCAGTTGGTTAACGCTAATGAATTTAAAAATTTCTCAGCGTTCTTCGAGTCGACAAACCCGGACTGGCCCAGCACCAAGGTCTGGTAGATCTTGCCGTTCACGATGAAGAACCGAACCCGCATTTTCCCAATTCCACCCGGCAGAGATGCTTCGACTTCCCGCCCTGGGAACTTGCCTTGGAGTCGGATTTTGGTTTCTTTGGTCAGGGTTGCCCGCGAATTCCGTAACGCCCCATCCCGAGCCCCATCGAGGCGCTGTTGAATGGTTGCAGCATCCTCGTTGGCCGGGATCGGCAGCTTGGTCGCCGAAACCATGTAGGCACTGCGCTTGTCGGGGCTTTCCAGGGCATACATTTTGAATTCGATGCCAGCGGCCGATCGGCTCATCGCCCGGGGTTTGCCAGGTAACTGCACCCGAAATCCTTCCCCGCTGGGCGCAAAAGTGCTCCAGCTCGTCTCCTGTGCCAGGCTCACCGCACCAAGCATCAACATACCCATACATCCAATCCAATACGACCGTTGCATCACGGATCTCCTCGATCGCTGATGATCGTTGACATGCCTGCGGCCCGCCCAGAACGGCGACCAACGCAGGCTGCCATAGCCTAGAACAGTTTTGCATTTGATCCAGCGACCCAAGACTTGCTTGGACACAGTTTTTCTTCGACCAAGCTCTTTCGCTTACCCTTGCCGAGACATGCTCCTTCGATGCAGGGTCTGCGAGAGTCCTGCGACCGAAACAACTCGGCTTATTTATACAGGTGAACACTGGTTGACCGAGTGCAAATCGCTCGACCACAATAGGGACGTTTGCCCGCGCGTCCAGCCAACACAGGAGTACCGATGCGTGTACTGATCACTGGCGGCACCGGACTCATCGGCCGACGGCTGATCGTCAAGCTGAAGGCAGCTCAGCATGAGCTTTGTGTGTTAACTCGGGACCCGGATCGGGCCAGCGACCTGAAAGAGGACTGTATGCTCATTGCTGGCAATCCGACGGAGGCGGGGCGCTGGCTGGAGGAAATACCGAACTGTCATGCGGTAGTTCATCTTGCCGGGGAGAACCTCTTCGCTGAGCGTTGGTCACCTTCCTTCTTGGACCGAGTACGCTTCAGTCGTGTGCACAGTACCAGCTTGATTGCTCAAAAATTGGCCGAGCAACCCCAGCATGCCGATGGGAGCACGAAGGTACTCATTAATGGCTCGGCCACGGGTATCTATGGCGAACGCGGCGACGAGCAACTCACCGAACGGAGCTCCCCAGGACAGGACCCATTGGCGCAGATCACCATCGATTGGGAGGCCGCGACCCAGCCCGCCCAAGCAGTTGGGGTCCGAGTGGTCTGTTGTCGGACCGGGATTGTCCTCGATGAGCGGGGCGGGGCGCTTCCCCAACTGGCACGCCCGTTCTGGTGGGGCGTCGGCGGCCGGGTCAGTTCGGGCCAACAATGGCTGAGTTGGATTCATCATGAAGACTTGACGGGGATTTTGGCTTATGCCTTGATAACCCCCGAGGTATCTGGACCGGTCAATGCGGTCGCTCCCCACCCAGTTCGCAATGCCACGTTTACCCAGATCTTGGCCCGGGTGATTGGTCGACCAAACTGGCTACCCGTACCTCGACTTGCCATCCGGTTACTCTTAGGCAAAGTCGTCCAAGTGGTCGCAGGCAGTCAGCGTGTGCTACCGGAACAGATACAGTCATTTGGCTATACTTTCAAATTTCCAGACTTAGAGCCAGCCCTGCGTGACCTGTTCGCTCGACCGGAAGCAGCGTGAACCATCCTGCCGGTATCAGCGCAACGAGTCGAGGATGCTGAGACGCATGGCCGATAAGGCGGGCAATAAACCACCCAACCGGGCCATCACGAGCGTAAACAAAAGACCCGTGATCAGGATGTTTTGATCCACCGTGAGACGCAGGACGATAAACTTGATGCTCCCTTCACCACCACTCATGATGCTCGAGGCCGTGGTACCATCGGCAAGATAACCGATGGCACAGCCAAGCCCCCCGCCAATCATCCCGATGCTGAGCGATTCCAACATAAACGAGACGAGGATTTGCCAACGTTTAAAGCCGAGGATTCGTAACACCCCAATATCTTTCATCCGCTGGCTGATGGCGGCAAACATGGTGTTCATCACTCCAAACACCCCGCCAACGGCCATCACACCGACAATAAAGATAATTGCATAAAGAAACTGATTCCCCAACTCATTAAGATTATTATAATATTCCTTTTCCGTCTGGGCCTTGAGTTCCGGATCCTTATGCGTTGTACTGAGGTGATGGGCCATCGCTTGGGCATTCCGTAATGTGTTATCGGTAACGCGAAGCACGGCACTGGTGTAGCTCTTTTTGTTAAACTCACTCCCGACCAAATCCCATTTGGCCCAGATCTCGGAGCTATAGCTCGAACCGACTCCGGCCATCACCCCCCGAACTTCATACGTGCTTTCTCCGAGGATGAACTGATCGCCCACCTGCAACCGCGGTTTGCCCAGATCTTCGCCGAGGGTTACGGCAACGCCATGTCCCACGACGGCGTGGTAGACATCGCCACTGGCAGCTCCCGCTTCGCTCCACCATTGACCGCCCGGTTCCAACGCGATCTCATGCACCAGCGTGGCGACTTCGGGATCGGCGATTCCCCGGACCGAGAGAAACCGCACCCGTTCCGGATTCCCAGGTACCGGTTGGGTCACCACGAAAAAGTTTTCGTAGCTAATCAACGGTCGATCCGGATCATCGGGGTGGGCTTGGACGCCGACTGGGTAGGCGAGCCGGCGACCATTGGGATCCACCGTTGCGATCTCAGTCGGTAAGGTGTTGAGCCGACGCGGCCCTAAGCTACTGAACAACTCATCGGTCGCGTTGTCCGAAAGGACCACCACATTGCCTGGGATGGCACTATTTTCGGTCATCAAGTACATGCCATTGGCGAAGGCAAGCAGCGTGGTTAATAGGGCGATCACAACGGTGAACGCCATCGCGGTCAGAGCCGTGATCTTCCAACGAACCAAAAGGTTGCGCAAGTTATAGCGAACCGGGACGCGTCCAATCGCTAGCAGAAACATCAAATCAGTAAAGTAAACGAGTAATAGCACGTACGGCCAGTGAACCTTCAACGAGTTGGGCAGTTTGCTTAGTAAGGAGTCGGGCATGACGGTACGGATGAGGTTCTCGAAGTACCCGGTCTCTGGCAAGGGCAGCCGCGTCACCACCTCCAGAGCAAACGCTACGAGGACAATCAACATGGTCAGCCCGGCGACTACCGCAATGATCCGGCGTAGCCAGCGGCGCCACAGCGAGGTGGGACGTCGGACGCTCTCCGAAAGAACCGTCTCTTCGGGCGAGATGGCGGGCAGCATCAGAAGCAGTGTTGCCAATGGGAGTAGCGAAATGCCCATCAGGGCAAGGGTGCCAAGGACTGAGATAAGCCGCAGCCCCAGGATTCTCACGGCCTGAGCTGGAATTCCTCTGCCAAGCCAGTGAAGCATCATGCTGCCTACCACTCCAAACGAACGTTCAGAAGAGATTCCGACGGTGAGCCCCTGACGCCAAGCCTAGGCGACCCGAGCAAACACTTCCGACACCTTGACCGTAGCAGCCGACCAAGCCGGGACCAAACTGCCCAGGACCGCGGTACTGATGCCAATCGCCAGCCCCCACCATAACGCATCGATGGGGATAAACATGATCGGGAGAAAGCCCAGCGGGATACCCCCAAAAGCCTGCACCAAGGTATACATGAGCACCGAGGATAACCCCCCGCTGAGTCCTCCAATCAGCATGGCCTCGCCAAGGACGAAGGCCATCACTTGCCAGGGCCGGAAGCCCAACACCTTGAGCACTGCCATCTCAGTGCGTCGTTCGCGAACGGTAATGCTGATCGCGTTGGCGATGATCAGCGTCATCGTGGCCAGGATGCCCGGGGCCAACAGCCAGCGCATGCCCCAGAGCAAGTCGCGGTAAGGCTCAAACCAGTTCGCCAAGCTCGACGAGGCAGTCTCGAGTTTGAGCGCTGGGGTGGCAAACGCTCCTGGGGACTCGACCACACTCGCCAGCGCTTCAAACGACGCCTGGGAAGGGAGGCGGATCCAGATAAAATTGAGTGTTTTCTCACTTTGTGGATGCACGCCGCCGCTCTGACGCTCATAATCGTCAAGCGACGAATGCAAGTAAGCAACGTTCATCGCTGCGGCCTGGTCATAGCGACCAGGTGGAAAAGCTCCGACAATGTCAAAATCAAAAACAATACCGGTAAAGTTCGTACAGGTGACCTGAATTCGCTCTCCAACACGTTTGTTGATCCGTCGTAGGATGCTGGCACCAATAATTACCCCCTGCGGCTTCGCCTCCATCACCTCGACCACTTGCTCTAAACGGCTCAGCTGCTCAGGCGTAAACTCGTCAAGACCGTCGAACATTTTGGGGACCACCGCAGGGCGAACCCCAATGAAGCCGAGATTATTCTCATAGGCGTCTTTGGTCGGGTCGAGGGTTCCCAGCACAAACGACCAGCCCATGAAGTCGTCACGGCCCTGTTGCGGTCGCAGACTCGGGGGTAAGTCCATGGCCATACGATAAAGACGCTCCGCATAACTGGGCGGCATCGAGCCAAAGAACTCATGCTTGACGCTGGCGATCACTTTGAGGTCCGAGGTTTCTTTCTGCTTTGTAAAATCATCGAGAAATTGTAAGAGCGACCAGATCATGGTGACCACCACGACCAGCACAAAAATCGCCAGGAAGGATAGGCCCGTGCGGAGAACGTTGCGTTGCAAGCTACGAACGACAAACAGGAACAGACTGGCCCAGGCGAAGCCGGCGGTCTGTAGAACACGTAACAGAAAGCGACCGACCCAGAGGATGCCAAAAAACGGTGGGATGGTAAGTAGCCCTAGACAGACGCCCAAAAGATAAACATACAGTAATTGCTGTGCAAAATAGGTAGCTAAATCGAATAAGAACATGGCCGACAGACCTCCCATTGGCGAACACGCCTGCGTTCACGCTAGCAGATCTCTGGTCGGGAGGAAAATAGGTGAAAGCCACACGGGGCGGCATAAACGGAAAATTTATGGTATCTTGTGATTGACGCACGCCATTTGGGTTGATATGGATATCAGATTGAGGGATTTGTGATCGCGAAGGGAATCGATTCCTCACGTGATGCCCAAGCGCACATTTCTGTACCGCACGATGGGAGTGGACACACCGGGTGGACGCTTCCCCATGAGTGACCCAATAAAAGGAGATGGCCTATCCCACCCCCGTTTGATCGGAGTTCGCCGCGTCCAGAGCGGACCGGCCCCCGGATGAACGAGCAGATTCGCATCAGTCCTATCCGGTTGATTGGTGCCGATGGCGAGCAGTTTGGCATTGTACCAACCGCCCAGGCTCTCGAAATGGCTCGCGATGCCGGTTTGGATCTCGTCGAGGTGGCGGACAAAGAGCGACCACCCGTTTGCAAGATCATGGATTACGGGAAATTCCGCTATCAGCAGTCGCGGAAAAAGACGCAATCCAAGAGCCACCAACAAAAGACGAAGGAAATCCGCGTTCGCCCGAAAACTGGTGGGCATGACATTGACACCAAACTGAATCAGGCACGACGCTTTCTCGAACACAATGATAAGGTGTTGCTCAATGTCCTGTTCCGTGGACGCGAGATGCAACATATCGAAGAAGGGGAGCGGATTATCAAAAGTATGGTCGAACGCTTGGCGGATGTCTCGAAGGTCGAGCGTCCTCCCGTCATGGAAGGCAAGCGGATGACGGCCATTCTCGCGCCGCGTGTTGGCGGGACAACCGCCTCCGGTGGCGGTGTCAGCTCTGCTGCACCACGGGCTTCCACGCCGAAGCCAGCTGCTCCCCCGAAGCCGCCGCCGGCGCAGACCGGTTGAGTCTTTCGGTTGCGTCCCTCGGCCGCGATTCCGCAGCAAAAATCTTGGGCGAGGAGATTTTCCCCTCCCCGCGAGCCGAAATCTCGCTACGATAGTCATATCTGAGTAGCATTCCACGCGGAACCCTGGGTTGTCCCAGTGGGTTCCGTTTTTCATTTGGTTGTCCAGACCTTCGATCTGCGCTCGACCCTGGCTGGACGACAGGGTTAGGCCCTGGACGGAATACCGGGCTAGGCCCTGG
>CAYPIE010000005.1:41786-85485 GCA_964410665.1 uncultured Alcaligenaceae bacterium
TAGGCCCTGGACGGAATACCGGGCTAGGCCCTGGTCGGAACTAAGGAGGCCAGTTATGGCCACGCGGAACAAAACCAACCGCAGCTTGAAGAAGCGGTTCGGCATCACCGCCAACAAGAAACTCAAGCACCAGAAGGTGGGCAAACGTCACCTCAATGCCCACATGACTGGCAAGCGCAAACGGCAACTCGACCGACCCGGGATCATGACCGGGCCGATTGCCGAACGCTATCTGACCGCGATGGGAGAGTAGGGGAAGCGATATGGTTCGTGCGGGAAGTCCTAAGACGCAAGCTCGGCGGCGTAAACGATTACGCAAACTGACCAAAGGTTTTCGGCAAAGCCGCCACAATCTGTTTCGCCAGGCCATCGTCACCTTGATTCGGGCTCGGTTGTTTGCGTTCCGCGATCGGCGTGTTCGCAAACGACAGTTTCGCCGGTTGTGGATCGTCCGCATCAACGCGGCTTGCCGCATGCGTGGCTTGCGCTACAGCCAGTTTATCGCAGGACTGCAACGGGCTATGATCATCCTCGACCGGAAGTCCCTTTCGGAGGTGGCGATCCACGATCCATCCACGTTTACCCAGCTGGTCGAGATCGCCAAACAGCATCTGCCGCAAGCGATTGCCGTACCGGCAAACGCCTAATGCTCCCTCTGCCGAGGCTTTCCAGGAGTTGTAGCGATGGCCGATGCTTCCCCCGCAGACGATACGCTTCAGAATTTACACGAACGAGCGGTCAGCGAATTACACGCCTGCCAAGCCGAGATCGATTTGCGGCATTGGAACACCAAATATTTCGGTAGTTCCGGTGAGATGCAACAAGTCATGAAAACGATCGCCAAGTTACCCAAGGCCGAGCGCCCCGCCTTTGGTCAAGCGGCTAACCGCATCAAACAGACGCTGCTCGAAGCGTACGAAAATGCTTTGGCCATGGCCAAAGCACGAGCGCTGCAGGAGGATCTCGACGCCCCGCCGATCGATGTGACCCTACCCGGCCGTCCTCGGAATCGTGGTCGTCTGCACATTGCTCGGCAAACGCTGAGGCGGATTTTCGCTATCTTCGCGGAGATGGGTTTTCAGATCTACCGCACCCGCGAAGTGGAGGATGATGAAACCAACTTCGGCCTGTTGAACATGCCCGAACATCACCCCGCCCGGGACATGTGGGATACCTTCCACACGACCACTCCGGGGGTCCTGTTGCGGACCCATACCTCGCCTGGCCAGATCCATGTGATGCGCGAAGTATGTCCCCAACCGATCCGTGTGATCCTGCCGGGGATGGTTTACCGCTACGAGCAGGTCACCACTCGTAGCGAGATGATGTTCCACCAGGTTGAAGGTCTGGTGGTCGGGCCCACCATTACCATGGCCGATCTCAAAGGAACCATCACTGCATTTGCCCATCGGATGTTTGGCCAAGATCGCCAGCTCCGGTTCCGCTCCAGTTACTTCCCATTCACCGAGCCCTCCATCGAGGTGGATATCGATTGGCCCAAGGATGATCCTAACGCCGATCGCATCACGAAAGGGACCGGCTGGCTCGAGATCCTGGGAGCTGGCATGGTTCATCCAACGGTTTTGCGGAATGGCGGCTATGACCCCGACAAGGTCAGTGGCTTTGCTTTCGGCATGGGACCTGAGCGGATGGCCATGAACCGCTATGCGATCGATGACATTCGCCTGTTCTGGGCCAACGACCTTCGCTTCTTGCAGCAGTTTTAGTGCTGCCTCTGCTTGTCCACGCCCAGGGTTCTCCCGAACAATAGCAAAGGCCATTCTGCATCCAGGCCAAGTTCGGGGTCACATCATGTTGTCTTGGTTCGTTTCCATCGGCGAGGGGAGCTTGTTCGGCGTGAAAGCGTCCGCAGCAGCACTCGCGGCCATACGCTATCCTCGGGATGTTCTGTACCAGATGTATACCATGCTGGTCGGGGCTCTACCTTTGAGTACCGTTGCGGGCTTGGCCCTCGGCGCAGTGATCTGGATGCATACCCATGCGGTGCTTGCTCGCACCGGCACGGAACACTACTTGCCGACCCTGCTGGCAGTGGCGGTGGTCTTGGAATTGGCACCGCTCGGGGCCGGACTCATCGTCGCGGCACGAACGGGTGCGTTTCTTGGTGCTGAGCTGGGTGCGATGCGGATCAGCGAGCAAGTCGATGCCTTGGAGATTTTAGGAGTGTCCCCGATGGCACGTTTGGTTGGACCCCGGATCCTCGCGTGCATCCTGATGATGCCCATCTTAGACGTGTTTATCGCCACACTGGCGATTCTGACGGGATTTGCCGCCGACCAACTGGTAAATGGGACCAGCTGGCTTGCTTACCAGAGTGCCTTCCTTAGCGGACGCCAAAGTGAATTGTATTTGGCAGAGGTACTTCCCGCCGTGGCCAAGACCTGTGTCTTTGGCTTGTTGATCGGAATTGCCGGTTGCTATGCCGGTCTCACCGCGAAGGGAGGCACAGAAGGCGTGGGTCTGGCGGCTACCCAGGGAGTGGTGACCGCCAGCTTATTGGTACTGGCGGCCGATGTGGTGCTGGTTGGTTTGATCCAAGTCATCTGGTAGAGCTCGCCCCACCTCCCTACCGAGGGGAGCGGGTCCGAAGGGGCGCTTGGTTAGCCCGGTAAACCCAAATCGGCGGGCAGATGTCGCCAGACGCTATGGACGTGGTTGGCGGGATTCCCCAAGGAATCGGCTTGGAGGTTCAGAAATTCTACGACAAACGTAGGACCTTGGATCCGATAAGTGTGGGGCTTCCCAGGTTCGGGGCTGCCGGTGAAGGCAAAGTAGATTTTGTCAAAGCCACCTTGGCGGATGCGTTGCATCTCGCGTCGCGCGAGTTTGGCGGGCATTCGATTGGCATAGGCCCGGAGCAGTTTACGAAGCGTGGTTTGTTGGGCCTCCGTCATCTGTGCAGCCGGTAGTCCGACGGGCTCGCCAACTTCGGCTTGGGGTTGCTGCTTTATTTCCGGGAAATGCTTGGGTTGCAGTGCGCTCTTCTGCTGGTCGGGCGCCAGTGAGACGAACAAATCACGAGCGAGTCGTTCGACGCGTGGCAAGATGCGCTCGCCTTTTCGCTCACCGGTTTTGATCACTGCTGGATTGGCACCAAAGAATAGAGGCGTGGTGGCCACGATCTCGCCCTGATCGATCAAAAAATTCACCGATAAGTGATGACCTTCAATACGCCAGCCCCATTTCCCGGTTTTGGACGGCTTCCCAAAGATCGCGAGAAAATACCACTTTGGATCGCGCACTGACCCCCCACCTTTCTCCAGCTCGTGGAGGATTGCCTCGAGGCCCATGATCGTCTCGGCCTGAGCGAACCCCTTGGCACTCGTTCCCGTCCGCAGTAAAGCCATCATCGCCTTTTGCTGGGCCTCGTTTAGACGAAACAATCCGATGCCTTTACGCGTCGGCTGACGCATCCGGTCTTGCATGGGAATGAAATGCCAATTCAGGCGTTCCTTGCTGTCGATGGGGAACAGCGTCTGGTCGCGTTGTTCGGGCGCGAGTTGCTCCAGAAAGTTGCTCGCAGCATCCGCCATCTGCATGCCCCCAGGTGCCTGCGAGCGGGCCCACATCGATAGCCCCACCACGCTTACCAGCACGCTGGCCACGATCATCCCGCGGATACATTTCATAGGTCGATTCCTCGCATCAAGCATTTCTTGAACCAAACGATTGGACTGAGTTCAAGGATAAGCGATTTACACGGAAGGGGAAATGGGGGAGTGCAGCGAAGTCAATCACTCAGTCGCGAAGCGAAAAGAAAGGTGCCAGTCAACCAGGATCACTGGTCAACTTGGGTGGCGTCGGGATCGCCATCATGCCAAGGCGGGGGCTGGTCGCCTGTGGTGATCAAAAAACGGAGGCGTTGATCACATAAAGTAATTTCATCACCAGATCGCAGGCGGATGGGACCAATCAACTTGCGACCATTCACGGCAGTCCCATTCTTGGAGGCAGTATCGTGGAGTTCGCAGGTGAGATCCGAATGTACCACAATGGTGCAGTGACGCCGAGACACCGAACCATCAGGAATGACCACATCGTTATCCGGGAGACGACCAATGCTGTTCAGACCCACCTTCAAGCAGACGACCAGATCGCGACTCTGCAAGAAGCAAACCTGCGGAGAATTCTGAGACTGGGCCAGATCAGAGGCATCTGCCTTCCGAGTATGGCGGGATCGAGAAGGTCCAATTCCACTACTGGGTTGGCTATCCGCACCTCGGTGGCGTGGGTCGCTGGCAAACTCAATGGATTCGTGAAAGGTCCGGTCCTCGAATGAAGATCGGTCTTCGTGAGCACCGGGAACCACCGCATCTCGGGAGAGGGGTAAAACCGGATTCGAAGGCGAAATAGGAAAATTGCCCCCGGCAAGGGTCTGATCGCCGCAAGTCTTGTACAGAGCAGCTCGAGCACGGCGAAAATCATCTCGCCGTGAGCTCGAACCCAAATGGATGCTCTGAAAACGCGGATCCATACCCAAGCCTGAGCTAAGACAGTGGAAGCGGAACCGTAAGATCCGACCAAAGAAGCGAGAGATTACCACAATCCAATAGTACTATTTTAGGCTCAAAAAAGGCGTTCGCCAATGGAAATCCTTCAAGCGAAGGAAATATCGAGAATCTCAAACCGAATTGTGCCGGCTGGGACCTCAATTTCGGCGACCTCTCCACACTTCTTGCCAAGTAAGCCCTTGCCGATGGGACTCGTGGTCAAGATGCGGTTGTTATCCGGATCGTCTTCACCAGGTCCAACCAACTGATAGATTTCCTCTTCATCGAGGTCAAGGTCTTTGATGCGGACTCTGGAGCCGAACACGACTGTATCCGACGGCAAAAGGTTTGGATCGACGATTTGTGCACGCGAAAGTTGATCTTTGAGCAGATCAACGCGCGCTTGTAAGATTCCATGATCTTCGCGTGCGGCGTGATATTCGGCGTTCTCACTCAGGTCACCCAGATCCCGAGCTGCGGCAACGCGCTTGGCCGCCTCAATCATTTCGATATTCATCAAACGATCCAGTTCGCCTTTTTTCTTCTCATACCCTTCGCGGGTCATCGGGATGCGGTCTTCCATCATCGGTTGACTCCTCGTATTGGAACCTATCCCAAGCTCAACGGTGAGCGGCCCGAGCGTCGGAGCAGGGCCTCCCAATCAAACGAAACCGTCCACTCTCTCAGCGAACTGGCAAGGCCAGGGAGCCAAGAAGGTGTCGGCAGGACACTTGCTATTTCAGGGTCAGGGGGTCCAGTCGTGATCGGCGGCCACGCCTACGCAGAATTCCGCGAGCAGTTGCGCGGCGTGTTCCAGATCCTCAAGGTGTACCATCTCCACCGGGGTATGCATGTACCGGTTGGGGATGCCAATCAAGCCGGTCGCCACACCCTCGCGGCTGATCTGCATCGCGTTCGCGTCGGTCCCAGTGGCCCGGGCTACGCCGCGGAGTTGGACCGGAATCCGATTGGTTTCGGCACAGACCGCGAGTTGGTCTAAGACACGAGGGTTGATATTTGCTCCACGAAACAGGACCGGGCCTCCCCCGAGTCGAATATCGCCGACTTGTTTTTTATCCGCCCCTGGGGTGTCCGTGGCATGACAGACATCCACCGCCAGCCCCACGCCTGGGTGGATCCCGTAGGTGCTAGTGATTGCTCCACGTAAACCGATTTCTTCTTGAACGGTGGAGACGCAATACACGGCTGCTTTCAAGTCGCGGTCCTTGAGAAGACGCAGTGCCTCCAAAACGGTCCAAAGCCCGACCTTATCATCCATCCCTGCCGAGGCAGCCAACTGATTTCGCATCGGACGATAACTCAAACTTAGTGTTACTGGATCGCCGTGGCGGACAATACTTTCGGCATCGGCACGATCCTTTGCACCGATGTCGAGCCAAACCTCGGTGAACTGAGGTACTTTGCTGCGTTCTTCGGGCGTCAATAAGTGGGTGGCTTTGCGGGCGATCACTCCGGGCACTGGCCCTTGCCGGGTCCACACGGTCAGTTGTTGGCCCAAGAGGATTTGCATGTCCCAGCCCCCAATCGGCTGGACATAGAGGAATCCCTCGTTGTCGATATGTTGGACCAGCAGGCCGATCTGATCGCAATGCCCAGCGAGCATGATCTTCATGGCCCCGGAACCGTGATCTCGGGGGAAGCGGGCGGCGATCACATTGCCGTGTCGGTCGGTCGTGACCTCATCGGCAAACTCCGTCGCCCACTGCCGCACCACCGCTTGGATCGGCTGCTCATACCCGGAGGGACTGGGCGTCTCAAGCAATTCACGGAGCAAGGCGTGTGATCGATCATGCAGCGCCATAGTGCTTCTCAAAAGTCAAGTCGTCAGCAACCGGGTCCCGGAGGAGAGACCTTACCATCGGCGTGAACGAGACAGTATATGGGGGTAAAGAGAAACGATCCTACGCAATACGTTATAACAATGTTGTGAAGGTCCGAGATTTTCCGTACGGGGGGATGCCGAGCAGGGTGGCCAAACCCGTTCAGATAAAGTTCAGTATTGACCGTCCTGGGGCTTCTGACAAGGTGAAAATCCCCCCGCGATCGGATTCCTTTCCTAGCCAGCAAGGTTTAGCCAATCCAGTTCGCATCGCTCACGGCGAAGCTGACCAACTCGTTCGCTTGGAACCATAAAGCGATTTCACTGGCGGCATTCTCGGGGGAGTCTGAACCATGGATCAGATTATTCTGAATACTCAGGGCAAAATCGCCGCGGATGGTCCCGGGAGGCGATTTTGCTCCATCGGTCATTCCCATCAGACTTCGTACTACTGCCACGGCTTCCCGCCCTTCCAAGACCACAGCTACGGTAGGACCAGAGGTCAGGAACGCTAACAAGGATTCATAAAATGGTTTGTCTTTATGTGCTGCATAATGCTGTTCTGCCAGGCCACGGTCAGCTTGCACCAGCTTCAGACCGGCCAGCCGTAAGCCTTTGCGTTCAAAGCGTCCAATTAGTTCGCCAACCAGACGTCGTTGCACACAATCAGGCTTGAGTAAGATCAGCGTCTTTTCCATGTAGGACCTCGTGGAGGATAGAATCGTTTGCTCACATCTCCTTGCCGATCATCCTCGCTAGAAACGCGGTAACCGGCCAGAGTTTGCTGCCAATTCGCCTGAACCCTGGGAAAGACGCATCCAGCGGACCAGGCTGGCCAGCAACCAACCAATCCGATAGATCATGGCCAAAATCGGTACAACCAACAACACCAGACCGACTGGAACATCCAACATCAACAGGCCAAGCAGACCAATCAGGGCCGCTTGTTCTGGCCGGGTCTTGGGGCCAGCAAGCAACCATAGGATGAACAAAGAGATACTCAAAGTCACTAACATCGATTCCCGGAAAATTCGGTCAAGGCCACCATCCTGAGCCAGGGTGACCTGGCTCTCTTTGGGAAATGGCGATAGGAAACTCACTGGTAGGGGATCGGTCCCCGCAAAGCAGACCGGAATACCTTGACGGAAGCTGGCGTGATAGGGTGGTCGCACGGATGCCGAAACAGGACCATGCAGCGACGCAAACTTCGGATCCACGGGCCACGCCTGGGATAGACCGCTCAGTCGCTCCTCAAGGCTGGGGGCAGGATCACTACTCATTGACGCAGGGCGAGTCAGCCGCCACGCTTGCATCCAGTGCTTGGCCATCGGCAGCGGCGTCAAAGCTCCCGATCCGATCGGAATACTGCCTAGGCGGTGCTCCCACAATTGTCTTTCGCCTAGTTCGAGCAACGCTTCAATCCGCAACTGGTCGGCATCCGCCGCTGGTACGGGTCGAGCGACCTTGGTGGCTTGGCTCGAAAAGCTCGGTAGCTGCCAGGTCCATAGCCAACGTTTGGGTGCCACAGGTTCGCCTTGCCAGAACCAGCGCGGCTTGGACCTGGGCACAGCGCTGACCTCGGGGCATTGCCAATACACATCAATCTGGTGATAGCCTGGTCCGATAGCTGCTGTGAATCGCCTGTCATCGGCAACGGGTCGCGGCTGGAGATCCAGATAAACCTGTAGAATCCTTCCAGGTAGACCTAACTCGCCTTCCAGAACGCCTGCTTCGGCTGCATAGAGAAAGCCTTGAGCTCGGCCAATCCCGCCTGGACTGACCCGCGCTAAACCCAGGTCCATGAATGCAAACACCAGGGAAGGACGCACTGCGAAGCTCGCCGGCCATTGACGGCCACGCAGCTGACAATCTGCTTGGTGGGTCGTCCAGATGCGTAGATTATCAAGCGGCGTAAGAGCAGCCTGAAAGGCTTTGGGGAGCGTGTTCTTCGCGGCGGTCTGCACTCCGCATTGCTGAGTGACTTCCAACGAACGATCCGTGAGCACCAACCATTGCCGCACGCGAGCCGAGGGATGTGGAGAAGCAGTTTCATCACTGGCTGCATGGCTTAAGCGGACCTGGGGCATATGCCAAGCACGATCCCAGCTATGACGCATGGGAGTCCGCAGGCGTAAGGTTGCCAATGGTGTTGCTTGGCCGAGGTCTGAAGCTTCAATGATCCAGGACCGGGTCGAAGCGTCTGCGGGCTCAGGATAGGCTTGCCAACCCCGAGGTAACGCCAACTCCGTAGGCTCCGCTGCCAGGGTCTGGAGAGGGCTGGCGAAGACGATTTCCAATCGGAATGCTTGGGGACGTCTTGGCTTAAAGCTCGCTTGTAACCAGAGCTCATGCGTCAGCCCCCGAGGGTTGCTGGCGAGGCGTTGCAAAAGAGCAAACTCGCTTTCCTTAGCCAGACCGTAAAAACCAATCTTGCCACCATAACGATCACTTTTACCACGGAAGCGGCGTCCTTGTTGGTTCCCCGGAAGCGGGCTTCCCGTGAGATTATGCAAGTTTCGCTTATCTTCCTGGATCCACCAGGACCCGTTGGGGATGATCTGCAGCGTGGTTTGGGCAGTCTGCACGTTGTCAGAATAATTCAATAGCTGGGGTAAATTCCATACCTGAATGCGTCGATTCTTGTAGGGCAATCCCTCCCCTTCTGCTTCGAGACGGAGTTCGATGCTTTGCCGCGGTACCAGGAGCCAAGCTTGGACGCGTCGTCCTTCTTGAAACCATCCCTCAAGACCGTCGCCGGTCACGGTACGCAGTTTCACTCCAGGGGGGATCGTCCATTCCAGCGAGCTCAAGGCACGCCCGTTGGACGTCCAGTTTACCTGGGCCACGACCTGTGCTTGGCGGGTATCCACAGTCCATTGGAGGTCCTGACGCACCTCGATTACTGGGCGAGTTACGGCTAGCTGCGGTTGCAGCGGAGCACTGCGCTGGTCGAGACGTTGGTAGATCTCATCGGGGGGCAATAGGTCTTGGACAAAAGGAACATTGCGCCACAGACTATCCTGGAAGACTTCCTCGGGATAATCCCGGAAGTCCTCCTGGCGGGATACCTCGACAAGCTCGAGCTTGTCGAGGTGATAGCCGACATACGTCGTCTTGTTGCCTTCTTCGTCGCTTGTCGGGATGCCCAATCTGGGCCGGGTGCTCAAGCGTCGTCGCGGAAATAGTTCTAGTACCAGGCGCCCCCGGCCACTCAGCGGGATTTGGAGGCTAACCTCCAGCAGTTGCGCAGCGTCCTCAAGGGGTAGCAGTTGCCAGTCCCGAACCCAACCGGTCGCCGGATCGGGACGATTTCCATCTTGACCCTGGACTTTGAGCTGCGTCAATTCGAGACCTGCCGGGATCCGCACCCGCAGACGGGTCAGCGATCCTTGGTCGACACGATAGTCAAACAGCGAGATGAGTCGCGACTTGGCCGGACTCAGGTACCAGACGCTCGCTTCATCAATGCGCAGCACTGGATTCTCTCGCTCGGGCCCATCAATCCGCCAGTGCAATCGTATCCGTGTTGCTCGTCCCAGGTCGGCACGAAGAATGCGCTGGTTATCCTGGATCTGTTGCTGCCAGGCGCCACGCCAAGAACGTAAGCGGAGTTGCTTTACCTCGTTCGGTGCAGTGAAGCTTAATTGAGCGAAGGGAATCTCCGGAACCTGGAAATCGACTTCGTAAAGGCCTCGGTCGGTCTGGATCGGCACCGTAAACTGGACTTTGAGAATGTGTCTTCCGACCGTGCGAATGGGAATACGAAAACCTTGGCCCAGGGTGTTCGTCTGGTCTGTCTCGGGCAGCACCTCTTTGCCATCAAGCTGAGTGTCCGTCAAGTTCACCGGACCCAGTGGGATCCGGACGGGCTCAGACAGCTCTGTTTGGACGTCTAACTCCATGATCGCTTCGAAATGCACGCGCCCAGCCTCAGGAGTCCCGTGATACTTCACAGAGCGAAGCAAAACGGTCGGTCGGGGATCGCGTGCTTGACACGCCTGCGTGATCCGTTCTAGTAAGGATTCAGAGATCAGAACCTGTTCTGGCTGCTTGGCGTCCTTGAGTCGGAACAAATAAACTTTGGGTAGCTCGATTTCTTGAGCGTGCGTCGCCATGCCCAGACCCAACAACACTAGCACGACAAGCCGTCTAGCCAGTGCACTCTGCCGCAAGGATCGCCCCCGCACTTCCGGGTTGTCCCGACGTGGGGCAGGCGAGCCTGCGAACCATTGGCTCAGGGTGGCCCATCCGGCCACGACCAGTCCGGTCAAGGCGATCGGCTCGACGCACACCACCAGCGCAGAAGGGAGCCATATGAAAGCGGATCCAGAGAGCAACAGCCAGCCAGTCAGAAAGGCCCAACGCCCACGCCAGCCCAACCCCATCAGACACGCGGTGACCCCTCCCAGCACCAGGGCGATGGTCCAGCCCAGCCAGCTTGCCTCAGCTTCCGCCACCACGGATAATCGAGCAAATCGGCCCTGCGCTTCGGTCTGCCAGCGAGACCCGTTTCCCAAGTGGTCATCGTTGAGGACGTCCATCACCTCTTCTGGATTGCCATAGGAGGGTAAGCGATCGTGACGCCACCACTGAGCGAGGGTGCAAAATCGGCCTGAGGGATCGCACTGGGACTGAACCGCTTGCCGGGCTGCATTGCGTACCGAACTAGGAATCCCTTGTGCACTTGCGGAAGAGGTACGCCACAAGACTTCCTGGTGGAAACTGGTCAGGATCAGTTGTTGACCTGACCGCAGTAGAACCAGTCCTAAAGAAGCCAGAGGTCGCTCCGAGTCAACGGTGGTCGGAACTGACTGGTCCGGCGTATAACCAAGCCCATGGAGGGCAAGGGTATCCACGACCAAACTCTCCGCGGCATCGTGGGCCCGCGCCACCGCATCAAACCAGTCGAGCACCCGTCGCGATCCCGTAGTCGTCTCGGGGATGGGCATAGGATCGACAACAGAGTTGGTCGGTGTCTCGCTCGAGCGGAACCACTGTCCCAAGATGTCGAAACACTGCCCCAATGAACCAGCCGAGTGGGCAACTAGTCCTGGTAGGGGCACGGCAGGCGGCAAGGCCTGCAACCCGGGAGCCAAATGCCAGTGGCAACGGATCCCTCCAAGCGGCACCGGCAGAACCGGTAGGGGGATCTGCACGAAAGTTCGTACTCCAGGTCGGCTCCCTAGAAGCTCATAGACAACTTCCAACGAGACCGTGCCGACGTTCATTGGATACGGGAGTTGCCAGATTTGCTTCGAGGAGTGCTCGAGTGAAGCATGGTGGAGCCACTTACCCCCTAGAGCAAAGCCAAGTGGGCGTGCCTGGGCAGCAAGCTCTACTGGTAGCGTCGGCTGGTCCCAGTCGCTCACTTGGATCCGGAAACGACACAAAATCCTTCCGTCGGGGCTCAGATAACTATCCAACTGCCCGGAGGTGAATTGCGGAACGGAGCGGGATGCATCGGGGAAGGAGGAGGTCACCGTGACCTGGAATGAGTCTGCCGAAGTTGTAAAGGTCCAGTCATCGCCATGCCTACGAATCGCGTGCCTTGGGACACTCTGAATCTGGACGTCTTGGATCCCGTCAGATTGGATCATTGCTCGCGAGCGTTGCTGTCGAGCACCGACGACATGCACAAGCGGTAGCGGACCTCGTAGGTTGGTGGTCTGTTGATGAAGCCGCAACGCAATCGGCTCGCTGAGTGGTTGCGTGAAGTGGAGCTGCCAGAAGGATGGCCATTGGCCGGAAACCTGGAGCGATTGCGTAAGCAGAGAATGCAATGGTCCTTGAGAGCCGAGCAGGAGCGTCGAGGGTAACACTGCGGTGAACGGCGAGGGCATCACGGCCTCAATGGGGTTGTTCCCACTGAGGACTTGACAGTCTTGGTAGTCCAGCCTTTTTGCACCGCTGCTGAGCACTAAGGTGTCGAGCCAACCTTGCTCCGGAGACACATGCAACTGTGAGTCCACTTGAATCGCAGACTCGTACCAGTGCACGGTAGCCTGACTGGTGACCGTGAAAGAGACCGGGGGGCTGCTCAAGACGAGGGAACCGGCGAATGGTTGTCCTGACGCTTCACCTTGCCAGGTGCGGTACACCTGTTGCTGCAGCAAGCCCGGGCGAAGTAGTCCACCGCAGAGCAAACTCAAAGTCTCCACCCCAGGGAAGGTTGCCAGAAGCCGCCCATGCGTGAGCTCAGGCTTGGCTTGGAACACCGGTGCGACTTGCACCTGCAGACGATATGCCTCCGATGTGCCACCGTCTTGAGAAAGATAGCTTGGCAGTGGCAGCTTTCGCGTTTCCCCGATCGGACCTCGAAGCGCAGCACGCGCTTCGAGCTGCCACTCCCAAGTCTGGTTCGAGCGATGGCTAGGAGGGACCACCAGTACCACAGTGTGCGGATCTTCAAGCAAGTAAGTCGGGCTTGACGGACGCGGCGACGGTTCGAGGGTAAACCCTGGGGGTAGACGGAGCACAATCGGCCCAGGGACACCCTGAGTGAACGTCGCGCTGAGCTTGCTGGTGAGCCGTTGCTCCGAACAGGTGATCCGCCACAAATGCTCCTGGCGCAATTGGTAGCGACGCGTGGGTGAGGCAAATCGGAGTTGTGGTCGGCGATGCAGCGATTGCGTCTCGCTTGGTGCCAACGAAGGTTCAAGGCTCAGGGTGCGTGTGCCGTCCTCGCTGGCATTGTTACGCACCACCGCGTAATCCCCAGGTTGCCAGGAATGCAGTTCCAGCTGCGGGCTCACCACCAGGGTGAGGGTCTCGCTCTGTTCGATTGCCTGGACGAAGCGAATCTGCGGACTTGTCCAAGTAGCTGCTGGATGTTCTGAAGGCACCGGCATCAAGGCGTGAACGACTAGCTTTCCACCGACAAGGGGGTCACGCAGACGGATTTGTAATCGATATTTTGATCGATCCTGTTTGGAGGCTCGAAGCTGCCAACTTTCTAGGTTGTTGAGAATGACCTCTGTAACCTGCAATCCAGGAGTGCAGTCCAACAACAACTCACGGGTCTGACCGCGATAGACTTGTAGATCAAACTCAAACTTGCAGCGAGCCAATCCAGGTAACAGTTGTTGTTCTGTCTGAGTTTGAGCGACAATCACCCGCTCTCCTCGTTGCTTCCGGTTGGAGCGACCAAGATTAAGATACAACCGGGCATGGCCCCCAAAGGTCAGTTCCCAACGTTGCCAGTTGGCTGCGGGATCGGGCTCCGGACCGGAGAGGAACACACCCTCGGAGACATTGGGGGTAACCGCTTTGGGCAGGCGGAGTTCGAGTTTGGCGATGGTGCTTCGTGGCATTCGTAGGTCAAACCGTAGGCTGTCAGGCTCCTCGACACCCCGGGCCGACCAGTCGAAGTGAAAAATCCGAGCAACATCACTCGGTTCGACGTGTAACAGCCACTCCGAGGGTTGTGCCGGATTGGAGCCTCCAGGCGGGGGATTGTCTGGCCTCCGCGGACTTGAGACGGGGAACATCTCGACTGGCTGCTCATCTTTCCAAGCTGCTTTGCGTAGGGCCAACTGTAAGTCGGTGATCGGGAACCAACCTGGTTGGCGACCGGTGTGTCGGAGCCGCCAGGTGGCTGATCCGACGAGATTGACCCCTTCGAGGGTAGCTTGGTACGAAGCTTCGACCAGGCGGGGCACTTCAGGTGGGTTGGTCAGGCGTCGGCGTGCGCGACGAAGTTGTGCTTCAAATTCGGGACGGGACAATTGCCGTAATGGTTGCTCGGAATTGGCAAGCACTTGCTTAAGTTGCTCGGAAGTCAAACGGATCCGTTGCACCGCCAGCTCCGTTGCCCGGATAGGCTGCTGTTGTTTGGGAGCGTCCGCAGCCCAGCCTGCGTCGCACAGCACCCCGAGAAAGAGGCCGATAAGCAAGGTGCAGTGAAGTGAGCACCGGTGATGACCCATCGTTTGACAACTCCGGGAGTCAGGATAGTGTGGGTTCGACCAATCAAGCCCGTGACGAGGGACTCTCAGAGGGAGCTGCTTCCTGGTGCGGGGGTGCCCAAACATCGGGAGGCGGAGCAGGATCCAGGGGTGGTAGGTCTCGGTTTGAGCGAGCATGGGAACCAGAACCGGTGTTACTCGGAGGTACCTGACGAGTAAAGCCAGGAATGTGCATCAACCGACGCCGATAGCGACGATAGAGCAGCCAGTGTAACAATAGCGCTCCGGCGAGAAGGACTATCCCTGGCAATCCCCCAATGAGCACCTGTCCCATGAGCTGAGGCCAGCCGAGCACTCCGAAGGCCACGAAGCACCCCAACAGTGTGATGCCTACCCAGAACAGCCAGTTTGGCAGGCGCCACAGGCCTAGTCCGAGGACAAAGCCCAGCATCGAACAAAGGATGAACCAAACCGGCTGAGGGATCGCGATGAGGCGGAATTCGACGAACTGGATCGATTCCCCGGTCAGCGTGGCAGGACCGCGATCTCCCGAACGGGTCTGCAGCTCAAGCAGAGGAACATCAGCATTGGTTTCGAGTCCATCGACAAACCAATTATCAAGTTCTTGGGTTGAATAGAGACCCGTGGAATGCAGTTGGTCCGCCTGGATGCGAAGCTGTTGGGCAAAGCGAATCGCCGAGCCCAGGTAGAGTGGCACCCAACTCCGGGGCAGAACGATTTGCCAACGGACTTTTTCGAGAAAGACATGTCCCCGCGGTTGGGGGGGCATGAATACGATGTCCCAGCGACTCAAGCGCGAGAAGGCATTGTCGGTATCACGGCCGGGAAGCAGCTGGTAACGCAGTTCCAAGATTAACGGGTTGCCCGTCGACTCCACATTCAGAGGGATTCGAAGAGTACGCCGGCTGGCTCCAGTCGCTCGCTCTCGATACTCCCAGTCCTCTTTTTGGGCTCCATTGAGGGTCATGCTTAACGAGCGGAGCGCCGGTGGAGCAGGCAGATTGATTTCCAATGCCCGACGGTGCCATTGTCGAATGCGGAATCGGATACGATAAGTCTGTATACCATTCTCTTGAGCAACGACTTGCACCAGGCTGCGATCGATCCAAATGGGCGCCAGGCTGGCACGATCGATTGGCATCAATTGGAGTCGTAGCGGGAGATCCAATCCACTGGCTCGCAATACCAGTACGGGGAGAGTGGATTGCTGAGGAAGCAGCTCGATCGGTTGAACTTCCCAAGGACTTGGGGCCACCTCTGGAAGGTAAGCTTGCAGTATACCCCCCTGTTCACGCCAAACTCGTACGTGCGTGGTGCCATGAGTCGCCTCGGCCAGGCGGAGTAATGGGATGTCGAGGTCCACGGGCTGCAGATCGCGGGCGGTCTGAGCCGCTCTAGGGATGGGCACGGTCGTCCTTACTTCTACCGCAAACTGGCCGTCGTCATACTTCTCCGGCGTGACTTGCCAACGGCCTGCCCCGATCGGTACAGTTTGGGCTCCGATCAAGCTACGCACCAGCTGCTTGGAACTTGTGCTTTGCAGTGTGAGCGGCCCCAATAGCGACTCGACATCAGGTAACGATATGTGAGTATCAATGACCGCTTGTCGATCTCGAAGATAAACATCCACGATTGCTTGAGAGAACAGCTTCGCTTGCCGGGGTCGCCAACGTAAGCGGAGTTCCCCAGCCATGCCAGCCAATTCCGCGGTGTAGACCCGATTGGGTGCTTCTTCCGGAATGACGCGTTCGCGCAATCGGGTCTCCCAGCCCGTCGAGTCTCCTTGAGGAACTGGGCTAGCGGTTCCTTGGAGACCGGAAGATTCTGGAAGAATGACATGCACCTGATCTGCCTGAGGTGTGGTACCCAGTGGTTGTGGCAACAGGAGGGTTGCGTCCTGTGCGTTCAATGGTAACCGATATCCTCCGGTCAACCGCAGAGTGAAGGGCTCACTGCGGGGGGGAACCAGCTGGACGCGAATACGTCGAGCATTGTTCGCCGCACGCACGGAGGTCACCCATTCGTTCCGGCCTGGGATCTGCGGTGTAGACACCGCGACATTGTCAAGTTCACTTGGCAAGCGAAACTCCAGTTCTTCGACACTTCGACGGATCGGGGTGACGAGGATGTCCGAACGTAGTTTCCAACCTTGCTTGCTGTGGCGGAGCTCGTGCTCCGTCCGGCTAAACAGATAGTCAGGTACCCTCCGAATGGAGAAGTGTAGGGGGGGCACCGGGATACCTTCCTGTTGCGGAACGACCGAATACCCGAAGCGTGTCTTATTGTCGCTCAGGGGGGCATCGTTTGCTTCGGGAAAATCCGCCTCGACGGTGGATTCCAGCGCCAAAGCAGAATCTTTTTCGCGAACTTCTTCGGCCAGGTGAAAGGTCAAGCGGAGACGAGCTGGAGCAAGAACCTCGAGGCTGCCACTCTGTGGTAGTACATCGAGCACAGCAAACGGACCCACAGGATATCGGTTGGTCTTGCCGAGTTGGTGGGGAGTATTCGTAGAGAAGACCAACTGGACCGGAGTGGTCATCGCCTCAGGGAACTCCACGGTCCAGATTGGCTGGTCGGGGTTGTTCGGCCGAGTAATCGTCGGCTGGACGGGGAGGGGAGATGGGGAATCCGCCGGGGGTACGTTGAGGTTGGTACTGCCCGGACTGGCTTTGAATTGTACCTCTGCATCGGCGGGGGCCCAGATTCTCCACTGCTTGGATGAACCGCTCAGTTGAACAATGGCCTGAGTCTCAATGCGAGTTTCATCAACACGTACTTGAATATCTGCTGAAGCGTTTGCGCTACGCTGGCGATCCAAATGTGGCGTCGGCCGGATCCAGAGGACTTCAAGATACTCGACCGGACCCAAGGCGTACCCCGAGTCTCGATCTCGAGGACGCAACTGGGCCATCGGGACCCGTTGGTAGCTGACACCGGTCTCAAGCGACGCAGAGGTGTCAATATCGAGGGGAGGGGGACGCAGTTGACGCGTACCGATACGGACCTGGGTCACTTCGGGGATCGGATTCTGGCGAAACTTGGTGATCGGACAGCCTGGGAGCGCGAGATCGAAGCCCACCTCACTGCCCAACTGTCCTCCTGAACGAAGTTTCCGTTGGAGTTTGACCACGATGGAATGCTCGCCAGGCTCGTCCAAGCGGGCTTGATACTCCTGATCTTGCACGCGCACATCAGGGTTGGTCTGATCATCAACCTGAATCGACTCTACCGGCGTATTACGACAGCCAAGGGTCACCAACTGGTTTGCTTGGCTGGTACGCACACGATAGGTGAGGGTCAGTTGACAGACCCGACGTTCGGCCGGGCCACGCAATTGTGCATCAATCAGACAGATGCTTGGTACTCGAGGGGCTTCAGCTTGAAGCCGAGCCTTGAGCATGGCGATCTGGCGGTTGAGCTTGTCCCATGTCTCCGCAGACAGGACAATCTGCTGCAAGCCTTCGAGTGCCTCAGTGAAATTCTGGCGGACAACAATGATCGCATCGTTGGCAGGATCGTCTCGATGGGGCGATACCATCGCATCGAGCGGAGGTTGCAAGGATGGAGCGATTTGGGCGGACAGCGCGGGTGACAGCCCCAGCGGCACGGCGAACAACAGGCTGCCAAGCCACCAAGCGGTCAAAGCAGGCACCGAAGCAGCTATCGGGGAATGACCGGCAGGCATGACCAGATTCCTTGTGGACGACCGCGATTTCGGGATGGTCATCATGTTCGGACGCCCCGGGCTGGTGTTGGACAATTTTTGTCAGTATACCCAGGGCGGATCGAGGTGCAGGAGTTTCTCAGGAATTCTGCCGGTCAAGTGGCATCAATCCGCCCTGTCCGGTGGGCTGTAACCGTTGGGCCAGCCGGACCAGCCAGGCATTCTCGCTAGACGTCTGGTCCGTTGCTGCAGTATAGTGACCTGAGGATATGGAGGGAAAGGATGACCCACTCGGAAGCTGAATCGACGCATCGCTCCGACCAACCCTTGAGCATGCGGATTCTCCGGGAACCGTCCATCTACTTGCTCAGTCGGCAGACTCTTGCCCAAGCGGAGTTGGATCGCTTTCTTGCCGAACACGGGGTAAGTTGGTCGAGCGATAGTTCCATCGCTTCGGAAGTACTTACCGAAACAGCCGGTCGTTTGTGTTACCTCAGCTACGCTCGGCCGCGCCCAGGTGGCAACCGTGCCTACCTGGACCATATCAAAGAATCTGGTCATGGTAGCGTACTCGAACATGCGGTCTGGAACATTCTTATTACCGGCGTCTCTCGCTCACTTACGCACGAACTTGTGCGTCACCGCGCCGGCTTCGGCTTCTCCCAGCTGAGCCAACGCTATGTCGATGAGTCGGTCGCGGAATATGTGGAACCGACCATCATTGCGGACGATCCGGAGCTCCATGCGATCTGGGAGAATGCGATCGCTCAGGTGCATACAGCCTATATTCAGCTGAGTGAAAAGCTGATGGCTAAACTGGCTGACGAACCGGATCGCACCCAGCGGCGTAAACTGGCACGCCAGTCGGCACGAAGTGTGTTACCGAACGCGACCGAGACGAAAATCTTCGTCACCGCCAATGCACGAGCCCTCCGCCACTTCTTGGAAAGCCGTGGCAGCCGGTATGCGGATGCCGAGATTCGTCTGCTGGCCAATCGCCTGTTCGATCTGCTGGTGGTCGAGGCGCCAAACCTCTTTGGCGATTATCAGCGTGAAGGCTTGCCCGATGGCACCTTCGCCATTACCACCCTCTATAAGAAAGTCTAAATGTTGGCCGGAAACCAGGATTTTATGCTTGTAGTCATGCCGGCCAAACGGTTTACTGAAACTCCCTGGCTTCTTCGCAAGCCCCTCGAGCGCTCGTCTCTGCCTTGCTGTCCAGTATCTTCTCTCGCCCTGGTCACCACGGTCGGAGCATTGCTCTCTGAGCGGTCCTTGCCGATCGGCCACTTCGCGCTCACACGGCGCTGAACGATAGCATGAAACCGATGTCCAGCGAAATCATCACCACCGCAGGCGTTCTCGAAATGCATCCTAAGGGATTCGGTTTTCTCCGCGATCCCCTGCGGCACTATGTGGCACAGGCGGGCGATGCGTATGTGCCGCAACCGTTGATCTCCCGTTTTCGCCTACGCGAAGGTGTGTATCTAACCGGTACCATTGAGCCGCCACGTAAGGGGACCAATGGGCCGCGTCTGATTTCCATCGAGCAGATTGAAGGCTTGACCCCTCAAGCCTTCTCGCAACGCGACTTTGAGCACCTCACCCCCATTGATCCACGCGAACAGATCCGCTTAGAGACCACCGCCGAGCGTTTGACCACCCGCGTGATGGACCTGTTCACCCCGATTGGCAAGGGTCAGCGCGGCCTGATCGTCGCGCCACCCCGTTCTGGGAAGACCATCTTGCTGCAGCATATTGCCGAGGCGGTCTCGGCCAACCATCCAGAGATGGAACTCATTGTGCTTTTGATCGATGAACGGCCCGAAGAAGTCACCGAGATGCGGCGAACCATCCGTGGCGAGGTCCTGGCCAGTAGCTCCGATCGAGACTCGGCCAACCATGTCCGCCTGGCCGAACTGGTCATGGAGCGGGCCAAACGACGCGCCGAACAAGGTAAGCAGGTGTTTGTCTTGCTCGATAGTTTGACCCGGTTGGCCCGGGCCTACAACAAGAACACCAATAACAGCGGACGCACCATGTCCGGCGGCGTGGATAGTCGTGCCTTGGAAATGCCCAAGCGACTGTTTGGCTCGGCGCGCGCCTTCGAAGAAGGTGGCTCACTGACCGTCCTGGGCACTGCCTTGATCGAGACCGGCTCGCGCATGGACGATGTTATCTTTCAGGAGTTCAAAGGCACCGGAAATATGGAACTCGTGCTCGATCGCAAGCTCGCCGAACGCCGGGTCTACCCTGCCATCGATCTCGGCCAGTCGGGCACGCGGAAGGAAGAACGCCTCATCGATACCGAGGCCCTGAAACGGATTACGTTATTACGCCGTAGCTTGATGAACATGTCACCGGTGGCCGCCATGGAAGGTCTGCTGGGTCAGATGAAGAAGTTTGACACCAACGAGGCCTTCCTTGGTCGCCTGTCTCCGTTTTTGCGGTAAGCCGCATCTCAACGCAGAATCCGGCATTCTGGCAAAGCTTGTTTCAGCTGCTTCACTCCCGCATCCGTCACCGGGGTGCTGAACAAATAGAGTTGCCGTAACCGATCCAGTTTCACCAATGCCTTGAGCCCGGTATCGGTCACACCAGTCCCGCTCAGGCGGAGGAAGACCAGCTTTTTGAGCGTTCGAAGTGCCTCCACCCCGGCATCGGACACACCCGTGGCCGCGGCCAAATCGAGCGATTCGAGTTGCCCGAGCTGGCTTATGGCCTGTAAGGCGGCGTCGCTCAGATGCGTCTTATACAAGTTCACGGATCGGAGATGGCTCAGTGCGGCCAGGGCTTGCAGTCCGCTCGCGGTCACCTGCGATTCACTAAGGTCCAGCGCGGCAATGGCTTGGTCCTGAGACGCTTGCTGACCAGTCCCGCTGGTTGCTTGGACAAGCAGATGCAGCCGATGGATCGATCGCAAGGCCTTCAGAGTCCCGTCGGTGATCTGGACATTGGACAATTCAAGGGAATGCAACTGCGGCAATGACGCCAGTGCTTCTAGCCCGGTATCGGTCGCGTGGATGTTCAGCAGATTCTGGAGGCTCAGAGTTTGTAGGTTCTTGAGTGAACCCAACGCTTGGAGTCCCTGGTCGGTGATCTCAGTACGGTCAAGCGATAGCTCGGTCAAGTTCTTCAGCGTGCCGATGGTGCGGAGCCCTGCATCACTCACTGCGGTGTCGTCGAGATTCAGCGAACGCAGTGAGGTTCGCCCGGACAGGCTTTTGAGACCTCGGTCGGTTAGCCGGGTGGACTGTAAGGACAGCCGCCTTATGTTCGGCAACGTATCCAACACGGCTAGGCCCGCATCGTTCACCTGGGTGTCGGTCAGATCCAGACTGAACACTTCCTTGACGCCCTCCGGACGCCCGCCCACCGCATCGCTCGCCTGACTCAGCGCGTGCAATAGCCCGATCTCGCTCAGCGTTTGTAAACTGCGATCGGTCAACTGTGCTTGCCCGAGTTGTAGCGTGTTCAGCTGGGTCAACGGTGCTAGTTGCTTAAGCTGGGCGTCGCTCACTCGGGGGGCGTCGATATTCAGGGTGGTCAACCGCTTCAGTGAGGCCAGTTCTTTGAGCCCGGCGTCGCTGATCGCCGTGTCGTAGAGGACCAGCTTCTCTAAGGAAGGCAGCCCGGCCAGCTCTCGGAGGCCGGTATCGGTGATCCGGCTGCCTGGAAGCTCCAGCTGAATCAGTCGCTTGAGTTTGGTAAGTTCTTTGAGCCCCGCATCGGTCACGCTTGTGTAATGCAGGTCTAGCTCGGTGAGCTTGCTCAGTGAGGTGAGTTGCTTGACGCCGGCATCGGTAATGCTTGGTCCGTCCAGGTAGAGCCGCTGCAGCTCGCGAAGTGGCTTCAGGGCGACAAGGCCTTTATCCGTGACCTTGGTGTTGTATAGGCTTAGCCCGATGAGTTGTTTGAGCTTGGCCAATGCGGGTAAGCCGGCATCGCTGACCCTTGTACCCGTCAGGTTGAGCCGTTGCAATTGACTCAGGCGCGACAGCTTCTCGAGCCCAGCATCCGAGACCAGGGTAAGGCCCAGGTTGAGTTCGGTCAGTTTGCTCAGCTGAGCGATATCTGTCAGTCGCTCGTCATTAACTTGGGTGCCCATCAGATCGAGTCGCCTAAGCTGGTCAAGCTGGTGAATGCCTTGGCAAGTGACCTCGGTCCCACCCAGATCGAGCGTGGTCAGCTGTTGAAGAGTTGCCAGGTGCGCCAAACCAGGATTGCTGACTTGGGTACCAAACAATTGCAGTCCGCGTAGGTGCTTGAACGCGGTGAGCGCCTGCAGCCCTTGGTTGGAAACCTGCGTGTCGGATAAGTCAAGCCATGCAATCTCACTGAACCGCTCGAGCGATTTCAAATCCGCATCACTAGCGGACTCGGCCTGGATCCCAAACCTTACGGCGGGTTTTGGCAACTCCACGCCTTTCGCGCGCTTCAGGGGCAGTCGAAAGGCCGGCAATGCTTGCTTGGGCTGTAACAAATCGCGGTTGCTGGTGAACTTCAGTGTGCCGGTATTGCGTTCCGGGCCGATCCAACCAACTCGGGCCCCGACATCGGTCCAGGCCGTCACGACCGCTTCAGAGAAGGGTGGCGCCGGTTCTTGAGCAATCGCCGTCGCGGTCCAAAAGAAGAAACTAGTTAGAACCATGCACTTAGGGGATGGCATGGGACACCTCGCCAAGAAGGGAACCCAGGAGCAGGGCTAGCGGGTAGTGATCGTGACGACTCTCCCGCATGTAGCCGAAATCAAAGCGCTAGAGGCATCATACCAGGTCCTCAGAGCCGAGATGAGGGCGGTGGGGAAACCGAGCGTTTCGGAACCGACTCCCTTGACTGACTACTTGACAAAGATCTGACAACCAGGTAGTGACTGACGCAGCTCATCCACCCCTTCCTCAGTCACTTTCGTTTCATTCAATATCAGTGTGGACAGCCGGTTCAACTTTGCAAGTTCAACCAGTCCCACATCGGTCACTGCAGTCGAGGTCAACCAGAGCTGGGTGAGGGTTTTGGCCTTCGCTAGGTGTTGGAGTCCAGCGTCAGTGACCGGGGTGTTGGAGAGCCACAGGAGCGAGAGTTTCTTGATGCCCGCCAGCTCCTTGAGCCCCTCATCATCGATTGCTGTGTCACTTAGATCCAGTTCAGCAAGATTCTCCAGTTTGGCAACCTCCTGCAAAGCTTGATTGGTCACGGATGTGAAGTTCAATGACAGTGTTTTCAGATTCGGCATGGCCGTGACTTCCTTGACACCCTCGTCGCTAACCTTCGTGCCATCGAGGTAGAAAACTCCGACCTCCTCAAGATTGGTTGGGCGTTCGCCATTTGCGGTTTGTGCGATATTGATGGCGTGCAGTTTTTGGGATTCTCGCAAGGCTTGCAATACCCCATCGCTGATCTGTTCCGGATCGAGTTCGATCAGCGTCACTTGGGGGGACTGAGCGATTCGTTCCTGAATCTCGGCTTCTGTGAGGGGCTCACCACGGAGATCCAAGGTTGTGCTAACTTGTTTGGAGCCACAACCCACACTGCCTACCAACAACAGCCCAACCCCCAGCCAGCATACCCCACTTCGCGTCCAACCTTGCATGACGACTCCCTCCCGAATGTCCTAGAGTTCTTCGATATAAGCTACCACAACCTTTCGCGGCATACTGCGATCCGCGATCGAGGCCAGGTCGGCTAAAGGCTTTTCACTCTTGCAGGCATCGTAAGGATTGCCAAGTATCCGGCAAGTCTGATCGGTGCGGCAGGCGTCGTTTAAGCAGCAGAGCCTCGGATCGGACGGTACACCAGCTTGGCGACGCCATTGGGGAATATGGTATGGCTTTCGAGAGTGAGTTGCTGGGGATTCGCCTTGGGTGGGGAGAAAGGGATGCCAGCACCCAGGAGCACAGGGATCAGATACAGGTCATAGCGATCGATCGCCTGGATAGCTCGAAACGAAGCAATTGCCTCAGCCCCACCCAACAGATGGATGTGACCGCTTTGCCGCGGGGAGCGAAGATCCGAGAGGAGGGCAGCAACTCCCTGGTGCCAGGGCAAAACTCCCGGCGGGTTTGCCGCTGGCAACGGTCGATGGGTCAGCACCATGACGTGCTTATCGTGCCAGGGCCAGTGCTCACCGAACGCTTCTCGGCAGCCATCATAGGTAGTACGACCCATGACGAGCATCGAGATCTCGCGCATAAAGTCCGCGTAGCCATACATCGCAGCGTCCACCTTCCCGGGTCGCTCCAAGCCTTCCCAGGCTGGCACACCGTCCGGGGCCGCCAGAAAACCATCCAGGCTTAACCCAAGGTAAACACGTACTTCCATGTCGATACCTTGCTCCGGTCGTCCGACTATCCTTTGATTACCCCAATCGGACGCATTCGCGCTACTTTATGCGACAGCCCCGCGGCGTGCACGACGTCCACAACGGTATCGACATGTTTGTAAGCCTTCGGCTGCTCCTCGGCGAGACCGCGTCGGGATTGGGCCATGGCGATCACTCCTTGGGCCGCTAATTCTTGATCAATTTTCCGGCCTGCTGCTGCTTTCAGTGCCGCAGTGCGGCTCATTGCCCGCCCAGCCCCATGGCAGGTCGTGCCAAAGGTCCGCTCCATGCTCCCGGGCTGACCGATCAATACCCAGCTCGCCCGGCCCATGTCACCTGGGATGAGCACGGGTTGGCCCAGAGCCTGATAGGCCTGGGGTAGTTCAGGGTGCCCCTTGGGGAAAGCGCGTGTGGCGCCTTTCCGGTGCACCCATACCTTTTTGGTTTGCTTGCCGATCTGGTGCTCCTCAAGCTTGGCAATATTATGCGCGACATCATAGATCAACTGCATTCCGAGTGCATGCCACGGTTGGCCAAAGACACTGGCAAACACCTCACGCGCCTGGTGCATCAATAGCTGTCGGTTGCAGAAACCAAAGTTCGCCGCCGCACGCATGGCCGCGATATACTGCTTCCCCTCGGGGCTCTCGACCGGGGCACAAGCCAGTTGCTTGTCGGGCAGCTCGATACCATACTTCGCAGGGATATTGCGTAACACGGCCAGGGCATCGTCACACACTTGGTAGCCCAGTCCACGCGAGCCGGAGTGAATCATCACACAGACCATGTCTTTCTCAAGACCCATGACCGCGGCGGCTGCATCATCGAACACCGCATCGACTACCTGGACCTCCAAGAAATGGTTGCCCGAGCCAAGGGTGCCACACTGTTGCGTGCCCCGCTGGATGGCTTGCGGACTGACCTGATCGGGATCTGCCTGTGCGATGCAACCTCCCGCTTCAGTGAATTCTAGGTCGCGAGCCGTGACCAGTCCGCGCGACTGCAAATAGCGAACTCCTTGACTTAAAAGAGGCTTCATTTCTGTCGGTGAGAAATGATACTTGCCCGAGCGCCCCACCCCCGAAGGAACATTCTTAAACAGTTCGGTCACCAACTCTCGCAAGCGGTGCTTGACATCGCGATAGTATAGATGGGACTTGATTAACCTGACGCCGCAATTAATGTCATAGCCAACTCCTCCTGGCGAAATGACGCCCCCTTCGCGCGGATCGGTGGCAGCCACCCCGCCAATGCAGAAGCCATAGCCCCAGTGGATATCGGGCATGGCGAGACTGGCCATCTGGATGCCAGGGAGGTGGGCGACATTGGCGACTTGGTCAGGTGCTTGGTCCTTGCGGATGGCGTGGATGAGCTGCTCGCTGGCAAAGATCAAGCCATCGACTTGCATTCCAGGGCGATAGGTCTTCGGAATTCGCCAGCAGCAGGCATCAATCTGTTCCAGAGGGCCGGTATACGGTTGCTTGGACATGCCCATAATCTCGCAGTTCTTCAAATGTCGACAATCACTTCTGCTAACCAGCCCACGTCGGTCGGCTCGACGCGGAGGCCGTGATAAGTGATTGCCTTGACCTCGTGTTGAAGTTCGTGGCGGCTACGGTCCAATGGTTCGCCGGCAATCGTGGCCGTCAGTCCGGTGTCATCAATCCTGACGGTAAAGCATGCATAAAGCCAGTGTTCAGCGTCGAAGCGATATAACAGTTCGCGCAGCCAGTCAAATAGCAAGAATTCACGATCCGTCCCAGGGATGATCAATTCCTGTTCGCTCTGGGCCTGAATTTGCGCAGGATCCTCGACAATGGCAGCAAACAATGCCTGTGCCATCTCGCTGAACAGTGTGTTCAAGTCGGCTGCCTGTGCCCGCAGGCCTAGATCCGCCGTGTGTTCGAAGGTTTCATACATGCTCTTACTGTAGCGTCCCGAGGATCACCATGGAATCAAAAGGAGTCCGAAAAACGCACCCAGGTTCGCTAGGGAGCGTGCCATTCTCTGGAGCCCAGCCTCGCGGCAAGGTAGCATGTTGCACATCCCATCGCGGGATTTTTAGATTATTCGTCTGAAGGAGAGATTGTGATGGTATCCTGCCATGTCGCCGACCGGTTTCGGCTCGCTCTGTTGGCCTGCGGCGTGTTCCTGCTCGTCTCGGCGGACAGCCGTGCCCAGAACAACCTCCAAGGGCGGCGGCCAAATATCATCCTGGTCATGACCGATGACCAGGGCAAGGGCGACCTGAGCTGCCTGGGCAACCCGGACCTCAAGACGCCCAACCTCGACCGCCTTTATGGCCTGAGCACGCGATTCACCGATTTCCACGTCAGCCCCACCTGCGCCCCGACGCGGTCGGCGATCATGAGCGGCCGACATGAGTTCAAAAATGGGGTCACCCACACGATTTTGGAACGCGAACGGATGGCCCTGGGCACGGTCACCATTGCCGAGATCCTGCGCGATGCCGGCTATGCGACCGGTATCTTTGGCAAGTGGCATCTTGGCGATGAAGAGCCGTATCAGCCGCATAAGCGTGGCTTTCAAGAAGTATTTATCCATGGCGCCGGAGGCATAGGTCAATCTTACCCATGTAGCTGTGCCGATGCTCCTCCGAATCAGCAGAACCGCTACTTCGACTGTGTGATCCGGCACAATACCAAGTTCGTTCAGACCAAGGGCTTCTGCACGGATGTCTTCTTCCGCCAAGCGTTGGGTTGGATTCATCAACAGAAAGACACCAAGAAGCCGTTTTTTGCCTATCTAGTCACCAACGCCCCTCACGGTCCCATGATCGCTCCCGAAAAGGATAAAAAGCCATTCCTCGATGCTGGTTTCAATGAGACCATCGCGGGTCGCTATGGCATGATCGCCAACATCGATGACAATATGGGTGTCCTGATGAATAAGTTGCGCGACTGGGGTTTGGAAAAAAACACCCTGTTGATCTTCATGACGGATAACGGCCAGGCAGGAGGTCGGACGACAAAGCGCAACGGTCAACCTTACAAGCTGTATCATGCCGGTTTGCGGGCTGGCAAAGGCTCCCCCTACGAAGGGGGCACTCGGGTCCCCGCGTTTTGGCGCTGGAAAGGAGTACTGCCACAGGGCAAGGATATCGATGCATTGGCCGGGCACATCGACCTGTTCCCAACCTTTGTGGACCTGGCCGAGGCGAAGGTACCTGCGAATACGCAAAAGCGCGATGGCCGTAGTCTGCTGCCCCTGCTCGAGGATCCCGAAACCAACTGGCCCGACCGGTACCTGTTCACGCATCGTGGACGCTGGGCCAAAGCCAGCGACCCGAACCCGGCCAAGTTCCATCAGTGTGCCGTTCGCAACCAGCGCTTTCGGCTGGTGAATAACCGCGAGCTCTATGACATCGAGACCGACCCGGGCGAGACAAAGAATGTCATTGATGAGCACCCCGAAGTTGTCAAGGCCATGCGGGCTGCTTATGACACCTGGTGGGCCGAAGTGCAACCACTGTTGGTGAATGAACAGGTACCCAACTCGAAAACGCAACCTTTCCGCGTTGCCTACGAGGCACAAAAGCGGACGCAAGGCATTCCGATGTGGCAACCGCCAACATGGTGAGCAAAAGTAGCTGTGCGCAATTGCGTGATTATCACAATTGCTTTGCTAGCTCAAACAAGGAGTACGTCATGCATTTGCTTTGTCCCACACTGGGACTAATTAGTCTCATTTATCTGACTTCGGGAATCGTACACGCTCAAGAGTCGGCAGCGGCGTCCAGCCAGCCTGTTGACCGAAAGCTTACTCCGCGACAGACCCCGAAACCGCCTCGACGCGTGCAATCCGGCTTCCCAACCGCTTTGCTGCGTGACGATGCAGTCCGTTCCACTCAGCTGGAAATCATTCCGCTTGAGGAGACAGCGATTCTCTATGATCCCCGGCTGTCACGCAGCTGGTTACTCATTCGTGCCTCGAACGGCGATCCCTTGTGGGTGCCGATTCGAAAACTGGAGACCCTCGGAGAATACGAGCGCTGGAAAAGGCAAACTGAGAAGCGGGATGACCATTCTCCTCGACCGGATCTTGGCTTATCGAACCAGAACCAACCTGAGCCAGCCAATCCGATGCCGGGCGACCATCCAGTAAGCCTTAGTGGTATCTCTAGGAATGCGGATGTATCGCGGTATCGAGCAAAAACAGGGATCGGTGCAGAAGTCGTGATCATGCCCCGGTTACCCCCAGGGCTCCCCTTAATCGAGCGATCTGCTCCACCATGGCGCGGGGGGGCTTGGGGGTCGCGTGACCCTGCTCGCCCTGAACCTTTAAAGCGATGAAACCAGGTCCGGGGCCGTTCAAGCACGCTGGGGCCCCGGCTCGCCATTCGGCCAACTCGGTGAACTGGTAGGTGGTCGGGATCCCCATGCAGCGGGCGAGCCCAGCGAAATCAATTTGGCCACTCCCAACCGTGGCCTGTCCCCCGGTAACCTCATATAGGCCATTCTCCAACAGTACAATCCTTAGCGTCGCCGGATAGGTAGCCACCGTGGCTAGACAGCCACAATTCATCAGCAGGCTGCCATCCCCGGTCAAGACGATGACTCCTCGGTCGGGTTGTGCAAGGGCAATGCCCAATGCCAGAGGCACCGCCTGGCCCATGCTCGATGGCAAATAGGCAAAATCCAGGGGGGTATCACTAAGTCGGGGCCAAATCCCCACCGCGCCCATGGAACTTATGACCACTTGGTCGCCGCGGAACGCGGCCAGCACTTCCAATGCCTCGTGCGGCTGCATCATCGGCTTACTCCGCCCACAGTAAGATCCCCGGTGTAGCCTCACGTTGCCAAGTCCACAGGCAAACGGCCAAGTCATCGGGGCTGGAGATCTCTGGATCAAACCAGCGAACCGGCACCTGCCACGCTCGGGCCACCGGCTCGGCGAACACCGCACAGTTATCGCGACCAATCCCCTGCTGCCAAGCTCGGTACCCGCGCACACCCACAATCATCTGCAACGGGAGCTGTAAATCGTGCACTGCATTGCGAAAGGCATCACCGGCTTCGAAAAAGCCGGTGCACTGCATGACCACCAGTGGCTGAGCTCCGCCCAGTAGTAACCCTGCTGCGAGGCCGATTGCCTCGCCTTCGCGGCTCACGCGTAGCAAACGTGGCAGCCGCGCCGCGGCTAAGGACGCCTCCCAGGTTCCCAGATGGCTATCGGGAATCCAGACGATATGGCTGATCTGGCACTCGGCAAGCAGCTTGGAAATGGCGGTTCCGTCAACCATTGCTCTCCTCCCTCGCCAGGGTGCTGTCGGCTGAGCGCATGAGCTATATTCCTGGTGATGTGCGGATACCCGGTCGGCACCCGCTGGGCTGACCGGCGTAGAAAACTCTGCCAGCCTCGCTTGAGGGATGATCGCCGTCATGCGTTTTATTATTGCACCCGAATTTCATGAGCAGATGCTTCAGCAGGACTATCATACCCCGGATTGCTATGTCCGGCCCGGTCAATACCTCCATCACATGTATATCGATGGTGTCAAGTATGTCATCGCTCCGGCTCTGTTGCAATGCATTGAAAAGGCCGAGGCCAACCAGGACGAGGAAGCCCTGCACCATCTGATGTTGCACAAAGCGCATTACGACATCCTGCTGGAGGAGGCCGAATGCCAGGGGAGCCTCGATGGCGTCACCCTGCTCGGTGATCCGCCTCCGGACGATGATGAAGCGGTACCGAGGACCACCAATCCGTATATCCCCCAGCAGCCGGTAGCCTGGGAAGAATTCGGTTTGTCGTTGCCTTTTATTATCGAGAATGTGCTCCGCATGATCTACAGCCGGGGACGCATCACCGGGAGCAATCTCGCTGCGGAACTAAAACTACCCTTTGGCTCGATTCAGCAAGTGTTGCATACGATGCGTAAGCAGGGCCTGATCGACATCGTCGGCCAAAAAGGTGGTGGGGGCGAGGCCACCTTCGAATATGAAATTAAACCCCCCAAAGGCGCCGCTGCCTTGGAGGATGCCCTGGACAAAACTTCCTATGTCGGCCCACTCCCCGTCCCGTTTGAAGACTACGTCGAGTCCGTACTGGCACAGTCGGTACGCAAGCTCGTCGTGACGCGGCGAAGTATCCAGATGGCTTTTGAGGATCTGATTATCACCGACGAGGTGTTTAATGAGATTGGGCCAGCAATCAACTCCACCTCATCGATCTTCTTTTTTGGCTTTCCAGGCAACGGGAAGACCAGTGTGGCTGAGCGGATCACCCGGCTCATGGGCGATGAAATCTTCATCCCGTACGCGGTCGAGGCCAATGGCCAAATTATCAAGTTGTTCGACCCAATTCTCCACACGCCGATACAATCGGGCGATGAAGACCTCGAAGATGGCGTCGAGGCAATGCTCAAACAAACACAATTTGCCGACAAGCGCTTTATCCGCATTAAGCGACCGACGATTGTGGTCGGTGGCGAGCTGATTCTGCAGATGCTCGACTTACGGTACCACCAAGTCGGTAAGTTTTACGAAGCCCCGCTCCAGATGAAGGCGAATGGCGGGATCTTTATGATCGATGACTTTGGCCGCCAGCAGATCCGTCCAATGGACTTGCTCAATCGTTGGATTGTCCCACTCGAAAAACGATATGACTATTTAACAACCGTTTCGGGAAACAAGATCGAACTCCCCTTCGATGTGTTGTTGATCTTCTCGACCAACCTCGACCCGACTCAACTTGCCGATGAGGCCTTCTTGCGACGTATCAAGTTCAAAATCGAGATCCGTGATCCCGATGAAATGCAATTTCGCGCCATCTTCCAACTGGTGTGTCAGAAGCGAAATCTGCCCTATGATGACAAGGGTATCGATTATTTGATTGAAAAATGGTACAAACCTGTGAACCGTCCATTCCGCATGTGTCAGCCCCGCGACCTGCTCGACCAAATGACCGCGATCGCGAAATACAATATGGAACGGGTCACCTTTAGCCCGGACCTGATCGATGCTGGGGCGGCGACCTACTTTATCAGTAACGAGCAACGCGACTTTGGCGCCAAGGTCCGCCTCGACTAACTGCTGCGCAGGATGGCACGGATGACTCGACTGTTCTACGATCCTTTGTTCCTTGAGCATCAGACCGGCCGTCACGTGGAGCAACCGGCCCGCTACCAAGTCGTGGCCGAAAGACTTGGGCAGACGGGTTTACTCGAGGCCTGCACGACGGGCCACTATCGGCCTCTTGATGCCGAGTCGCTAGCGCGGCTTCATTCGCCTTCACAGATCGCTCGAGTCGAGCAGCAAGCCCAGGGTGGTGGTGGTCACCTCGATCCAGACACTGTGGTCAGTCCGGCATCGTACCGGGTCGGTTGTGCCGCAGCGGGGGCCTGCGTCGCTGCCGTCGATGCCGTCCTAAATGGACCGGATACCCAGGCATTCTGTCTTGTCCGTCCCCCGGGGCATCATGCGACCCCCGAGCGGAGTATGGGCTTCTGTTTGTTCAATAGCATTGGTTTAGCCGCCGAGCATGCCTTGCGAATCCATGGTTTGGAGCGAATTCTGATCGTGGATTGGGATGTACATCATGGGAATGGTACCCAGGATTGTTTTTACACCGATCCGAGGGTGCATTTTCTCAGTATCCATCGCTATGGACACTTGTTTTATCCGGGCACAGGCGCAGCCGATGAGATCGGGGAAGGGGCTGGGCGTGGCTTCACCTGCAATGTCCCCATGGCCTATGGGACTTCACGCGAAGTGTATCGGCAGGAATTCGAACGGGCACTTTATGCAGCGGCGGAGCAGATTCAACCACAGCTCGTGTTCGTGAGTGCCGGGTTCGATGCCCATATCCGAGACCCGATCGGTTCTCTGGGCCTGGAGACGGAAGACTTTGTCACGCTTACGCAACAGGTACAGGATGTGGCCCGGAGTCATGCCAAGGGCCGACTAGTAAGTTGCTTGGAAGGGGGGTACCACCTTGAAGCTTTGGCCGATTCAGTCCAGGCACACCTCGAGACCTTACTGAGCGTCGCGAAGCCCTAAACAAGGGATTGCAGGTTCAAAACTCTAGCATTTGTGGATCAGACATGGCTACCACAAAGATTTTACCATCACCGATCCGGCCCGTACGAGCCACCTTGGCGATCCGGTCCGCCACTTCAAGATACCGCTCATCACGAACGTAAGCGATGATCTCTACCTTAGGCAGGAAGGCCAGACTATACTCGCTGCCAATGTAGCGATCGAGATAGCCCTTTTGCCGACCATAGCCTTTGGCTTCGCGGACGGCACAGGCGATCACCTGAAGTTCCGTAATCGTATCGAGCACTTCTTGCACACGAAACGGTCGGACGATGATGGTGAGTTGCTTCATGCTTCCGTGGAATGTGGCTCGAGAAAGGTTGACATCCGCCAGAACACCAGCGACAGCACCAAGGAGGTTCCTGCATAATACCAGGGCAAGTTTCCGTAATCCTCTTGTTTTTTATTGACGCCAACCATCACAAACAGGACTGCGCCGAGGAACAGGGTTAACGCCAGCGCATAGCAAGCTAGGGAAAACATCTCTCGGCTGGAACCCTTTGTCGACATGGTCTCACCCTTGGGTTGGAGGTTGTAATTGAATATTGTCGTAGCACCAGACGCGTTGTGGGACTCGCGACGGACCCGGTGTTAGCGGTCGCGAACTCGCCGCTTGCATTGCTGCGCCGATGAGTCCAACCTTGGTCGTGGTTGGGACAACGACTCGGCGGTTGATCGGATAGTCCAGCGCAACGAGGCGGGTTCCGATGGCACGATAAACTCGTTGGGCGACATCGATCGCCAACCCGGCTCGACGGTCGAGATCGTTCAGCCCCGCACAACCCGAGGCATAGTAGTCTTCCGCCAGGGCCAACAAGCGGGCCAACACCTGCGGAACCTCCGGGTCACCCCAGTTCGGGGTGCGCGGTGGGGTAAACCACTCGGCTGGCAGGTAACAGCGGCCACGTTCCGCATCTTCACGCACATCGCGGGCAATGTTGGTCAGCTGCATGGCCATCCCCAGGTGAGCGGCATGGAGCATGGCATGCTCGCGTCGAACCCCTAGCACATGTGCCATCATCAGACCAACCGTCCCCGCCACCTGATAAGTGTATTTTTCCAGTTCCGCTTGGGTTTGCAGGCGTGGACAAGACAGATCAGTCGCCATGCCCTCCAGAAGATCGTCCAAGTAGACGCAAGGGATGCCTCGGCGACGCAACAACGACTGCATCCGGTCCATAAGCGGATTGCCGGGTTTCGCTCCCCGGTTGAGCGTTGACAATTCCTGACGTAGTTCGTCAAGTTTGGCACGGGCTTCGATCGGGGAAGGAGCGTGATCAACCGCGTCATCTGCCCGACGGCACCAGGCATAAAGCAACACGGCATCCTGGCGGGCTTGGGGCGGAAGTAACCGCGCCGCTAAAGCGAAACTCTTTGAGTGGTGACGGATCACCCCTGCAATAGCATTCTCTTGGCTCATGCGTTTAGGGCAAAATCCTGTGCGATCACCTGTGCAGTCGCCTTGGCTGAGTTGATCACACCGGGCACCCCGGCACCGGGATGAGTACCAGCGCCAACCAGATAGAGACCAGGGATTTTTGGGTCGCGATTATGCGGCCTAAACCAGGCGCTCTGCCGCAACCGTGGCGCTACCGAAAATGCGGATCCCTGATAGGCATTGAGCACAGACGCAAAGTCGGTAGGCGTGAACATCCGTTGCGTAACGACGTGTTGACGAAGATTTGGGAGATAAGTCTCTAAGTGGGTGAGAATTCGCTCAGCGTAGATTGGGCCGAACTTCGACCAATCAATGGATGCTTGACCTAGATGCGGTACCGGACTGAGGACATAGAAAGCCTCACAACCTTCCGGGGCAAGCGACGGATCGGTGATGGTCGGTGCGTGCAGATACAGACTGAAGTCGTCGGGAATCGTCTGCCCGTGGAAGATATCGTCGAGTAGACCCTTGAAGCGTGACCCAAACAGGATGGTGTGGTGGGCCAGCTCGGGGTAACGCCGGTTCGTGCCGAAATACAAAACGAACAACGACATCGACCAAGACATGCGTTGCAACCGCCGCTGCATGTTTTGCGCTGGTGGATGGTTGGCGTAGAGCTGCGCGTAGGTGTGATGGAGATCGGCGTTGGAGACCACCAGGTCAAATGGTTCCGCCATTTGTTGATCGGTATCAATGCGATGGATCGTCCCATCGAGCTCGATGTGCTGAACCGGCGTGGCCAGGCGGAGCTCGCCGCCAATGTCGGTAAACAGTCGGACCAAAGCCTGAACCAGAGCACCCGTACCGCCCCGGGGGAAGTAGACACCCCACTCCCGTTCCAGATAGTGAATGAGACAGTAGATCGAGCTAGTCTCATAGGGGTTACCGCCGACCAACAGCGAATGAAAACTAAATGCTTGCCGAAGATGTTCGTTGCGGATAAAGCGGGCGACAGTGCGGTAGACCGAGCGGTCGGCACGCAGCCAACCCAAATGCGGTGCCACGCGGACCATATCCCAGATCTTTAAAAAGGGATAAGCTGCCAGTTCGGTGTAGCCTTTGGCAAACACCCGGCGAGCATAGTCAGCGAAACGTTGATAGCCAGCGACATCGTCCGGATTGATCTTGCGAATCTGCTCCAGGAGTTGGGTTTCTTCGCCCACGTAATCGAATTCCGTCCCGTCACCCCAGACCAGCCGGTAGAAAGGCGTGACCGGCAGCAATTCGAGATAATCCGTAAGGCGGCGTCCGGCCACAGTGAACAGTTCTTCGATGCAATGCGGAGCGGTTATCACCGTGGGACCAGCATCGAAGGTAAACCCCGCATCCCGATAGACGTAGGCACGTCCACCAGGGAGGTCGCGGGCTTCGAACAACACGGTCTGGATGCCAAGCGCCTGTAATCGGATCGCTGCGGCAAGGCCGCCAAAACCCGCACCAATCACCGCGGCACGCGTTGAATGCCCTTTAACCATAGCGATGCTCCAGCCGATCGATGGTACGACGTAAGTCGTCAAGTACCGCTGAGTTTCCCAGCACTTGCTGAAGGCGGATGAATGCCTGCCCCAACCACTCATGAATGCGTTGAGGCGCGATCTCGGCGAGTTCATCCCGTAATGTTTGAGCAAGATCGGCCGGCTGACAGGATTGTTCGCCGAGGTCAGCCAGCTGGCGTTGCAGCGCACGCACCTTCAGCGGCGTAGCGGTCTCCGCCAGCCAAGCCCATGGCCAAGTGACTCGGGCCAGGCGGAGATCTTCAAAAGCACGGTTGATGGTCGTCGAGCCCCGCAATTCACACCAGTCGTTCTGCATCTGAAGGCCGATCCCTAAATCATAGCCGAACTGGATGAGGGCCTTCGTCTGTTCAGGCGGTGCTTCTGCGGCATGGGCCCCAAGCCCTGCGGCCAGGGCCATCAGGGCACCCGCTTTGCCACGACTGATCGCCAAGGCGACGCGGGGTAATTCTTGTTCGCTGAGCAGGGTCACTTGGGCGGTGAGATCCAGGGCTTGGCCGTGATGACAATCTTGGATCATCGCCTGGGCGAGTCGATGGCACTGGAGTTCGGCCTGCATGGGTAAGTGCAGTGTACTGAGCAGATTAAGCGCACGAAAGTAGAGCCAGTTACCCGTGTTCAGAGCGACCGGGGTCCCGACCAAACGGTGTAGGGCGGGGCGCCCACGTCGCTCGTTCGAGCCATCTTCAATGTCGTCGATGACCAGAGAACCGGTATGCAAGAGTTCCACGACGAATGGAAGACCGGCGGGCATGGGGAGTATCGCTCCGCTCAGTCGCCAGGCAAGCTCGGTCAACTGCCGGCGGAACTGCTTACCGGGGCGGCAGAGGATTTCGCGGACCGGTTCGCAAAGCGCTTCGCGCCAAAGATCCAGAGGGACGTCGTCGGCGGATTTCTCGAGCTCTCGGAGCAGGAGGGTGATCTCTGCTGGAACACTCTGTGTTGGCGATTCGAGTGTGCCTGGAGTCTCACCGGGGATCGATAAGGTCGGGGTTGCCATTATGCCATCTCCAAAGCACGCCAGAAGCCACGACGGGTTAGCCCGCTGGGTGGACGGCCGATCAAAACCCGTAGCATGTCCATCCCGGTCGCCCGTAAAGCATAAAAGCGTTCGACCGCCGGTTCTGACAGAACGCGATAGAAGCGGCGAAACACTTTCCAACGCTGCGTGGGTTCAATTAAACAAAACAGTAATCGATTTAATAGCCGTGCATACGCTTGTCGGGGCAAAATTGGTTGCAGAGCTTGGCGGAGATTCTTGCTTAGCTGCTCTGGCCTGGATCGGGCCACCGTCAGTGCAAAACGTAAGGCGAGCGGGAAGGAATAACCGGTTGCCGGATGATACCACCCACCGCGATACCCACCGCGAAAGGGCGGGGTACTACGCGGGCGATCAACTGCTTGCCAAGGCATGGGCAGGATCCCCTCTTCCTGGCGGTAGATCTGTCGGATCGTGTGGTCGTGCTGGTTCAGATAATCCTGGATTCGTTGTTGTGAGCGTTGTTCATCCAACTTGGGTGAGTCGGCAAAATAGGTATCTTCAAACAGCACCCGTGTTGAGCTAAACGGCAGAACATAGACGAAGCGAAAGCCATCGTCCTGGACCATGCAGGCATCCATCAGGGTCGGCAACGGATCTTCCCATGGCCGATCGAGCTCAACCTCCAGCCCAACAAATTTCTGATAGCCACACCCCGAGGTTGGCAAGCGACCTGGGCCCCGTCCATCGATCACAACCGGGGCGGTGAAACGCGTACCATTCTCGAGCTCGATCGAATTCGCAGCCACGGTGCGGACCCGGGTGTTCAAGCACAAGTCCCACCCCGGTTGTTGGGTAAAAACGGATCCAATTACCTTGGCAAATTGTTGACTGGAAATCGCCGCATAACGGCTACTGAGGGTGGCGGCATAGCCGGGAAAGCGGATGGTGTAGCCAGGCCAGTGACCAATGACCAAAGGAGTAATCAGTGGCAGTTGCTTTTCCGGGATATCGCCCGCGTGGAAAGACCAGGTGTGATTGCCGCCGAGTGTAGCGGTGGCTTCGATCAGCAGTACCCGCAGCTCCGGCTGGTATTGCGCCAAGGCGAGAGCCGTTAACCCGTTCTGAAGGCCTCCCCCGACGAGGATCCGGTCATATTGCATGGGCCACCTCCCGCATTTCGAGGTGGCGAAAGCCATCTTCCAGCAGCATATGTGGCACTGCGACCATACTGAGGGTCAGAAATACATTCTGAATCAGTGCGTCGCTCAATGTGAGATCACTTTGCCAAGCCCAGCCGGCAACACCCGCCAACAACACGGTCAATGCTGCGAAGAACCAGGATCGCGAGAGGAAGATACAGACGGAACGAGCACCGGGGGGTTGCTGGTGCATCCAGTGCCGTAATGCGCGCCAGGAATGCCAGAAACAAAAGTAAAAACCAAAGCTCAGCAACGGGGGAACGACCAACAGCAAAAGCCCAAAGCTGAATAATCGGAACGCTTCGGGGCGTGCCGATCGGCTGAGCAACACCAGCCAACTCGGCAATAACAGACTGAGGGTGACGATTTGAGCAGTTTCAATCCAGCCAGCTGGCAGTTGCCGATTACTGGATGGGAAGATGATCTCAAGAATCTCGTGGTACCAGCGCCCATGGAGCAGGGTGGGAAAGCCGATGACCATCAAGCCACTCACCCAAGGTTGGACTCGAGCCTGCCAGGGTGGAGTACGCTCACCCAGAAGCACGTCCCCGTGACCAAAATGACGTGCTGAGAGAAGAAAGAAAAGAACCATCGTTGTGATGGGCACATACCACCAACCGAGGAAGACCAATCCCATCCATATCGTGTAAAAGCTAAGAAACAGGATTCCCCAATATGATCCGAGATGCGAGGCAAGACGCTCACGCGCAACATAGTAATCCATTGCCCCGTGGGGAAGGCCGAGGAGTGCAACGCCAATGGTCAACGCCATCACCTGGAGCCAATTAGGGAGCACCTGTCCGCTTAGAACCAGTCCACTCAGGAGTAGCGCCGAACCGCCAATCAACCATAGATAGAGTTGATCGACAAAAGCTTCTGTCCGACCTGGGGGGTGTACGTCGCTGAACATTCTTCCGTCGGAGCAAGGGAGAGGAGAAGAAAGAACTCCCGTCCCCAGAGGGACGGGAGTTGCACCGACAGAGAATCAAGCCGTTGCCGGCTGAGCAGCTTGCGGACTGTAGGGGTTATAGCCATCTGCCTCAGACTTTGCGACAGCGATATAGTAGATCAACACGCCGAAGCCAGCCTTCGCGGTGATGTCCGCAATAGCATACCCGATCTGAATACCGACGTATCCAGTACCCACATCAGTGACCAAACCGGGCGTAGCACCCTGGAGCGAATCGCCATATATCGCATACGCGATGGGATAGAACGCCCAAGTGATGAGGATCAACAGCCGGCAAATGGTCAGCAGACCACGGACATTTTCAGGCTGCGTTTCAACCGCAGAGCTAAGTTCAGCCCAGAGCACATACAGGATGTACACGAACGGAACCGAACTGGCGATCCCCCAAATTAAGCGAGTCGTCCAGTCATCGGAAACTTCGCCGGGGTAGCCCAGACCAATCATTAAGGCCGCGGCAATCACGAGGCGCGATAGCAAGCTGCGGGACCGCGACTTCTCGAGCGCCATGACGGTCACCAGTTCGACCATCAATAATGGCACCGTCAGAATCCAGTCGGCATAGCGATAAAAGTCATTGAACGATTTGCCCGTAGGCAAGTAAGCCCCGTCCGCGCTCGAGTAGCTGTAGGCACCCTGCCAGCTAAGACGGATCATAAAATAGTGGTAGCAAGCAATGGCCACCACGATTCCCGACACCATCAGAGCCGGGCGATACTTCGGAGCGATTTGCGACCTAGACAGGAAGAAAAACAGAGCGGCCGCGCCCATCGTAGCGACCGTCAATGAAAACACGTTATCCACAATACTGTACTGAAACTTTGTCAATTGCTCCAACTGGACGGCGAACAGCCCTAGCATGCAAAATCTCCTGCGAGTACATAACACGAATCCCTACCTCCAGCCAACTCCAGCATTGGCGAAGGTCTCGAAGGGAATCTTGGGAAGGAAGCGTGACACTGGCGATGGCCACCTGGTCCGGGAGTCCGGTTGTGGGTGAAGGTGGCGGTCTGACCCGAGTGGGAACATCTCCTCGAGTCGATCATTCCGGACCTCCATTCCATTTATATCCAGTCTGGGAGTGAAACGACCAATCCGTTCATGTTTTTTTCGCCTGTCATTCATCACCCTCCCGCGCAACCTGAACCTCACTGGACGTTCATGGAGGAAGATGGTATCGCAAGACACAAATCCGATAACTGCCAGATATAAACACCTGTGCAGTACCTGAATGGGAGTTGGTTCCATGCGGAATCTTTTTGCCTTGATTGGCTTTACGGTGGTGGGTTTCTTGGCAGCGGGCTGGTACCTCAACTGGTACACCTTTTCACGTGTCGCTGCCCCCGGTGGTGTGGAACGCGTGCAATTTGACATCCGCCCGAAAAAGATCGGTGAGGATGCTCGCACCGCACTCGATCGCGGCAAGCAATTGGTCAAGGATTTACGCAACTCCTCTGCCAACGGCTCGGCAACGGAAGAAGAAGCGAGTCCGGCAATCGTCGGACCTCCCCGGCCCGATGCTGCGGCCGATGGTTGGTTTTCTCCGCAGCCAGCGGACGGACCTGTAGGACCTTCCCAGTCGGAAGTTGCTCCAGAGGACTCTCGAGTCGAACCGACTCGACGGTTCCCAGGTTGGTTTCGGCCCAGGCGTTGATCGCGACTTGCGTTCGGCTACAATAGAATTCTGCTGGTCAAATGGTCCATCTTACCCCAGCCGAAAATCTAAGCTACTCTTCGGGATCCGTGATGGAACTCATCGAAGCACGTTCCATCTTCACTGCCGCCACTGGCTTTATCCGACGTGGTGGCTTCGCCTGGACCTGCAACCCCTATCTTGGTTGTAGTTTTGGTTGTCGCTACTGTTACGCGATGGCTCTCCCGCAGAATCGTCGGCCGCGCTCGGAGTGGGGCCGCTGGTTCGCTGCTAAGCAAAACGCCGTTGCGTTGGCCGAGCGACAAGCACCAAAACTCGCCGGCCAGGCGATCTATCTTTCGAGTGTCACCGATCCTTACCTTCCCGTGGAACGTTCGCTCAAGCTGACCCGTGGAATTCTTGAGAGCATCCTGCCATACCAACCGAAACTTGTCGTGCAAACCCGGGGTCCACTGGTCACACGCGATCGGGATCTATTCGTTCGCTTTGATGCCATTCGCGTGAATATTTCGATTCCGACAGACAACGAAGCCATTCGCCAACGCTTTGAGGCAAAAGCACCGCCCCTGGAGCGACGCTGGACCGCCTTGAAGCTACTCCGGGAGGCAGGCATTCCCGTCGGGATCTGTGTAACTCCCATGCTTCCTCTGGCCAGCCCGGCAACCTTTATTGATCGTTTGCTTGCAGCCGAAGCAGACGTCTTGGTCATCCAGGATTTCCATGCGGCAGAAGGGTGTTTTGGAGCGGATACCGCTGCAGAAGTGTTTCGGCTTGCCGAGGCGATGGGATGGACATCAGAACAGTATCTGGCGGTGAAGGAGGCTTTACAGCGTCGTGCCAAGATCCACGAAGGAGAAGCCGGCTTCTTCCCTCCCGTCTCCGGGAACACCTCGTGATGGTAGTGACATCCCACTCCATGTGCCCAAATCCCCCCTGTCTCGCCAGATATCAGGATGAAAGGGAGCGAGGGGCATGCACCGGAGGAAGATCCAGCTCATTCTTCCAGATAGGTGTAACCTTCGAGACCGGACTCATAGAAGTGCAAGAACTGTCTCGATTCTTTCAAGGATAGTCGGCCAGCCTTCACAGCTCGTTCCACTTCTTTACGCATCTTCGCCGCCAGGGAATCTGCGGAGAACTGCACATATTGCAGGACCTCGCGAACGGTGTTGCCTTTGATGACTTCATCGAGGCTGATATGCCCCTCATCATCGATACTGATGTGCACCGCGTTGGTGTCGCCAAACAAGTTATGCATATCGCCGAGGATTTCCTGATAGGCTCCCAACAAGAAAGCCCCGAGATAATAGGGTTCTTCTTCGGCATACGGGTGTAATTCAAGTGTCTTGCGAACATCTCGTCGATCAATAAAACGATCGACCTTGCCGTCCGAATCACAGGTAATGTCGCCTAAAACGGCCCGACGTGACGGCTCCTGATTGAGACGGTGGATCGGCATAATCGGGAACAACTGATCAATCGCCCAGCTATCGGGCATCGATTGGAAAATCGAAAAGTTGCAAAAGTACGTGTCCGAAAGGAGTTCCTCCAGCCCTTCGAGTTCCTCCGGAACATAGTCGAGCTGGGTGATGATCCGACGTAATTTATGGCACAATGACCAGAATAGCCGTTCCACCAAGGCACGGGTACGGATGTCCATATAGCCAAGGTTAAACAGGTTCAACGATTGCTCCATGGCCGCGACGGCATCATGGTAACCTTCAATGAAGTTTTTCTTGGACAGGTCGCGGTGAATCGAGTAGAGGTCGGCAACGGGTTGAGGGGCATCATCGGGGACATAGGTCGGAGCCTCGCAGCGATCAAAGTTGGAGGTGCCCAGGACGTCAAAAACGAGCACACTATGGTAGGCCACCATGGCTCGTCCTGACTCCGAGATGATGGTGGGGTGGGGAACTCCGGCTTCGTCGCATACCTGCATGATTCGGTACACCACATCGTTGGCATATTCCTGCAAGGTATAATTGACCGAAGATTCAAAGTCGGTTTGCGACCCGTCATAATCGATGCCGAGACCACCGCCGACATCCAAGTAGCGCATGCCGGCGCCGACTCGACACAGTTCGACATAGATGCGCGAGGCCTCGGTCAGGGCTTCTTTGAATTTACTGATATTTGTGATCTGGCTACCGATGTGGAAATGGACTAATTGTAGGCAATCGGCCATGTCGCGGGACTGGAGGTATTCCACCGCATCAAGCACTTCGGTCAACGTGAGCCCAAACTTGGAACGGTAACCAGCACTGGACTTCCAACGGCCGGAGCCACGAGAAGCCAGCTTGACACGCACCCCGATGACCGGCCGAACTTCGAGCTCACTGGCATACTTGGCAATGAGCTCCAACTCGGTAAACTTCTCCACCACTGGTATGATATTTTTGCCCAACTTGCGGGCCAACGTTACCATCTTAATGAATTCATCATCCTTGAAGCCGTTGCAAATGATTGGAATATCATTGCCGTTGGTCATCGCCAAGACGGCGAGTAACTCCGGTTTGGAGCCGGCCTCGATCCCAAAACGGAAGGGCTTACCGAAATCCAGGATCTCCTCGACCACATGGCGTTGCTGGTTCACCTTGATCGGGTAAACACAACAGTATTCCCCTTTATAGCCGGCCTCTTTGCGGGCCTGAGTAAATGCATCGGCGAGTTCGCCGACACGATGGCGGAGAATGTCGGTAAAACGCAAAAGAATCGGCAGTCCAATACCGCGGGTTAACAGCTGATCGATGAGTTCTTTCAGATCAATGGCCGGCTCGGACTGCTTACTCGGGTGAACCGTGACATGCCCAGCCCGATTGATGTTGAAATAGCCTTGGCCCCAGTGTCGGATTCCGTAGAGCTCGACGGATTCCTGGACCTTCCAAGCTCGAATCAGTTCCTTGGTAGCACTGGAACGTCCCTGGCGTTTGGCCATCAAGCTACCTCGTTGCAGTGAGAGTTTTCTGTGTGGGAAACTATCCGTCTGGACCGGCAAACCACAAATGATCTTGTATAGTATGTAAGATGCGGGGCAACATCAAACCCTGACAAGGGCTATGCGTCGATTTTCCCAGGTCATCCTTGGGAATCCTGCCGGGATCCCCCTCTAGTCAATCCCTTGCGGGTCGAGCTACAATGAAAGTGTCCACTGCCGATCCTCGGGAAACGCGGGACGTCACCTCGTCCACCGAGGAGGCGTTCTTTGGGTATCTTAGGACGACTCCGCCTCGCACCGACCCCACAAACTTGCCCAATCGGCCAACGTTCACCACTGCGGAGCATCACCCATGCCAAGCCCATTTCCGGGAATGGATCCCTACCTGGAAGATGAGAAACTATGGCCGACGTTCCAGCACCAGTTGATTGCGTGCCTCTACTCCACGCTGCTGCCTGCTCTGGTCGATCGCTATCGTGCGCGTGTGAGTGATCGAAAGTATATCAGTGAACAGCCGCTTTTTACCTCGGTGATCCGCCAGGATCATCAAGAAGAATATATTGAAATTCGTCAGCGTGGGGATGGCCGGCTGATTACCCTGGTCGATGTGGTCAGTCCATTCAATAAGACCACTAACCAGGGCCGCACCGCCTATCTGGAGGTTCGTCGGCAAGCGCGATCGCAGCAAGCG
>CAYPIE010000005.1:85585-161211 GCA_964410665.1 uncultured Alcaligenaceae bacterium
ATGATCGTGACTCGGTCTTGGACCTGCAATCGGCATTTTCACGATGTTACGATCAGGGCGACTTTGGCTCCTTCATTAACTATCCGGAGCAACCGCCCGTCCCACTCTTGGAAGAACGACAGCAGTGGTTGACGAGCTTGCTTGAAGTGCATCGCGGGTGATCAACTCTAATGGCCAAGAAACCCTCTAGCTCGACCATTTCGCTAATGCCACTAAGTGCCCTTCGACCCGGCCAATATGCCGACTTTTTTGCCAAACTGCAGGAGAAGACTAAGGGCACCACCCGTGATAGCAAGCCTTTTTATACATGTCGCTTCCGTGACGCCCGGCGGACGGTCAGCTTCATGGTTTGGGCCGATAGTTCCTGGTACGAGGAGTGTCATACCCAGTGGCACGAAGGCCAATTCTACAAGCTTCGCGCCACCTATCAGGAGCACCCTCGCTATGGTCCTCAAATCGAACTCGACAAGCTACGGGCGGTTTTGGAAGAGGATCGCAAGGACGGGTTTGATCCGGCAGACTTTGTCGAACACTCACGCTTTGATGCTCAGGAGATGTTTCGCCAACTAATGCAGTTAGTCGAGGTAGAGATCCAGAATAAGCCACTTCGCATGCTCGTCCAGAGCTTACTCGAACAACATGCTCAGACATTGCAACGGTTGCCGGCCTCGCCTCGCCACTACTTTCCCTTCGCCGGTGGCTGGCTAGAACATACCCTCTCGGCAACGCGCACTTGCGTTCTTCTGGTCGATCGCTATCGGGACTATTACACCGAGTTACAACCTGCGTTGAATCGTGACTTACTCTTGGCTGCGGCCGTCTTGCATGACTTGGGGCGAGTCGCCGAACTCGAACCTTGGGAGCCCTACGAGCTTACCGTCGCGGGCCGTTTGTTTGGCCACATCCAGCTATGCCGTGATTTGATCCAGAACGCCGCCAACCAGCAAGGCGACCTCGACCCACAACTGCGGGAGTTGCTGGAGCATCTGATCCTTACCCAACTGCCGCCGTTGGATGGTCCGACGCGTCAACCGGTCATCCCCGAAGGACTGATACTACAGCATGCCGTCGAACTGGATGCCAAACTGGAGATGGTGGTGCGTAGTCTCAGTCGCGCCACATCGGAGGGGCCTTTTACCGAACGGGACCCACTGCTAGGTCGTGCGTTGCTCCGCGAACGCAAACAATAGCCCATCTGATCACCTTGTGAGTCGTTTCCCGAGCAGCAAGCCTTGCTCCGATTCGCTAACCTGAAAGACGGCTGGTACATCAAATAGGAACCATCTTCGTGAACCCGCGCCCCGATTGAGGATCTCGATGCAGTCGTTGACACTTCTTCGCCGCCAGAGTGCCTTGTCAGACCCTGCAGAACAAGTTCGCCTTCTCGAACAGGACCGTCGGCGGCCTTTTGCCGCCGCCCTTGCGGAAATCGGTCTTCACCCGCTCTCCGGACTTGCACTCGAAGTGTTGCAGGTGAATGTCGGCAAGCTGTGTAATCAGACCTGTCGCCATTGCCATGTCGATGCGGGTCCCGACCGCACCGAGGTGATGACCCGTGAAACGATGCAACATTGTTTAAACGCTATCGAGCGTGCGGCCATCCCTACCCTTGACATCACTGGTGGAGCACCAGAACTGAATCCCAATTTCCGTTGGCTGGTCGAAGCAGCTCGAACACGCAATTGCCATGTGATCGATCGTTGCAACCTGACCATCTTGACTTTGCCGCGGTTCGCTGACATGCCTGCGTTCTTGTCCGAACACAAGGTCGAGGTGATTGCCTCTCTTCCTTGCTACTCGGCCGAGAACACCGATCGTCAGCGCGGCGATGGGGTTTTTGACCAATCGATCCAGGCTCTGCGTCGACTCAATGAACTCGGTTACGGTCACCCAGGCTCCGAGCTCATCCTGAGCCTGGTCTACAACCCCGGCGGTCCGTCGCTCCCCCCCCCGCAATCGAAGCTCGAAACAGCTTACCGACAGGAGTTGGCTGCGCGGTTCGGCATCGTCTTCAACCGGCTGTTCACCATCACCAATATGCCAATTAGCCGGTTTCTCGAAGACCTGATTGAAGGGGACCATTACGAAGCTTACATGACCAAACTCCGCACCGCGTTTAATCCCACTGCGGCCACTGGGGTGATGTGCCGGACGATGTTGTCGGTTGGCTGGGACGGTCGGCTGTATGACTGCGATTTCAACCAGATGCTGGATTTGGAGTGCTCCTCCGGCGTGCCACGGCACATTCGCGATTTTGATCCCACAGCCTTTGCCCAACGGCGGATTATTACGGGCGAGCATTGCTATGGCTGTACCGCCGGGGCTGGGTCAGGCTGTCAAGGCGCCATTCGCGAGTGAACTGGTCCGATTGACGCAGCCCACAGTGCGAAAACTTCGTACTGTGGGCGAAAGATTGTCAGACCAGTTTTTTCATTTCTTCGTTGGTGAGGACTGGGGTAATATGGTTGACTACCATGTCCGTCCAATCTTGAAATAGATTCCACAGTTGCGATGCATCGCCAGCCTCCACGATCGCCCAGCCTTCTAACTGGGTGACGCTGTGGTACACTTGGTGCAGCTTGATTCCTTGTGGAACTCTGGTACCGATTTGTCGTAGTCTCTCATGTACCGTATCGCGATTTTCTGGACGCATTCGATGATGAATCAGAAATAGCATACACGACTCTCCAAGCGGGAACTTCCTCAACGTATGTTATCTCGGACACGCGTTGAAGCCGGATAATACAACATCAGCTCAAAATCAGACCAGTTTTTTCATTTCCTCGTTGGTAAGGACCGGGGTAATGGTGTTCACATTCATATCGGTCCAAAGCTGCTCCAAGTTCCACAGCTGAGCGTTACTGCTGGTTTCGACAATGACCCAGCCTTCCAACTGGCTCACACTATGGTAAGCAGCAATGTCCTTGACACCTTCGGGCATTGGGGTGCCCATTTTGTGAATGCGCTCATGAACGGTGTCGCGGTGTTCCGGTTTAACGAAGTAATGGATCAGAAATAGCATTGATCATTCTCCTTCTGTATGTGCCAGCCTAGGTCTTGGGGATGAATACGAAGGGAGTTGCTGCTGCCCGGTCGAGGGCCTTGACAGTCCAGTTGGTGCGAACTGACAGTCCAGGCACTTCCCGGGTATTCTGTTCGAATAATAGGAGCGCGACGGCTTTCATCGAGCCAAGTTAAATCAGTTTCTTCACTTCTTCGTTGGTGAGGACCGGGGTTATGGTGTTTACATTCAGGTCGGTCCAGTGTTGAAACAACTTCCAAAGGTCGGCCTCACGGTTGGCCTCAACGATTCCCCAACCACCCAATTGTGTCGCTGAATGATAGACCTCGATGAGTTTCATCCCTTCGGGGACTGTCACACCTTCCTTCCGAATCCGTTCATGGGCTGTGTCGCGGTGTTCAGGTTTGACGATGTAGTGAATAAGAAACAGCATGCAAATTACTCCTCTGTGGTAAAAATCCCTTGAAAGGGTACTCCAGTGCGTGCGTTTGCCTTGGCTAGTCCAATCACCATGCTTCTTCGAGCATTCGAATGAGCTTATTCTCTCTCATATAGGTGAGCCCTAATCGAGCAGGTATCCGTTCGTGAGGGCTCAAGACTTTTTTTGAAGTCGGTCCAAAACCGCTTGGGATTGCCAAACGAGCCCACGTCATGGGCCCGGTCGACAACCTAGCCTCCGAGGTGAAAGAGAAGAAAGCACACTCCCAACAACGAGATCCCCTTGCGCATTTAATATCTAATAGTACTATTTCTTTTATGTGCCATGTGCGAAGCTTGTGAGCAAGTCGATCGCTGTGAAAGAAACTAAAGATCTTCCTTTGCAGATGATCGAAACGCAGCAGTGGAGATCATCTGAATCGATGAAAACATTTGGTTCCAAAAGAAGCAGCATTTCTCGTCATATGGCAACAGTCAATTCGGTGCTCGTGGTGCACAAACCACGCATCCTTCTAAGTAACGCTTCAATCCACAGGATTTCCAAGGATCCACCATTGCACCCGACTCCCGTGGATCCTATCGCAAATTCAAAGACAGGGCTAATCATACATCTGCACGAGCAGAACGGCCACCAGGAATATCTGTTTCGAAGTGTCCTGGGACACGACAACGAGGTGGCGAATCGGGTCATCCTAAGACACTCTGGCAATCGAACCGTACGACCGCTTGCCAACCGGAACCGTGTCCCTTAGCATCGGGACTTCCTCGGTCGTCGTGCCCCGATGAAGGACGCTCGTTATGCAAGCACTCCGCTTTGTGACTACGCTCGTGATCGGCACACTCCTCGCCGCTTCCTCTCAAGCCAAGCCCCCCAATATCCTCCTACTGTTCGCCGATGACCAGCGGGCAGATACCATTGCTGCCTGGGGTAATCCGCATATCCAGACGCCTAACCTGGATCGGTTGGTCCAGAGCGGCACTAGCTTCCGCAACAATTACTGCTTTGGTGCGAACAGCGGAGCAGTCTGTGTGCCAAGCCGTGCCATGCTGATGTCGGGTAAAACCTGGTTCAACGTCAACAACCAACTCAAGCGGGCTCGTCTCTTGCCCGAGGTGTTGCGACGACAGGGCTATGTCACCTTTATGACTGGCAAATGGCACAATGGTGAGACCTCGCTGGTGCGTGCGTTCCCGGAAGGACGCTCGGTCTTTATCGGGGGGATGGCCGACCATACCCAGGTCAAGATCGCCGATGTGATCGCGGGCAAGGTAGTCAACAGGCGGGTCGCCGAGAAGTTTTCTACGGAGGAGTTTGCGGATGCCGCGATCGATTTCCTGAAAGGGTGTCCCCAGGACAAACCTTTCTTCTGCTACGTTCCTTTCACCGCGCCGCACGACCCGCGTAACCCCCCGAAACCTTACCGGGACATGTACTACCAGAACCGGCCACCCTTGCCGGCCAACTTCCTGCCGGTGCATCCGTTCAACAACGGCATCATGAAAAACCTGCGTGACGAGAACCTGGCCGGATACCCGCGTACCGAAGATGTGCTTCGCGACCAGCTCGCCGAGTACTACGGCCTGATCACGCACTTGGATCAGCAAGTGGGCCGCATCCTCAAAGCTCTCGAAGGGACAGGTCAGCGGGATAACACGATTGTTATCTATACCGCTGATCATGGCCTCGCATTAGGCAGCCATGGGTTGTTGGGGAAGCAAAGTGTCTATGAACATAGTATGAAATGTCCGCTAATTGTTGCTGGGTCAGGGATCCCCAGAGCGAAGCAAATCGAGGCCTTTACCTATCTGTTCGACCTCTTTCCCACGATTTGCGACTTGACTGGATCAAAGCAGCCCGAGGGACTGGCTGGGAGGAGCCTCAAGCCGTTGTGGACGGGAAACGCCACCGCGATCCGAGATTCGGTGTTCTTGCCTTATGGCGGGTTGATGCGCTCGATCCGCGATGAGCGGTTTAAGTGGATCGTCTATCCACGCATCAACCACCAGCAACTTTTCGATCTCCAATCGGATCCGCACGAAATGCACGACCTGGCTAACGATCCACAGTTCGTCCCGACGATCAAGCGGCTCAAAACCCGGATGCAGCAGTGGCAGGCTCGACTTGGCGATGATCAACCTCTGATGATGGCCAATCCCAAACCCAAAACGATCTCGTTTGAAGGGTACCTTCGTAAACCCGACCGCTGGCAACCTGATTGGATTGTTGAGAAGTATTTTCCACCGAAGCCTTGACCCCCCGTGCAGCCTTCGAGGTCGTGGCGTCGGATCGCGCAGACCTCGTGGCGAGTTTTCCTTTCCTCGGCCATGAAGATGCCGTTAAGATAGCGTCATTGCCCCCCGACGCCCAACCTTCCTCTGTCAGTACGAAAGGACCATCGTCCCATGTTGGAACGTGGTAATCTCTCCCGTCGTGGTTTTCTCGCTCGCTCCATCGGTGCCCTGACTGCTTCGGGCTTACCGTTGTGGCACGCGCAGCAACTCGTTGCCGCTGAAGAAGAAGCCTCGGCACAAAACAAAAAGGGCTCCCCAAACGACCAAATCGTAATGGGAGCGATCGGAATCGGCAGCCCCAGCAGTCGTGGGCTCGGGATTTACCGGAATGCGATGCGCAACAAGCGCGTGAAGTATGTCGCCGCCTGCGATGTTGACGCACGGCACCTCAAGCGTGCCATCGATATCATGACCAAAGACAATAAGACCGACATCGCCGGCTACGAGGACTTCCGAGAGCTGTGTGCACGCAAGGACATTGACGCCGTCACGATTGGCACCCCCGAGCATTGGCACACCCTGACGGCCATCGAGGCAATGAAGCAAGGCAAAGACGTGTACTGTGAAAAGCCGCTGACACTGACTGTTGAAGAAGCCTTAGCGCTGATCAAAGCGGTCAAAGAAACCGGGCGTGTCTTCCAGACTGGCAGCCAGCAGCGCAGCGAGTACCGTGGCAAGTTTCGACTAGCTTGCGAACTGGTTCGCAATGGCCGCATCGGGAAAATCTCCAGCATCGAGTGCCGGATCGGCAGCAACCCCACGGGGGGCCCGTTCAAAGTGATTCAACCGCCAAAAGAGCTCAACTGGGAATTCTGGCAGGGGCCCGTCGAACGGCATGATTATGCCGAGAAACGCTGTCACTATCAATTCCGCTGGTGGTATGAGTACTCGGGCGGCAAGATGACCGATTGGGGTGCCCACCATATCGATATCGCCCAGTGGGCCCTGGGCATGGACGGATCGGGCCCCAGCGCCATCGAAGCCAAAGGCACCCCGCCGACGGATGAGCCCCATAGCTACAACTGCCACCCCGACTTCGAAGTGACCTACACCTACCCGAAACAGGGCGTCAAGGTCATCGCCATGAGCAAAGGGGATAACGGCGTCAAATTCAACGGCGAGAATGGCCAGTGGATCTTTGTCAGCCGCGGCAAACTCACCGCTAGCGACGAGAAACTGATTGCAGAACCTTTGCCCGACAACGCTGAGCGGCTCGAAGTCTCCACCGACCACATGGGGAACTTCTTTGATTGCATGGCGAGCCGCAAAAAGCCCATCTGTAATGTCGAAGTGGGTGCCGGTTCGGTGATTGTCTGCCACATCGGTGCCATCGCCCTCCGACTTGGCAAGCCGCTGGAGTGGAATCCAGACACCTATGAGTTTAACGATGAACAGGCCAACGCAATGCGCTCACGGCCTTACCAGGGTGATTGGAAGCTGCCGGTCTAGACTCTGTTGAAGTCGACCAACTCCTGAGCCGTGCTGTCAGGGTTCCAGATGGTCCCCGATGGCCAATCCTGCACCTGCGGTCTTGTTTCTCTCCCCTAGGTGACGAACAATCATCAATAGGGAGAGGAGCAAGACCGTGGACCAACGTTCGGCCTGGATTGATCTGAGCGATGCCGAGCTACTCGCACAGTGCGAAGTGGATACCTACCGTGCCAGCGGACCAGGCGGTCAGAAGCGCAACAAGACTAGTTCGGCCGTACGGCTCCGTCATTTAGCGAGTGGTCTCTTCGTCATTGCTGAAGAGAGCCGTTCGCAGCATGACAATCGTGCGACGGCCTTAAAACGCCTACGTCAGGCCTTGGCTCTCGAATTACGTCAACCTCTCCTTTCAGATCATCTTACCGACGAGCATGTTCAAGCTCATCCTGCTCTGGTCGGCGTGCTGAAGCAGGATCAGCGGCTGCACCTGGGCCGCAAAGATGTCCGCTTCTGGCCTGTGGCCGGTGTGGTGTTGGATGTGCTGGCTGCAGTCCAGGCTCAAGTGAGTACTGCCGCGGAACTACTGGGCATTTCCACCGGAAATTTGATAGACTTTTTGCAAGCGGATCCAAAATTATGGCAGGCCGCCAACGACCTGCGGGCGCGATACCACCAGAAGCCACTGCGATCTTCCTGAGAGATTGACGACAATGCGTCTACCGCCGTATTCCTTCACCTGGATTGAACGAGGAAAGCTCGGTGCCCTGGCGCGTCCCGAGTCCCGAGAGGATCTATCTTGGTTGCGTGATGAGGGAGTGGAAGTGTTGCTCTCGCTCACCGAAGACCCGATTCGCAAAGATTGGCTCGAAGATGCCGGTCTGTTGGTGATGCATGTTCCAGTTCCGGACATGGAAGCGCCCACGGAGCAACAGCTAGAACAATGTGTCTCGGCCATCCGCAAGGCCAACGCCCAGGGGATGGGTGTTGCCGTCCACTGTACCGCGGGTCTGGGTCGCACCGGTTCGATTCTGGCCGCATACTTTGTTTCGACGGGAATGAATGCCGAGGAAGCGATGGCCAAGGTCCGCGAGCTACGTCCCGGCTCGATCGAGACGGAAAAGCAGGAAGCCGCCATTCAGGCGTTTGCCCGGAAACGGGGCATGGTGGGGAAAGAGGCCAGTTAGGGCGATCTGGTCACGCTTGGATTGCTCTGCTGGGCACAACTTCTACTCGAATCGCGGATTTCTTCCTGGACGTTCTCCGTCGAAGCGGCCTGCCTGTTCCCGACGCGAATGCCCCTTCGCACTTCACGTATCGGTCTGCCACGTTGCTGCGTAGAATAACAGCTAGAACTTCCAAGCGGTGGGAGGGAATTCCCATCGCAGGTGGACACATTTCTCCTCTCCTCGCGTGGAGGTGCCGGTCATGGCTCTGACCGAAGCGCAGTATAAGCAGCAAAAGCAACAGGCCGAAGAAATGTTGTTCTCCGGCCCGGAAACACTCGGGTTTGCGAAAGGGCTGTTTTTCGGCCATTTCAATGCCGATCTCCTCTTTCCGTATCCTGAATTATCTCCTGAACAAGAGGACATGGTCGAGCAGGCTGCCGCGAAGGTCCGTCAATTTGCCCAGGAGCAGATTGATGCCGATTCCATCGACCGCCAGGCTGACATCCCCGAATCGGTTATCCGGGGATTAGGGGATCTGGGGGTTTTAGGCATGACTGCTCCCAGTGAATACGGGGGACTGAGTTTTTCGCAGCAGGGCTACTGCAAGGTGATGGAAGTCATCGGAGGCCACTGTGCCTCGACGGCCGTGTTCGTCAATGCACACCACTCGATCGGCATCCGTGCTTTGCTTCTGTTCGGCAGTGAAGCACAACAAAAGACTTGGTTGCCCGATCTCGTCGCGGGCCGCAAGCTGGCCGCTTTTGCTCTCACTGAGCCCCAGGCGGGTTCGGATGCGGCCAACGTGCAAACTCAAGCCGTACCTACCGAGGATGGCACCGCCTACTTGCTTACCGGCGAGAAGCATTACATCACCAATGGGGGAATCGCGGATGTGCTCACCGTGATGGCCCGCACGCCCGCCCCCAGCGAGGCCGATCCGAATGCCACCAAAGTGACCGCTTTTTTAGTGACCCCCGACATGGAGGGTTTTGAGGTCGTCGAGGCCCGGGCTGAGAAGTGTGGGATCCGAGGTACCGCGACGGGCCGGATGCGCTTTCATGCAATGCGTGTACCCAAGGAAAACATCCTGGGACCAGTCGGCAAGGGGTTACGCGTCGCGTTGACTGTACTTGACTTCGGCCGTACGACTTTTGGTGCCAGCTGTACCGGCGTGGCAAAGGTCTGTCTTGCCGCGGCGACCCAACATGCCAAAACCCGCATCCAGTTCCAACAACCCCTGGCCGGCTTTGAATTGGTCCAAAAGAAATTGGCCTTCATGGCCGCTCATGTCTTTGCCATGGAAGCAGCGACTACGCAGTGCGCGGCATTCATTGATCGTGGTGCCGAAGATTACATGCTCGAGACGGCAATCCTGAAAGTCTTTGCCACCGAGCATCTGTGGACAATCATCAATGACACGATCCAGATCTTTGGCGGCAAGGCCTATTTCTGTGACCAACCCTACGAGCGGATGATGCGCGATGCGCGTATCAACACCATCGGGGAAGGCGCCAACGATGTCCTCAAAGCCTTCATTGCGGTAGTGGGTTCCCGGTCTCCAGGAATGAAGCTCGACGCCTTACGGAAGTCGTTCTTTTCGTCGCCCCTGAGCAGTTTGGGCAAAGTCGGCGGTTTTGTGGTTGGCGAAATGGGCACCCGACTTTCGGTCCCCAACATCCCTGTACAGAATCGCCATCTCAACAATCAGGCGCACACGCTGGGGAAGCTGGTCAAGCGGTTGGGGACCCATCTTCCCTGGGTGTTCCTCCACTGTGGCAGTGAAGAAGCGTTTGCCCAAAGCCAGCTGCTGCATGAACGGCTGGCCGATGTGGCTATCGATCTGTATGCTGCAAGTTGTGTGCTCAGCCGCCTCGATCATTTAATGCAAAAACCAGGACGGACAAACGGGAACGCCAAAATGCTGGCAACTACCATCCAAGCTGGTAAGCATTTCTTGACTCTGGCCTTTCGCCGCATCGAGAACAACTTGGCTGCCCTCAGTGATCGGCGTGATGAAGATGCCTCGACACTGGCCACGGCCAGGTCAGTACTGGAAATGTAACAACTCCCGACTTCGTGCACCGGATATCCGCTCTGGGTCCGGTGCCCGAGATCGACTCTCCCTCCTTGAGCTACCCCAACTAAAACAGACTTGCAGGCTCGGCTTTTTGCACTTTGCGTAGGGCGAACAGCCCCGACAAACAACACATCCCAACTCCAGCCAACAGTACCCAGAGTGCTGTTTCCAGTTGCATCGTCATCGGGATTTTTTTCGTGGATCGGGTGATCACAAACAACACCCAGGCGATGAGAACCCCAGGGATATAGCTCAGAATCGCCAAATAGATCGCCTGTCGGACCACCACACTGGCGAGATACCCGTGGTCATAGCCTATGGCTTTCAGCGTGGCGTACTCCGGGAGTTGCTTGCTGATGTCGCTGGCGATTACTTGGTAAACAAACACGACACCGACGATGAGGGCCACCGCCACCCCGATGCCAAAAATGACACCCACTGAGGTTTCCTGCAGCCAATAGCGTTGTTCTTGGGCCAGCAGTTGTTTACGTGTAAAAACCTGGACATCTTCAGGTAGACGTTCTTGCAGACTTTGTTGCATTGATTCTGGGGACCCGACGGAACGATCGATCGTCAGTAGTCCGAGGTTGGCTCGGGCCTGGGTGTTGATGCCGCTCGCCCGGGCATACGTTCGACGGCTGCTGATCAACAAACCATTGGAGGCAAAGCCGGCGCCGATTGTGAAACGACCAACGACCTCGATCTGCTGGTTGCCAAGCTCCGTTCGCACGCCCGTTTCATTCTCGCCGAGGCCGTAAAGTGGTTGTGAGCGACGGTCCATCAGTACGGTGTCAAGCTGCGAAAGCTGGTTGAGACCCGCAGCAAACGACTCGGGTTGTCCGAAACGTTCCATCGCGAACACCGGATCTCCAACGGTGTAGGCCAGGAGCATGATCGATTGCATTGCCTCTTGTTGCTTTGGCGAGGTATCCTTCTCGGGAGGATATTTCCAATTGAGGAAGCCGATGTGCAACGGCGAGGCCGTTTGCACGCCGGGCACGGTCAGGGCTTGAACCAGCCGGTCGTGGGGGATCGAGCGAGACTGTTGGAGGTTGACGTACTTACTTGAGACGATGATCAGGTCAAATTGCAGTTTATCGTAGATCTGCGTGGCGGTGGCCCGAACCGCTCCAAGAAAGCCGAGTTGCATGAAGATCAGGACAAGGGCAAACACCACTCCGGCGATGGCAATGGCAGTACGCCCGGGCTGATGCCGCAGATTGTTCCAGGCGAGAGGGACACGCATAAGTCAATTGCTCTCCAGAGGCGACAAAGTGACGTTGACCTGGAGATGAAGGTACTGTGCTGCCCGCTCGGCATTGTCTAACTGAATCAGAACATCGGCGACCCGCCGGTCCATATCTTCCACGGGATTCACCGGAAAGACTTCGTTTCGGCCAATAATTGAGTCGATATGGACCACCCGACCTGTCAAGGTCCTCGAGGGGGATGCGGCCGAGGATAGTCCCTTTTCTGCATCGGCTTGTTCGAGGACCTTGCTATGGATGCTGGCCTGAACCCCTTTGTCCGCGAACCATTGCCGCAGCAGAGGCAAGTCAGTCTCGTAAACCTCGGCCCGCACCATCACTGGCTCCAGACTCGCCAAGGTAAGAATAGGCTGGGTGCCAACCTGCTCACCAGGCTGGCTATGGATCTGAAGAATGGTACCCGCCCTGGGTGCTTTCAAGGTGGCATTGGCTTGCTGCAATTGTACCAACTCCAGGCTTTTTTGTAGGTAGGTCGTGGGAATTTCGGCGAGTAGACGGGTGAGGTTAGCTTTGGCAGTTTCGAGTTGAAGGTGGGCCGATTGGATGGCAAGGTCGCGGCTCTGCTCCGCTTTGCGGTGCTGAAGTTTCGCCGTCTCCACGGCCGCCTGGGCTTGCTGGACGGCGAAGGCTTGCTGAGCGCGCTGGCGTACCGTCACACCCGATCCAGCGGACTGGAGCCGGCTCAATTCCTGTCGCGCAAAGTCAAGCTTTTGGGTAAGGGCCTCGAGCTGTTGTTGTTGTAACTGCACATCCGTACGTTGGCTGGAGTTGAGTTGTGCAAGACTTGCCTTGGCTTCGGCAATCTGACTCTTGCCATAAGTTTGAGTGGCCTGGGCTTGGCTTTGCGCGGCGTCCAATTGTGCTTGGATCTGGGCCGCCTCGGCCTCGCGCAAGGCATGACTGGCCAAACGAACTAAGTTCTGCCCTTGGTCAACCTGATCACCCACTTTCACCAGAATGGTAGCGATGCGGTCACCGGGCGTTCCCGCCAAATTGACCAGTCCCTCGTGGGGCTCGATCCGTCCCAGTGCATTGACACGCAACCTCGCCTGGTTGGGAGGTTGCTCGGAGCGGTTTTGAGACCGAGTCGACCATAGACTTACTAGGCTGGGCCGTAACAGCAACATGAGCACTGCACCGCCGAGGAACGCGAGGACTGCGACCAGGGGCAGAAGGGTTCGAGCCATGCGCTGCATGCTTCGCATCCGCTTGATCATAAGAGGGCTAATCTCCCGCCTGGAATGTAGGGCCCAGTTACTGCGTGTCACGATCGTACGTAGCCAGGCCAACGCTGACAATCCTATTCAGTTGGCTGGTGGTAAGGATAAAATACAGTCCTTGTCCAACGACCATACCCTTACGAGGTGGCCATGCGACTGGGAATCGCCCTGAAGCTGAGTCTTGGTGCAATCGCCCTCGTGCTCACCATGACCTGGGTCACCGGCTATTTATACTATGCCACTGCGCATGATGTGCTGGTCCAACATGAGATCATCGATCTACAGGATGAGACCTCGCTTCGGGCCCGCGAATTGCAGGCGTCGTTGGAACAACTCCGTGCCGATGCCCTCACGGTGGCTGCCAAGCTTGGCGGGCCATCCGAGCCACCCGTGCATCACGATGCGAACCCAGGCGATCGCCAGCTGAATGAACTCAAGTCGCGTTTTCGACGTCATCGCGAAATCGTCGACGTGCGCCTGCTGTACACGAGGCAAGGACAAGTTCGCGAACGCTGGCGGTTGGCCCAGCCGAAACCGGAAATGCCGCTCGAAGCAATGCCAACGCAGCCGAAGGATTGGAGCGATGACCAGGAATACCAAGCGGCAAAAACCACCCCTTGGGGTGAGGTATACTGGGGTGAAGTGCAGGTGTCGGCTCACGACACACGCGGCACACCTCGGCAGCGGCTGACCATCCTGGTGCCGGTTCGGTCGCAGACCCAACCAGACACCTCGGAGACGCTGCGCGTCGAAATCGACTTCAACCAGTTGGTTGCGCGCTTTCATCAGATGCCTCGACATCTGGTCTACCTCATCGATGAGCAAGATCGTCTGTTGGTGACTCCGTTCGGCTTGGCTCAAGATGGCACACCACGACGACTTTCAGAGGACGCGTTTCTCCAACCGGTCGTGACCGAGGCCGAGCGACTGATCGCGGTGATGGACCCGGTTCGTGGGCTGAAAACCGCGCCGCTACCAGCTGAGAAACAACCGCTTGTCAGTGGCAAACACGCGTTCTGGCTCGTGTCGAGTCAGACGCTGCCTCCACCTGAGGTGTTTGACCGGATGGCACTTGATCGGCAGATGCGTCGACTCCATGTGGAATTTCCCTCGGTGCGGTTTGGTCGGGTCGATCCACGAGCTAGCCGGATCAACATTTCCTGTCGGGATCGCCACCGCCTCGAGCAGGTCATGCAGAGGATCCGTCCAAAGCTGAAGCTGACCGAGCAGATGGCTCGGTATGATGAGGTACTACAGTGGAACGAGCCAGTCTACTGTCAACGATTCTCCTTTCAGTATGTGACTTTTACGGTCCCCGCTGGGACCAATGCGGAACCGAACAACCGCGCCAGACGCTATCGTTTGGTGATGGGGATTGCCCGTGAGGAGATCTCAGACGATATTGCCTCCGCACATCAAGGAATTTTGTGGCTGACGATTGCACTGGCCTGTGGCGCTGCGGTGGGTGCCCTGTTTTTCTCATCGATCTTAACCCGCCCGCTAAAACGGATGATTCACGCCGCGGATCGGCTGGCCCGCGGGGAGACCAAAGACTTACCCTTGCCAATCCATCACAAGGATGAGATCGGCAACTTAGCCCGCGCCTTCGAGCGAATGATGACCCAGGTGCAGGAACGGAATGCCGCGTTGGCCGCGAGCGAAGCTCACGTGCGAACACTACTTGATAGTGCAGCCGACGCGATCTTCACTCTCGATGCCGACGGTCGATTGGTTTCGTTCAATCGTGCAGCGGTGCGCTTGTTCGGCTATGAAGAAGCCGAAGCACGTGGGAAAAGTTATCGGGAGTTTATTGCCCAGCCGGAAGAGATCCAGGATTCGCGATTGGGAATCGAACCGGTCGAGTCGTTCGAGCAAACCCTTACCGCCTCGCGCTTACGCCGGGAAGCGGGGGTCCGGCGTGAGCTCTGGGCGCGGCGGAAGGATGGCACGGTGTTCCCAGCCGAAGTGTCATTAAATGAGGTTCCCCTGTCGGGAAGCGCACACCGGCTCTATGCAGTGATTCTTCGCGATATTACGGCACGCAAAGAGCAGGAAGAACAGATCCGACTGCTCAACATGGATCTCGAGCGGCGGGTTGCAGAACGAACGGCCGAATTAGTTCAGGCCAATCATACCCTCGAACAGGCCCGGGATCTGGCCCTTGAATCGGCCCGCACTAAAGATGCGTTCTTAGCCACGATGAGCCATGAGCTTCGCACACCTCTGAATGCGATTATTGGCTATTGCGAGTTCCTCCAAGAAGAGTTGCAGACCAATCCTTTGGAAGAGACCTTGGGAGACCTTCAGAAGATTGAAAGCGCAGGCCGGCACTTGCTAACGCTGATCAATGACATTCTCGACCTGGCCAAGATCGAAGCGGGCAAAATGCAACTCGAGCCTCGGGAGTTTCCCGTCGCGCCGTTGTTGACCGAACTGCGCGATCTGCTCGCCCCGTTGATGCGAGCCCGGGATAACCGCTTCCAGGTGTACGTTGATCCACACGTTGGAACTATGTATGCAGATCGCACCCGAGTCCGCCAGGTGCTCCTCAACCTGTTGAGTAACGCGAACAAATTCACCGAGGCCGGTGAAATCGAGCTGGGCGTGAAACGGGAGGCACACGACGAACAGCCATGGCTCGTGTTCGCCGTCCGCGACACCGGCAAGGGGATGAAGGAAGCGGAAGTCCAACGACTGTTCACTGCTTTCTACCAGGCCGATTCAACCAGCACACGCAAACACGAAGGGACTGGTCTTGGTCTGACCATCAGTCGACGTATTTGTAATCTCATGGGTGGTGATATTTCGGTGAAGAGTACGTTTGGGATCGGTTCGACTTTTACCGTCCGCCTGCCCGCCACCCTTCGCATGCTTCCAGCGCGTGCCAACCCCGAACACTCCCCCGATCCTTCCTTCCGAGCCGTTCGCGCACCCAGACGCTTTCCGCTGATCCTGGTCGTGGATGATGATGCCGATGTCCGCGATTTAATGACGCGATTTCTACTCCGTGAAGGCTATCGGGTACGCACGGCGGCCAACGGCGAGGAAGGGGTGAGACTGGCCCGTGAGCTCCATCCGTCGGCGATTACTCTGGACGCGATGATGCCGGGTGTCGATGGCTGGTCGGTGCTAGCTACCTTGAAGTCGGACCCTCAGACTGCGGCAATTCCGATTGTCATGGCGACCATTCTCGATGACCAAACGCGTGGCTTCGCACTTGGAGCGAGCGACTACATCACCAAGCCAGTCGACCGAGATCGGTTGCTCCAAGTGCTCGGTCAGCATCTACCAGAACACACCGATCCGATTCTGGTGGTGGAGGATGATTCGGATACGCGGGAGCTCATCCGAAGGGTGCTCGAGCGTGAGGCGTGGCGGGTCATCGAGGCCAAGGACGGTCAGGCGGCCTTAGAGGCGGTGGACCGGGAGCGACCAGGGTTAATTCTTCTGGATTTGATGATGCCGACCATGGACGGTTTTACCTTTGCATCCACCTTGCGTCAGCGCGGCGAGCATGCCTCCATTCCGATCATTGTGGTGACTGCGGTCGATCTTACTCCCGATGAGCAGATGCGTCTCAATGGTGGGGTACAGCAAATTCTTCAAAAGGGATCCTACACGCCTGAACTGCTTTTGCAGGAGATACGGATCCGTGTCGAGCAGTTTCTGCGGCAACAGCCTAGTTAGGAGAGGATGCCGATGCCGAAAATCCTGTTAGTGGAAGACAACGAAATGAACGTCGACATGCTTTCCCGTCGGTTACGCAAACGAAATTTCGACGTCGTGGTGGCTGTCAACGGGATGGAAGCCTTAAGCAAAGCTCGCGAGGAACGGCCAGCACTGATTCTCATGGACGTGGAGTTACCCGACATCGACGGCTGGGAAACCACCCGTCGTCTGCGTGCGGATCCTACAACCGCGGCCATTCCCATCATCGCCGTGACCGCACATGCGATGGATGCCCACCGCGAACGTTCGCTGGCCGCGGGCTGTACGGAATTTGAGACCAAGCCGATCGACTTTGCCCGCCTGACGGCGAAAATCGAGCATCTGCTTCCACCCACGAGCGGTTAGACGCCCGACGAAGGCGGTCATCAGGCTCTGAAATCAGCATCGTTCCGGGGACTCCAGCATGCTCCACTGGTTTGAACGGGCACGCCAGGAACTTGATCAGCAGATCCAGGCGACCCGGACCGCCATCGATCAACTGCACCAGCAGTTACCCGCCACCGCAGCGTCAGAAATTGTCGAAGTCGTCGACCGCCTGCGTCGCGCTGGGAACAAGCTACACACTGAGCTCACAGCGATTCCGGATACCGCCGTGCGCCAGCCTGGGGACTGGCCTCGGTGGCGTCATGAATTACTCAACCCTCCAAATCAAATTATCAACTATTGTGAGTATCTTTTTGAAGATCTCGTAGAACCATCGCAGTCGAGCCTGGGTGTGGCAATTGACGCGGTTGGCCGGGCTGCTCGTGCGTTGCCCCGTGCGATATTCGCCCTGTTCCCACGCGACACACACGAGACTGACGCAACAGCACTTGGATGGCGCGATCCACCGACCCCGATCTCCCAGGACCCCGATCGCCTGCGTGGCAAGTTGTTGGTGGTCGATGACCAGGAGCTTGCCCGCGATTCTTTGGCGCGCTGGCTGGTTGCTCAGGGGCATCAGGTGGAGACTGCCCAGGATGGTACCACCGCGTTGGATCAGGTGAGCCGTGGGGAGTTTGACCTCATCCTGCTGGATGTGGTCATGCCGGGCCTATCGGGTGAGGAGGTCTTAGGCCAGCTAAAACGCGATCCCAGCAGCCATCATGTCCCCGTGATCATGATTTCGGCTGTGGATGAACTCGATCGTGTGGTCCGATGTATTGAGATCGGTGCGGAGGACTATCTGCCCAAACCGTTCGAGCGTGTCTTGCTCGAAGCCCGGATTGGGGCATGTCTGGAGAAGAAGCAATTCCGTGACCGGGAGCGTGTATATCTTCGTCAGCTTGAGTTTGAGAAGGAACGTTACAATAACCTCCTCCATCAAATCCTACCTGCTCCCATCGTCGCCGAACTCACGCGTACAGGGCAGGTGTCCGCACGTCGCTATGAGCAAGTCGCGGTATTGTTTGCCGATGTGGTAGGGTTTACGACCTTTTGTAACGAGCATCCTCCTGAGGAGGTGGTGCAACATCTCCAGATGCTGGTGCGTGCCTTTGAAGAAGTTGCCGCTCGCGTTGGAGTGCAGAAGATTAAGACGAGCGGGGACTCGTTTATGGCGGCGGCAGGGTTGCTCGAGCCGGTTGCCAATCCGGTCCAAGCGTGTGTCGAGTGTGGTTTAGAAATGTTCGAGGTTGCCAAGCAAACGCCACCCTATTGGGAACTGCGAATTGGCATTCACGTCGGATCCGTGGTCGCTGGTGTGTTGGGTAACCGACATGATCTGTTTGATCTTTGGGGAGATACGGTCAACACTGCAGCACGCTTGGAGCAATCCGGGATGCCAAGTCGAATCACTCTCAGCCGGCTGGCCTGGCAGACGATCGAACATCAAGCGCATGGAATTCCTTTAGGCGAGGTCGATCTTAAGGGGAAGGGCCCAGTGGAAATCGTTTGTTTTCACTCCTTTCACCAGGATGAGCAGAAGGGCGAGGCTTTGAGCCCGAGGCAGTTGGGTCAGGAGGGCTCGGCCTGATGCGTACCCGTCGCGAACCTGAGGCCATGATCGACTTGCTCAACCGGTGGTTCATAGCGCTCACCCACTCGTTCTGGTACACGGATCAGCGGCTCACGTGGCAGGGGGAGGTCGATCCCTGGAGCGCCGCTCACCCAGCGGGGCAGCGCGATGGTAAACGTACTGCCGCGGCCAAGTTCGCTGGTCAAGCCAATCTCTCCCCCGAGCAGCTTGGTTAACTCGCGAACGATCGACAATCCCAGACCGCTCCCTCCCTGTTCGCGCGTCATCGGGTTGGCCCCTTGCCGAAACTTGTCAAAAATCGCCTCCCGATCTTCTGGAGCGATGCCGACTCCGGTATCCATGACGGTGAGCAAGATCCAGCCGCCTTCGGCCGCGGCCCGTAATTGGACCCGTCCGCCTTCTGGGGTAAATTTGATTGCATTGGAGAGCAGGTTGACCAGGATTTGTCGCACTTTCACCGGGTCTTGACGTACGGGGGGTAATTCCTCCGGTGCGATCCAGCGTAGGTCGATCCGCTTCTTCTCTGCGAGCGGACGGAACTGGTTGACCAGCCCCTCACACAACCCGGCCAACGCCAATTCCTCGGGGCGAACTTCCATTTTGCCGGCTTCAATCTTGGCCAGGTCGAGGATGTCATTGATCAACGCCAGTAGTTCCTGGCCGCTGGTGCGAATATTGACGACCCAGCGCTCCTGCTTGTCCGGCAACGAAGCCGAGAGGAGGACATCGCTGAAGCCTAAAATATTGTGCAAAGGTGTGCGCAGTTCATGGCTCATCGTGGCGAGAAAATCACTTTTGAGGCGGTTGGACTCATAGAGGGCCATGTTGAGGCGGGCCAGCTCATCCAGCTTGCGATCGAGATCGCCGTTGAGCTTGCGTTGACTCTCCTGCATGCTGACTAGGTTCCGTAGCATGCGGTTAAAGGCATAACTGAGGTCCTCAAACTCATCCCCAGAGTGGATCTCACTACGAACATTCAACTCCCCAGCGGCTATCGCATCACTGACTTCCTTGAGATGCTTGACCGGCTTGACAATGATATAGCGAACAATCAGATAGCAGCCCGCCATGAGGAGCAGGGCCGTAATCAGGGCCGTGCTGATCAACAACGCACGGTTGACATGGACACCACTCTCGATGGCGCTAGTAGACAGGCGAATACTAACAAGACCCATAAGATCCCCGACCTTCAAATCGGGGTATTGCTCCCGATCGGGACCGGCTTGGCGGTGACACTGGATGCAGGACTCACTCGCGCGGACCGCCCCGTAGTAGTAAAACAATCCCTGGGCGGGAAGTGAGCGAGTTTCCTCGTTTTTGCTGGGGTCATTCAGAAACCGGTTGAGGATCCCTCGTTCATCCGAATCGGCTTTGTGCTCGGGTTTCTTGGCATCGGGTTTCAGGAGCTTATAGATGTAGCGACTCTGGTCCTCGGGCCAGCGCTCCTCGGCCTGGCGCTGAAATTGCTCCATGGCACGGCGCCGCTCGGAGGAGACCAGATGTAATTTGTCGACAAAGGGAGCAAATAGCAGCCGCCCGGTCATCTCGGTCTGGTCGTAGGCGAGATGCTCGGTTTGCCAGGCGTAAAGCCAAAAGCTCCCCGTGATCAACAGTACCGTCACGCCTCCCAGCAAAAACCGGCATTTGCGTTCCAGGCTGGTTTCGCCGAGCAATCGTTTGAACGCTCGATAGGACATGGCTGGGCTCCGCTACGCAGAGGGCTGACAGCGGGGGCAATAGTGGGAAGAGCGACCGGCTAACCGGACCATGGCAATCGCACTGGTTCTGCATCGTGGGCAGGGTGCTCCCGCTTGACCGTAGACACAAAACTCGGCCTGATAGCCGCCTTGCAGCCCGGAACCACCAATGTAATTGCGGATCGTGGATCCACGGCAGTCAATGGCCCGGCGGAGCACACGCACTAACGCTTGCAACAACCGCTCCGCTTGAAGGACTGTCAGCGAAGAGGCACGCATCTCCGGATGCAGTTGTGCCTGAAACAACGCCTCATCGGCGTAAATGTTCCCAACACCTGCGATCACCTGCTGGTCGAGTAACACGGCTTTGAGACAACGTTCCGTTCCCGACAAAGCGTTCTGCCAGCCTGCGGGAGTCCAATCAAATGGTTCGGGACCCAATCGCTGACTCAGAAATCCGTCGAGGCCCTGCTCACTAGCAAACCAAGTCACGCTACCGAATCGACGGATATCTCGGAAGCGGAGTTCCTCGGCCGCCCCATCCAGAGGAAAAACTAGATGCGTATGTTCCAGTCGCGGCGAGGTGGTTGGGGCTACGGTCAGCTGGCCGGTCATGCCAAGATGCACCAACAAACGACCGGTCGTCGACAGATCCACGATCAGCCATTTGCCACGCCGACGGATCTCAACGATGCGAGCTCCTACCACCTGGTCGGCCCAACAGGATTGCCAAGGACGTCGCAAAGGCTGCGGACCGCACCAAACACCGAGCAGATGGCGACCAATCACCACCGCTCGCAAATCGCGCCGTACCGTTTCTACTTCGGGTAATTCGGGCATCCTGTCGATTCTTCTACCACAGAGCAGCGGGTCATCCGGAGCAGCCCAAGTCAGACTCACCGAACGCGTTTCGGGGAACCACCAGCATTATCCCACAAATTGTTGGATATACCGCTTGCTCTGACGTAGTGCGCGTTGTCGGTCCTGAAGGGAGCCTTCGTACGCCCGATCCTCGACCTCAATACAGATCGGCCCCTTATAGTTTGCTTCACTCAACGCCGAGAAAAACGGACGCCAGTCGACCGCACCTAACCCAGGGATTTTCGGGGTCTGCCAGCCCAAGCCAAGGATGCCCACCTCGTACAGACGGTCGGGATCGATCCGAGTATCTTTGGCATGTGCATGCACGATGCGGCTACCAAACTCGCGGATACAGCGAGCACAATCGATTTCCTGCCAGATCAAATGCGAGGGATCAAAATTCAAGCCAAAGTGGCGACTGGGGATCTCGCTAAACATCTGCCGCCAAACCGCCGGGGTCGCAGCCAGATTGGTTCCCCCAGGCCATTCGTCCAGACTGAATAACATCGGGCAATTTTCAATCGCAATCGTGACCTGGTGTTCTTCGGCAAAGCGTACCAAAGGCGGCCAGATGGCTTGGAACATTGGCCAGTTTGCTTGCACCGATTTACCTGGATCGCGGCCGATAAACGTCGTCACGGTGGAAACGCCCAGTTTAGGGGCGGTCTGGATGACCTTGCGGAGATGGTCAATCACAAAGGTCCGGTGTTCGGGATCGGGATGTAGGAAATTGGGATAGTAGCCGAGCGCAGAGATACTGACTCCGTGGATGCGGGTCAAATTTTGAATGTGAACGATCTGATCATCATTGCAAGCGGTGACATCGATGTGGGTCACTCCAGCGTAACGCCGCTCTGCCTGGCCCGGGGGCCAGCACATCACTTCAACACACTCAAATTCCTCATCCGCCGCGAAGGCCAGCACCTCCTCGAGCGTCTGTTCGGGCAAGATTGCGCTGACAAAACCCAGTTGCATGTCCACTCCTCGACATCCTGGTGGGAAACCTCTGAAGGATCCGTTATATCCGAACCCAGCGTTGTTCAACATGGCTTTGCAGAATCGCAGCACATAATCGGACTTCGCGGTCCCCATCCTGGAAAGTTGGATAGGGTAACTCGACGGGACGGCACTCACGAGCATCCTTCGAGTCGATCGAGGCATAGATTGCGCGAAACAGTTGCTTAAACGTATCCGGAAAACCTTCGGCGTGACCGGGCGGATAGTTGGTGTAGTCGCGCACCGCAGGGTGCAATTGTTGCGGATCGCGGGTGATCAGGGCGTTGGGTTCGGCCCGACGACCCACCCACAAGTCGTTGGGAACCTCGCTATTCCAGGCCAAGCAAGCTTGTGCTCCAGCCATTTCGAAACGCAGACAGTTCTTGCGACCTGCAGTCACCTGGGAAACGGTCAAGCAACCACGCGCTCCCCCATGAAAGTGCAGTAGGATCGATCCTTGATCCTCGGTGTTGATCGGCACGGGTTGCCGCGCATCGGTCGCGGCAGTCTGGAAAGTTTCCATCGAGCCACGGGGTGCTTGGCGAACCACGTGAACGGTTTGCAGATCCGCGCACACCGACTCCACCTCCAGGCCGGTGATAAACTGAATCAAATCCAACCAGTGGGTACCAATATCGGCGACCGCACGTAAGGCACCTCCCGTTTCGGCAACCACCCGCCAGTTAAAGTCGGTGTCGAAGAGCAACCAGTCCTGTAAGTAGGAACCCAGGATATGATAAATGGGTCCGACCTTGCCGTCTTGCACCCACTGCCGGGCTTCCAGGCAAAGAGGATAGAAACGGATGTTATAGCAAACGGCATGAATGACACCGGCTTTTTGTGCAAGGGACAGCAGTTCGCCGGACTCCTCAGGGGTCATCGCTAACGGCTTCTCGCACACCACATGTTTGCCTGCGCGAAGCGTGGCTTTGGCCTGGTCGTAGTGATATCGGTTTGGCGAGGCAATATGCACGACTTCGACCTCGGGGTCGCTTAACAATTCTTGCAGGTCAGCATAGCCGCGAGGGATGTGCAGGGCTTGGGCCGCGGCCTGACTTTTTGCCGGAGAGGACGCCAATATCCCGACAACCGGTTGTCCCAGCCGTCGGAGGGCTTCGACGTGAACCGGTCCAATCAAACCGGTTCCAATTACTGCTGCTCCATGCGATCTCATGATCGTTTTCTCCAGCCCTGTTGATTTTCCTGGCTCTTTGGAACCGATATTATGGGATAAATGGAAGGTGGGGTGCAAATCTCCAAAAGCAAAGAGGTTTCAGTATGCGTTGGTTCACGAGCTTGCTCGGCCTATTGGCTCTGGTCTGCAGTGCTCAGGCCCAAGGGGTCGGCGTTGGGGGCGGTGGCGGCGGTACCACCATCGGTGGTGGTGGCGGTGGCTTCGGCGCTGGAGGAGGCGGCGGTGGCTTCGGTGGTGGTGGTGGTGGCGCTACCGGGCAAAATCTTGGCTTCGAAAGCCTTGCTGCGTTAGTTCAAACGACTTCCTCAACGGCGAGTACCGCGATTACCGAGAGCAACCCGTTTCGTGCCACCTTTGCGAATCCCTTCTTCCCGGGACGCCCAGGCAGTACCAACATTAGTCAGCTTGGGGGTTTCGGCGAGCCTCTCTTTACCATTGGGACCACCACAGGTGGTGGGGGCGTTGGGGGAGGCGGAGCAGGTGTGGGCGGAGCGACTGGCACCGGCTTTGGTGGTGGACGAGGCCCAGGTGGCTTACCCGGCGGCACCGCCACCGCCGGCGTGGGGAATCTTGGGACTCCGACGTCGCCGAGCACCGCACGCGTTTCCTATGCGGCCACCGTCCGCTTCCCGACCAATCTTGCCACGGGAACGCGCCTACAGAATCGTGTCCAATCGGTCATCTCACGTTCTACACGCCTGAGCAACCCCGCCGCGGTGCGAATCCTGGTCCAAAACCGCGACGTGCTGCTGCGTGGGCCGGTGCGTGACCAGGACGAAGCTCGGTTGATTGAAGGCCTTGTCCGTCTCACTCCAGGCGTGCGACGCATTGTGAATCAGTTACGTTTTGAGCGGCCATAACGCGGTGGGTCCGGATCGCTCCATCAAACGAGCTGGAACGGAGAGTTCGGATCATCTTCGTGGCGGATTTCGTCGACTGGTTCTTTTTTGGCGACCCCACGGTAGAGTCGATTTGGACCATTGAAGACAATGCCGGAAACTTCCCCCACGTTTTGGTAAGCGTGAACGACTCCGACCGGGACGATCACGGCCATGGGGGTGTCTTGCCCCACGATCCGTACTTCTTGGTGACGGTAAGTAGGGGAGTCGGAGCGGTTATCCCAGACGACCATTTTAAAGTTCGACGGCCCAATGAACGCGAAATAATCTGCTTGATCGACGTGCTCATGGGGCCCCCGGGCGATACCTGGTTCGGTCATGGACATATAGGCCATGACCGGATGGAACACTTCGGGAAGCTCATCTTCGCGAAACAGTTCACAAAGCCAACCACGCGCGTCGCGATAAAAGGTCAACGGCTTCCAAATCACCCCTTGGACTGGGCCAGACACAAATTCCATAGCGAGTCTCCGGAGACGCCAATTGGGCTTATTCTCCCGGATTGTGCCGTTCCACCGGCGGAACGTCAATTGCATCAAATAGGTCCGGTTCGGGTCGGGCTTGACGGCGTCGGCGGGAACGCTCGGGCGGAGCCACGACTTCCACCCCCACCGGGTGGCGACCTTGGGGGTCTCGCGCAGCGGGAGCGGCTGGCGGAACGGCCACGGGAGGAGGTTGTTGCCGCGCTTCCAATTCGCCGAGCACGTCTTGGGCACGCTGGATCACCGAACCCGGGACGCCAGCAAGTTTGGCAACATGGATGCCATAACTCTTATCGGCATTGCCCGGTGCGATTTTGTGAAGGAAGACCACTTCGTCCGCCAGTTCCCGAACCTCAACGTTATAGTTTCGCAGGCCCGGTAAGCGCTCGGCCAGCTGGGCGAGTTCATGGTAATGCGTTGCGAATAAGGTGCGTGCTCCAACCGTATCGTGTAAATGCTCAGTGATTGCCCAGGCCAACGAGACACCATCGTAAGTGCTTGTCCCTCGGCCGATCTCATCGAGGATCACCAGACTCTTGGACGTGGCATTGTTGAGGATATTGGCAGCCTCGGTCATTTCGACCATAAACGTACTCTGGCCGCGGTTGAGCTCATCACTGGCTCCAACCCGAGTGAAAATCCGATCGGTCAGGCCGATGGTCGCCGCCTGGGCAGGGATGAAGCTGCCAATATGTGCCAGCAATGTGAGCAGAGCAACCTGGCGGATAAACGTACTCTTGCCCGCCATGTTGGGGCCGGTGATCAACCACAGCATGCCTTGCTCGGTACTCAGCTGCACATCGTTGGGCACAAAGGATCCATGCGGTAGCAGTTGTTCGAGCACCGGATGACGGCCTTCGCGAATGGCGAGCACAGGTTCATCAACCAGGGTAGGACGGGTGAGATTCCGCAGTGCCGCCAATTCTGCTAAGGAAATGAGGAAATCGACTTGGGCCATCACCTCGGCACTACTCAGCAAGCGGAGGGTCTCACTGGCGACCTGCTCACGGAGCTGGACAAAAAGTTCTTGCTCGAGTTCGAGCATTTTTTCTTCCGCGCTGAGAATTTTCTCGGAGTATTCCTGGAGGTCGGGGGTGATGTAGCGGATGGCATTTTTTAACGTCTTCTGGTGCCGGTACTCGTCCGGGACTTTGGCGGTATGGACATTGGTCACCTCAATATAATATTTGTCGACGTGATTATAACCAATTTTGAGGCTCGGAATATTGGTGCGAGTGATCTCTTGGGCCTGATACTGGGCCAGCCACCCCTTGCCGTCCCGAGCCAGCTTGCGGTACTCATCGAGCTCGGCGTGGTAGCCTTCCCGGATAATTCCACCCTCTTTCATTTGCACAGGTGGACAATCGACCAATGACGCATCCAGGGTGGCGCGAAGATCGGCGCAGAGTTCAAGCGATGCTTCAAGTTCTCGTAAGCGAGTGGACTGTCGCCTGGAAAGTTTCGCCTTGAGCTGTGGGAGTAGTTGAAGGGTTTTGGCCACCGCCCCCAAGTCTCGTGGGGTGGCCCGGGCGGTGCTGACACGTGAGGTTAATCGTTGGAGATCATAAGCAGCCGCAAGAAGCTCACGGAGTTCAGAGCGGAGCCGGTGCTCATGCAGCAGTTCCTCCACGGCATCGAACCTGGCTTCGATGGCTGTACGCTGGGTCAGCGGAGCCAGCATGGCATCGTGGAGGTAGCGGGCCCCCATGGGTGTCACCGTACGGTCGAGCATCGCTAACAACGATCCCTCGCGACCATTCTCCCGAAGCGTTCGGGTTAATTCCAGACTGCGACGTGTGACCTCGTCGAGGACAACAAAAGCGTTCTGGTGATACGGTTGTAACTGCCGAAGATGCCCCAGTGTGGAGCGAATGGTTTCCTGTAAATAGCGGAGCAAACCCCCAGCAGCGATCAAGCAGGGTTGCCCCTCGGTAAAGCCAAAACCGGTCAGCGTCAGGACGCCGAAATGGGTCTTTAACGCTGTCACTGCCGTACTCGGGTCAAATGTCCAGTCCGGTCGTGGCGTCATGGTTCGTGGTAACAGACTCTGCCACGTTTCCTGGAGACTGGCATGGAGCTGTTCAGGAAGGGCACATTCCGCGGCATCCAGCCTCGCGAGTGCGTCAGCCAGTTGTTCTCGATGGACATCGGTTGCGAAGAACTCACCCGTCGATAGTTCGACCCAGGCCAGACCAAATAGATGCCGCTGCTGGCATAAGGCGATCAGGAAGTTCGATTGACGTGGGTCAAGGAGTTCCTCCTCGGTGAGTGTCCCAGGCGTAACGATCCGCGTCACCTCCCGTTTGACCAAGCCCTTGGCGGTTGCGGGGTCCTCGACCTGATCACAAATGGCGACTCGATGACCTGCCTGGATCAGCCGGTGGAGATAACCTTCCAACGCATGATGTGGGATGCCGGCCATCGGGATCGACTTGTCGCGACTGGTAAGGGTCAGCCCGAGTAAACGGGCAGCGACTTCGGCGTCTTCCTCAAATAGTTCATAAAAGTCGCCCATCCGGAATAGCAGCAACATACCGGGATGGCGGTCTTTGGCGTCATGGTATTGTTGCATCATCGGCGTCATGGGCTACCGCGCTCCGAAGGAATATGATCTTCTGTTCAGTTGCTGAATCGGTCAGTGTAGCAGTTCGCTTTGGCGGAGAGCAAGCGACGTAGCCCCGGGGATGGGAGGTGAATGCACGGACTGGGGCATCGAGTGACGGGACATTTTTGGACCCGGTTTCGATCGAGCTGACTTGAATCGGCCTATGATTAATCGGCCTGACGGACCTTCGACATCTGGATAGTTTTGCCTTCGTCCGAAAAAGAAACCACATCCATGACGCGGCGGATGAGGAAAAGACCGCGGCCACATGGTCGCTCAAGATTTTCGGGAGCGGTGGGATCAGGAACTTCTTCCGGCTGAAAACCCGTTCCTTGGTCGCTTATCATCACTTCGAAGTGACTCGAACAAATTTCATAGCGAACGACGACGGGTTTGTCGGGGTCGAGTTGATTACCATGCTTGATCGCGTTGACTAAAGCTTCCTCAACGGCGAGTTTGATATGGAAGATGTCGCGCTCGGCAAATTGCTGGACCTGAAGGAGTACTTCAATTTCCGCTTGTAAGCGTCGCACTTCATTTAAATCGCTCGGGATTGTCTGGTCACGGACAATCCGATCGTTGGTACAACTCATGGCCACCTGCCGGTTGAAACGCTCGAAACGGTTGCCCGTGAGGTGGGGGATCTCCTCGGTGGGCGGCCGGAAACACGCTTGCGGGTCCCGCATGCGGTTTCCAACGCTTCAAAAAGACTGCAAACCTGATTGTTCGTCCGGGAAGATCTCGAACAATTTTTCCAAGTTCGTGATGACAAATATCTCGCGAATGTCGTTCGAGATCCCGCACAGCGCCAGCTTGCCCTGAACACCTTGGACTTTGTTGCGAAGCGAGATCAGCTTTCCCAGGGCAGCACTGGACATGAAATCGACATTGCTGAAGTTCAGCAACAACTTACTTTTTCCCATCTCATCGACCAGTCGGATCAACTCTTCACCGATGGCGTTAATATTGTTTTCGTCGAGAATTTTCTTGTCAACGAAATGGACGACCGTAATTTCCCCGATGTCTTCTACTTCCAGGTGACGTCGGCGGCTCATAATCAAATCTCCGACAAGGCCCATGCGTCGCTGGTGACGTCCGGGGAGTCAATCGTATCGAGAGTCTGCGAGATCGTGGTCATACTGCCATTGATTCTTCTAGGCGATCTGGGAAGTGTCAAGGTGATTGTGGGAAATCCCTTGCGACCACGAACCGTGCCACACCGGTCAAACCAGCGAACCGCCCACTTCCCATAACGGGGGGTGGGCGGTTCGCTGAAGTGAAAGAAGGTCGGGCAGGAGAAGTTACTCGGACCGCTGCCGGGGCACGCCAAGTAGTCCTGCCAACTGGGGTAGGGAAATGGTCTCGGCGACCACGGTGACACCGGCGAACTCGGCCAGACGATCCATGTTCGGAGTCACTTCGGGTGCGACCAAAACGATCGGCAGCTCTTGCTGATCAACGCGCAACTTCGCTGCGGTCAACCAGCCCGATTCCCAAGGCGTGCTCAGGGGAAGGACGACGGCTTGCGGTCGGTACTGGGTCATCACCTTGCGTAAGGCCCGAGCATCCTTGGTGGTGATCATGGTGACATGCTGGGCATGCAGGTAATCCCATAGGTTCTCCGCCAGGATGGATGGAGGGAGAGTAGAAACAATCATTTGGGTGTTGTTCCCTGATGGGCCCTGCCACACCTGCGAATCCGCAAAGCCTGGCGTAAAGCCTATGCACGGATTAATGGAGAAGGAACACATAAACTATCCTTCGTGAGACAACCTACTCGCTAGTAATCCCCTGTTTATTCGCCGGGGTCAGGGTGCGATTTGTGTCCATGACGAAAAACGCACGGTTGGGTGGTTTACGCTTGCTTCACTGCTTGCAGCGGGCTAGAACGAACCCCATCCCTCAGACTAGACGGGATACTCCGGTATTTGGTTCAGGCACTTCGGTCAAACTCACCGTTCCTTCCTGCCTGGACACGTCCTCCGGGTGAAACTCCATCCGGTTCCGAACAACCGTCCCAGGAGTCTCCAGCCGATGAAAAAAATTTCGATTGGTAGTTGGGCATACTGTTTTGGTCCCTACGAACAAAATCCCGTCGATTTTCCTACGGTGCTGCAGAAGCTCAACGAACTCGGTCTGGATGGGGTGGAACTCGGTGGCTTCCCACCGCATCCGAGTCCAGATAGTTTCCCGACGCGTTCCCAACGTGTGGAGCTCCGTAAACAGGTCGCAGATCATGGTCTGGCCTTCTCCGGACTCGCGGCCAATTTGTGGATGCACAAGCTGATTAGCGTTGCCGACAGTGGGCCTTTTATTGCGGAATTTGCCAAGAATCTGTTTTTTGCTGAGGACCTTGGCATCGAGATGATCCGCGTCGATACGCTGGAACCACCGGATGTCTTTGACAAAACGGGGACCGATCCCAAAGTCGGCTTCGATCGGCTCGTGCAGGCCTGGGATCGCTGCGCCAAGCTTGCCGCCGGTCGCGGCATCCGTGTAGCCTGGGAATTTGAACCAGGCTTTGCCTTTAACAAACCCAGCGAAATTATTGCCTTGGTCCAGGCGGTGCGTGCTCTGGATAACCCCAACTTTGGCGTCATGTATGACACCTGTCACGCCCACATGGTCGCGGCGGTGGCTGCCAACCAGGTGGGTACCAAGGAGATTCTCCCAGGCGGTGCTATGGAGCTTTTGGGCAAGCTGGAAGGGACGATTAACCATATCCACTTGATCGACTCAGATTCGACCCTCAACGAGCACAACACCAGCACCCACGCCCCGTTCGGTCAAGGTATCTTGAATTTTGATGAATTACTCCCTGCCTTGCAGAAGGCGAATGTGCCAACCGATTGGTGGTGCATTGATCTATGCTTTTGGCCCGATGCCTGGAATGTCACCGAACAAAGTCAAAAGTATCTTGATACGATGCGGAAGAAATATGCCGCGTGATGGGGGGTTGGTCAACCAGACTCAGCTTCGCTTGATGTGCTGGCCCGCCCCTCAGGGTCAGGGCGCACCAGCGGGGCAAGACGCACCACTCAGAGTAGAGCTGGACCAGAGGAAGTTTGCGGGTCCGGGTGTATGGGTTGGCCGACTCTAGCTTTGAGCGAGACCTACGTTGATGGACTTTGAGACCCGACTATGAAACCTCTCAATATTGGCATGATTGGCTATGGCTTTATGGGTCGTGCCCACTCGAATGCCTATCGTACCGTGAATCATTTTTTTCCACTGGCTTATCAGCCCGTGCTCCAAGCGATTTGTGCTCGTGATCAGCAGAAAGCACAAGCGTTTGCCGAACAATGGGGCTATGCCAGCGTCGAGACCGATTGGCGGCAGTTGATTGAACGGAACGACATTGATGCGATCGATATTTGCACTCCCAATCATATGCACGCTGAGATCGCCATCGCTGCCGCCGAGCGCGGCAAGATGGTGCTTTGTGAAAAACCGCTGGCCATGAACGGGCCCGAAGGCCAGCAAATGGTCGAGGCGATCGAAAAGGCCGGTGTCCCCAATATGGTTTGGTACAACTATCGTCGCATCCCAGCCGTGACCTTGGCCAAGCAATTGGTCGATGAAGGCAACCTCGGCCGGATCTTCCACTATCGTGCCCAGTTTCTTCAGGATTGGACGATCAATCCGGATTTACCTCAAGGTGGGGCTGGAACTTGGCGACTCGACGTGGCCTCGGCCGGTAGCGGCGTTAGCGGTGATCTGCTTGCCCACTGCATCGATACCGCGATTTGGCTCAATGGCCCGATCGAATCGGTTAACGCCATGACTGAAACCTTTGTCAAGGAGCGTAAGCACTCGCTTTCCGGCCAAGTGCAGAAGGTTGGGATCGACGATGCATGCGCCTTTCTTGCCCGGTTTGCCAATGGCTCGTTAGCGGTGTTCGAATCCACCCGCTACGCCCGCGGACACAAGGCGCTTTATACCTTTGAAATGAATGGGGAGCACGCCTCGATTGCCTGGGATTTACACGATTTACATCGCCTTTCGTATTTTGATCATCGCGATGAAGGTCGGCTGCGCGGCTGGCGTTCGATCCATGTGACGGATGCGGGCGATCATCCCTACATGAATCGATGGTGGGTTCCGGGGCTGCAGATTGGCTATGAGCATAGCTTTATCCACCAAGTGGCCGATTTTTTGGAAGGCCTTGAGCATGGCAAATCGGTGAAGCCAGACTTTCGCGACGCTTTACAAACGCAATGGGTTTTGGACGCTATTCTGTCCTCGAGCAGCCAGAAAAGCTGGGTCACGGTGCCCCAGGCCTAGGTCTAGGATGATACAGGTGGTCTGCTAGGGATAGCGGTTGTGTGGATATTGGTCATCCCTCAGAATCCATGTCCTTTGGCGACAAAGCCCAGGAGCGATGCAACCCATTCGTTGAGTACGCATCCTCTCTGGGTCGTTTCGCATACCACCTCCGATAAAATTGATTAGTTAGTGAACTTGCTCTGGATCGCTGAACTGTGTCGATCGCAGGTCCTGCCGTAAGTGGCTTCTGATCGATCGCGCAATTCTGGCAGTTTGCATCTACCTCGAGTTGCCGATCAACACGTTAATTCTGGGAATGGCAGGCTCGATGGGCGCTCATCCTGAATTCGCGACCTACCAGGGCAATCCCAAGAATTCACGGACCACCCTTATCCGGGTCTGGTTCGTACTTTAAACGGGTTAGGTAGCCTATGTGCGGTATCGCAGGCCTGATCGATCTCGATCAAGACCGTGTTCCAGACCTTGAGATCCTCCAACGGATGGCCCAGGCGATTCGGCATCGGGGACCGGACGAAGAGGGTTATTGCCAAGAAGCTGGGCTTGGCCTGGCCTCACGACGATTAAGTATTGTTGGGCTCCAAGATGGTCGCCAGCCGATCGACAACGAGGATGGTTCCGTGACGGTCGTCTTTAATGGCGAATTGTTCGATCATCGCTTGATGCGTGGTGAACTCGAGTCTCGCGGGCATCTTTTTCGTACGCACACCGATACGGAACTGTTGCCGCACCTTTGGGAAGAGTATGGGGAAGGGATGCTGGAGCGTCTCCGAGGTCAGTTTGCTTTTGCGCTATGGGATCGACGAGAGCGTCGGTTGCTGCTGGCTCGGGATCGGGTGGGGATCTGTCCACTGTTTTGGACGGTCCAGTCCGCGCACGATGGTGGTCGTTGGCTGTTATTCGCTTCGGAAATCAAAGCATTGTTTGCTTCGGGAATGGTCCCGGCGCGGGCCGATCTGGGGGGACTGAGTCACATCTTTACCTTCATGGGCATTCCCGGGCCGACAACCTGTTTTGAGGGGATTCACCTGTTAGAGCCGGGGCGTTCGCTGCAGATTCGTCAGCGGTCGGCGCGTGGTGTTGACCTTGAGTCGACGAAACCTTACTGGGAAATCGATTTTCCCGACCAAGGTCAGGAGCAAGATCCTCGAGAAACACTTCCCAGCGCCCAACCTGGGCTCAACAGCTCGGTGGTCGATGAGTTCGAGCACCTACTTCTCAAAGCAGTTGATCGCCGACTCCGTGCAGATGTCCCTGTGGTCGCCTATCTCAGCGGGGGCGTGGATTCGAGCATGGTAGTGGCGTTGGCCAGTAAGCTGCTTGGCCGTCCCATCCCGACGTTCACGGTCGCAGTTCAATCGCAAGACTTCGATGAGACCTCTGCTGCGCAAACTGTTGCGCGCTACTTTGGTGCAGAGCTCGTTCTCACTCCCTACAGCGAAGCCGATCTGCGCGATGCCTATCCAGAGTTGATCTATGCGGCGGAGATGCCTGTCATCGATACCTCGACAGGGGGCTTGATGCGGCTTGCCGAGTCCGTGCACAGCCATGGCTTTAAAGTAGCGCTGGCGGGGGAGGGCCCCGATGAGTTTTTAGGGGGGTACTCCTGGTTCAAAACACATCGGCTCATGAAGGCCCTCGATATCATTCCAAACGTGCCGATGTCGCGGTGGCTTCGCAACCTCTTTTGTCGCCTCAGCGGCCAACCGGTTTATGCTCGCCAGGTGATCGAACGAGGCCAGCGAGCCGTTGGAGGACATAATGGCTGGCTGGACTTCTATGGTTTGATCGGCATGGCCAAAGAGCGGTTCTTTCACCCCGATGTCAAGCGAGCGTTGCAAGGACGTGTGGCCCTCGAAGAGGTGAACCTCCCCGAACGCATCCATGCTTGGCATCCCTTCCATCGCTCTCTGGCGGTGGGGATCCGATTTCACCTGGCAGGTCATCTCCTCGCGGCCAAGGGCGACCGTATTGCGATGCGCTCCTCCGTCGAGACACGGTACCCATTTCTTGATGAAGATTTGGTAACCTTTATGAATCAGCTGCATCCGCGCTGGAAGCTGCGTGGCTTCCAGGATAAGTATTTATTGCGGAGGGTGGCCGCACGCTGGTTGCCGCGCGAAGTTGCTCAGCGAGCGAAGCAAATGTTTCGCGCGAGCCAGGATAGCTTTCGGTTAGACCTACCATCGAAAGGGAGACCCGAGACACCTGCGTGGGTGGAGCAGGTGCTCAGCCACGAATCGTTAATCCGCACTGGGTATTTTGACAGCCAAGCGGTGCGAACCTGGCGGAAGCTGTTGCCGCGAATGCGTCCCTCGCTAGGTCGTCTCAGCGTTGCCTTAGGGCTCACCGCGGTGGCAGCAACCCAACTGTGGCATCATCTGTTCATCGGTGGGGATCTGGCCGACTTACCCCGAGGACGCTAATGTTCTTCGCTTTGACAACCCTGTGGCATGAACGCTCGCGCTTTCTGCCGGGCCTTCTCGCGGTGGCCTTCAGCGCTGTGTTGATTGCCCTGCAGTGTGGGCTCTTGCTCGGGTTGTTCGCCATTACGTCCATTCCCATCGATCATACCCGAGCCGACATTTGGCTAGGCTCCCCCCGGGTGCCCAGTGTCGACCTGGGACGGCCCATTCCCGATGGCTTCATGTCGCGGTTGGCCAGCCTCGAAGGGGTCGAACGCACCGAATTTTTTATCCAATCCTTTGCCACCTGGACCAAACCCGGCGGGGGGACTGCACTGTGTGTGGTGGTTGGAAGTCGACTCGAGGACGATGCGCTGGGTCGCATCGATGCATTGACCCCCGAGATGCGCGCCCGCCTCACCGAGCCCAATAGCGTGGTGATCGATACCTCGGAGCTGACCAATCTTGGCGTCGAAGGCGTCAATGATTATGCCGAGATCAACAAGCACCCGGTCCGGATTGTGGGTCTGGTCGAAAACATCCGAAGCTTGGCCGGACCGTATATCTTTTGCTCCGAATCAACCGCACGGAACTTGCTCAGGCATCTGCTACCGATCCATCAGTCGACCTACATTCTCGGCAAGGTTCGTCCCTCCGCCGATGCGGAAGCGATCGTGAGTGAAATCAATGAACGCTATATCGATGATATGTCGGCGTTTACCACACGGCAGTTTTCCTGGCACACACGCAAGCACTGGCTCATCAAAACCAAGGCTGGGGTCGCCCTCGGCTATGCCGCCTTGCTAGGGTTACTGGTTGGAATGGTTGTGACGAGCCAAACCCTCTATGCGGCGACCACAGCCTCCGCACGCGAATACGCGATTTTATTGGCCTTGGGCATTCCACGCTGGCGCGTGGCGATGTCGGTTTTGGTGCAGTCGTTTTATGTCGGTCTTGTAGGAGTCCTCCTGGCGGGTCCCTCGATCTATCTGCTGTTCGAAGGGGCAAAATACCTGGATGTCTACCTGACCTTGCCCACCTGGCTGCTCGTTGGCACCAGCGGCATCACCATTTTGATGGCGGTAATCTCCGGAATGCTCGCACTACGCTCGGTGCAAAAGATCGAGCCGATGCAGCTGTTACGTTAAGACCAAGGTGGGCATGCATCGATCATCCGAGGTAGAGGGTGCTATGGGAGACAAGCCGGTCTTACGCGGGATTCACCTAACCCGGTCATTTGGCGATGGGGAAGGCCGAACGACTCCCTTGCGCGATGTCTCCCTCGATCTGCACCGCGGGCAGCTGGCCCTGCTCATGGGACCATCTGGGAGCGGCAAATCGACCTTGCTGGCCATCCTGTCTGGTCTGCTCGAGCCCGATGCTGGAGAGGTGCACGCCGAGGATGGCGAGGTCATGCAGTCGATCTGGAAGCTTGGACAGCGGGATCGGGAGCGTTTCCGGTTGCGCAATGTCGGCTTTGTCTTTCAGGGCTATAACCTGTTTCCTGCTCTTTCGGCCCGACGCCAGCTGGAACTGATCCTGGAGTGGGGCGAGGGAATGAGCCATCGAGAGGCCCGAAACCGTTCCGAGGAAATGCTGGCCAAGCTCGGGCTGGAGAAACAGACGCGTAAACTCCCAAGCCAACTATCCGGCGGCGAAAAACAACGCGTTGCCATTGGCCGCGCCTTGATCAAGAATCCACGCTACTGTTTTGCCGATGAGCCGACCAGTGCCCTCGACTGGCACAATGGCCAACATGTCATCGAATTGCTCCGCGACGCAGCCCACAAGCTGGGATCCACAGTCTTAGTAGTATCGCATGATACAAGGATTTTACCATTTGTCGATGTCTCGTTCTCACTCGAAGACGGACAGATCAAGCATGAGGCGACCGCCCGTTCTACGGCCGGTCCCTCGCCATCGCCCTGGAGGATTGTCTCATGATGTGCTGGCGGCGTATTCAGCCCCTGCTTTGGATCATCGGTGTTACCTTGCTGACCGGCAGCCTGGTCGGTGCTGCCTGGATGCTCGATGGCGATCCACCGGGACCCTCCCCGGCAAGCGATCTCGGTGATCAGGAACTCACCCAAGCGGTCGTCTGCTTTGGCTATGTCGATACCGATTCTGGCCCGATTCCACTTTGGCCGACACTGTTTCCGCAGCCGATGCAGGTTCGCGCAATTGATTCCACTGCCAAGGAAGGGAGCCTGGTCAAAAAGGGTCAACTTCTGGTGCAATTCGATGATACCCTGGCCAAACTCAAGCTGATCGAAGCCGAGGCTGGCGTCCGTGCTGCCAAAGCCAGCTTGGCCGATGCCCAGTATCAAGTCGAACAGGGACTTACCCAATGGAAATCTCTGGTTCAGCAGCAGGAATTGGCCATCGCAGGGAAGCTCAGCGAAATTGCCGTACTGCAAACCAAAGAACAACAAAAGTTAACGCTCTTGAAAGATGGTTCTTCGAATGATTTCGAAATTCGCCAGATCCGGGAAGGGATCCGCGGTCTCGAAGCGGGTCTGAAAGCCGAGCAACTAAAACTCGATTTGCTCAAAGCCAGCCGGCCCGACACGCAATCGGGACCCGCCAAAGCCCGAGCCGCAGTCGAGCGGACCGAGCAACTCGTCGAACAGGCCCGCGAAGCGGTAGACCGGCATCGCTTGCTCGCTCCGCAAGACGGCACAATTTTGCGGAATCTTACCACCTTGGGAATGCAGTATGGTCCGCAGTCGAAGCAACCCGTGTTCGTCTTTCTGCCCAAAGGAGACTTTATCGTCCGCGCCGAGGTCGAGCAGGAGTTCGCTCATCGAGTGCGTGTTGGTCTGACGGCTCTTCTCGAGGATCCCGTGGACCGAACCCAGCGTTGGCAAGGTCGCGTGCTCGAAGTGGCCAACTCGTTTTTGCCCAGGCGGACCGCCATGCTGCTCCCCGACCCGTTGCAACTGAATGAAACTCGAATGCTCGAGTTTCTGGTATCGATTGAGCACAATGACCAGTTAATGCATCCCAAAATTGGTCAAAAATTGCGTGTGAGTATTGGCATCGAGTGAGCCTTTCGGGCGTTCAACGCGAGTGCTGAGATGAGGTAGTAGCACCTGACCAAGTACCGGCAGGTCGGAGCTATCTCGACAACTCAGTAGCTGGCCATCTTGCACCAACGGGGCGTCCACGTAGGTCGCCCCCGCGGCTCGCACATCATCGCGGATCACGGGTACACAAGTCACTCGACGCCCATCTAAGCAACCAGCACTGATCAGCAACTGGGGACCATAGCCGATGGCGATCACACGCCGCCCATCCTCCATGAAGGACCGCGTGATTCCGACCGCTACCTCTCGAATGCGTAATCGTCCGGGCGCTTCTCCGCCCGGGAGAATCAACAGGTCATACTCAATCGTATTTAACTCATCGATTGGCAAATCTGCCTGGGCCCGATAGCCATGGAGTCCTACCGCGGGGAGTCCGCTGGGCGTTGCAAGGGTGACGGGAAAATCCTCTTCGAGGAGGCGATACCAAGGGTAGAACAGTTGTAGATCGTCAAATCCATCTGCCAACAAGATCAGGGCTTTCATGGATCGCATCCTTGTTGCTTTCCTAAATACCTTCTATGCACCTACTACCATTGTACGTGGTCGATGCGACGCCAAGTGCGATCATTTTGCGGACAATTCTGGAAATGCACCGTCGGCAAACTGCCGACGGAAAGCTGCCAGAGCGGATTCCTGGGCAGCCTCCGCTTCATCCAACAGCTCTTCATCATCCAAGTCCGGTACTCGATCTGGGTCTAGATGGGAAGCATGAGCTGTCGAAAGGGTTTCTGCGTCAGAGTCACTCAACCGCGTTTCTTGCTCTAGGATCGCATCTCGGTCCGGCACCCTACGAGCAGCGTCGGTTGGATCAAGGTACTCTGCCTCCGAGTGATTGAATCGCATTTCTTGATCCGAGTCTGGTACTCGATCTGGGTCCAGACGAAAAGCGTGAGCTGCCGGAAGGGTTGCTGCCTCCGCGTCATTCTGCAGCTCTTCTTGATCCAAGTCTGGTACTCGATCTGGGTCTAGACGGGAAGCGTGAGCTGCCGAAAGGGTTGCAGCCTCCGCGTTAGTCAACCGCGTTTCTTGCTCTAGGATCGCATCTCGATCCGGCACCCTATGAGCAGTGTCGGTTTGACCAAGGTACTCCGCCTCCGAATGTTTGAATCGCGTTTGTTGATCCAGGTCCAAAGCCCGATCCGGCTCCACACGGGAGACGACGGCTTGCCCAAGATACTCCGCAAGTCGAGTCGGGGCGGCAACATCGGTGAGCAAGATGCTTGATGCCTCATCACGCCCGACGAGTTCGACGGACCCGACCCCGAGCAGTCGCTGGAGTAGATGGCCACCGGTCCGCACTTCTTTCAGGGAGTCCAAGTCGACCCCGTGCGCTTCAGGGTACAAGGGGCCGCGCTCAATCCAAACACTGTGTGCGGTGATGTGATAACCGATAAATATGAAGCGATAGCCCCAGCGGATCCCTTGAAACAACCCTACGGCCACGATCAAGGCGAGTATCAAGAGGGTTCGTGTCGACGAGGCCAGCCCGAGCTGGTTGAACCAGGTTTGGCTGCTTGCCCATGCGACAGCAACGGCTGCCACACACAATCCAGTACTGGGCAAGCTACTACGTACGGCGACACCCACTCGAGTGGTTTCAGGTTCAATCCGAGAAGGAGTGCGTGGTGGAGTGTCGGGGATGTCGGTAACTTGCTCGGCGGCAATGCGCTGTAGTCGCTGCGACAGGGCCTCCGAGAGTCGGTCCGTTTCTTCCAACTCGAAGTGGGGTGGGGGAGAGAGCAGCGCTGACATGGTTTGTTTCCTTCCAGGGATGGCCCAAAGCAGGCGGGTTCAGGGCCCGCCGTCCCAATGGCCCGAGGATCGCTACGTTAGTAGGGGCGATCCGCTCGTACCGGTGCCACATCACCAGGCTGGATATCCATACTGGCTGGCAATGAGGCATTCGTATTGGCCGATGAAGTGGCCAACGAACGTGGGGTCGTTTGTCCACCCTGGTATGAACAGGCATGCGAAGGAGACCATGCACTTACTCCAGCTGGCCAAAGAAGTTGGAGGGCTAGCTGGGTCCATTCCGGCAATGCGGTGTTCACGAGGATACTTCCAGACCGAGTTGCATCGGAATCGACTCCGGTGCCGATGCAAAGCGTGCCATCCTTGGAGGGGGCTCGCCCCATGGGCCCGTTCGGAGCCGGGCAGGGTTGAGGCATCGGTTCACTCAACGGCATGGTCGTCGGGAGTTCCAGATCCATGGCCGGTCGCGGCTTTCGGTTTGCCTCTTCCAGCACACCCTCGAGGGCACTTGGATGCTCAAACACGGAGGGGGTCGAAGGATCATGGACATCTCCGAGATATGGCATCACCACCGGTGCAGGGGCATCGCCCATCAGTGGTGGTTCGATGGATCGGGGCGTATTCATCCAGATGACCGGAGTCCTCGTGACGGCAGGCTCAGCTTGCTCTTCGCCGGAAAACGCACTGGCATCCGGAAGCGTTAGCGAACATCCACCGGTCGTCGTACATTCCGAGTGTTCTGCTCCGCTGGTGGCGTTGGGCAGCACTACTGCGCTCGACTCCTTACGGAGGGTCGAATGCACCGTGATGGCCATTCCGACCAAAGCGAGCCCGACGCCAACCCAGATCATCTTTCGCATAGCACCTTCCTCGTCCATGAGCGGGTTTTCCCAAGGGCTACCCGGATCGACTCGATTCCACCTTGGCAGCGGAATGCGAAGCGCGTATGTTCCTATAGCCGCCCTGAAGCACCACGAACAGGCCAATTGCTCGAGGAGCTCAAGCGACACTTGCCCGTTCTGCATTCTGCAACCGCAGCAACCAAATGGCCTCGCGTCGGCGACGCTCTCGGGCTTGTTCCGCGGCGTGTTCTCGACTCACCGTCGAAAAGGTCAAACGATCCCCAGGAGAGCACTGGGCCAGGCGGTCTCGGTCGGCCTGAATCACATGCGCGATCTTTGGGTACCCTCCGATGGTCTGACCATCCACTCCCAAGATGATACATTGACCTTCGTTGGTGACCTGAATCGTTCCTGTCACAACCGGTTCGGAGATCATTTGGGAACCGGTCCTCGCGAGGGGAGTGCCATGGAGTCGAATCCCCATTCGATCACTGTCCGTGGTCACCCGGTAAATCTGGTTTATCCAATTAGCGGGAAACCAGTCGGCCTGTGGTCCTGAGATCACTCGAAAGAGCTTGGACGGAACCTCAGGTTGCAGCAAGTCGCTGGCGAGGATGCTCGGGAGTCGATGACTGGGAACGCTGTCGTTCCCGCAGTCAAGCACCACACCGCTGAGGAGTGGTTCAAGGCTCGACCGGCTGCCCAGTCGCCAGGGGGCTTTGAAGCCCCCCGTCACGCAGAGGTAGCCACGTGTCCCACGCTGGGTGCCGCCGATCTTGAGGGTATGACCCGCTCCTAAGCGGAAGGGTTGGCCCGCGAGAAAGACCTGGCCGTCGACCTGGAGCGAGAACGCCGCTCCATAGACGACCAGACCCACGGGTTGTTCGGCCAACAGAGTCGGCCCTAATAACGTGATCTCCAAGGCCGGAACGTCGACCGGGTTGCCCAGAAGGGCATTGCCCAGTCGCCAGGCTGCCCGGTCCGCAGCTCCGCCGATAGGGACTCCAAGGCCACGGCTGTGCGGCCGACCGGCATCGACGATTCGACTATGCAGTCCTGGTTCAATGATCCGAAGACTCATGAAAAGGCTTGCAACTGGTAGCCTGCGTTCCTCAAGGCGTCACGCAGCGACCCGAGAAAGCTCACGGCTTGAGGGTGGTCGCCATGCACACACAACGTGCGAATTCCCCGAGCGAGCAACCTCGGTAACGCGCTGAGCACCTCATCCGGATCCTCAACCAGGGCATTGGGCTCCGAACGAGGCACGAGCATCCCATCGGGTTGATAGCGTCGATCGGCAAACCCCTCCGGGAAAAACGGGCAGCCTTGTATCTCCGATTGGGCTTGGAGTTGCGAACCCGGCAAACCGACCAACCCTAGGTTGAACAGCCTCGCCACCTCCACGACTGCCGTGGCATAGCCTACTTCCTGGCAAGCCTGCCCATACAAAGCACCATGTGGTTTCAGATAACTCACCCGCGTGCGGGTGAGCTGGGCGAGCCCCATCAGCGCACCGATCTGATAGGACAGTTCTTCCTTCAACTCAAGCGGGGTACGTACGAGCGGGTGGCGACCGAAGTGTAGGCGATCGGGATATCCGGGATGCGCGCCGATACGTACGCCGTGTTGCGCCGCCATCTCCAACGTAGTCCGCATAATCCTCGGATCGCCGGCATGAAAACCACAGGCTAGATTGGCCGAGGTGATCAGGGGCATCAACGTGGAATCGTTGGCGTAGCCCTCGCCAAGATCACAGTTCAAATCGATATCTGACGGGGACATCATCCCTTATCCGGAGGCAGCCGATAACAGCGGTTTCAGCGGCTCGAGAACGTGTTTGAGTGTCAATGGGCGGACCAGCACGCTGGTGTTGGGTCGTTGTTGGACCATCTGCGACCAGTGCCCTTGGTCTTCACCAAGGATCAAGATGCCGATCAAGTCAATCCCTTTCATTTCGGCCGAACGCATAATCTGTTCGAACAGACGCGGGCCCTCGATGCCGATCGGCTCGGCATCGAAGATCAAGGCATCAAAGGGATTGTGTTGCAGCCGTTCCAAAGCACGTTGGGGTTCGAGTGAGATGAAGGCTCGATAGCCGTGTTCTTTGAGTTTTTCGCGGAAGATGTTTTGGAGTTTGCTATGTTGCTCGATGACAAAGACACTCGGGGGGCCTTCCCCGCGCTGGTCCGCAGCTTTGTCGCCACGCATCTCCGCGCGAATGGAGCGGATAACCTCGAGCATTTCCTCTGGGGTCTGGAAACGCTCATTTGGATCAAAGGCGACCATCCGTTCGATAAGACTGATCATCTTCGGTGGTACGGTTTTTCCCAAGCGCGGCCGCACGGTTTGATCAATCTCAAAGTCCTGGCGAATCATCCGTTTACGGCGGTGTCTCTCTACCGTCATTAAGTGTTCGCCGGTCAGCATCTCAAAGACGACGCAGCCCAAAAAGAAAAGATCACTGCGGATATCACCATGCTGTGTACGGGTGTTTCGCTCCAAACCAGCATATTCCACGGTACGATCGAGCATTTCACCGTGGTCAAGGGCAGTACCCTCGGCGAACGTGGCTAAACCAAAATCCACCAATTTCGCCTGACCGGAAGTCGACAACAGGATATTACTCAGCTTGATATCGCGATGGGTGAGCCCACGGGAATAGGCATGGGACAGGGCCAGCGTGGTCTCCTCGAGTATGCGCATGACTTCGTCGGGTTCGAGTTTGCGGCGAATTGCAAGGATATCGCGGAGATTTCCTCCTTCGACAAACTCCATGACAATAAAATGCTGGCCCGTTTTTGGGTCCTTGTTGACCGCGAGGACCTGGACAATGTTGGGATGCTGAATGGATAGCCCAACTTTGCCTTCCCGTTCAAATAACTCAACCTTCTTAGGATCTTCTAGCCAGCGACGTCGCAACACTTTAATGGCGACTTGAGCCCCGGTCTGCGGATCATCGCCGCGATAAACGCGGCCGAAGGTGCCCGCAGAAATCTTGTACAACACCCGATATCCGCCGAGAAACAATCCGTCCGGATCGTCTTTGAGGAGTTTACTGACCTGCCAGTCGGTCATGTACCCTTTACGCGTGAGCAAGCGGGCCACTGCCTGGGCAGACTCATCATCGGTGAGTTCTTCGAGTACTTCGAGGCGTTGATCATCGGTGATAAGGTTCAAGCGAACGGCAAGCCGTGCAAATTCCGCGGCATCAAGCGTGGCCATGAGAACGATCCAGGTGCCCGACGACCATCCATTAGGGACATAATACCTACATTAGATTACGCTAGCAAAGCTAGGCAGGAGAAGCAACAATTCGACGCCAAGGCCCTTGGCACAACGGATCGGTGGGCGCGGGTTTGGCAGCCTGGTTGGGTTGCGAAGGGGCGGCATGGCGGTATGCTGCGAACTTCCCGGCAAGCTTGCCGCTTGGACGGGGGAACGGCTTGATCTCTTTCGATCCGGGCGAGGTGGGGACAAGAACCACAGGGGAGATATTTCAACAAATTATTTAATTGTGTTTGCTTATCGCGGATGGCCCAGATCGTTCCGGGCAGAGTACAAGGTCTGGCGAGGCCGCCGTGATTCGCCATCCAGCGAGGGGCCTTAGCCCCGCGGAAGGTTTGCAACCCGGCCAATCCATGTACCGGGGCTCTTTCTCATCCGCAGGGGCAGAACGGTTACCGGTCGAGCCATGCTCAGTGTGGCCACATGGTTCCTTGGTAGAGATCCGCACGAGTCAATGGGAGCTCGGTTTTGCCCTGGTCAGGTTTACTAAACAGCGTTTGGTTCAGCTGATAGGTGCCGTTCCGGAACCCCTCAGTAGCCCCTGCCATGTAGATGCGGAAGACACGGTAGTTGACTTCATCGGTCAGGCGGACCGCCTCGGCGTAGTTGCTCTCAAGGTTGTGCACCCAATGTTCGAGGGTGCGGATGTAGTGTTCGCGCAGGTTCTCGACGTCGCGGATCTCGAAGCCCTGTTTCTCGGCCCAGTGAAGCGAACTGGCCAGGGGGCGGATCTCGCCGTCGGGGAATACATATTTCCGAGCAAACGCCGTCCAGCGGGGGTATGGGGTAAAGTTGCGAAGGGTAATGCAATGGTGCAGGTAGAGTCCCCCTGGGCGTAACAGTTTCCACAACTTGTTGAAAAAGACCGGCATCATTTTCTCGCCGAGGTGCTCGATGAAGCCGACACTGACGGCCTTGTCGAACGAAACCGCTTCCGGCGTGTTCCGATAATCGCAGAGGTGGATCTGGCAGCGGTCCTCGAGGCCAGCCTCGGCGATTTCGCGGTGGGCCCAGTCGGCCTGTTCCTGGCTCAGTGTGACACCGGTGCTATGCACGCCGTAGTGCTTTGCGGCAAAGACCACCAGGTTTCCCCAGCCGCAACCGAAATCGATCAGCCGTTCGCCAGGCTTCAGACGCAGCTTGCGGCAAATATGATCCAGCTTCTGCTGCTGCATCGTCTCCAGTTCGTCCTCAGGCGTGTGCATGTAGCCACAGGTGTATTGCAGGTGCGAATCGAGAAACAGTCGGAAGAAGCTGCCGGGGATGTCGTAGTGGTAGCTGATCGCTGCTTGGTCTCGTTCCAGGGAACGTTGTCGCCCTTGCAGGTCGGCTGCCTGGCGGCCGCTGCGTTCCGGAGCGTCCTTTTGGAGGCGTAACAGACGCATAAGCATCTGCCAACGTTCAGCCCGACGCATCGACTGCCGCCGGGCAATCAGGTAGCGAATCAGTTTGACGAAAGCAAGAATGTCGCCCTCGATATCGTAGTCATCGTAGATGTAGGCTTCGCCGAGGCCGATCTTGTTAAAGGGCGTGAACATGCGACGAACGGCCCCTGGGTGTTTCAGGGCCAGGGTGTAACGAGTTGTTTGCCCGGGGTCGGCATCCAAGCTGGAACCGTCCCAGAACCGCACCGCGAAATCGCGGGGGCCGTAAGCCTGGAACAGTTTTTCTAGGAAAGTACGGCTGGCGAGAATAGTCGGATCGGCGGAGACGGTTTGTGTGGCCATCGGGGTCTCCATGCAGGAGTTTCGGACTCATTCCACTCCGAAAGATCTAGCAAAAAAAGCCGCGATTGACACCCGCAAGCGTTCCGGGATACAACCTGAACGCACAATTTTCCGGTCCGGCTCGCGATGCGGAGACCACCGTGTTTGAGCGACTGATCGCCGGCCAGGCACGCGGGGTATATCCGTTCCTGGCCCGGCGCTTGCTCTGGATCTTGCAGTGGCCCTATGGCCTGGCGGTTTGGCTCCGCAACCGGACTTATGACGGGGGCTGGAAAACAGTACACCGGGTCGCGGCCCCAGTGATCAGCGTCGGCAACATGACCGTGGGCGGAACTGGCAAGACTCCTACGGTAGAGTGGTTGGCCCGACATTACCGCGAACAAGGTTGGGCGGTGACCATCCTCAGTCGTGGCTATGGCAGCCAGACCGGGGTCAATGACGAGGCCCTGGTGCTCGAGGACAACCTGCCGGATGTGCCCCACCTACTGGGAGCTGACCGTGTGGCCCTGGCCCAGATTGCTCTGGAAGAGCTGGAGAGTGAGATTCTGATCCTCGACGATGCCTTCCAACACCGCCGCATCCACCGCGATCTGGACATCGTACTGGTGGATGCTACGAACCCATGGGGATATAACGCCTTGTTGCCACGAGGCTTGCTCCGCGAGCCACTCGTTGGGCTACGCCGCGCCGATGTGGTGGTTTTGAGCCGTTGCGATCAGGTATCGGAGGAGCGTTTGTCGATGCTTGAGGGGCAAATCCAGCAACGGGCTCCACGTGCAACTCTGGTCCGGAGTGTTCATCAACCCGCGAGCTTGAAATCAGGTGCAGCGAACCTGCCAGTTGACCGGTTAAAGGACCAACCCGTTGCCGCGTTCGCTGGCATTGGCAACCCGGCTGCGTTTCGACACACCCTGGTGGGTTGTGGTGCCCAATTGGCCGCTTTTCGCACCTACCCCGACCATCATGCTTACTCGAAGCAAGACGTGGCCGAACTCGGTCGTTGGGCCGCCGACCAACCCCCCAACACTTGGTTAGTGACCACCCAAAAGGACTGGGTCAAACTGCGTTTGGCCGAACTCGGCGAGCGTCCGTTATGGACACTCCACATCGACTTACAGATCACGACGAATGCGGACAGCTTGACCGCGCGTCTGAATTCACTCGTTGCAGGGGCACGGTCATAGGGGAGGCATGGATGGAACCGCTCGATTTAGCCCGTCTGGAGACCTACCCTCTGGAGTCACGTCCGAGCAAGGTGTCCCTGGATCATCTCGGCCAACCGGTCTCACCGAACGCCAGTCTTGCCGACTGGCTGGAACACTTGCCACGGCAACTCGCAGCCAACGAGTTACGGCGACTACGCGACCTGTTGATTTCTGTGCACACCCGTGGAGGCAAGGTCGCCGCAGCGATTGGCGGACACGTGATCAAGACTGGCTGCGCCCCATATCTGATCGACTGGCTAGAACGAGGGGTCCTAAGCGGCATCGCCATGAACGGCTCGGCAGCCATCCACGACCTGGAGCTGGCCTTAGCTGGGAAAACGAGTGAGGACGTCGCCAGTCAGCTCCATGCCGGTCGCTTTGGCATGGCCCGTGAGACTGCCGACCTGTTTGCCCAGGCGGCTCGGCTCGGACGCCAACAGAGCCTGGGTCTCGGTCAGGCCCTGGCTCAGGTGATCGAGCAGGCCGAACTTCCCTACCGAGACGCCAGCCTGGTGCTAGCTGCCCACCGCAGCGGGCGCCCATGCACGATCCATGTGGCTCTCGGCACGGACATCGTGCACATGCACCCCCAGGTCTCAGGGGCGGATTTAGGCGAGACCTCCCTGCTTGACTTTCGCATTCTCTGTCGGTTGGTCAGTGAGCTCGTCGATGGAGTTTGGCTCAACATCGGTAGTGCGGTGGTCATGCCCGAGGTGTTTCTCAAAGTGGTGTCGGTGGTAAGGAACCTTGGCTATGAGCTCGGTCAGCTCACTTGTGTCAACCTCGACAAGGAAGCAAAGTATCGTACTCGCATGAACGTTTTGTCCCGCCCAGGGGCGGCCGGGATTGAATTGATCGGCCACCATGAAATTCTCATTCCCTTACTGCACTTGGCGGTGGCCAGCGGATTCGCAGCAACTAACTCCATCGCTACTCAGGCCGCCTGAGCTAGTTCCTACACGACGAGGAGATGGACAAGGATGTCGGTCGACTTGGTGCACTTTCTCGAACGGCTGGGCCAGCCGCGGATCTTGGTCCTTGGCGACCTAATGCTCGATCGTTACATCTGGGGCGATGCCGAGCGGATCAGCCAAGAAGCGCCCGTGGTCCTGTTACGCGCCGATCAACGCGAAGAACGCCTGGGCGGGGCGAGTAGCGTTGCCACGATGTTGCGGGCCCTAGAGGCCCGCGTACATCTGGCAGGTGTGGTGGGTGACGACAACGCTGGCCAACGCATCCGGCAACTTCTGGATGAACTGTGCGTGGACCAAACCGGAGTCATCCGCGACCCTAAGCGTCCAACCACGGTTAAAGAACGCTATATGGGTCGTGCTCAGGCGCGGCATCCCCAGCAGATGTTACGCGTCGACTATGAGACTCGAATGCCGCTTCAAGGTCGGCTCAGGGAGTCCTTGCTTGCCGAAGTGTTGGCGCAGCTGCCAACGATGGATCTGGTCTTAATCAGTGATTACGACAAAGGGGTGTGTACTTCTGAAGTACTCCATCAGGTGATCGCGGCAGCACGTCAGCTGAATATCCCCGTCCTCGCTGACCCGGTCCGTGGTAGCGATTATCGTCGCTACCATGGCTGCACTGCGCTCACCCCCAATCGCCAGGAAGCGAGTCTGGCAACCGGACTGACAATCAGCAACTCCGAGGATGCATATCTTGCGGGCAAGACTTTATGTGCCCAACTCGATTTGGCAGCGGCGATCATCACGCTCGATAAGGATGGCATGCTGCTGGTCCAACCAGATGGCGAACCAAAACGGTATCCAACCAGACCGCGACAGGTCTATGACATCACCGGGGCAGGGGACATGGTTCTGAGTGTGCTGGGGGTGTGTCTTGCCGCCGGGGCAGATCATGACACCGCGATTCGCTTGGCCAACGTCGCCGGAGGATTAGAAGTGGAAAAAATCGGCGTTGCCCCGGTAACCCGAGCTGAGATTCTGCATGATCTGATGCATAGCGGTGCTGGACTGGCGGAACCTGAGCGTCGTGATGGGAAACTGATGGCATTGCCGGCGTTGCTTGGCGAACTCGAAATGCGTCGACGGCACGGTCAGCGGGTTGCCTTTACGAATGGCTGCTTCGATATTCTTCACGCCGGGCACGTTCAGTACCTGTGCGAGGCCCAGGCTCAAGCCGATCTTCTCGTGGTGGGTCTGAATACTGATGACTCGGTGCGTCGGCTCAAAGGACAGGATCGACCTCTCAATGCACTCGATGCTCGGGCTTTGGTGTTGGCCGGGTTAAGGTATGTCGATTACCTCACCATCTTCGATTCGCCGACTCCCATCGAGTTGATCGAGGCGATTCGCCCCGATGTTCTCGTCAAAGGCGCGGACTATCGCAAAGAAGAGGTAGTCGGGGCCAGTTTAGTGGAGTCCTATGGGGGTCGTGTCCACCTGGCTCCACTGCGCCCAGGATTCTCGAGCTCCCATCTGCTCAAGCAACTTCAGGTGGCCTGATGGCTGCAATTGCCGTGTTCCTACCCAATTGGGTCGGCGATGTGGTCATGGCCACCCCTGCTATCCGCGCGCTGCGGCAACGTTATGCCAATTCTCACTTGCTGGGAATCTGCCGGCCATACGTCGCGGATGTACTGAGTGGGAATCCGTGGTTTGATCAGCTGTTTCTCAGCAAAAAGGCGTCCCTTGGGAACGGCGGACTGGTTCCGATCATCCGTGCATTACGCAGCCAACCGATCGACTTGGCTGTACTGCTTCCGAATTCTCTCCGCTCCGCATTCGCGGCGTGGCTGGGTGGGTGTCGGGTCCGAGTCGGTTACGCATGGCATGGCCGGGGAGCACTGTTAACTCGTAGCTTGAATCCCCGGCGTGATCACCGGGGCCGACGCCAACCCAGCCCGATCATCGATGCCTATAATCGGCTGGCACAAGCTGCGGGCGCTGCGGACCCGGGTTATCAGATGGAGTTATTCACCCCCCGATGGGATCAAGAGGAGGCCGACCGGGTGTGGCGTACCGCAGGATGGGCCCCCACCACCGAGGTCGTGGGGATCAATCCCGGGGCGGCCTATGGCGCGGCCAAGTTCTGGCCGATGGAGTACTGGGTTACCCTGGCCCAACAGTTGGTCGATACCCGTGGCTGTGGCCTGTTAGTCCTGTGTGGCCCGAAGGAACAAGACCTGGCTCGTCACATCGTTGCTCAGGTGCAACGTCCCGGTGTGCATACTTTGGCCGCGCATCGGATCTCGCTGGGATTGACCAAGGCCTGTGTGCAGCGACTCGCTCTGTTAGTGACCACCGATAGTGGGCCACGTCACTTCGGCACCGCCTTTGATCGGCCGGTACTCACCTTGTTTGGACCGACACACATTGCCTGGACCGAAACCTATCATCCGCGCTCGATCAATCTGCAACAGTCTGTGCCATGCGGGCCGTGCCAGCTTCGCGTCTGTCCTCTCGACCATCGCTGCATGCGCGAGCTTACCCCACAAGCAGTGTTCGAGCAATGCTACCGTCTGCTGCAGCGCTACCCGTGGCAACAGGAGACTTTTCGGCATGCAGGTTAGCGCCGGTCGCGAGCGGATCGTTCAGGTTGGCCCTCCGGGCAGCCTTCGGGTTACCCCGGACGGTGCGGGGTTGTTCTCCCTTTGGGGGCTCACCACCCCCGAAGCGTTTCTCGATTTGCCTGGGATTATTCTGAGTGGCCACACGGACCGGCATGTTCTGCGGGTTCAATTACCTGATGGTCGTGTAGGCTACCTAAAACGTGAACACCGCGTTCCTTGGCGAACCCGATTCAAGCACTGGATGGAAGGTTTCGGCTGGGCGAGCAAATCCGAGCGCGAAAGAATTCTGCTCGACGAGCTGTCGGCGAGTCATTTACATGCCCCACGCTGGCTCGCTTGTGGTGAGGATCGCCTAGGGCGTGCGTTTCTGTTGATCGATGGGGAGCGTGCGTACGTCGATTTGCCCAGCTTGCTTCAACGAGTCACGCCCCACGAACGCGAGATTGTCCTGACAGCGGTGGCCCGGCATCTCGCCCGAGTCCATGGGTCAGGTTTCCGCCATCGAGATTTAGTGGCGAAACATGTCCTGATTGAGCCAGCGAGTGATGCGATCTGTCTGATCGACTGGCAGCGGGGCTATCGTACCCGCTTGGTCTCTTGGAAACATCGCTGTCAGGAGTTAAGTCGACTGTATGCCTCGCTAGCAGGCGACCTGGTACCCGCGGAGTTGTTCACCCACCTGGTCCGCGTCTATCTCCGGGAGGTGGGAAAAAAAGCGGGCGCGTTGCCCCATCTGCCTACCTTTCTTCAGACCCTCGAAGAGTCTGCCGGCCGCGAACGCCCGCGTTACCAACACCTCGGTAGGCACATACCGGAACAACCTCTTGAGTGGCTGGATGGGGAGGCGATTTGTGTTGCTCCCAGCTTTCGGCGGGAAATCGAACACCCCGAGCTTTGGCAACACCTTCAACCAGGACCGACCTGGTTGAAGGTGCAAACCCGGAAGTTGGTGTTGCCCATCTCGGGAATCCCGGCCCAACTGACCCGACGGGTGACGCGCCTGAACTGGTCGCGCGGATGGTGTTGGCTCCGCGATCGTCGCTGGCGTTCTCCAGAACTGCAACAGGCACGTCTGTTGTTCCACCTTGAGCGACATGGGATCCTCGCCCCCACCCTTATTTCGTTCGGCCAGCGGCAGGTAGGGCAGTTGGTCTACTCATATCTGTTATTCTTGAATTCCATGACACCCTGTGGTATCGAACAAGCTTGTCCGCAACAGTTGGCCCAGCTTTTGTATCAACTCCACGTGGCCAATGTGCTGTTGCGGCCAGAGCGTAACACGCAACAGCTGCTTGGCATCGAGGGCGATCGCTTGGGGATTGCCCAGCTAACGAGTTTGCAGCGTGGTCGTCGTACTTCGCACGCACAGCGGCAGGCCGATCTTCGCTGCGTACTACGATGCTTGGGTCCAGACCGGGCCAAGCGTTGCTCGGCGGCTTATGAGTCAGCCCGAAAGGGGGCTCAGGCTTGATGGCCCGACTCGCTCCGCTGATCCTGGACCGGCATACGCCCACAGTACGGTCGCGGTTTGTGTGCCGACCGGAGTGGGAGTTTTTTGCAGGCCCTGACTGGCAAGATCGCATCCTTGAGCTTCAACTTGGCGATCGCTACCATGCAAAACAAGGCCGCTCGATCGCCCGTTGGACGTTGACTGCAGGCCGTCGACGCTTGGTAGTTTATCTTAAGCGCCACTATCGACTGCCTCGCTGGCAGGGGTATCTTTCTCGACTGTTCCCAGGCAAAACCTTCTCACCAGGGATGCAAGAGTGGCACAACCTCAACTGGGCCGCAGCTCAAGGGATCCCAGTGCCGCGGCCTTGGGCAGCTGGAGAGTGGGTAGGTCCGAGTGGACGACTGCAATCCTTTTTGGCTGTCGAGGAACTCACCGGGATGCTGCCCCTGCATGAGGCCATTCCTCTTGCGGCAACACGGCTGTCCACCGAGTCATTCTCTGCCTGGAAAGCAGGGCTTGCGTGCGAGATGGCCCGGCTGGTGGCCAAGTTACATCGACTTAGCATCTTTCATAAAGATCTCTATCTTTGTCACTTTTATCTACTGCAAGCATGGACCGAACGGATCCCTGACCAGTGGCAAGGGAGGCTGTACCTGATCGATTTTCATCGTTTGGGTCGTCATCGAATCACTTCTCCCTGGTGGCAGGTCAAGGACCTGGCCCAGTTGCAGTACTCAACGACAACCCTCCCAGTCACTGCAAAAGATGTTGATGTATTTTGGAAGGTATATCTTGAGCACCGGTCGTTGTCCTCGCCGTCGGTGGGCTTGATGGCACGGTCAATTCGCTGGAAGTGCGACCGCTACCTCAAGCACAATCGGAAACGCCTGCGGGGGTTGCCCGCGAAGGAGTGATGTATGCGGATTGCCCTGTGTTATCACAGTGTGCTGCCCGCCCGAGGGGGGTGTGAGACGTACATCGCGGACCTGTCTCGACGACTTGCCCGCGATGGCCATTCGGTCCACTTATACGCCTGTCAATGGGATGCCGGTGCACTGCCATTGGGGATGCACTATCATCGAATCACCATCGGCAAGGTGCCGCGCTTTCTGCGGCCTTGGCGTTTTGCCCAGGCATGTGAAGAAGCTCTGCAATCCCAGGCGTATGACGTGACCATGGGCTTCGATAAAACCTGGGGCCAGGATATCCTCTACCCACAGGGGGGTGTGCACCGGGCCTCGGCAGCGCACAATCTTCTCAAGTTTCGCTCGAGCTGGTTGCGTCGCGCGAGCCACCTGCTTAAATATGCCGATCCGGCGAGCTGGTCGTTCGCCTGGCTGGAACAGAAGCAGTATTGTCCCATGCCCCGACCACGGATTTTGGTCAATAGCCGCATGGTTCGGGGTCACTTTGAACAATACTATGACATCGCCCCAGAACAAATCGAGGTGTTGCCCAGCGCGATTGATCCCAACCGCTTCGCCGCCGCTGATCGTCCGGCTCGCCGTGATGCCCAGCGTGCGGCCTGGAATGTCGAGCCGGAGACCCCCGTGGGTCTATTTGTGGCCATGAATTACCGCTTGAAGGGCCTCAAGCCGCTGCTTTATGCGTTGGCAAGAGTAGCCAAATCACAGCAACTGCATTTGGCCGTTGTCGGAAACCCGCGTCTTGAGTCTTACCAACGCTTGGCCCATCAACTCAACATTGCCGATCGGGTACGGTTCCTGGGCTTTCGGGCATCGCCGCGGGATGCGTACTTTGCGGCAGACTTCCTCGTGCATCCAACGTTTTATGATCCGTGTAGCCTGGTCGTGCTCGAGGGTCTGGCTTGCGGCTTACCCATCATCACCACCCGTTACAATGGTGCTGCGGAACTCATGTCTCCACCCGCCGAGGGGATCGTCATTGACGATCCGCATCATGCGGGTGCCTTGGCCGAAGCGTTGGGCCGAATGACCGACTCATCGTATCGCCAAAGTTGTAGTCAACAGGCCCGGCGTACTGCCAGTCGCTGGACTTTTGAGGAGCATTACCAACGGTTGCTGAAAGTGTTCGAGCAGGTGGCCCGTCAGCGGCTGGCAGCCTAAGATCAATGCCATAGGGTTGGGCGAACGGTGTGGGAGATTGATCCGTGGCATGGCTTTTGCCAGGATTGTGGATCTTGCTGGCTTATCTGATTGGGGCCATCCCGTTTGGCTATCTGGTCGGTCGCTGGCGTGGTGTCAATATTTTCGATCATGGTAGTGGCAACATTGGAGCGACCAATGTTGGCCGGGTCCTCGGCCCGGGGTATGGGGTTTTCGTGTTTTGTCTGGATTGTATGAAGGGGGCTGGGGCGGTTGCGCTGATCGCATGGCTGGGGAGTCACCAGTGGGCAACGGCCCCTCCGGAGCGGTTACCTTCTGGGACCCTCAAGGTTCTCGCGGCCATCGCTGCTTTCCTTGGAAACCTCTACCCTATTTACTTGGGTTTTCGCGGTGGCAAAGGAATCGCCACCGGGTTAGGAATTGTGCTGGTGCTGGTGCCACTACCAGCCATTCTTGCCTTATTGACCTGGGTCACCGTGGCCAGTGTAAGCCGGTGGGTATCGCTGGCGTCTCTAGCGGCGGTAGTGGTACTCTGTGTTGCTCGATTGGGGTTCACGGCGGAGCCTTGGAGCAGTACGCAGCAGACGGTGTCCCTGTTCTGCTTGGGTGGCACGCTGCTGGTTTTTCTGAGACATCGGACCAATGTTCGCCGCCTGATGGCAGGAACGGAAAATCGCTGGGAAGACCGACCGAGGTATCGCATCATGAGTAAGGTGCTGCATGTTCTGGCGGTGAGCCTCTGGTTTGGCTCGGCGGTGTTTTTCAATTTCATTGCCGCGCCAACGATCTTTGCGAGCTTTGCCGAGGTGGTTCGGGAGGCACCGAGCGATCGGACCGCGGGCTTTCCGTTGCTTGACCAACCCCCGGAAAGCCGTGACGAAACGCAGCTGAAAAAGCTGGCCAATGCCCTGGCCGGAGCCGCGGTTGGTCCGTTGTTTCCCATCTTTTTTGGCTTGCAAGCGATCTGTGCAGGGATTGTGCTCGTCACCGCGATCGGCTGGTGCCTCCGCTATCCGCAGCGCGTTCACCGGGTACGCGCCTGGTTTGCCGGGTTGGCGGCTTTGACGGTGGGTATCGGTTGGTGGCTTTCCGAACGCGTGTCGCTACTCCGGGTGGAACGCTATAGCACCGATCCTGCTGTGGCCCAGGCCGCGCAAGATGCCTTTGGTCCTTGGCATTTGGTCAGTCTACTCTTGAGCTTTTTGACTGCACTTCTCGCTTTGGGGATTGTCCTGATGGCTGCTAGCCTTCCCGAATCGAAGGATGGTCCGAACGCGCGCAGCTAGCTTTTGAGCCCAGGGCAACACGTCGGCCACCCACTCTGGAGGGATTTTAGCGATCCCAGACGCAGATCCGGGCCCCACTCAACGGTCAGGTGAGTTGGCGAGCTCCTTCCTAGCTGGCATGATTACGGTTGATCGTTCTTGCACCGTTGTGATTCACCCCGGTGAGGTTGCTCATGTTCGTGCCGACCCTGCGGTCGATCTCTTGCGGATGCATGGGGCTTGCCCTATTTGTGGCTTTCACGGTAGTGGATACCGCCTCGGCACAGTATTGTTGTCCTCTGCCACTTTGTTGCCCATTGCCACCTGTTCCGTTCCCTCCGCCCCAGCTGGCATTGCCAAAAGCGGAACTGTCCCCACAACAGAGCACAGTTCGCTATCCTGAATCCCCTGAGCGTTATGCCGTGAGCTTACGGTACCGTATCGAGGGCGGACGGAATCTTCGCATTCGGCAGTGGAATGCCATGCTTGAGTATCTTGATGGGATTGGTATGGTCATCGACGAGGGCGAAGATTTTGATTTTCAGGTGTTTGACCTGTACGCCAACACCCTGAGTGGCACCATTCCCGCGAGTGCAGCACGCCAACTGCTCCGCGATCCTCGGATTGAGACGGTTTGGCTCACTCCGGCGGGCTATCCTATTCCTGCGCAACCTCCGGTGCGGGTGCTCATCGAACTTCGGCGTGGGCTGCCTTTTTTGACCCAGAAGGCACTTTCCGAACAGGTTGAAGCTCGCCTACGCCGCTTAGGTTTTTTGCCAAATATTGGTTATGACAATCGCGACTTCACCATCCTGCGAGGGACGATCCCCGGTACCCGATTGCCGGTGCTGCTTAAGGACTTGCGGGGTCAACCAAGTGGTTGGTTATTACCCGATACGCCGTACGTGGCGACCCCTTCTCCCCTGGCCGATGCCGTTCCGATTCAACTTGTGGAGGTATTTGCCGACCGAACGGATGCCCCTCCACCATTGCCTGGGGGATCCATTCTTCCTCCGATTCCCGATGATGCCAATGCCATAAAATTGACCGCCGAACTTCGTCGCGTCCTGGCGGAGAATGACGCGGCCAACCAACCTGGGCAGTTGGACGTGATGTTTGATGCGACCGTGGACTTGCGTGAGAAGCGGTGGCGACAACAGTTGCGTCGGTTGGATCCGCGGATTGCCGTCGAAGGGATCATGGGACAGCGTGTAACCCTCAGCGTCCCGGCGATGCAATATGCCCTGGCGCTGATGCAATTACCAAAGGTTCTCTTTGTCGATCTTCCTCCCCAGGCCAGTGCTACGATTCCTGAAGCACTGCGCGAGCGGCTCCCAGTGCGGGATCCCCTCGAATGGAGCAGGCTCGAGGATCTGCAGGCTCTCTGTTACACCGGCAAAGGTTTGCGGATTGCCATCATCGATGTGGATTTTTCTGGCTACACGATCGCAGTGGACCAGGGCCTGTTGCGTGAGCCGGTTCTGGTCGATCTGACAGCCTTGGAAGATCCGCAATTGCTCCCAGCTCCCTCCATGGTGGTCGATGACTATGGCCCTGGAACGCGGGCCGCTATGGTGGCCGCACAAGCCGCACCGGGAGCGGATCTCGTGCTGATTCGAATTGATCCACGTGCTCCATATCAGTTACGCGATGTTGCCCTGCAAATGGTTGGCAAAGGTGGTGCGCTGGAGTCCTTACAGTCCCGTCTCGACGCCATTGATCAGGCACAAGATGATCTAGTGTCTGCCGCCCAGGCAGCTCAGGCAGCCTATGAGAAAGCGTTTGATAACTTCGATGATACTCCCGAAGCCCAAGCTGCACGTCAGGCGGCAAGACAGGGGGTGAATGCCATTGCCGACCGCCGCCAAGCCTTACGTGAACAGATGACCCGTTGGACGAACCTACAACAACAAATCGAACACCTCCGTGGCATCCCAATCGCGGTCAACGCTCTGGTTTGGAACCGAGGCTTACCGCTCGATGGCGGCAGCGTTCTTAGTCGGACACTGAATGATTTGGTTGGCAAGGTCCGGGCACCCGTGGTCCAGAATGGTTACAAAATCCCCGCCAAACCATTCTGGGTTCAGGCGGCAGGGGATACTCGGGGACAGTCATGGATGGGTTACTTCCGTGACCGAAACGAAAACAACGCTGTTGAGTTTCGCGATCCGGATTGTGCATTGCCACCTGGAAGCTGGACACCCGAGCTACTGTTTCTGGCCCAGGATCAGCCTGGCTCCGCCCCACAGGTTGAGCTAGAAGCCGGGACCCGTCTGAGAGTCACGTTGCAATGGCGCGAAGCACACGATGCCACAATCAAGGATTCAAATGATGTCTATTATCGACAGCCACTGATCCGCTACGAGATGCTCTTGTTGCGGCAGCGTGATCCCAGTGGGCAGTTTTTTCCAACCGATGAACTGGAACTGGCTGCGTTGACCGAAACCCCGGCTCGACGGCTCGCTTTTGCTCCGGAGTATGGGGTCTATGAAAAGACACTCGACGTGATAGTGCCCGCCAATGGCCGGTACTGCTTGCGGGTCGAAGGTCTGCTTCCTCCCTCGACACGTCCGCCGGAATTACCCACGATTCCCGCGGCGGAGCGGAAGTCTGAGCCGACCTTGCGACTGTTTGTCGAGAAAGTGACCAACAGTCCGCTACCCACGGATCGGATAGTGTTTTCTGACAACCTCCCCTTCTTTGGTGGGGTCGGAGTGCCGGCCGATGCCCGCTATGTCCTGACCGTGGGTTCTGCATTCGACGAGCGTCAACCGCGCCGCTTTAGCGCGGTCAGCGCAGGCCCGAATCGCTGCCTGCTGGTGAAACCGGACGTGTTGGCCTTTGACCAGTTACTGCTCCCCAACGAGGAGACGGCCAAGGTGGGGACCCGCTATGCCGCGGCCTTTTCAGGGGGCATGGCTGCGTGTCTGTTGCAGTCCGGCGCGCCGCGATCCTGGTTCCAAAAAGCCCTTGGCATTCCCCCGGGTCATGTCCTGGTCATTCCCCACGAATGGTTGGGCACCCGACGGGTACCACCCCCCGAGTTGTCGACCCTTGAGCATCCGTAAAGGGTTAGCCACCACCGAGGGTCCGGTTGAGGTTGAAGGCAGCGCTAATCAGGGCTAAGTGGGTAAAGGCCTGCGGGAAATTTCCAATCGCCTCCCCGCCATGCCCAGTTTCCTCGGCATATAAGCCGAGGTGGTTGGCGTATCCCAACATCCGTTCAAAAATGAATCGGGCATCCTGCAGGTACTCCGGATAGCTACTACCTGCACGGGTCAAGGCCTCAACCAACCAGAACGTGCACATATTAAATGTCCCCTCGGTGCCAATCAGTCCGTCGGGGCTCTTCTCGGGATCGTATCGGTAGACCAGCGAGTCGGACACCAAGCCCCCGTCTTCGGGTGGTCGGCGAACCGCTTTCAGGGTGTTCAGCATGCGGGGGTCGGTGGGCGAGAGGAAAAAGACCAGCGGCATAATCAAATTCGATGCATCCAGGACATCATTCTCATAGGCCTGGGTAAAGGCATTGCGTTTTCGACTCCAACCTTTGGCCATGATCTCTTCGTAAATCGTGTCGCGTTCCGCGATCCAGCGTTCCCGGTCCGAGGGAAACGAACGCTTATCCGCGAGTCGGATCGCCCGATCCAACGCCACCCAGCACATCAACTTGGAATAGACAAAGTGCTGCTGTCCGCTGCGGACTTCCCAGATGCCTTCATCCTTGCGATACCAGTTGTCGCAAACCCAATTGGCCATGCCACGAAGATACGTCCAAAGATCATAGGAGATCGGTCGGCCGTATTTATTGAATAGATAGACCGAATCCATGAGCTCGCCGTAAATGTCGAGTTGCAGCTGGTCGTAGGCTCCGTTGCCCACCCGGACGGGCGTGGAATTGCGATACCCCGCGAGATGCTCCAGGCTTTCTTCGCTGAGTTGATGCCGTCCATCAATGCCATACATAATTTGCAGCGGCTGCTCCGGTCCCAGTTCGTGACAGCGGGCCTCCAGCCATTCCATGAAATGACCAGCCTCTTCAGTAAAACCAATGCGCATTAAACCATAAATGGTAAACGCTGCATCACGCATCCATGTATATCGATAATCCCAATTGCGTTCGCCACCGATTTCTTCGGGCAAACTGCAAGTTGGCGACGCCACAATCGCCCCGGTTGGCTCATAGGTGAGCAGTTTGAGCAATAAGGCAGAACGCTGAACCATTTCACGCCAGCGGCCTTTGTATTGACATTGACTGAGCCAACGGTGCCAGTAGACCGTCGTTTGTTGCAGCCACCGATTCACAACTCCGCAGTCGAGACAAGTCCGGGCATTGCCATCTTCGACCCCACGGAGGGCAAACACCGCCGAATGGCCAGCATCCAGATCAAACTGGGATCGGACGCTTTGCCCCTGGACCGTTAGAGGTACCGACGCCAGCAGTTCGAGACTGATGGTGTTGCTGATCAGGCGGACCCGGTTTGAATCCAGTTGTTCGATCTCGTGCCGATCTCGGGCGAAGTTAAACGCCGGGTGGCAATCGACCTCGAACGAGAAACCACCCCGCACGGCATGGACCTGGCGAATCAGCGTGGGAGGCGGACCTTCGTCATGATCGCAGCCCACCGGCATAAAGTCGGTCAACTCGGCCACCCCATGGGGCGTCAAGTAGCGTGTCAGCAGAATGTTGGTCTCTGGAGCGTAGAGTTGCTTGTGGGTGACGTTGCCGTTGCGGGGAGTGATGCGAAACCAGCCCCCTTGGTGTTCGTCGAGTAAGCAAGCAAAGATCGCTGGGGAATCGAAGCGTGGGAAGCAGAACCAATCGATGGTGCCGTCCATTGCGACCAGACAGGCGGTGCGCATGTTGCCAATGATGCCATGATTCTCAATCGGTGGGTAAGCCATGCATTCCTCTCCACGGAGTCCCAAAAATCATCATGGAGGAGTGTAACAGGTCGGCATCGAAGTGTGGCGAGCTCCTCCCGGGAGTAAGTCCATGGATTGAATAAGCCAGCTGTCCAAGATCGTCCGAACTTCCAGAATAGAAGCATGGGCAGAGTCAAAGGTGAGGGGCTTTCGTTGAAAGGAATAAGTATGCGAGGGCGAGTTCGATGGTGGTTGCTGGGCTGTCTGCTGAGCTGTCCACTGCCAAGTCAGGCGGCCGATCTTGAGCAAGCACTTCGGGTAATTCGGCAAGTCGGTCCAGAAGGGGCTGGCAATGTCGCCGCTGCCAAGGCATGGCGGACGGTTGTCAAGGACGGGCCCGCGGCAATCATGCCGGTGATTGGTGTCCTCGACGAGTCGACGCCCCGGGCAGCAAATATCCTACGTACAGCGCTGGATGCGATCGCTCAGGAGCATCCGAGCGCGATTCCGGTGAAGCCGCTCGAAGCGTTTCTACTCGACCGTTCCCACGCGGACCGTAGCCGCGAAGCCGTCTTCGAGTTGTTGACCGCGGCGAAACCGAAGATGCGCGAACTCCTTCTAAAGGACATGCTTGAGGATCCGAGTGTGCGGCTGCGTCGTCTCGCCATCGATCAGGCACTGACCGACGCTCGTAAGCTGGCTGCAACCAATCCCAAAGCCGCCAGCAAACGTTACCAAGAACTGTTCTCCTTGGCCCGTGACAAGGATCAGGTCGAGGGGATCGCCGAGCGCCTCGAAGAACAGGGTGTCGACGTCAACCTGACCGATCACTTTAACTATTTGACCCGCTGGATGCTGGTCGGGCCGTTTGACAATACCGAGGGGGTGGGCTTTGCCAAGATCTATGCTCCCGAGAAGAGGGTGGATCTGCAAGCTACTTACAACGGCAAAGACGGCAAGACGTTGCGTTGGCAGCCGGGCAGCACCCCCGACACCTATGGCGAGATCGACCTGAACGCCAACGTGGCCAAGGTGCAGGGTTCCGTCGCTTATGCCTATGCCGAGGTCAAGGCGGATCGCGAGCTTCCGGTCGAGTTACGGGCCAATACGGCCAACGCCATCAAGATCTTTTTCAACGGCAAAGAAGTGTTTGCCAAGGAAGACTATCACCACGGCAACCGCATGGATCAGTATGTGGCTTCCGTGGTGCTCAAGCCGGGGATCAACCAGGTCCTGGTCAAGGTGTGCCAGAACGAGCAACCGCAGAGCTGGGCCAAGAAGTGGACCCTGGCGTTTCGGATTTGTGATGCGACCGGCGGAAAGGTAGCGGTGGACGTGGTTCGGCCAGCAAAAAATACGAATGGGGGCGAATAAACCAATGCGACGGTTCATGCAACTCATGGCCCTGGGCCTGCTCGTAAGTACTCCGGCCCAGGCCGATAATTGGACGCGTTTTCGCGGCAACGATGGCACCGGCATTGCCCGGGGTACCGGCTACCCCGTGGATTGGTCGGCAGACAAGAATATCGCCTGGAAGACCAAGCTACCGGGCAAGGGCGTGTCATCGCCGGTGGTCTGGGACGACCGCGTCTTCGTCTCCGCTTGCAGCGGTTTCCGCGAAGATCGCTTGCATGTGCTCTGCCTCAACTTCAAGACCGGCGAAAAGCTCTGGGAACGGACCCTGAACGCTACCGGCAGCACGGTGTGCCATCCGGACACCGACATGGCGGCGCCGACCCCGACTGTGGATGCCGAGGGGGTGTACGCACTATTTGCGACTGGGGATTTGGTTTCATTTGACCACCAGGGCAACCTTCGCTGGTATCGTGCCCTCAGCCAAGATTACCCCAACATCACCAATCAGGTGGGCGCTGCTTCCTCACCACTGCTGTGGCAGAATCGCCTAATGATCCCCATGGACAACTCTGGCGATTCGTTCATCGCCGGGTTGGATACCGACACCGGCGAAAACGTCTGGAAGGTCACGCGGCCTAAGGATGTCAACTGGGTGACTCCCCTTCTGCGTGAGGATGGCGAGCAGGCCCAGCTGCTGTATCAACATGATGGAGCGCTGGTCGCTTATAATCCACAGGACGGTATGCGGTTGTGGGACGTGGCTCTCGAAGGGGTCGGCAGTATTCCCAGCGCGGTCCTAGGCAACGACCGCATTTACGTTGTGGCCGAGGGGATTGTTGCCCTGGAGTCTTCCGAGCGGGGCACCGAGCCGAAGACGGCTTGGCGGGCCGGCCGGCTGCGTCCAGGGATGGCTTCGCCGTTGGCCTATCAGGATGCCATCTATGTCGTCAACCGGTCCGGCGTGTTGACCGCCGCCGATGCCGATTCAGGCAAGCAGCTTTGGAGCGAGCGAACCCCCGGCTCGGTCGAGGCCTCACCCGTGGCCGCGGATGGGAAAATCTATGTCTTCACCAAATCGGGTAAGACGGCGGTGTTCAAGGCGGGATCCGAACCGGATCTATTGGCGATCAATTCGTTGGTCGAAGAGGTAGAGATTTCTGCGACACCCGCCTTCGTCGACGGCAAGATCTTGCTGCGTACCGATGACTATCTCTACTGCATCGGCAAGTGACCGCTACCAAGGGACCGAGCTCTCGATCACGCGTCTAGAGCTCGGCCGTGCATCGGTTCGCCCAGTTTTCACCTCAAGATTTCACAACATCCTGCGAATCACCAAACAACGTATTTGCCAAGCACACCTTCCCAAAGCACAATAGCAGGGGAAGGTTTACGGCGATGGTCGGGTAGCGAGGGCCCAGACGATGGGAATATGGGATAAGATTACCGGCGAATTCATTGATATCATCGAGTGGACCGAACCAGCGAACAACACACTGTTGGCCTATCGGTTCCCGCGCTACAACAACGAGATCAAATATGGCGCCAAACTGACCGTCCGCGAAGGCCAAGCAGCTGCCTTTGTCAACGAAGGGCAACTAGCGGATGTGTACCTGCCTGGGATGTACACCCTGGAAACCGAAAACATGCCGATTCTGTCCACCCTGAAGGGCTGGAAGTATGGCTTTGACTCACCGTTCAAAGCGGAGGTCTACTTTGTCTCTACCCGGCAATGGACCGACCAGAAGTGGGGCACTCCCAACCCGATTATGCTGCGCGATCCAGAGTTTGGCCCGGTACGTCTCCGTGCGTTTGGGAGTTACGCGTTTCGGGTAAGTGATCCAGGAATGTTTTTACGCCAATTAGTTGCTACTGACCCTGAGTTCGAGACCTACGAGATCACCAACCAGCTTCGCAATGCCATGATCTCGCGCTTTACCGACACGGTGGGCTCGGCGAATATTCCGCTACTCGAACTAGCCGGGAATTACCAGCGGCTCGGGAGTTTGGTTGAGGAAAAGCTGGCAGCGGAATTTGCCAAGATGGGTTTGGTACTGACGCAGTTTTATATCGAGAATATTTCCCTGCCACCTGAGGTCGAAGAGGCCCTCGACAAGCGATCGCAGATGAGTGTGTTGGGGAATCTCAACGACTACACTCGGTATCAGACCGCCGAGGCGATCCGTGACGCAGCGCAAAATCCTGGTGGTATGGGAGGCATGGGTGCTGGGCTCGGTGCCGGGGTGGCCATTGGCCAGACCATGGCGGGAGCGATGACGGGAGGGGCGGCTGCACAGGGCGGGCAAACGCCGCCACCATTGCCCACCAGCGCGGTGACGTTTCACATCGCTCTGAACGGGCAGCAAGCCGGTCCATTTGACCTGAGCGCATTGCAACAGCATGTCGCCCAGGGGCACCTAACGCGGCAAACCTTGGTCTGGCGGGCGGGCATGGCCAACTGGGCCCCAGCGGAAACCGTCCCCGAGCTACAGCCGTTGTTCGAGAATGTCCCACCACCGCTGCCCGGGAATGCCTGAGTCAATCCGCCATGACGACCGACGAAGGACCACCCCCATTGCCGACCGAAACCCCGGTCGTGCATCAACCGCACCTGACCAAGGCCCCGCCCCCGGGTCGGCAGTTTCCCTGTGTGCAGTGTGGAGCACGCCTAGACTTTGATCCCAGCCAGCGCGCCCTACACTGCCCCTACTGTGGCCACACACAGGCTATCAAACACGGCGGCGATGTGCTCGAGCGCGAGCTCGAAGCGTTCTTGGCCCGTCAGGAAAATCAAGCTAACACGCTGATCGACGGACGCGCATCGGAAACCCGCTGCCCCGGTTGTGGTGCCACCGTGTTGCTCGAGGACAAAGTGGTGACCGAGCGGTGTCCATACTGTGACACTCATCTGGAGCACAAGCCGCAGGCCGCTCACGCCATGATCCAGCCGGAGGGGGTGTTACCGTTCGCGGTGGACCAGCCCACCGCGCAAAAGAACTTCACCACCTGGATTCTCAGCCTGTGGTTCATCCCCACTGAGGCTCGCAAGCTGGCCAACCTCGGACGCTTGAACGGCATCTACGTCCCCTTCTGGACCTACGATGCCATGACCTATTCCGAATACTCCGGCATGCGCGGCGATGACTACTGGGCAACCGAGACCTACACCACCACCAACGCCAAGGGCCAGCCGCAAGTCCAGACCCGCCAGGTTCGCAAGACCCACTGGTACTACGTTGCGGGCGAGGTGCAGCACTTCTTCGACGATATCCTGGTGTGTGGCTCCAAGAGTATCGGGGATGACCTGCTGGGCAAGCTCGAGCGCTGGCCGCTCGAGCAGCTCGAGGGCTTTCGACCAGCCTTCTTGAGCGGCTTCCAGACCGAACGTTACGCCGTAGACCTGAGCGAAGGTTACACCCAGGCCAAGCAGATCATGGAACATGAGATCGACCGCCTATGCCGCCGCGACATCGGCGGCGACCACCAGCGCATCCATGGGATCGATACACAATACATGGGAGTGACGTTCAAACACGTGCTGATTCCAATTTGGCTGGCAAACTATCGTTATCGCGACCGTCTGTTCCAGATCTTGATCCATGGCCGCACCGGGCAGGTGGTCGGCTATCGACCATGGAGCTGGTGGAAGATCGTGCGGGTGCCCTTATTGATCGCGATCCTGGTGGGTCTTGCCTTTGCCGCGGCGGGGCTGTTTGGCTAAGGGCGGGTGCTATAGCCCGGGTCTGGAGGTGGGCACGCATGTGCGTGTAACCTTGAACCTTGGCTCTTCTTTCTGAGCGGAGAGGGTGCAGCCGGTGTCGGCTGTCAGTCCAAGGGTCTCCAACGCGCGTGTCACCCTACCGACACTTTGGAAGCAATCGTCGTCTACAGCTCGGCCATCAGGTTGCGATAGATGTCCTCCTCGATCTGGTCGGAGAGGAACTTGTAGGAGAGCACATAACGAGCGAGTCGGTTGCGATCCTTGTCGAATTTATGAGGCCGCATGATGGACCGGTCGAGCTGGGAGTTATCCTGCAGGTCGGCGAGCTTGACCTGGCGGGCAATTGGGTTGGCCCTACAGCGAACCACATAGTCGGTATACGATTCGCTTCTCTCGTGTGTCAAACACTCCACGCCGGCAAGCACTTCCTGGACAAAGCCGGCTTGGCGGAGATCTTCCAGGGTCGTGTCGCTATCTTCAATCACATCATGCAGAACCGCGACGATGCGTGCTTCGGGCGTATCCATCTTTTGTAGCAGCCGTAAAGGATGCAGGATGTAGGGAGCGCCGAGCTTGTCGGTGTGTCCGGTATGAGCGCGGGCGGCGATCTCGATCGCACGTTCTAGTGTAGCCATAAGCAACCTCAGCTTCTTCCAGTCATCATTTCCACTATTTAGGATACCGAACCTGATCGATTCTCGCGTGCTTCCCGCGGACTGAGCGACCATAGTATGGGAATTCCCCAGCTTCCAGGACTTGAACATGACGTCGTTGGAACAATTCCTTACCCGTCTTCGCATCCGCCTGCAGTCGACCTACCTCGACATGACCGACAAGGCTTTACTGTCTCGCTATGTCGACCATGAGGATCAAGATGCATTCGCGGCCTTGGTGGTACGTCACGCCGGGGCGGTATTGCGGACCTGTTACCAGGTGCTGCGGGATCCGGCGGAGGTGGAAGATGTCGTCCAAGCCACCTTCGTGGTGCTCACCCGTCAGGCGGGGAGAGTACCGTGGCAGGAATCGATTACGCGGTGGTTGGTGTCCACGGCACACCGACTTGCGGTCGAAGCCCAGCGACGCAACCGCCGTCGCACCCAACACGAACAGCGGGCTGTGAGGGTCGTCGACCCGCGTCTCGAGGGCGGTGACCTATCCTGGCAGGAGGCATGCACGCTCGTGCATGAAGAACTAGATCGATTGCCAAAATTATATCGAAAAGTATTGATTCTATTTTATGTCCAGGATCAGTCACGGGACGAGGTGGCTCAGTTGCTGGGTTGTAGTGTGGGGGCAGTCAAGGGGCGGTTAGAGCGAGGTCGGCATCTTCTGGCCAAGCGGCTGCAACGCCGTGGCATCACGCTGACAGTCATGGTATTGACGGGGGCGCGGGCGGCGGGTTTATCGGGAAGTACTCCACTCCGGCTATTGCCAGGAGTTTTGCAGGCGGTCGAAGGTTCGATGCGACCAGGTGTGGCGGCGTTAGTACAGGGGGCGACGGCGATGGTTTGGATGAACAAGACGCTGAGTGTCGCGGCTGGGCTGCTGCTGGTATTTGGGGTGGGGTACTGGACGTGTTTCGCAGGTATGAGTGGTGATGGAGGTGAAACCATTGGGGCCAACCCGCCGGAGGTTCCGGGGAAAACAGAGCAGTTCGCCGTGGATCGGTTCGGCGATCCATTACCCACCGGTAAACTGGCCAGGCTGGGGACCAAGCGCTTTTGCCACAATGCCCAGGTGTTGTCGGTGGCGGCGTCGGCGGATGAGAAGACGGTCGCCGTGAAGACGCCCTCGCACGTCACCATTTGGGAAGCCACCTCGGGGAAACGACTCCACCCTTGGAAGGTTCACTCGAGTAACGTCGATGCCCTTCCCAGAGGTCAGTTCTATTTGGCCCTCACGCCGGACGGGAAGTACTTCGTTACTCCAGGAGAGGAATCGACGATCGAGTTTCGCCGGGTTGCGACGGGTGATTTGGTCCGTACATTCCGCGGTCATGGCGAGCCGGTCGAGTTCTCCAACCATTTCCTGTTTACTCATGGACGGCTCGTGTTTACGGGAGACGGACATCGGCTGATCTCGCTTGGCGATGATGCAACCCTGCGGATCTGGGACGTGGCAACGGGTCGTGAGCTGCATCGGCTAGGGCAGCTCGACGGGAAAATTCGGAAAAAATGGCGGTTTCCGCGGACGGCAAGACGATTATCGCGGCGGTGAGTCCAGACCGAGGGAGCCCGATGGTAATGAGGTCAGCATTGGGCAGCCCAGCCGTCCAGCTATTCTGCTGGCGACCGGAAACCGGTTCCGTCGAGCGACTACAGATCTCCTGCAAGCTACTCAGCGAGTTCCGCCTGTCCGCCGACGGACACCACTTCATCCTGGCTCAGAGGAAACCCGATTGGCACGTTGCATGTTGGGATCTGAGCACACAATCCCCCAAGCGCCTGTGGACAATGATACAACCTTATCAGGCCATTGCCCTCTCTCTGGATGGTAAGCAGATGGCCGTGCTTGAGACTCCCAGCCAGGGTGGACTGCCACCAAAGCAACGGCTAGCGACCCTTGACATCAAAACCGGGGAACGACTCCAGTCGATCCCTACCCAAGAAATCATGATCGATCGCATCGCGTTTGCCGGTCCGAACCTGTTGATAAGCCGCGCGCTCGGCTCACCCGTGTTGAGCTTGTGGCGGATGGAACCCCAACGAATAAAACCAGCAGTGCCAATGCACCAATTTCCACCGTTGGCGGTACGTTTCCGCGCGGACGGACAGGGCATCGTCTCCGTCAGTCATCAAAACGGCGTGGCCGAGGGGATCGCGATCGCGTCTTGGGATCGACTGGGGCGTCCGGCAAGCGAGTGGACCATCGACCGCAGCATCTCGGCAATTACCGAGAATCAGACCTTATCGCTCGATGGCGTTCGCGTTGCCGCGATGAATGGGACGACCTTGGTCGCGATGGACACAAACACGAAGAAGCTTGTGGCTGAGCTCGCGGAGCTCGGCAAGGAAGGATACCAGATCTCTTTGTTCGCCATGAGCCCGGACGCGGCGAGAATCTTGCTGGTGACCAACAACAACCTCCAACTGTGGGAGCGGGGTGCGAAACACCCGATTCGGGAATGGGATGCTCACGGCGTCAATGCCTTGAGCATCTCTCCGGACGGTCGGTGGGCCGCAATCGCCGGTGGTGTGGAAGCCCCGCCAGTGCAGGTCTGGGACTTGACAACAGACAACGAGAGGCTGTTCTTAAATGATGACCTCGTTGAGCAGTCCGCAGCCACCGCGGTTGCATTCTCGCCAGATAGCCAACTTTTGGCGGTGGCACGGCAGAATCGACGTTTAGAAGTGTAGGAGATCGTTAGCAGAGAGTTGAGCTGTGTCTTCCCGTCGCCGGAGCTTATCACGACGCTCGCCTTCAGCCGGGATGGCAGGCTGCTGGCCTCGGGGTGCGACACGCGCGCTTTGCCGCAAGGAGGCAGTGACTTGGTAACCCGCAAGGCTGAGACGGGACATGTCGATCTTAGGGACTTGTATCGATCGGACAGCCACCACCGCTTTCTCGCTGACTCTGGAGGTGTCACGGCCCTGGACTTCGCACCGGACGGCCACCGACTCGTGTCGATGCACCGCAACACCACGGGTCTGATCTGGAATGTGACCCCTTATCGGAAACCTCTGGCACTGCTCACGCTTCGAAAGGGTGAGCTCGCTCACCTCTGGCAAACGCTCGCCGCAGCGGATGCCAGGGAGGCCCATGCGGCAATGGTTCAGCTGCTACGGGCCGGACCGCAAGGTGTAGCGTTTCTCAAGGGCCGACTCAAACCTGCAAAATTAGACCAGGACGATGTCGCCAAGTGGCTCGCCCTCCTGGATGCTGCCTCCTTCGCGGAGCGGGAGCAGGCAACCCGAGAGTTGGCGACGCTGGGGCCGGCAGTCCGTCCAGCGCTTCAGAAGGTACTGAAAACGACGGAGTCCGCCGAGGTACGTCGGCGACTCGATGAGCTACTGCAACGGTTGGGTCGAGCGGACGCCTCGGCCAACCTGCAACGACAGCGTGGTCTCGAGGTACTCCAGCACTTGGAAAAGCAGTGGTAAGCCGTGCCGATCCCATTCTGGGCGACCATATCCCAATAGATCGGTTTGCTTGCTCAGGAGCGTCGGATGACGGCACTGAAATCATTTCTCACCCGGCTTCGGTTGCAGCCGGCGTACGGAGGACTAAACGACCGCAGCCTTCTTGCCCGGTGTATCGAGGAGGGCGACCAGCCTCGCTGTACTTTAGTGTTGATGGCAGAAACCTCGCCTCCGGCAGCTATGGGGGCATGGTCAGGCGCGGTCCAGACAGCGGAATCTATCTCAAGCAGCCCGATGAGACGGTCGATTCACACGATCACCTTGACTTATGGGACCTGGTCGATCCGGAGCAGCACCACGCTCTGGTCGGCGGGCTGGCTGGGGTGACGGGGTTGGACTTTTCTTCGGACGGCTGGCGGCTGGTCTCCGGTCACCGAGACTCGACGGCGCTCGTTTGGGATGTCACGCAGTTCCGCCGTCGGTTGACCGAGATACGCTTGAGCGAGGCCGAGCTGGCAGCGTTGTGGTCGCAACTGGGCGACGAGGACGAGAAGTTGACCTACCAGGGCATAGCCAAGCTGTACCACCCTCCCGAGCAGGTGATCCCGTTTATGACGAAGCGGCTGCAAGTCGAGCCGGCAGATCCGCAGGAGGTAGCCGCGTGGGTGGCCAAGCAGGATGCGGATGCATTCGGAGTTCGCCAGCAAGCTACGCAGCGATTACGCGAGCTGGGGCCTGCGACAGAGAAGTCACTCGGACAGGCGATTGAACAGAACTACTCGGCCGAGGTGAAGCTGCGGGTCGAAAAACTGCTAGCAGCCATTCAGGCTGGTCAAGATCCTGAACGACGCCAGCGGGTTCGTGGCCAGGAGGCACTCGAAGGGTTGTGGCAGTGGGGAAAGAATTCACCAGTTTGATTCGTTCGAGGAATCTCCAGGCTTAGTTTGGGAAACTCTCGCTCGAGGGGTCCGAGTTCCGCAGAGGACTAGTTGCGCATTGATGAAGGTGTCGTGTTGGGCATCGGGTGTTCTTTCCGAGCTGCAGGTGGGAACCCAATGGTGTCGAACACCATTGGGTTCCCACCTGCAGCTCGGAAAAGGCAAGGCCGCCGTTCGTTGGAAGTCCTTGAGCACAATCAATCGACCAATTCTTGCTCTAGACACATCGACTCCAGTGCCCGTACACTGCGGATTATCCACAGGAATATCGCGACGGCCACGGACGGACCGATCTTCATGCACATCGTGCACCTGACCGCCTCGACCTTTTTCGGTGGGCCCGAACGTCAGATGTTGGGCCTGGGACTGGAGCTCTTTCCACAGGATACCACCACTTACGTCAGCTTCGCCGAGGGCGGGCGGTGTCGAGCGTTTTTGGATGCCGTTGCGGATGCGGGGTTGGTCGGGCTCGAGCTGAGCTACGACTTTCCACAGACTCGCAGTTGTGTCCGAGAGTTGAGCGGCCTACTGCGAACGGCTCGGGCGGAGGTGCTAGTCTGTCACGGATACAAGTCGAATCTCCTTGGTCGGATGGCGGCCCGGCGTGTCGGTATCCCGGTTGTCAGTGTTTCTCGGGGTTGGACCGCGGAGTCGGGCAGAGTGCGGCTGTACGAGTGGCTCGACCGACGCCATCTGCGCTTAATGGACAGAGTAGTCGCTGTCTCAGAAGGGCAGGCTGCCAAGGTGCGGCGTTGGTGTGGCGTGGCCCCCGAGCGATTGCAGGTGATTCGAAATGCCGCACGCCTCGAGGCGTTTGAGAACGTCAATCCAGAAGATCATATAACTTTGCATGAGTTGTTCCCGAAGCCATTGCCTGCAGATGCATTGATCGTCGTGGCCGCGGGACGGCTCAGCCCCGAAAAGGGGTATGACCTGTTGGTTGAGGCGGCTCCTGGAGTGCTCGTGGCGAATCCACGGGTACATTTCATCCTGTTCGGTGAAGGGGGTGAAGAGCGATCGTTGCAGGAGCGGATCTTCGAGCTAGGCATCGCCGATCGCTTTATCCTGGCCGGGTTTCGCCGAGATCTCGATCGACTGCTACCCTGGTGTCACTTAATGGTGTCCTCATCGTTTACTGAGGGCTTACCCAATGTCTTACTGGAAGGAGCGGCTGCTGGGTTGCCGATCGTCGCCACTCGAGTCGGAGGGACCCCGGAGGTGGTTGCCGAGGAGGTCACCGGACTTTTAGTGCCTCCAGGTGAGCCCAACGCCTTGGCCTCGGGGATGCTTCGTATACTCGACGATGAAGAGCTGAGGCAAAGGCTCGGCCGTGCAGGCCGCGACTTTATGCAGCGGGAGTTTACCTTCGCTGCCCAGGCTCGGGCCTATCGCCGCCTATTTACCGAACTGCGCGCGGATGCCCCGCTCGCCTGGGCCGACAAGGAGGTCGCCAGCTTATGAATGCCCTTCTGGCCCCGCTGACCCTGCGTCGCACCCGCCTGAAACATCAGTCGCCGCGCAAGCCGGGTCCGGTGCGGGTCTGCTTCATGATTGATTGTCTAAGCCGCGCGGGCACCGAGACGCAGTTACTCGCCCTAATCGAGCGGCTCGATCGCAGAGTGGTTGCCCCAAGTTTGTGTCTGCTCAACGGGACCGATCCGCTGTCGCGTGAGTTGGCACCTCGCAATTGCCCGGTATTGCATCTAGGGCTCGAGTCATTTGCCCGGCGGGATTTGTTGCGGAAGATGTTTCGCCTCTGCGGGTTTTGGCGCGAGCAGGCGATTGATGTGCTTCAGACCTATTTCTTGGACAGCACTTACTTCGGCGTGCCGCTAGCGAGGCTGATGGGCATTCGCCGCATCGTTCGGGTGCGGAATAATATCGGTCACTTTCTTACCCCCCGGCACAGCTTGCTCGGCAAGCTGTATGGCCGCCTGGTCGATGTGACGCTCACCAACTCAGAGATAGGGCGTGTAGCTTTGCAGAAGGCTGAACTGTTGACGGAAGACCGTATCGCGGTGCTGGAGAACGGCGTCGATCTGGAGCGTTACCTGCACGCGCCGCCTCCGAATATCCACAAAGCCAGCATCCAGGTTGGAATGGTGGCCAATCTACGGACTATAAAAAACGTTGATGGATTGATACGTGTGGCTCGCCAGTTATGTGAACACCATCCGCGTCTTTCTTTTGCCGTGGCCGGCGACGGACCGGAACGGGACAGCCTACAACGACAGATCGATGCGGCACGGTTGAGCAACTGCTTCCGGCTGACGGGCTCGCTCAGCGATGTCCCGGCCTTCTTAGCCCGACAAGATATTGCCGTGCTCTGCTCGCACGCCGAGGGGATGTCCAACGCCCTGATGGAGTACATGGCTTCCGGCCGGGCTATCGTCGCCACCAATGTCGGTGGCAATCATCGGCTGATCGAGCATGAAGTCCACGGCTTGTTGGTGCCACCCAGGGATGATCAGGCCCTGGCCGCGGCCATCGACCGCTATCTCCGCGAACCGCAGCTGGCCCGGCGGCTTGGTCAGGCCGCCCGACAGCGGGTCGAGTCCGAGTTTAGCCGCGACGCGATGCGCCATCGCTTCGAAGCGTTCTACACCCAGCTTGTCGAGCATTGACAGCGGGCGGGGGGGTCGATAGATTTCTATTTTCCCACAATAGACCCTAAAACGCTGATAGTTGCGGAAGGACTTGATTGCACGATGGTTCGTAAGAAACTCGGGAAGAATCGCAAGAATCGCTGCCGGTTTTGCACCAAAGAAGGTTGTCCCCGCCCCGTCTTCGTCGACTATAAGGACGTCCAAGGCCTGAAGAAGTTCTGCACCGGCCAGGGCAAGCTGTTTAGCCGCAAACGTAGCGGCACTTGCGCTGCCTACCAACGTGCGTTGAGCAATGCCGTCAAGCGAGCCCGTTTCATGGCGCTGATGCCGTATGTGGGTGAGTGATTGGTGGTCCGTGGTTCGGAAAGCGTTCGGATTGGCTGCGCTGTCGTCCCCTACCTATCACTCGCAAAATGTCGCATAAGGCCCGCGACCATTTCTCGCCAGAGGCGGGCCACGACGATACAGAAGCCCAACTTGGCTTGCTTCCCCGAAGAGCCGATTGGCTGACCGAAATCAAACGAACTCGCTTGCTAGCGCTGAAGCCATTTCGTCTTGTGTGTTCAAAGTGTTAGCAGAAGCCCGGCTAACGCAGCGCTCATCAGATTCGACAACGATCCCGCGGCGACCGCACGCAAGCCGAATCGCGCAATCAATGCACGCTTCTCTGGTATCAGAACTCCAAGGCCGCCAAGCAAAACCGCGATCGAAGAAAGATTCGCGAATCCGCACAGTGAGAAGGTCGCAACCGCCCGGGTACGGTCGCTCATTCCTTCCAGGTAGTCGTCCAGGTGCGAGAACGCAACGAACTCGTTGAGGATCAGCTTTTCGCCGAACAGCGCGCCCGCCGCTTGCGTCTCGGGCCAGGGGACGGTGAGTAGGTACATCAGCGGTGCAAACAGCCAGCCGAGCATCTTCTGCAGCGTCAAATCGTAGCCAAACCAGCCGACAATCCCCCCGACGATGCCGTTGAACAACGCGATGATCCCCACGAAAGCGATCAGCATCGCGCCGATGTTGACAGCGAGCTTCAACCCATCACTAGCCCCCACCGCCGCCGCCATGATGATGTTCTCGTGTTGAGTAGATTCTACGGTGAGTGGTTCCCGAGGATGCCGAGCAGCATGCGGATCGTCGGGCATGATCAGTTTGGCCATCAGCAGACCACCGGGTGCTGCCATAAAACTTGCGGCCAACAAGTAACGCGTTTCCGCGCCCATAAGCACGTATGCGGCGAGGGTGGTGCCTGCGACCGAGGCGAGCCCTGAGGTCATGATTGCAAACAATTGCGAATGTGTAATAGTATTAAGATATGGCTTTACCGACAGCGGCGCTTCGGTCATCCCCACGAAGGTATTCGCCCCTGCGTTGAGCGATTCGACCGGTGCCGTACCGACGATGCGTCGCAGTGCACCTCCAACGAGTTTCACCACCCATGGCATAATACGCAGGTGATAAAGCACGGACATCAGAGCCGAAAAATAGATAATGATCGGCAACACATGGATCGCAAAACTGACACCGATGGTTTCGGTATCTGCGAGCGGACCAAAGACCATGTCAATGCCTTGACGGGAATATCCAATGACGATGAGGACCCAATCGGAGAGTGCATCGAGTGTCATACGTCCCACACGCGTGTGCAGGACAAAAATGGCGACCGCAACTTGGAGGGCAAATGCAGCGACGACGATGCGCAGCTGGATCGCCTTGCGATTGGTCGACAACGCCACGGCGATGGCCAGGAGCACAAAGACTCCAACCAAGCCGATCAGTTTGTGTGGCATTTGCACCCCGACTACAGTATTCACGTTGGCCGCCAAGGATACCGTAACAACCATCCTCAGCCCAAAAGAGGCGGGGCTTTCTTTCACCGGTAGGTCGCAAGTTGCATGGGCGTTGGGATTGACTTGCTATCCGGCCAATCGGACAGGTCGTCTCGAGCTTCGCTTGGTTAGGCAGGCAAGCCATCGCGGAGAATTTCTTTTGCCGCGTTCCAGCCACACGCCCCGATGACACCCCCGCCCGGGTGAGCGGCAGAGCCACAAAGGTAGAGGCCGTCGATCGGCGTGCGATAATTGGCATAGCCCATGGTTGGCCGCATGAGGAACATGTTCGACAGCGACATGGAACCCTGGAAGATGTTGCCGCCCGTCAGCCCGTAGGTCCGTTCCAGGTCTAGCGGTGAGATCACCTGGCGATCGATGACGGCATTGCAAAAGTTTGGGGCGTACTCGTTGAGGATGGCAAAGCAGCGGTCAGCGAAGGCATCTTTCTTCTCGTCCCAGCTGCCCTCACGCAGTTCGTACGGAGCATACTGGATGAACATCGACATTAGGTGTTTGCCGGGTGGTGCCACGGTCGGGTCGAGGGCCGAGGCCATGGTGCACTCTAGGATCGGTGACTCCGAGGGGCGGCCGTACTTGGCGTCGTCGTAGGCCCGTTCCAGGTAGTCAAAATCTGGGCAGATGTGCATTGTGCCGTGATGCTGCGGGCCGATCCCGTTGCTTGGCAGGGCAGTGAAGTTTGGTGGTTCATTCAGGCATACGTTGATCTTTAGAGTGGCGCTGGTGTAGTCGACGCGGCGAATTTCACTCACGAAGTCACTGGGCAGCTCTTTGGGGTCCATGAGCCGTTCGAAGGTGACATACGCATCAGCGTTGGAAGCGACCCGGCGGGCGAACAGTTCGCTGCCATCGGTCAGGACAACACCGCCCACCCGGCCATCGCGAACCAGGATGCGCTCGACCGCGGCATTGGTACGGATCTCGGCACCATGGGCACGGGCCGAGGCGGCTAACGCGTTGGAGATGGTGCCCATGCCTCCCTGAACGTAGCCCCAGACGCCGCGGACACCCTCGCATTCGCCCATGACGTGATGGAACAAAACATACGCCGTCCCAGGCATCGAGGGCGAGGCCATGACGCCGATCACTGCATCGGTAGCTAGCGTGACTTTGAGCTGTTCGGACTCAAACCAGCGGTCGAGAATCGGACGAGCGGCCCCAGTGAGGATTTCTACCGCTTCGCGGGCGTGTTTGCCAAGCCGCAGAAAGCTCCAGCCTAGCCGGGAGAGTTTCAACAGATCACTCGGCCGGTATGAGAACGGATTCGGTGGGGTCTGCACCAGCAGCGGTTCAAGCAAATCAGCGACACGCGTCAGCATGGCCTCATACTTGGGCAGCATCTCAGCGTCTTGCGTGGAGAACTTACTGACCTCGCGGTGCGTCAGTTCCGGGTCCGGACCCATCATCAGGTGACGGCCATCCGGAAAAGGGGTAAACGAGGAGGGATTTCGCGGCAACATCTTGAAGCCGTACTTCTTGAGTTCGAGATCACGAATAATCTCTGGGCGGAACAAGCTGTTGACGTAAGCCGCGGTCGAGACCTTGTAACCTGGCCAGAGCTCCTCAGTGACGCAGCAGCCACCCAACACGTCACGGCGTTCCAAGACCAAAACCTTGTAACCTGCTCGGGCTAGGTAGGCAGCGGTGACCAGTCCGTTGTGTCCCGCGCCGATAATGATGATGTCGTAGGTTCGCATAGTGAGTCGGGTGGCTCGTTTGTAGTGGGGTAAAGGGTGGGCAGGATTCCGGGCACAGATTTCGAGTTTAGAGCGTTTGCGGTTGCGTTGCGGTCGAGGCGATTGCGGTGCGGGAGCGGTCGAGGTGATCTCGGTACGGCAGAGGCACTTGCGATTGCGTTGCGGTCGAGGCGCTTGCGGTGCGGCAGAAGCAGAGGCGATTGCGGTGCGGGGAAAGAGGCAGAGGCGCTTGCGGTGCGGGGAACCCCCGGACTG
>CAYPIE010000006.1:0-154266 GCA_964410665.1 uncultured Alcaligenaceae bacterium
AGGAATCGCCCCGGTTTGTCCGGCCAGATCCGGGTGGCACACTTGGCCGCCACTTCAATGGAGGGGGTCAATTAGGAAGCATGCTGCCGCGAACTGGCATCGATCAGCGAGAAAGTTGCACGAGAGATGGGCTTTTTGGAAGGGCTCTGCAACATCGCAGAGCCCGCCTTGGCTGCAATTGGCCCATCGTTAACGCAACTTCCATTCAATGCGACGTTGCCCGGTTTGATTATCAATGTAGAGTACTTCCGATGGGCTGATGGAGGTGATCCGATAGGAATATACCTGACCCTGCGTCTCCTTCAGCGTCGAAGCGGATACTTTGAGAATCAACTCCCCATCCTCGAGACGCCATGTGCCACTGGACCGATCTGAGCCAGAAAATACCTTCTTGAGGCCCTTCTTGTAGGTGATCTCCACGCTGAAGCTGCCATCGGGATTCAGCGTCAATTTCCGAACATCCTTATCGGTCTGATGACCCCAAGTACCGATCAACATTTGACGCATCGACGGCTGAGTTGGCAAGGTTGCTTTTGCTGGTGGCGGAGGCGTCGTGGAGATGGTCAGCGGTGGCAGGGGCTCCTTTACTCGTCGCAGGGTCATGAGCACCGCCTCGGACCCCACCAGGGACGAGAATTGCCTCGGGCGTGCGGTCGCATTGGAACCCGGTAGGCACATAAGGAGCGTGTCTCCATCACGCATATAAATCCCTTTCGCCCCTACCTTGACCGTCCCCGCCAAGTCAATTGACTTGGGTTGGGTTGATGGGTCAATCACAAAAGCGACTGTACGCACGTTACCATCGGGGCCTGTAAATACGATGGAATGGTCCTTAATCACAAACTTGCCGTTGCGAAATAAAGACTGAGAGACTGTCGTTAGGGCAACAGGCTGGCCATCTTCAATGACGGAAAGAACCTGCCAGGTTCCATCCAGAGAACCGGCTGCAGCATGGCTGGCGTTCACCTGTTCAGTAGCGAAAAGATCGCCGCCGAGGGCGAAGGACACCGTCAAGACGCAGGCAAGGGTCTCGAACCGAGCACTCATCAGCATTCCTTTCCCGAAGAGCAGATTCTTTACGGCTCGAGAACGTAGCAAAGTGTATGAATCGCGGCAAGATCGCCTCACCACTGGAGGAGAAGTTTCCAATGGGGAGCAGAGACAACACAATAGAATATTCAACTTTGTGTAAGCAAGTTGATCAACCCACCTCTGCCAAAGGTTTCGCTGCTTCTTTTTACTCACCCGGCTTGGTAAACATGGCATCGTTTACGGTCAGATTATTCGTGACATTCGTGAACTCCATGTTGACATTGACAGGTCCGGACACTTTCAACCTTCGAGCCACGGCAACGCCATCGACTTTCTGGTAGTCGCTCATACGAATATCTAGCTCCCCGCCATTGAAAAAGGGAGTTGTCATTCGCCCAAGCATATATGTATTGACATTAATATAAAGTTTCACTTTGGTGTCATCGGGGGAAGTCCCTTGCAGTACGAAGAACGGTGTACCGTCGACGGTCTCCTTCCCTTCATAAGAGAGCTTCGGAAAATCCGCCTTGAGGTCGACAAGAGCGTAAAGGTTGGATTCGCGCTTTTCTTGGGCCGTTTCTTCCTCGGACATCGGCATGGTGCCTACACCCGGGATATGCCTCCAGGCATTTTTCCCATCAAAAACCTCGACAATCGTCCCGACATTCGGGATGTCTGCCTCAACACGCCGCAGATTCGGTGCTTTCTGCGTGATCGTCATTTTCCACGGTCCCTGGCCGGATACATCGATCGTGCCTTCAAGTTGCCGGGTCTTCACCTTTTTGTTGGCCTCGATGCCACCAATCGCCTTTTCGTACTTCGCGACGATCTCATCGAGTTTCGGGTCCGCCGCGAAGAGACTATTCACCGAGAGGGCGGGTACCAACAGCATGGCGAATGAAAATGTGAACCTACGCATAATCCATACTCCTGGGTAGAAAGAAAAGCCGCAATGGCAGCTTGCGCAGTGATTGAACCCCAAGCAGAGCCGATTCGCTACGCAAGCTACCCTCTCAGGCTATTCGCTCCAAGAGCGTCTATATTCGTCTATGTACCGGCAAATCACGGGGATTTGTCGGACTTCCAAAACACTTGATGACTTCGATAGTCTCTTCACACGAGGTTGAACAACTTGCATCCCCTTGGGCCTTCGGGCATCCACATGCTCGCTTAATCTTTATTTCGTTCGAACACCTGAAGGAGCCGGCCACTGCCCGCTTCCGCAGTGAGAGCATCCGGTCGGTCGTCTCCCTCGAGAGCCAAACAGATGGTGAGCTTATCTCCTTTGAGTTCGTAGATCCCTTGAACTTTGCTTCCCGCAAGCGGTCCATCCGACACCGAAATGTCGATGACCGGGGGCTTCTTGGTCGGGTCAACCGTATAGGTCGCCTTCGAGACGACCATGTCTCCCGACTTGATGATGCGCTCTTTTCCTTTCACGATCAGACGAAAGTTACGAAACCGGTCCTCGGGCACGGGTTGGCCATCCCGGGTGATGGCGAGAATCTTCCACTCCCCTTGAAACGGCTTGAGCTTTGCTTTCGGCGTATCTTCGGCAGTTCCCGAAACCGCCATGACCAACATCGCAAGGGTTGCACACTTCCACTTCATGATCGCATTCTCCGATTACGAAAAAAACTCCCCAGCCTTGGGTCCGGGACTCAGGCCGATGAAGGAAAAGCCAAGGCCATCTAGCCAGGTGTTCCATCCTGGCATCTTCCCAGGATCATACCGAAATCCACATCCAGCACTGCGACCGCCTTCGAGATAGCCTCGAGCAGGGGGCGGTCTGCCTGTTTTGAGTCAATCGGCGTAGATGTCGCCATCCGGATAAAAACGCATCCAAGCACTTCGCAGCCACATGACCGCGGGTAGTCGCTTTAGAGACTGTTCCCCAGAGACACCCGTCAGCGGATTCCACTCCTTACCCGTTGCATCAACCAACTTGCCATCCTTCCAGTTGAAAGTCCGGTCGTCGCGTGCAAAAGCCGCGAAGGCCCAGCGTTCTGGATCAAACGTCACGACCACATTCTCGGTGCCGATCCGGTCGTTGATCATGTGTTGCTCAAGCAAATGGGGGAGTGGGTAGAACTTGAGCTCGCCACCCGGATCACCGACGGAGATTCCGCCGGTTTTGGGTCGAGCCTTGAGCTCGAACCGGGGGTCGCGTCCTTTGCGGACATTCAGCACCAGAGTCTTGGGATATTCTTCGCGCCAGCTCTTCCACGTGGTCACCGTGCTCGGTAAAAACTTGAGTGACTGGCCTTTGTAGTCGCCCACTACCGCTTCCCCGGTGGTATGGATCCACAAAGAAACAGTTTCCCGGTCATACATGACAAAGGAGCGTTCGTATAAAAATCGTGCGTGCTCAAACGAGAGCGTTTTGCCATCGAGTCGTCGGCTATACACTACAGCCGTTTGGCAGAGTGGTCACCACGATGGAGCGATGGGCTCGCCCCCACAGGTGTCGTTAAGCAGCTCGAAGATGCCCCCGCCGCCAAACATCATGGTCAATGGATAAGCACGTGCTTCGCCATTGATGTCGACTCCGATCACCGGCTCATCGTCCCCCAGGTCACTCTTTTTAGCCTTGATCATCGGTGGGTTTTGCACGGCCTCGTTGACGGGAACATCTCCTTTCTCCAACTCTTCAATGATGCCTCGCTGACGAGCAGCAAAGTTGTAGGCCGACTTGGGTTTTGACTCTTGCACAGGTGCACAAGACAGTGCAACCAGCGGCAGTAGCAACACTGCCCAACCGGACATGGACATGGTTCGACTCAATAACATGAATGATAACTCCATAATTTATCGATACGATTCTCGCGGCTACGCGGGGAATCACTCATCAGTGTATAGCAATCCGCGAACCAAGACGAGAGTTGAGCCTGGACTCACCAATGCAAAAGCTCGCCCTCAACTGATGGATCCGATACCCTTGAGATTCCTCGATGATTCCCACCGCGCAACCGAGCGATGAGGCCAACCCATGCGAGCCACCCTGATCATGAGTTTGTTCTTCTGCTGCATGTTGAGTGCTTGCAGTACGCCGAAAGACCCAGAGCCCACGCGGTTGGCGATCGTTCCAGCCGCTGAAGCACGCCAACACCTCGATGAGATCTGTACGGTGGAAATGACCGTCCGCTCGAGCAAACATGAGGTCGACAAGGAGTTATACTATTTAGACTCCGAGGCGGACTATAAAGACCCGAGAAACCTCGCCGTGGTGATCCTCGAAAAACACCTGCCAGCATTTCGGGACCAGGGTATCGATCAACCAAACGACTACTATCAAGGGAAACGAATCCGGGTAACTGGCAACATCATTTTCGAGGATGACCAGTACCAGATCAATGTCCGCGAGCCCGGTCAAATCGAGATGGTGAAGACCCCTGATGCCGGCGATGTTTCAGAACGCCAATAGCGGCATCATAAGGCTTCAACGGCTCTCGCAGGAGTGAACCCATGGGACAATTCAAGCAGCGACTGCTCGTGTTCATCGGAGTGGGTGCGAATCAGCAAGCCGTGCAGGCCGAAAGCCACTTCCGGTCGGTTGCCCAGATGATGAGCTTGCCCTGGCGCGTCGAATCGCGATCAACCGACGCCGAGATTGAAGATGCCCACTGGGTGGTCGTGCTCGGTGAGGGAGCGGAGTTGGGTCGGTTGCAGGAACGCCTGCGTAGCCGGGGTGACACCGTCGAGTTTTGGGCGAATGGGGAATCGGCCGTTCCCATCGAGCAAGCGGTCATGGATTTGGTGGCAAGGCTACTCGGCGGTGGCAAACCTAGGGGAATAACCCCGAGCGAACCCGCCACCTCAGCTCCAATACCCCCGAGCCCACCCAAGCCTCCGAAGCCGATCACGCTCAAGGTCGGCCGAGAAACCGCTGGCCGCCGTGGCAAGGGTGTCACTACCATCTTTGATATGCCCTTCGGCGAAGCCAAAGTACAAGAGCTCGCTGGGATCCTCAAGCAACGCTGTGGTACCGGCGGGACCGTCAAGGGGGGACGGATCGAGATCCAAGGCGACCAACGCGAGCGGATCATCGCCGAGTTGGAGAAGCTCGGCTATAAAGTCAAACGCGTGGGTGGCTAGATCTTTGCTTTCTTGTGCCGATATCTCGGATGAACGGATACCCTTCCTCGGTCAGTGGGTCTTTCTCGCTGCGTCACAGTCTGGTCGTGGTGGCTTGCCTCACCGTTGTGCTGAGGTTACTGGGCTGGATGACTACCTGGGAAATGTTACCGATCAACCCCGACCTCGAACGAGCCCCCTTGCACTCGGAAACAGCCCGGTTCATTCGCTGGTGGCTGCGGAGCGCACTCATCGTCGGGGTGGCCCTACCGGTTTTGGCATTCTTGATAGGCATCCGTCGAAGGGACCTACGGCAGGCATTTGGTTTATACCTACTCGTTCTCGCAGGGCAAATCGCCACCGAAATGATGATGCGTCGTACCTTCTTCAGCTCCATGCTGGTTTTGATCGGTACCGCCTATACTGCCTATCGGCTCTGGCAATTGTGGCAGGGTATTCGGCTAGTTCGCTCGAGCAACCAGGTCAGCAACGTTGGACGTCGGCTCGCCCTCAGTCTACTCTGGCTGTTGTTTGCCTTCTGGGGAATCAACTTGACGGTAATCCTGGTGTTCATTGAGTGGCCGCGACTGTTTGTCCACTAACGTCTCCGTTCCCCATTGGATTGTCCTTTCTTCTGGACGCGTCGGCACCATGGAGTATTCCCTTGGTCTAGGGTGTTGACGCAAACGCAACTGGAGCTACAACGGTGCTGGGACCAACGCGGTGTGCGCTGGCAATGTCGAGCCGACCCGTTTGAAGGAACGCTTCCAGCATGAACACCACCTACCCTAGGCTGCAACGGCCCCCCACAGACCGATACACAGGTAGCGACCACTTTCGGTGTTGTAGGAACCAGCGTCACTTTGCTGCATTTCTGGTCTGTCTACTAACACTAAGCTGGGCCGATCTGATTGACGGGGCTGAGAGCATCGAAAGCGAACGCCTTGCGATTACCGTCGATGTCGAGCACCAACAGTTTCGCATCCTCGACAAGACCGTTGGTAGCACGTTTGTGCCCAGGGGCAAGTTCGTTCGCCCGATCGCGTCAGTCAAAGCGAGCTCGGTCCAGGATCAGGTCTGGGGCCCAGGAAGGCAGTTGACGGTCAAACACAACAATGGCTGGAGCACCCTCATCCGCTTGTTCTCGGACCAGCCCTTCGCTCACTTCCACACCATAGCAGCCAACCCTACGGACAAGCCACTATCGCTAAAAAGGGCAAACCTCCTGGAATTCGATTATGATCTCGGCATTCCCGTGGATCGAGTACGCACCCTAGGCACCAGCGGGCTGCACACTCCCGCGGCTCCCGGCAGCTACACCTTTGCCGCGGCCGCCGACCCCGAGTCAAGACGCGGCGTCGTCTGCGGCTGGCTTACTCACGAGCGCGGCGTCGGGGTGTTCTTCCCACGCAGCGCTGACGGCCGCAATTCCATGGCCACGCGCATCGAGTTTGGCCAATTCCGGGTCGAGCCTCGGGCCCAGCGGCCGCTCGATATCCTGCTCATTGGCCGGTTTGATGATGCCCGGCTCGGGCTCGAGGCGTACGCCAACGCGGTAGCCCGGCAGTACGACATCCACCTCAAACCGCAGCCCGCCGTCTACTGCACTTGGTATCACGCTGGAGCCTCCAACGAGGAAAACCTCGCCGAGAACACTCGATTCGCCGCCAAGCACCTTAAGCCGTTCGGTCTGGATGTGATGCAGATTGATGACAAGTGGCAGTCAATCCTACCAAAGGGTTTCGACCATCAGGGCAAGATCCAAACGACTGGACCGATCAAAGTCTTCGTCGACGCCAACGCCAACTACCCCGGTGGTATGGCACTAACCGCGAAGCTCATCGGTTCAAAGGGCATGACTCCGGGGATCTGGTTCATGCCCTTCGCCGGGAACTTCCGAAACCCATACTTCGATGAGGACTTGTTCGCCAAGAAGGCCGACGGCACCCCCTTCCACGATGGTCTCTGGTCCGGCACCTGCCTGGACCTAACCCAGGCCAAGGCCCAGGCCTTCGTTGCCCAACGGGTCAAACGCATTCACGGTTGGGGCTATCGCTATTTCAAGCTTGATGGTATGCACACCGGTGCCCCCAGCCACAACCTCTACGTGCACAAGAAGTACCGCGACGACACCTTCCCTGATAGCCGGCTACATGACCTCGACATGACTCACATCCAGGCATACCGCAAAGGACTTCAAATCGTCCGCGACAACGCACCGGACACTTTCATCCTAGGCTGCAACGTCTCGCAAAACATGATCTCGATGGGACCAGCCTTCGGCCTCATCGACGCGATGCGGATTGGTCCCGACAACGGTGGTGCTGCCCGAGGCAAGTGGAACCAAGTAAAGCTCGGCGCCTGGCACGGTAGCACTCTGTACTTCCTTAACGGGCGTATTTGGCATAACGACCCCGATCCAGTCTATGTGCGTCCGAGCAATCCACTGGACAAGGCCCGGCTGATGTGCTCGTGGGTGGCTGTCAGCGGCTCGATGCTGACAACCAGCTACCAGTTCTCCAGGCTTCCTGAAGAACGTCTCGACCTGCTCAAGCGGACCATGCCCGGGACGGGATTGTGTGGCCGCCCAGCCGACCTGTTTGAGACCGACCAACCCCGGATCTGGCTGCTCACGGATAAGCGGCGAAGAGTTCGTCGCGATGTGATCGGCCTATTCAACTGGGACGAGGAACAACCTGCGGAAATGAACTACGAAATGGGCAAGCTTGGCCTCGATCCCAATATCCGCTATGTGGCTTACGATTTCTGGAAGAAAACGTTCATCGAACCGATCCGTGGTACGCTCAAGCAGACCCTGCCGGGCGGCACCTGCTGCATCTTGGCAGTGCGTCCAGAAGCCAATCATCCACAATTGTTGAGCACCTCCCGCCACATTGCCCAATGCATCGTCGACGTCCTGCAGGAATCGTGGGATCCTGTCTCGAGAACTCTACGCGGCAAGAGTCGCGTCGTGGCCGGGGACCCGTACGAATTTCGCATCGCCCTCCCCAAGGGGTCCAAATGGGAAGTCGAATCCGCAACGGCTGGGGCCGATCAACTTACTCAGATCAAGACCAACAAGCTCGGCGTATGCCTTGTGTTTACTCCCGAACGTTCGGGGGAGGTCGACTGGCAAATCCAGTTCCGAGAGTAGAGGCATCGATGCGATTGACGATGATCGAGCAACCCTACAACGTTCTGCCCCGCTCATCAGGTCATGGCCGTTTGTAGAGCACTCCCTCCCGCATGACCAACTTGACCTTGCGCAGCTGGCAAATGTCTTTCGTTGGGTCCCCCTCGACCGCGATGAGGTCCGCAAGCAGACCCGGTTGCACGGCTCCCAGCTGATCCTCCAGGTGCAAGACCTTCGCCGCGACCACGGTTGCCGCACGAAGGGCTTGGATCGGGTTCATGCCGTACTCGACGAGCAGTTCCAACTCCCGTGCTCCATCACCATGTCGAAACACGCCGACATCGGAACCATTCAAGATGGTCACCCGCGCTTCGAGTGCTGCTTCGAAGGCATCTCGTTTCGACTGCAATAACGGGGGTTCGGGTTTGTTCGGTCCCCAGCCACTAAAGTAACGGGCATATGCTTCCCCGGCAGCAAGCGTCGGGCAATAAGCGACGTTTTGCTTGGCCATCAGGCGAAATACTTCGATATCTCCCAGATCGCCATGCTCGATGGTCTGCACCCCTGCAAGGGCTGCCCGCCGCATCCCCTCCTTCGATTGTGCGTGGGCACAAACGGGTACACCTGCATCCTTTGCCGTAGTGACAATTAGCTTTAATTCCTGCAGCGAAAAAGCGGGCTTGGGGCCTGGGGTTGGGCCGTGGGGCGTATCGGCGTACACCTTGATCCAATCCGCACCGGCGCGGATCTGCTCGCGGACGATTCGTTGGAGCTCCGCTCCACTTCCCTCTTGGGCACCTTGAGGGATGTGCCACTCCGGAGCAAATCCGCGAGGGGCATAGCTCCCGGTGGCAATGATCGCCCGTGTGGTCACGATCAGCCGAGGTCCAGGGATAATCCCCTTATCGATCGCAGCCTTGATCCCCACATCGGCGTACCCTGCGCCTTCGGTACCCAGGTCACGCAAGGTGGTGAACCCGCTGAGTAAATCAGCTTTTGCGTGCATGGTCGCACGCGAGATACGTTCCCCAAGCGACTCTTTTAATACTTGATCGTTCCACGGGGTCTCGTCGTAGGGGTGAAGGAACAAATGCGAATGTCCTTCAATAAGTCCTGGAAGAAGGGTGGTCCCTGGCAGAGCAACAATGGTCGTCCCCTTTGGGACCTCGATGTTGTCTTCAGGACCCACAGCTGCGATTTTGTCGCCCCGCACCAACACCACCCATCGAGGATGGGGAGACAGGTTGATCCCATCAAAAACCTGATCCGGCTTGAGCAGAAGTGGACCGTCATCCGCCTGTACAGCTGCGATGGAGAACAAGGTACCCAGCAATACCGATCCGAGATGCTTCATGATCTTGCTCCTGATGAACCTAGTGTGCTTTGGTCTCACATTCGCGAGGTCCAGGCTTGGCAATCCCCTGTTTTAGTCGTGGCCAGAGCGAAGGCCACTCATGCAGTTCGGTTCGGCGTTTTGGATCGAACAAGGAAAAAGGTTTGGAATCCTCTGCTCGCCGAGTGCCACATCGCTTGCTATAGTGTCGAGCAAACTATTTGGAGCAGAATCAATATGAAGCCCATATCCCTCTTTATTCTCTTGATGTGCCTGACTCACCCAGTCGCGTCGGCACAGTGGCAAACCCAGGTCAGTAACACGCAAGCCGATTTCCGCGGCTTATCGGTCGTCAACGCGAACATTGTCTGGGTGAGTGGCAGCAACGGGACATACGCCTGCACCAACGATGGCGGTCAGCATTGGGCAGTCGGCACCGTGCCAAACGCGGCCAAACTGGATTTCCGGGACGTGGAAGCTGTTGATAAGGACACCGTGTACTTACTCAGTGCAGGTCCTGGCACTGCCTCGAGAATCTACAAAACCAACGACGGCGGCATGACGTGGAACCTCCAATTCAAGAATTCTGACCCCGCAGCTTTCTATGATGCAATCGCCTTCTGGGATGCGCAACATGGCATTGCTTTTGGCGACCCAGTAAACGAACGCTTCCAACTGCTTCGCACGACCGACGGTGGTACTCACTGGAAACCCCTCAAGCCAAAGCAACTCCCCCAAGCCTTGCCCGGGGAGGCGGCGTTCGCAGCCAGCGGCACCTGCCTAGTGACCCAGGGGGAGAACGATGTTTGGTTCGCCACCGGTGGTGGCAAATACGCGCGCATTTTTCACTCCAAAGATCGAGGACAACACTGGGAGGTGAGCAATACCCCACTGACTGCCGGCACCCCAACGACGGGCATCTTCTCGATTGCCTTCCGAGATCCACATCGCGGCATGATTGTCGGCGGGAATTTTCGCCAACCTAACGCCACCGGTGCCACCGCGGCGGTGACCATCGACGGTGGTGAAACCTGGAGGCGACTGAACAATCGACTGCCATACTGCTCCGCGGTGGCATGGGCGAAAGATCGTTGGGTCGCGGTCGGAACGTCCGGTTCGCATGTCTCGATAGACGACGGGGCCACCTGGCAGAGGCTCGACGACCAGGATTACAACACAGTCGGTTTCACTGCCAAGGGTGAAGGATGGGCGGCGGGTCCAAAGGGTCGCATCGCGAAATTTCTGAGGTGAATCACCTTGGCCATGCGCTGGAAGCGCAACACCTTGTTTGGGGTGATGGCTGGACTCTGGACTTGGCAGTGCCGCCGGGAAGTTCAAGTTAGTGATGGAAACCCGAGGCTTCTGCCGCGGTCAGGCCAGCCTGAACGGGATGCTTGCGGAAGTGATCGAGCGCACGCTTCATATCTTCTAAAAGCAGTGCGGCCAGGTCGTGACTGACTCCATGGCGCACAAGGATGCGTTGGACAACCAGGTGTTGGCAGTTGGGCGGCAAGGCGTAGGCAGGTACCTGCCAGCCGCGTGTGCGAAGCCGGTCGGCAAAGTCATAGAGGCTAAAACCAGGATCCAACCCATCTTTGATCTTCCAAGACAAGGCCGGGATCCCTTGCCCGCGATCACCACCGTAGAGGATCTCGAAAGGGCCGAGCTTAGCAATCTGTTCCGCGAGATACTGGGCGGTGTCATAACAGGCGGAATGAACATTCCGGTAGCCCTCACGGCCTAGACGGATAAAGTTATAGTATTGACAAACGACCTGCCCTCCGGGTCGGGAAAAATTCAACGCAATGTCCCGCATGTTGCCCCCGAGATAGTTCACCCAAAAAATCAACTCCTCGGGCAGCTCCTTCATGTCGCGCCATAGGATCCAGCCGACTCCCAGAGGTGCTAGCCCAAACTTGTGTCCCGAACTGTTAATTGACTTGACCCGCGCGAGGCGAAAATCCCAGACCAACTCCGGAGCACAAAACGGGGCGAGAAACCCACCGCTGGCGGCATCGACGTGGATGGGGATGTCCAGGCCAGTCTCCCGCTGCAACTGATCGAGGGCGTTGGCAACCGCGCCGACTTGTTCGAACTGACCGGTGAAGGTGACCCCCAACGTCGGCACCACGCCGATGGTATTCGCGTCACACCGCGGAAGCACTTCTTCGGGAGTCATCAGGAATCGCCCCGGTTCCATGGGGATCTCGCGGAGCTCAATGTCCCAGTAGCGGGCAAACTTGTGCCAACAGACCTGAACGGGTCCGGTTATCAAGTTCGGCCGGCCCAATGGTTGCCCAGTGGCTTGCTGCCTCGCTTTCCAACGCCACTTCATGGCCATGCCCCCGAGCATGGCGGCCTCACTGGACCCGGTGGTCGAGCAGCCAATGGTATCGAGCTCATCCGGAGCATGCCACAAGTCTGCCAACAAATGCACACAGCGAGCTTCGAGCTCCGCGGTTTGTGGATACTCGTCCTTGTCGACGATGTTTTTATCGATACATTCGTCCATAAGCCGATGTAACTCGGGTTCGGCCCAGGTCTGGCAGAAGGTGGCCAGGTTCTGCCGAGAGTTCCCATCCAACATCAGTTCATCATGCACCAGCGAATAAGCTTGACGAGGATCATGTTCGGTCGAAGGAAACTTGTATTTCGGGATGCTGGCGGAAAGGTCAACAGACCCATAAATGTCATCATCGAGATGTTCACGGATAGAATCACGGTTGTGTAAAGCCATCGTTGGATCCCATTGGACTGTTGAGTGGGGAGACCGTTCTGGTGGACCTGGGTCCTCAATCCAATCAGTCGAGCAGCTCGATCATCGCCCGCGCCATCGATTGTCCCATCTGATAATAGCAACGCCCCGAGCCCCGATAGTGGTAGCGCTTGTCCGAGGTGAACGCCAGCTGCCTCTGGTATTTAGCCAGCCAGTTCTGTTGATAGAACGCACCGGGGTTGACCCGGGTTGGGTCGTCCTTGGGCTTGGACTCGTTCGCTTTTGCAGCTGTGCGGAAGGCCTGCCACTCCTGCGACAAGTCCGGCTCTTCCGGCCAGTAGGCTGCCGTCGGAGCAATCCTCACATTCTTCTCAAACTCGGGCAGTGCGGCTACCGCCCGTTGTTGCTCGCGGAACTTCGCGACCCAACCTTTGGCGTTGGGACCATCGATCCCCAACTCGCCGATCACGAACGGTAGCCCTGGAGCGTTCAGGTCTTTCCGGATGTCCCGCACAAAGTGGGCCAACTGTTCGGTGTAGGCGGGGTTCCCCTTGCCGACGCCATCGTTCCAACCTTGAAACCAGATGAAGCCGGCAAGCTGATAGCCGGCAGACTCATCGTAATCTGGACAGTAGTTGTTCAGCGCTTTGAGGACCGACTGAGTCTCCTTGACGATTTTGCGGTAGTCACGACCATACGATGCATGGAGTTCGGCCCTGCTCATTTGCGGGTTCTTCTTGCGAACCTGATCCAGATGCTGTTGCAACTCCTGATCCGTTGGCATTGCAGTTGGTGGGCGAAAGGTGTGCTTGAGCGCACGGCCGCCCCAAGCCGCCTTGATCAAGACGACGGGTTCAGCAAAATAGTCACCCAGGACCCAGCCGATGCCTAGTTCCGGGCCAACACCAGGCTCCATACGTCGCTTACCGGTGGCATCGCGGACACGCTTCGGCGAGCCAAACCCGATGGTCAGCGGGCCAAAGCGAGGAGCCACGGGAGATTCCTTCCGGTCGAGGTAGGTCACCCAAACATCATCTCGAACCGCCCAGTTATCCCCGGGTTTCAGATGTTTGAACCTCTCCTGAGTGGCGGGGTCATCGATCACCGCCTTTAGTGTGCTCGCCGCGGCTTTGCCTTCCATGTTGGACTGGCCAGCGAGGACGAAGACCTTGACGGGTCCCGCAGCGCTTGCTGCCATGGGACCGACTAGGACGTAGGTGATGAACGAGATCCAGTGACATCGCATGGAACAATCTCCACGTAGGAGCCATCCAGTTCGGCTCCCATTGTTCGTATTCAAACTAGTCAGTGGTATCCACATTTTTCTGGTGGGGTAAGCTGGAATCGGATAGCTCGATCGAGTTGAGGCTTCTCTGTTCCGATTAAGGAAGGTGATACCGCGCCACGATCACCGTCACATTGTCTTTGCCTCCAGCATCCAAAGCGCGATCAACCAACTTCTTGCACACCACATCCGCCGGCTCATTACCGCCCAGGATTTCCGCGATGACCCGTTCCTCGACCATTTCGGTGAGGCCGTCAGTGCACAGTAGCAACCGATCGTCGTTATCCAACGTGAAGTGGGTCACCTGAGGCTCGATAGGTCGGTAGTGGTCACCAAGTGACTGGCTGAGGACATTCCGCAGCCGGTGTGAAGCCGCTTTCCGTCGATCAAGGAGCTGTTGGTCGACGAGCGACTGGACGAGTGTATGATCGCGGGTGATTTGTTGGAGCCGTCCCCATCGCAGCAAATAGACACGCGAATCACCGAGGTGGGCGACGAAAAGATCCCTCCCGAGGCTGGCCGCGAAGGTCATGGTCGTGCCAAACCCGCTCAGCCGGGGATCGCGTTCGGCCTTCTCGATCAGACTCTGATTCACCTGTTCATAGCGCTCCGACGCCCTACGAAGAACCTCACGACTCAGAGACTCATCGTCTAAGCGGAGGATCCAATCCGGGGTGCGCAACACCAAGTTCACCAAGCTGGCAATCGCCAGCCGACTCGCTTCTTCCCCGGCGGCACTGCCGCCGATCCCGTCGGCAACCACCATGCCATAGCCGCCCTCCTCGGAACGGGGCGCGACAGTGCCCTCGGGTAAATTGCTCTGAATCGTCTCAAGGAAGCGACCGAAGCGAGTTATCAGGAAGTGATCCTCGTTTTTGGCTCGGACCTTGCCAGTGTGCGAATGCCCGGCGACATCGACCCGCACCAGCGCAGAGTAAGTTTCCGGTTGATCTCCGAATCGTGTCTGATGGACGGGGAATTCACCGGTGTCGACCTCGCTTGACGGCTTCATGGTAAACCCTTTCCGGAGGATCTTGTTCAGGAGTCATTTGGGTTTCAGATCTGGGTCGCTCGACTCGCTGCCGGTATATCCATCGCTGCCGAGATTGCTCTCGAATACGCAGAGATCCCCGGAGTCATCGCTGTCGAAGGACTCGAGCGCCATCCCTCCGAGCAATCCGCCTATCCACGACAGGGTCTAGGCTGCCACTTATGTGCCTTTCATTGATCTTAGCGGCTCAGTGGAATACCACCGGACATTTCCAGCTTGATCACGTTCGTGCTTCCCAAACAAGTTCTGCCTTCGGGATGAACTTGGGCTGGCCACGGCCTCGATCAGAACTCACGGAATAAGCGGAATTTGGGGAACCACACTGCCGGCCGCAGCTTGAAGCGTCAGGAGCACATCTCCCACGGAGAGAATCCCATCCGAATCGACGTCGCCAACCAGTCGAGGGTCGACGAGCGCAAACTCAGCAAACCCAGTCGCTTGACCCGCAGCCAGTTGCAATGACTCCGTCACGTCCGTTACCGTCAAAGATCCATCATTATTGACATCACCAAAGTACGCAGCGCTATGCACGGAAGCCGCGCCTATGCCTTCGATGGTCCCATCGTTGATGTCTACCCCAATGATCGACAGCACTTGGCTCACCCCGCGGCTCACATCGCTCGGCACACTCGCAGTTAAGTTCACGATCGCCACCTGCTCTCCACTCAAAGCAGTTGGGCTAATAAAATTCACAACGGCGAGGCCAGGAGTAGTGGTGTCCACATTCACCTCGGCACCTGTGGGCAAGCCATCCGCCACGGTCGCACCGGTAATGTCGAGCAGCATCGGATCATGAGCAATCGAGAGCGTCACGCGGTTCACTCCACTGGCATTACTTACCCTGAGCGGCAACCCAGCGTGGGTGTTGGGGATGTGCACCGACTGACCCGGCCCGCGGGCAAAGTCGGGGAGACGAACAACGACCGCATTCACGGCAGCGACATCGAAGGTCCGGATGGCATCATCGCCAGGGGTACCATCGGCATCCCCATCCAGTAAGTTTCCGTCTTCGTCCACAACGCCATTTACGGCGCTACGTATCGTCACCGTGTAGTTCCCACTTGGTAGAATGCCCCCAGTGGTGACAAACGTAAAGGATTGTCGGTCCTCTGACAGCACAAGCGATCCGCGGATTGCACCGTCAGGACCCGAGAGGGTCACATCGGGCACTCCAAACCGCCCATTGGCATCGTAGAGATTCAGTTCGTCTGGCTGAATCGGTTGACTGAATTGGACAACGAAGCCGCTGGTTGTGGGTGTGAACGCGACAATCTGCAAGGTTGGGGGCTGGACCTCAATCGCTCCCAGATCTACCACTCCAACCAGACGGCCGAACCCTTCACCCCGCTGATCGGTCGTTAATGGATTTCCTCCTATGTTTACCGCTTGGGAGTTGTCACCAGCATCGATAGCGGGGCTGCCTTCCAAGAGCATGTGCGTCGGCGTTGTTCCGCCATTGTCCGCTAACATCCCTAACTGTGGATCCCCCGTCAGCACCCCAGCAACACTGCCATCTTCTACCAGATTAATGCCCACCAAGGTCACCTCGCCGTTCCCGGCGAGGTCCCCACCTTCCGGGCTGTCGGCGAGAACCGAGTTCGCCAGGGTCAGGGCACTTAGCTCATCGTTGAACACACCCCCGCCGGTGGCCGCGGCATTGTCGGCGATCGTCACCTGAGTCAAACGGACAGTGCTCAACAGTGTCCCGTATTGGTTGGCGTACCCGCGACTCGCAATCCCCCCACCTCCGCCACCGGCAATGTTGCCAGAGACGGTTGCATTCACCAAGGTCACGCTCGATCCAGGTGAGTTGTAAAGGCCACCGCCATCAACCTCGGCGGTGTTGCCCGAAATGGTGGTTCGAGCAATGGCCAGCGTCCCAGCATTGAGGATTCCACCGCCACTTGTCGCCGTGTTGCCGGTGAGGTTCACTTCCGTCACCGTCAGGTTTTCGAAGTTGAAGATGCCACCTCCGAAGGGGGTCGAACCGCCGGTGATGGTCAGTCCGCTGAGGTTCACCGGTAGCTCGGCCGCCAGCCCGTCGTCGATCGTGAGAACCCTCGATCGGCCTGCTCCGTCGATCGTCAGCTGTGCGACGCCTGGGCCGGATAGGCTCATCGCATCCGTAATCACAAGCGGACCAGACTCGAGAACGATCCGAGGCGAGCCCGCGGCGAAGCTAGGATCGAGAGTCACTACATCGACACTATCAAATATATTACTATTTTCAATAGCCTGTCGCAGCGACCCCTCCCCATTGTCCGCGTCGTTGGTGACGACGAAGTCGTTGCGGTCGATGATCCCGAACGCGGAGTCAGCGGCATATCCAGGACCGGGGCCAAGGATGATTATCAAGGATTCGTCCGCTTCCGCCGACACATCGTCGATCGCCGTCACTGTTAGAATCATTTCTGCAGATCCCGCGTCAAAACGGAATCCCGATGATGTCTGTTCCCCTCCCACCACTGCGAAGGTGTAGTCCCCTGGCGTTGCGGATCCCAAAAAGTCCGCTGGCACATCCAGGGGAGCGGCGAGGTTATCGGTACGCGTCACAGAGAAGACCAGTTGATTGCCATCCGTAAGGTTCTCGTCCGCCCTCACCGTGGTCGCGCTGAATGTGACCGCCTGCTCCGGGAGCTGTGTCTCAATCGCTCCGAGGTCTAGAGCACTTCCTCGGATCCGTAACTGTCCACGCTGGTCGCTGGGCTGACTGTCATCAAACAAAGCATTGTCCCCAGCATCGATGGCGGGGCTGCCTTCCAAGAGAATGTGCGTCGGCGTCGGCCCGCCATTGTCCGCTAACATCCCTAACTGCGGATCCCCGGTCAGCACTCCGGCAACGCTACCGTCTTCTACCAGGGTGGTCCCCAACACACTCACTCCACCGACCCCTGCTACCTCCCCACCTTGTTGGCTGTCGGCGATAATGGAGTTGGCCAGGGTCAGGTCACTCAGCTCGTCGTTAAACACTCCTCCTCCGGTGACCGCCGCGTTGTCGGCGATGGTAACCTGGGTCAAGCTGACACTACTCACGTATTCGGCGGTAGGGGCAGCGTACCCACGACTGGTGATCCCCCCGCCGTTTCTCCCGGCGATGTTGCCCGAGATCGTTGCATTCACCAGGGTCGCAGAGGCTCGGAAAAAGTTGAACAAGCCGCCACCATCACCGTTGGCTGAATTGCCCGCCAACGTCGAACCCGTCAAATTGAGCGTGCTGGTGGCGACATTGGCGACCCCGCCCCCGAGATTTGCAGAATTACCGGATATCGTCGAGTTGATGACCTGCAACTCAGACCCATAGAAGTTATCGATGCCACCTCCGTAGGTGCTGGCACTGTTGCCTGAGACCGTGGAGTCGATCACCGTCATCTGGGCGTCCAAGACGTTATAGAGCCCCCCGGCGCGGGTTGCGACCGCCGAATTGCCAGAGACAATGGACTGCGCGATCACAGCAGTCCCACCGGCATTGGCCAAGCCTCCGCCACTGACGGTGCCCTCGTTATCGGATAGGGTCGAGTCGGTGAGTGTCACCATGCTTACGTTGTAGACGCCCCCACCATAGGCAGTCGCAGTGTTTCCGGAGATGGTCGACTCAGTAATGGCCAGCGTGCCAACGTTTAAGATGCCACCGCCACGTTGGGCAGTATTGCCAGAGATGGTCGCCTCGCTCAGACTCAGGTTCTCAAAGTTCAAAATGCCGCCACCAAAGGGGGACATACCCCCAGTGATGGTCAGGCCGTGAATGTTCACTTCAAGCTCGGCGAGCTGACTGTCATCGATATTCAGAATCCCACTCTGTCCTCCCCCATCGATGGTCATCTGGTCCGCACCTGGCCCCGTGATCGTCAATGCACTGGAAATGGCGAGTTCACCCGTCTCCAGCATAATCGTTTGACCATGAAGTGAAGGATCAAAACGGACCTCGTCGGCCTCGCTGGTCGCGTTGGCATCAAGAACCGCTTGCCGCAGGGACCCTTGACCCGCATCGAGGGTGTTGGTCACGGTGAATACCGCGGGGACGGTTCGTTCTTCGAGCGACTGGAGTTGCAAACGGAGGGGAGCGGTCGCCGGATCGGACCGTCGCAGATCGGGGAAACCAAACCGTTGAAACATCGAGTGACTCCTTCGAAGGCCATCGGTCCCTTGCATCCGCGTACCGTCGATGGGACACGAAAATCAGTCCAGAGATTATATTGAAATTCTGAAACGAGACGATTGTTGTCAAGAAACCCCAACCACGACTGTTATCAGCCGTCAGCGTAGATGCTCCCCGATTGTCAGGTCTAAGTCTCGCCAAGAAACCCTTCCATGAAGTCACTGTTCGAAGCCGAATCGCTCATGGTCCAGTCCAACATCACGGAACTACCCAAGATCGTTTCTATCAGGGTTCCTTCTGGGGTCATGATCCATCGATATCTCGAACCACTCCAACCTCTTGGTCACCATCCGCGTGGCGACCGGTACCTCACGAAATGTAAAGGGTGTGTGCCGACGAAGCATCTTGATCAGACTGAAAATCGTTAGAGCTTTTGGATTGTCTTCCACGAAACCGAGCCACCCTTGTCAACCTCGACGACCAGTTTGGGACTAGGAACTGGTGGCTGAGGATTTCGGACTGGAGTACAACGGGTTCACGAGCACCATCGTCGGGAACACTTAGACAATGGTGGAACTTGTTTTTTTCACCGCGCTCCCGAAGTCTCTACCCCGGCGTGGTGACCCGACCAAGAATTCCTTCGAGCTGCCCTGGCAGCTTGACTCCCGCCGTGGGAGCACCCTGGTGTTTCCTTTCGTATCGGAGATAAACCCATGAATGCGCTAAGCAACTTATTCCGTTCGCGAATGCTAGTGGTCCTCTTTGCAGCCGGTCTCCCCTTTTCTCAGACACCCGAGAAACGATTCGGCGGAGCGGAGCATTCGCCACTGCAGGCATCCAACGGCTCGTTCGGTTTCGTGAGCTCCGCGGTCGATGGCACACGAAGGGAAGTGGTCTTCCTTGCGGAGATGGACTGGTGTACGCCGAGTTCGCATCCACCTAACGGGGCATTCACTCCCTCACACGAAACACGGCGGACAGCCGTCACCGCAGTTTTACTCGACGCGTTTACGGGGATTGGGGGTATTGGTCGGAAAGTGTTCGCGATAAACAACCAGGATAACAACGCAGTCCAACAGGGAGAAAACTCTCCGACGCTTCTCCAAACGGAGCAGTCGACTTCGACCTCCGAGCCGAAATCGACTTCTGGCGAGCATCCCACTCCAAGGTCCGCTGCGGACGTCGTCTACCAATACTCTTTGCTCGAAGCGTTAAGAAACGGCGTCTATGAAGGCGAGTTAACGGTCGCCGCGGCCAAGCGACACGGGTTGCACATGCTGGGCACCTTCAACTTCCTCAATGGCGAGCTGGTCGCGGATGGGAAGACGGTTTATCAAGTCCTCACCAGTGGCAAAGTCGTCGAGGCAGCCGACTCGGCCAAGCTCCCCTACGTGATGGCCACTCGCTTTTGGCCCGACCTCACCGTCAAGCTCCCCGAATTCGAGAACTATCAGGCTCTCTGTGAATCGATCCTCAATCGACTGCCCAGCAAAAACATCCCGTACGCCATTCGGGTCGACGCCCGATTTGTGCGGCTTGAGTTGGGAGGTGCAGAGAAGGTCAAGCGGGACGACCACCGCCCGCTCACCGAGGTGATCGCAGACCGGCCCCGCTATCAGGCTTCAGACGTCAGTGGCACGATCGTGGGCTTCTACGTGCCAAACTATCTTGCCAATGTCGCCGTGGCGAACTTCCATTTCCATTTCATCTCGGCAGACCACAAACTCGGCGGCCATTTCCTCGACGGTCACGCGGTCCGTGCAACAGTATCGATCGACGCCAAGGAAACCCTGCGAATTGATTTCCCCAAGGACAATGCTGGATACCGACGAGCGTGGAAGAGCAGCGGGAACCCGAAAAAGGGCTACTGACCCAGGTCGCCAGTCCCAGGTTTCGTGCATGGTTCCCTGGGGAGTGAAGGATAGCATGCCAGCAGTATGTTCGTAAAGCCGTTCGGAGCTTCTTGGCGATTGTGGGCTCGTCAGCCAATTGAAATAAATTAAATATTTATTAGTATATAGAAAAATTGTCCAGTTGGATGTGGCTCGATTCGCGCGAGCCCTCCGTGCGTGTGCGTGCTCTCTATCGAAGGACCTGAAAGGGAGCTAAACTGATGCAATGACACAACACTCGACCTCAGAGGTTATGCTGCTTCAACGCGTGGCTACTGGAGATGCCACCGCGGTGGATGCTCTGTTGACCCTGCATCGGCCGAAGTTGAAGAAGATGGTTCGGGTACGCCTGAGTGTTCGGCTCCAGGGGCGGGTCGATGATTCGGACATTGTGCAAGAGGCCTTTGCCGAGGTGGTCCGCCGGCTCCCCGAATACCTCAAAGGGCCCAAAGCCCCATTCTTTTTATGGCTGCGGCAAATCACCGCGCAGAAATTGATCGATGTGCACCGCCATCATCTCGGAGCCCAGGCACGAGATGCACGCCTTGAGATCTCGCTGCATCGGGGTCGCCTGCCGATGGCCAGCTCGGTTTCCCTGGCTGCCCAGTTACTCGGGCGGCTCCCGTCCCCGAGCCATAACGCGGTCCGGGCCGAGATGCGGTTGTTGATGCAGGAGGCGCTGGGCCAGATGGGAGACCTCGACCGCGAAATCCTTTCCATGCGCCATTATGAAGAACTCACCAACCAAGAAGTCGCCGAAGAACTTGGACTCGACAAGTCGGCCGCCAGTCAGCGCTACCTGCGGGCGTTGAAGCGGTTGCACTCCCTGCTCAAGGAACTCGGCGTTCTCGACTGACGCCCGATGCGTGGATCTGAGCGCACCTCACCCCAACGAGAGCAATCGCAGATGACCCTGGAAGAGATCGTTGAAGAATATCTCGACCGGCGCCGCCGAGGAGAGGGGGTCAGCATCGATGCATACACTGCCCATTTCCCGCACCTGGCCGCAGAGATCCACGACACCCTGCGCGCCCTCGAGCTTATCGAAGACTTCTTTCCGGCCCAGGACGATCCCGCCCTGAGCACCGTCACCGCGACGGCCGCCAGGTTGCCCCGGCAGTTCGGCGATTACCAGATCCTCGGTGAGATCGGCCGTGGCGGCATGGGCGTGGTCTACGAGGCCGAGCAGCGTTCTCTGGGCCGCCGCGTCGCGCTGAAAGTGCTCGCCGGCGTGGGCCCCGAGAGCGACCGGGCCCGGGCCCGGTTTCACCGGGAGGCCCGAGCCGCGGCGCGCTTGCACCACACCAACATCGTCCCGGTCTTCGAGGTGGGCGAAGCGGGCGAACACACCTTCTACGCCATGCAACTCATCCAGGGCCAGGGCCTCGACCGGGTCATCGACGACCTCCGCCGACTTCGGGAACAATCGACGGCCCTAGCCACTGCTTCGCCCCCCAACCGGAAGCCCGTCCGCAACGACCCGCTGGCCATGTCGCTGCTCAGCGGCCGGTTCGAGCTGGACGATCTTCGGAGCACTCCCGCCCCTAGCGACCCTCCGCCCCCAAAAGAGCCCGAGACGGCACAGCCTGACCCCTTGTTGACCCAGGCCGCCCCCTTGCCCGCAGCCACCCTCCCGGAGGGGTCCGAGCGGTCCGAGAGCGAACACGGGGTCGGCCGCTACTACCGTTCCGTGGCCACGTTGGGCATCCAGGCCGCCGAGGCCCTGGCCTACGCCCACGCCCGCGGCATCATTCACCGCGACGTCAAACCGTCGAACCTCTTGCTCGATGCTGCCGGGGTGGTCTGGTTGACCGACTTCGGCCTGGCCAAGACCGAGGAGGAGAGCCTCACGCGAACTGGCGACATCCTCGGCACCGTCCGCTACATGGCCCCGGAGCAATTCGACGGCCAGGCCGACGCCCGCAGTGATGTCTACTCGCTCGGGCTGACCCTGTACGAGTTGCTCACCCTCCGCCACGCGTTTGACGCCCCGGACCGGCTTTTGGTCATCGAACAAGTACGCACGCATGAGCCCCCGCGTCCCCGCTCCGTGGACCGGCACGTCCCGCGCGACTTGGAAACCGTCGTCCTCAAGGCAATCGAGAAACTTCCGCGTCGGCGGTACCCCTCCGCCCAGGAGTTGGCCGCTGACCTACGCCGCTTCTGTGACGGCGAACCGGTGCGGGCCCGGCGGATCACCCCGGTCGAGCGGGCCATGAAGTGGGTGCGACGGCGGCCGACCGAGGCGGCCGTCTATCTGTTGTTGCCGCTGGTGCTGGTGCTGGCCACGGCCGGGACTCTCGCTACCCGTATGTGGCTCCGCTCCGAGGAAGCTCGCCAAGAAGCCGACCTGGCCCGCGGCCAGGCCGAGCAGTCCCGACAGGTCGCCGTACAGGAACGACTCCGGGCCGAGGAAGCGTTGTACGTCAACCGGGTCCGGGTCGCCCACTTCGAGTTGCAGGAGAATGACATCATCCGCACCCGCCAACTCCTGGACGGTTGCCCACAGGCGCTTCGGGATTGGGAGTGGTATTACCTGCACCGGCTGTGTCATGCCGACCTCAAGACCCTCCCCGCCATGGGCAGATTGTGGAACCAGGTCCTCATCACTCCGGATGGCCGACGAGCCTTGCTGAGTAGTGACGCGGGCGTCTACCAGTGGCGGTTGGAGACGGCGTCTGCCCGCGCCGACCCGCATCCATTTCTGCCAAAAATTGGATGTCTATCCTTGAATCGAGCCGGGTCGAGGGGCCTCGGCCGCGGCCCGGACGGCAGCCTCCGGGTCTGGGATCTCCATACCGGTCAGCCGCTCTGCACATTGCGCGGTCCCACCCGTTCGATCGTTGCAGCTTGCCACAGCCCCGATGACCTCTGGCTCGCCTCCTCCGATCAAACCGGGACGGTGCATCTCTGGGATGCCCGCACGGGACAACTGCACAAAACCTTCGACCCGCTCGGAACCAAGAAGAGTTCGCTGGCGTTCAGCCCGGACAGCAAGCTCCTGGCCGTCGGCGGGCCTGATCGGATCCACGTCCACCTAGTCGATTCCGGGAAGTTGATTCATTCCATCGCGGTAAAGCACACCCAGGTGCTCGGCATATCCTTCCGCAGTGACGGGAAGCGTTTGTGTGCCGCGCTTCATGACCTGAGTGCAGCCAGAATCTGGGACACCCGGACCTGGGAGGATGTGCTCACCGTGCAGGTCACCCCCGACACCTTCGTTTGGGATGCCTGCTTTAGCCCCGACGGCACCCGCCTCGCGCTGGCGTTGCACGATCGGACAGTGCGAATCTGGAACGCGGAGACCGGCGCACCCGAGCATATCTTCCGCGGACATGCCAAAGGCGTTTTCAAGGTCGCCTTCACCCCCGACGGTACCCAGCTGATCAGTCAGGCGATGGACGGGACGGTCAAGGTCTGGGACGCGGTCTCCGACCCCGAGGCTACCATCCTTCGAGATGACAGCGAAATCACCTGGCAAGCGCACTTCAGCCCTGACGGTCGGCATCTCGCCTGCGTCGGGGAACGATGGTTCCGGCTGATACCACCCAGATCGGGCGCTGAGATCTGGAAGGTCATGGTGCCGAAGAACCGCCCCACCACACTGGCTTTCCGCCCGGATGGGCAGCAAATCGCCACCGGGAACCGGCAAGGTGAGATCGTTCTCTGGGATGCCGAGACCGGGCGGGCCGTCCGGACCATCGCGAGTGCCTCGAGCGGGATCCGACACCTCAGCTATCACCCGAATGGGCAAAGCCTCCTCGCGTTCACGGGCGATGGGACCATCGACGAGTGGGATCCCGCAGCCGGTCAACGCCTCCGGGGCTGGTCTCTCGGCGTAGAGGGAAGCGAGGTCCGCTACAGCCCAGACGGCACGCGGGTAGCGGCCTGTGGCCGCGGGAACAATGGCTCGGGGGTGCTGAAGATCTGGGATGCGAAGACCGGCGAGCTTGTGCTAGAACACAGTTTGGCGCAATCGAGCGGGTTGTTATGCATGGCTTTTCACCCCAATAGCAAGCGGTTGGCGGTCGGCACCCGGGCCGGCTGGGTAGGAGTGCTGGATGCTCTTCGGGGCGAGCCGGTCGCCCCTTTGTTAGTCGGCCACGAAGACTGGGTCGAGTGCGTCCGCTTCACCCCCGACGGCCACCGGCTGGTCAGCGGCAGTCGCGACGGCACCGTCCGCTGCTGGGACGTCGAGGGCGGCCGCGAGGTCCTGATCCTCCGCGGCGACGGAAGCTGGTTCGATGAACTCTCTTTCAGCCCCGACGGCGCGCGACTGGCCGGCACCGCCCATTCGTTCGACCGACCCGGGGGCATCTGGATCTGGGATGCCCCGGCTTATCCGGCCAGACCGGCGCGTCCCCGCTCGAGCCTACCCGTCGGGCCCTGACCCACTACCTCTTTCCCGCGGCTTTTTTTCTTTTTTTCGCACCGCACCTGTCAACAGCCCGCCCCATTTCCGCTTAACAAACTGACTCGCTCCCTCCTCGACCTCCATTGCGGCGTCACCGCGCCAGCGGGCAGGGAACTCGATCGCAGCTTTCCACGGAGATTCCCCCATGATGTATCCCGCCGAGCAGCCGAGCCGTCAGCGTCTTCAGGTCCCGGGCCGGTCGGCCCGACGGCCGCATGGCGGTCGGCTGCAACTCGACGGCCTGGAGGACCGAATCGCTCCCGCCGTCGACTTCTACAACTTCGGCGGCCTGACCTTCCGGGGCGACTTTACCAGCGACCCGAACGCCCCCGACCAGCTCGCGACCGACACGTTCGATGTCGGAACGCCCGTGCATGTCGGCCTGGACCCCGACGGAGGCGAATTCTATCCGTTATGGCAGATTGACGGGCACGTCTTCATCCCCGACCCGGACCGCGACTCGGAAAGCACCACCTTCCAGATCGGCGACCCCGCCGACAAGGCATCGACCATTGCCCTGGCCCAGGTGCCCACCGAACCGGTGTTCTGGCGCATCGAGGGGGACATCGCCGACTTCGATGCCAGCCTGCTCAGCGGCGAGCAGGCCGGGGGCCTTTCCCTGACCGACGAGGGCAGCCCGGTGGGTATCACCGTGGCCGGCATCCCGACCGGGTTCGAAATCCACCAGGCCACCTTTATAGACGCCGACGACCCCGCCAACGCGTCCATGGAAGCCGACGGGGAGCTCAACTTTGACACCCTGCCCGTCAACCTTACAGCGCTCACCGTCGCTGCCACCATCCAGGTCAACAGCGGCGTCACCCTCGAATCAGTGGAGGCCAAGCTGGCGTTGCCGAGCTTTCAGGCCGGCGGCGTGACCATCACCGGTGAACTTGGCGTCGAGTATGACCAAGAAGAAAAGCAGTTCAGCTTCTTCGGCGGCGCCAAGTTCGAGGCCGAAGGGTTGTCCGGTCAGCAAGGGTCAGAGTTGGAGGTGCTCATCGGCACCCAGTCCGACCCGGGGATGACCATCACGGACGGAGCCCTGGACAAGATCGCCGTCGGCCTGACCGGGGAGTTCGAGGCCTTCGGCCTGGCCTTTGCACCGGACCAGCTAACTTTCGAATACAACCTCGACACCAACTCCGACCAGTATCTCGACTTCATCATGTTCGGCGCCCTGAGCGTCAAGGTGCCGAACGGCGAGGCCAGCGACGGGGGCAGCAACACCACTAGCATCCAGGCCCAGTTCGGCGACTCCGCCGAAGCGGCCGGGCTGGTCATCGACACCGCTACCGGCACGGTCGAGCGCGTCGACGTCGCCGTCTCAGGTACCCTCAACATCCTTGGCTTCACCCTCGAGAGCCCGGCGAACAACCCGGTCCACTTCGTCTATGACGCCACGCAGGCTCTGTACGAACTGTCCGGCGAAGTGACCGCGCCGCAGCTGTTCGACACCACCGTCACCATGGGCACGCCGGCTCAGCCGGGCATCCAGATCGAGGACGGCTCCTGGTCCGTCAACGACCTTGAGGTCTCCTTCGCTGACGTCAACTTGGGCGCGTTCAAGATCAAGAACCTCGACGTCACCTTCATGCAGGACGGCACCGACCTGGAGTTCGACTTCGAGATCGACATCCTGTTCCCCGGCAGCTGGGAGGTCGACGGAGAGATCGACATGCGGTTCAACACCGCAACCAAGCAGTTCCGCATCCACGAAATCTTCCTCAAATGGCGTGCCAACAAGGACTCCGCCCGCATCCCGATCGGCCCTACCGGGCTGTTCCTCCGCGAGATCGACGCCACCCTCAACAACCTGGACCAGCCCAGCGACCTAGTCGTTTCCGGGCACATCACCGCCGAGTACGGCGACACCGTCAAGCTGTTCGGCAAGTCGACCAAATTCCTCAGCGCGGTCGGCGCGTTCACGGTCGACCGCAACCACCTGGAGATTGACGCCGACATCTACCTGGGTTCGTTCCGCAGCAACAACGGCGGCAAGCCCAGCGGAGTGCTCGGCGAGGGCACCGGCAAGGTCCTGCTCGACTGGAACGAGGGTAAATACACGGTCGACCTGAAAGCCGGGTTGGTGGACGATATCTTCCAGATCGACGCCGACTTCGAGTTCGACCGCGGCGGGGCGATCTGGATCGCGGCTGACGCCCGGGTAGTGATGCCCAAGCAGATCCCGTTCATCGGCGGCAAGACCCTGGCCTCGCTCGACTTCCGCCTTGCCTACTCGCACACCGACCTCGACAACAGCTATGTCGCGGCCTGGACCACCGTCGACCTGCTCTTCACCAAAAAGGCGATCGGCATCGAGTACGAGTTCGGCGAGAAGAAGGTCAAGGTGATCGGCAACAAGGCCATCAACCGCCTCTCCCAGGACCCGTTCCCCCAGAGTCCGAGTGTGGACGTCTATTCCCAGACTTTCGACCTGGCCGCGAACCAGGCGGAGTACACCACCGGGCTCGTCACTTCGACTCCCGCGGCAGGCAGCAACCAGGTGACCATGCACAGCCCTGACGGCGCATCGGTCCGACGCGTCCTGACAACAGAATTAAGCGCGTTCCCCCAAGGTGTCCGCACGGCCGCGGGGGATGTGACCGGGGACGGGGTGGTCGACTTGATTCTGGTCGCCAGGACGGGCGGCTCGCCTCTCATCCAAGTAATCGACGGAGTGAACAACACCACCATCGCATCATTCGAAGCCTTCGAGTCGTCCTTCACTGGTGGCGTGTATGCCGCGACCGGCGACGTCGACGGTGACGGGTGGGACGACATCGTGGTGAGTGCGGGGCCCGGGGGCGGGCCGCGGGTGCGCGTGTTTTCTGGCAAAACCTTTCTGCTGATCGCGGACTTTTTCGCCTTCGATGACCCGAATTTCCGTGGCGGCATCCATGTCGCCATGGGCGACCTCAACGGGGACCAGCGGGCCGACCTAATCGTGGCCGCTGGGGCCGGGGGCGGACCGAGGATCATGGCCTTCGACGGGGCCAGCCTCACCCGCCGCCCGACCAAGATCGTCGGCGACTTTCTGGCCTTTAACGACCCGGGCTACCGCGGCGGCGCCTCGATCACGCTGGCGGACGTGAACGGCGATCAGATCGACGACCTGATCGTCGGGGCCGGGGCCGGTGGCGGGCCCCGGGTCGCGGTCTTCAACGGGGTGAGCCTGAGCAACAGCCCGCAAAGGCTGGTTGCCGACCATTTCGCCTTCGAGCCCTCTCACCGGGGCGGAGTCATGGTGGCCGGCGGGGACATCGACGGCGATGGTTTTGCCGAGGTTGTCGCCGCCCCGGGACGTGGGGGGGCGCCCCGGGTTATCGCCGTGTCCGGTTCCCAACTCGCCCAGAGAGGCGCCTGGCAAGAGGTGATGAACTTCTTTGCCGGGAACCCCTCGCATCGCGACGGTGCCGATGTTACCCTCGAAGATCTGAACGAGAGTACGCCTGCCGGACCCGGCGCCACCAACGCCTCCTTCTCGGTCAACTTCCCCTCCAACGACGGCACGCAAACCATCTCGGTGACGCCCCCCGGCGGCAAGGAGATCATGCAAGCCGACTTCGACCCGGCAACCAACGGCATCCAGCTGCTCACCGACCAGAACTCGCCGACCTCGGTCAACGTCAGCGTCGTTGGGGATGCCTCTGACTCGACCGCCTTACTCCCGGCCGGGACCTACACCGTCAAACTCTACTCGACAGGCTACACCTTCGCCAACAACCCCGTCGGCATCCTCGACATCGTCGACGACGGCAACGGCAACACCCAGATCAACCTGACCGACAAGGCAGACGGCCTCGCGGTCAACAACACCATTTCTGTCACCGGCAACACCTCCACTACCGGCGCGAACTCCCCGTACAACACCAACCACGTCGTCCAATCGATCAGCAGCGATGGCCTCACATTGGTCACCGACCAGCCCTACGACAACGCCGTTGGCGTCGGCAACGCCGGCACCGTCGCCGGCTGGCAGCAGCCGCAATTCTCGGGGAACTTTTACACGCCGCCGCCGACCGTCACGTTTACCGAGCAGCCGCCGGTCACGCCGGACGGGGAGACCCTGCAGCTCTCGATCGCCGGCTTCGCCGACAAGGCCCTTGAGTCGGGAACCGTGGTCGATGTCTACCTCGACCGGGATGACACCGGCTACGACGGCCGGCTGCTGCAGAAGGGTGTTTCTCTGACGTTCAACGACAGCGGAAATTTCACTGCTACCACTGATCTAGACATCGGTGATCTATTTTCCGGAACTTACCACCTGTACCTGGTCATCGACGACGGAGTCAACACTCCGGTCTTTTCCGCGTACACCAATGGGTTCCGGCCACCCGAGGCCGTCCAGGGGACGATCAGCAGCCCCTTCTCCGCCACGAATACCAGCTACCTGGTACCGCGCGGTACGGCCGGCAACCAGCCCTTCTCCGGCCCCCTGGGCATGGCGTTTGACGTCAACGAGCCGGTCCGGATCACCGAGCTGGGGGTGTTCGACGACCTGTCAAACGGTCTCAAAAATACCCTCACCGCCACCCTCTGGGACCGAACCGACACCACCACCCCGATGGCTACCCTGACCTTTACCCCGGGAGACCCGGGCCGCCTCGACGGCGGGAGCCGGTTCAAACCCCTGCCGACCCCCGTTACCCTCCCCGCAGGGTTTCAGGGCCTGATCGTCGCTCAGGGCTACGGCGCCAACGAACGCAACGGCAACTCGGTCTCCCCGGCTTGGACGACCAACAGCGGCGACGGGGCGATCACCTTCGTCGGCCCTTCCCGGTACGGCAACACTCCCGGAGTGTACCCCGATCAGCTCGACACCAGTACGGCCAACCGGTTCGCCGCCGGCACATTCAATTTCCAGGCGGCCTCCCGCCTGAAGGGCTGGCAGGTGTTTGCCGACTTGGACCGGGACGGGGTGTATCAGTTCTCCGAACCGATCTCCGGCCCGTCAAACACCGACGGCCAGTATCACCTGGTGCCCAGCCCCGGGGATCTGACCTTCGACGTCACCTCGGTCCGACCAGCGCCCGCGGGCGGCAAGGTCATCGTCCAGATGAAGACGCGGAGTCGAGACTTTAACCGCGGCTGGAAGATCGGCGACCAGTTCACCCTGAGCGGCTCCTCAGTCAACGCTTACAACCGGGTGCACACTATCACTTCGATCGCCACAACACCGGGCCTGTTCACCACCGACGTGGACTACACCGCCAACGCCACCGGCGGCACCGCGGCCCTTGCCGTCGACCCGTTGCCGACCGCCACCCCGTTCGACCTGGCTCTCATCAACCCGGTCCCGACCGTGTACAACTCCGATGACACCACCGTCACTACCGTCACTTACGACGGGACCAGTGTCACGCAGGTCGATTTTACCCCGAAGGAGTACAGTGTCATCCGCGGCAACGTCTTCGCCGATCTGAGCCGGGACGGCATCCGGGTCGAATCAGTTCCGGCTGCCCGCTACGACTTCGGGACGCAGAACTCTCCGGTCCAGGCCGGGTACACGCAGGTGACCCGCCAGATGACTTACACCGAGGCCCGCGGCTACGGCTGGCTGAACACCGTGCAGAATACCAACCGTAGTAACGGCACCACCCCGGTGGCGCTGACTCGGGACTTTGTTCTCAACCCAGAGATGGTCTTTCAGACCGACCTACCCAACGCTTCCTACGATGTCACCCTCACCATCGGAGATGACACAGGCAGGCATGACCAGGTGGGTGTGTTCCTCCAGGGGGCCCAGGTTGACAAGGTGACCACCATGGTGGGTCAGTTCGTCGAAAAGACGTACGCAAACGTGGTCGTGTCGGACGGGACCTTGACTTTGCGCTTGGCCAGTCTGGGAGGTACCGACCCCAACGCGGTTCTCAACGGCATGACCATCACCCGAGCCGATGACCCTGCCCTGGGTGGTTTCACGGTCGAATTACTCCAGGGCGGCCAGGTAGTGGCAACAACATTGAGCGGTACCGACGGGTCTTACCGGTTCGCCCGCCCCGAGCCAGGCGACTACATGGTCCGCGTGATCCCCTGGAACGGCTCCGCGGCGACCTACACTTTCGAGGCCGACACCCTGTCCACCGACGGCGCCCAGACCCAGCATGTCGCCGACGCTTCGGGGAACCCCCGGGCCGACCGGCACCTCGGCACCCGCCGCAACGGCGCCGCCATCAACACCGCGGCCAGCTTCGGCATCGCCGACCACTCAAATGCCTCCTCCGGTAATCAGGTTCTCAAGCTCAACGGTGCTGAGCAGTACGTCGACGTCCCCGCCGGGACCGACTTGCAACCCGGGCGCGGGGCATTCAGCTTCTCGGGCTGGTTCCGGGTAGACGATCCGGCCAAGACACAAGACATCGCTGGGATGAACGATCCCGTGCAACCGAACAACGGCTGGGCCTTGCGGATCAGCTACAATCAGCAAACTTCCAGGCGCCTCTCGGTCGTGCTCCGCCAGAGTAGTGGCGTCGGTCTACAAGTCGGGGCTGGGCCGGAGCTGCAGGCCAACACCTGGTATCATGTTGCCTTCACCTTCGACCCGAACAGCGTCGGTGCCAACGGCCTGGTCACTCCGGACGCGGTGCGGATTTATGTAAATGGCATCTGGCAGCCGAATTCGGTCATCGTCTCCGATGGCCTGCCCGCCAACCCCGATGTGTCGACCGGCGACACGGTGGACTTTACCATCGGTGCCCGGGGTGCCCGGGGTACCAACACCAGTTTTCTTTTTAGCGGGTATCTAGACGACGTGGCCGTCTGGAAGTCCACCTTGACCCCGCTCCAAGTCCGGTCCTTATACCACGGAGTTCCCTCGCCTGCGTTCACACAGAGCACACCCTCTTCCCCGGTGACGTACAGCTTGACGGTCGACGGAGAATATGACGTCCACGACCAGCTCGACTTCGGGCTGACCAAGTCGATCGCGGTCGGTGGCATGGTCAAAGGCGAGGCGCTGAATGCCCGGGGAGTGTTGGACCCGAGCAAGGAGGTTCTCGCCGGCTGGGAGGTTCAATTAGTCGATGAGACCGATGTGGTGGTCCAAACCGCCACCACCGGGGAGGACGGCCAGTACATCTTCCCCGGCGTGCCCACCGGCACCTACACTATCCAGCAGCCGCTCGACGACCTGAAGGCCGGCTGGCGGCAGATCGCACCTCAAGACGCGACGGTACAGTTCTCGGACCCGATAACGCAGACATTCGGAGTGTGGTCTGATCACAGCGTCGCGGTCGACTTCGACCAGGACGGCCACATGGATATCGCGATCGCACCACCCAATCCGAACGGTATCTTCATCGTCGTGGTGTACTTTGGAAACGGTGACGGCACCTTCGATGAACAACTGTATAAATTCGAACAGACAGGGATCACGGGCACCATCGTGGATCTGTTGGCTGGAGATGTTACCGGGAACGGAAGGACCGATCTGGTGGTGATTGGGAACGTCCAAGCCCCGCCGGTGTTATTCCGCAATCAAGGGAAGGACCGCACCTCCCTGTTTAGCAACGACGGGCACAGCTTGTTCGTGCCTCAATTTGATTTTATCCGCCCTTATTACAGCGGCACCATCGGAGATTTCGACGGGGATGGAAACGACGATGTCATCGTCGCCGGTTTAAACCCGAACGATCCGTCGTTCATGTATCTCGATTTCGCATCTGTCAACACCAACAGGGCGAGGGCATATAGTTCGGGATATGTTACCGTCCCGGGCACTGTTTCGGCCGAAGATGTCTCCCTCGACCGGGGCTATTTGAATGATGACTCTCACCTGGACGTACTGCTCACGGTGTCCGGCGTCGTTTACGTCTGGTACGGGACTGGCGATGGCCATTTCCAGACCCCCTTTCCACTGTTCGGTGTTTCCGGGAACATCCCCAAGGGGCCTGGAGCCTTCGGGGATGTCAACCGAGACGGCCGCCTAGATGTCGCCTTACCCATCTCACTGCCATCCGGATCTTCCAGCGTAGCCGCGGTGACCTGGTCTTTACAGACGGATCCCAGCGACAGTCCGGGAGTGACCAGCTACATTGTCCCTGAGAACACTGTCGGGAACCAGCAACCAAACAGTTACGTCCAATATAACTTGGGAATGAACTTTGATGTTGGGGATCGTGCTATCACGGTCACCGATCTAGGGCTTTTCATCAGCGCAATCCCGGAGATGGACGTTCTTAGTCCCCTCCGCGTCAACCTGTTTGAGCGAACAACAAGGACGCTCGTTGCCAGCAGGCCGTACGACTCTTCGGTCAGTTACATCGAGGGGGCCTCGCAGTTCATGACGCTCGATCAGCCGGTGTATTTACCGGCCGGCTTCAAGGGTACGATCGTCGGTGCCGGGTATGGCAAAAGTTTCGAGAATTCGATCGCCTGGAACGGGAACTCTGGTTCTAGCCCCACCGGCCCCGGAACGAACTTCCCGTGGACTACCGACGACGGCGGCGGACTGATCAAGTTCGTCGGCCCGCCGTTGTACGTGAATACACTGAATAGTGGTGACGAGTTCACCTACCCGACCTCTCGGGATGTTGGACCGCCCAACCAGTATGCTGCGGGCACGTTCAAGTTCAAGCAAGGGGCAGTGCTCGGCGATGACGAGTACAACTTCATCACCGGCGCCTTCGATACCACCCAGGCGATGGTGGTCCAGGACGTCAACGGAGACCTCCGTCCCGACCTTTTGGTCTACGGGACCAAGTCCAACCAACCCGAACCGTTGCGGCTCCTGCTCAACCGCGGGGATGGACCGGACTGGTTCCACTTGCCTGCGACGCTGAACGCCCCCGCCAGCAACCGCTTCCTTATCGCCGACTGGAACGGCGACGACTTGCCCGACCTGACGGTGGCCAACTTTACCGAGGGTGCTAATCAAGTCCAACTGTCCACATACTTGAACGAAACCAAGCTCACCAATCAGGCGATCGAGATCGTGTTGGACGCGGAGGACGAATCAGCCGGGAACGACTTCGTCAACGGCCAGACCAGCCAGCTCACCGGCAGCGTTCACGTCGATACCGACGGTGACGGCGAGCAAGACGCCGAGGAACCGGGACTGGGCGCAACCACGGTGTATGTGGACCGGGATCGGGACGGCCGCCTGGACGAAGGGGAGCCGGTGAGTGTTACTCAGGCCGATGGTTCCTATGCCTTCGATGGCTTGCCCGTAGGACGCCATCAGGTCCGCGTCCTGGAGAATGACGGGCATATCCTGACCCACCCGGCGCTAGCAGTGCACACCGTCGATGTGCTGACCGGCCCGACATCCGAACAGCCCTTGCACTTCGCTGCGACCCCGGCCTGGATGGCTTCCCTGCCCGATCACACCATCGAGGAAGGCATGTCGTTCATGGCCAGCGTTACCATCACTGAGCTCGGTGGCCAACGCGATCTGACCTTTTCCCTGGAGCCGGGCGCCCCCGCTAACGCTATGATCGATCCATCGACCGGGGAGATCACCTGGGACGGCTCCCGCTCCGAAGGACCAGGCACCTATTCCATCGTCGTGCGGGCAACCGATACTACCAATTCTTCCCAGTCGCAGACCCGCACCTTTCGGGTGACCGAATGGGCCAGTCCACCGGTAGGGCAGAACACTACCGGGCAATTCTCCGCGAACGGACCCGGCCGAGCCGATGTCACCGTGTACCAACCGGACGGCACCGACGCTTACACCGTGACCGTGACGGACACCCCGGCGAGCCTGGGCACGACCCCATCAGCTGTGGCCGATGTCACCGGCGACGGCACTCCCGACCTGGTTGTCGGCTCTGGAGTGGGCAGTCCCCCACAAGTCCGTGTGTTCGATGGCGTGACCCAAGAAGTGGTCACCTCGTTCATACCCTTCGAGCCAACGTTCACCGGCGGGGTGCATGTGGCAGCGGGGGACGTCACCGACGACGGTCGGGCGGACATCGTGGTCACCCCCGCGGACGGCGGGGGGCCGCGCGTCCGCGTCTTTTCCGGAGACGGTTTGACCATCCTCGCGGACTTCTGGGGCATCAACGACCCCGACTTCCGCGGGGGGTTGCATGCGGCCTTGGCCGATCTTAACCGCGACGGAGTTGCTGACCTGATCGTCGGCGCGGGCGCCGGCGGGGGCCCCCGGCTCGCGGCGTACGACGGCGCCACAATTGGTACTGGCTCGCCCGCCAAGCTGTTTGCCGACCTGTTTGCCTTCGAACCCAGCCAGGTGGCCGGGGTGCATGTCACGGCCGCGGATGTAAACGGAGACAGCATCCCCGACTTAGTGATTGGAGCAGGACCAGGCAGTGCCCCGCGTGTACGCGTTCTGTCGGGAGCAGATCTCTTAGGGAGGCAGGCTCCCGAAGTGGTCGCCGACTTCTATGCCGGTGATTCCTCGAGCCGCGGTGGCGTGAGGGTGGCTGGCAAAGACCTGGATGGAGACGTTTACGCGGACTTGGTGATTGGATCAGGACCCGACACGCTCCCAGAGGTCAGAACTTACCTCGGACGCCGCCTCGTGATCGGAGAGGGTGAGCCAGAAACCGCTTTTCGAGCCTTTGAAGAAGATGATCCAGGCGGCATTTATGTTGGTTAACGAGGATTCGTGTCTTCTCGCAGGTCAGCTCAATGGCGTGGACCACCGGGTGATTGAAAAAGGGCAAGGCATCCGAGTGAAAACTACTTCGGCCGGGCTGAGAATGGGTCCATTCTCAGCCCGGTTATCCCAGTTTTTTTCAAGACTAGGTGTCGCTTCTCTCCCTCAGTTTGCGAGGGTCATCACTTCCGTCCAAGATCACTCGCCACCCGTCCCTTTGATCGCTCCAGGCAGAGCACGCACGGGGAAAGGCGGGCGCTTGGGTTCCTGGACCGTAGACTTTTCGAGTTGCTCCAGGACAATCTCAATCGCCTTTTCCAATTGCGGGTCTCGCCCAGCCATGATGTCCGCAGGATACTGTTCGACCTCGACATCCGGGGGCACACCGGCATTTTCGACGACCCAACCGTTTTCCGGGTCCCAGATCGCGAAGCTTGGAGCAGTGATGCTGCCCCCATCGATCAGGGATGGATAGCCGGAGATTCCGACCAGGCCACCCCAGGTGCGCTTGCCCACCAGGGTGCCCATCTTGAGCCTACGAAACATCCACGGCAGCAAATCACCCCCGGACCCCGCGGTTTCGTTAATGATCATCACCTTGGGACCATGAATGGCTGCAGAGGGTGTTCGCCAGTTGGCGCCATACCGTGGCACCCAGTAGGTCAGAAACGGCCGGCGGAGCAGGTCGATGTAGTAGTCGGCGACCTGGCCGCCGCTATTGAACCGCTCATCGATAATGACCGCCTGCTTGTCCACCTGTGGGAAGAAGTAGCGCTTGAAGTACTCCCGACCACGGCCGGCGGTGTCTGGTACGTAAACGTAAGCAACCTTGCCGTCGGTCGCCTCGTGGACCTTCTTGAGGTTCCCCTCGATCCAGGCTCGATTCCGTAGCGACAGCTCGCTACCGATCGGGCGGACGATCACCGTACGCGACTCTTTGCCCGTCGCGTCAGGGCCAACAGTGATCTCGATCTGTTCACCGGCGGTGTTCTCGAAGAACTGGTACAGGTTCTCCGGCGGCCGCACCGGCTGGCCTCGGACCGCGAGCAGATACTCGCCCGCCTTCACGTTCACTCCCGGTTCGGTCAAAGGTGCGCGGAGATTCGGGTCCCAGTTCAGACCACCGTACACCTTCTTGAAGCGATAGCGACCTTCGGCAACTTCATAATCTGCGCCCAACAGACCCCCCGAGATCGTGTCCGTGTCGTGGAGGCGGTCGCCGCCGCCACCACGATGGTGACCGACGGCCAACTCGCTACACATCCACTGGATCACCCGGTTGAGGTCACTACGGGTGGCACAATGGTCCACGAACGGTCGGTATTTCTCCCGCATCGCCTCCCAGTCGGCCCCGTGGAAGTTGGTGGCATAGAAGTAGTCTCGGTTGATCCGCCAGGCCTCGTGGAAGATCTGCGGCCACTCCTTGACCGGGTCGATCTTGATTTCGATGGCGGCCAAATCGAGCTTCTTGGGCTCGGGAGCTCCCTTCCCCACCGGAGCAATAAACCAGTCGCTACTGCCGGATGAGTAGAGCACCTTCGACGCGTCGGGGGTAAGCTCGTAACCGCGCACCTTGGACTTGATCTCCGTCGCTTTACGGTCTTTCAAGTCGTAGCGCATGAGCGTCGCCCCTCCCTGTCCAGGACCACCCTCGCTACGGTCTCGCTTCAGGAAGAATAGCTGTCCCTTCTTGCCAGATTGCAGAGCCAGATACGAGTCTGCTGAGAGCGGGAATGCCACGATCCGCTGGTCGATCCCATCGAAGTCGATCGAGACGGGGTCCGGCTTTTTCTCGTCAGACTTCTCTTTGTCCTCGGCGTTCTCGTCGTCGTCCTCTTCCTTATCGACCTCTTTCTCGTCGTCGTCGTCTTCCGATTCTTCCTCGTCACTCTCCGGTCGGAAGGGTGATGGCTCATCGGCTTGGAGCACCGCCAGGTACAGGGACCATTCCGGCGTTCGGACCTCACCCGAAGACTGCGAGAAGCCGTGTTTGTTCATCCCCGTGTCCGTCGAACCGAGGAAGTAAAGGTACTTCCCACCGCGGTCGAATACCGGGTTGACGGCCTCGCTCAGGCCATCGGTAAGGGGATACGACTTTTTAGCTTCCAGTGAGTAGACATGGACCCGAGAAATCTGGGCCGGCGTTTCCTCCGAGTACGCCACCCACCGGGAGTCCGGGGACCAGCTGGAAGCACCTAGAGAACGACTCCCCCCGTACGCAGGTTTGTCCAGAATCGGCGTTACCTTTCCGGTGCCGACGTCGAGGCAGTAGATCGACGAGGCATTGTCCTGGTACAGTAATTTCTTGGAATCCGGCGACCAGACAAGGTTGCGATAGAACCCGGCCCCCATCAGGGGGATGATTCGCTCCTCACCCTTTCCGGACTGCGGCTCCAGAATCAGCTGGTACTCTCCGCTGCGGTCGGAGACGTAGGCAATGGTCTCGCCGTCGGGCGACCAGGAGGGGCTGCGCTCGTGGGCATCCTGGGTCAGGCATAGGTTGCGTGGGTCGCCCTTCTCAGCGGGCACGGTGATGATCTCGCCCCGGGTCTCGACGACCGCCCTAGCACCGGAGGGAGACACGGATGCGCTGCGCACATACTTGGACCCCTTGACGTAACGAGCGCGGCGTTCTGGGAGGTCCGCGGCGACCCCGATCTTAAGCCGCGATGGCTGACCAAGCTCCCCATCATCGGCCACGGTCATGTGATGCAGATAGCCACCCTGCTCATAGACGATATGCCCACCGCCTACTGACACATCCAGTACAGGAAATTCGTTATAGCGAGTTAACTGAATCATCTCCTTGCTAGCGAGGTCAAAGCTGTACAAGTTGAACTCGCCTTCTCGATCAGAGCGAAATAGTAGTTTGTTCGGCGTCAGCCAAAACGGGTCGGAGTCATTACACCGCCCTTCCGGCTGTGGAATCTGTTCGACTCCAAGTCCAGCGAACGTGAGGATCCAGATCCGGGTGTGCGTCCCACCGCGGTAGTTTTTCCACTGTTTGAAGCGCTCGGCGAGAGGGGTATAGGCAAATCGCTTCCCATCGGGGGAGTAACATCCCTTGACCCCGTTGGGGATCGGCAGTTTCTCGGGCATTCCCCCACCGACAGGCACCGTAAAAAACTGCGTGTAGCGTCGGGTAAAGACTTCCCGGGCCGAGGAAAAGAGCACCCCGGAGCCGTCGGGCGTAAAGTCGCGAACGAGATCGTCGCCCGGATGGTAGGTAAGACGTTTCGGGATGCCACCTTTCGAGGAGATCAAATAGACATCAATATTACCGTCATACTCGCCACTGAAGGCCACCCAGTCTCCGTCCGGCGAGATCACCGGCTGACCCTCGAAGCCAATGTGCGTTGTCAACCGACGGAGATTGCTGCCGTCATAATCCGCAATCCACAGGTCGTCGGCATAAACGAACGCGAGCTGTTCTGGACCAGCCGCGGGCTGAGCCAACAGTCGAGTATCGTTCGTATCGGGTGCGGCAATGGCTGGCGGACAAAAGGTCAAGCTATTCAGTAACAGGAACACAATCAACGAGCGTTTCATCCAGCATACTCCAAACGGATGCGAATCGTGAAAAGGCTTACTGTGGTGGACGGTCGGGATGTCGACTTCCTTCAATCCTAGGGGTTAGGTTCAGACACGAAATCTCTGCGTATTATGTTCTGAGCGCCCGCGATGTTCCAGTTCCTAGAGTGACTACTTGTTGGCATTCGAACGGATGATCCTGATCGTCCCTCGGTCGATGAACGATCAACCCACAAAGATGCCGTTGTCAAACCCGAGGAACGCATCGAAGAAACCGTCTTCAGGCGGGGTGCCTTCCCGTTCGATCTCTTTGCCCAGGTAGCGTGTTAAGCGAGATCCGGCTTCATCGCCGGCCCCCACCACCAGGAGGTCCAGAATCCCATCTCGGTTGATGTCCCCAAACGCAGCCCGGGCACCGCCTCCAAAGGTGATGTCTTCGATCCCGAAAAAGTCGTTGATTTGGCGGAAGTCGTTCCCGCTAAATACACGCGCCCGCGGACCCCCTCCCTCATCCGTCGTGATCACGCTGTCCGACTTCCCATCCCCGTCCACATCGCCCAATGCCACGAATTCGCCACCGGTAAACGTCGCTTCGAACGGCGCGACCGAGTACAACTGCTCCCCATCGACCCCGTCCAACACACGCACCTGGGTCGCTCGACCGAGACCGGTCTCGGCGATCAGATCCGGCACACCGGCCCTGTTGACGTCCGCAACTGCCGTCCGCACTCCACCGGTGAAGCCCGGGAACGCGTTGACCCTGCAAACCAAATCAACATCGGCGTCGAAAAGGTTGACGATGGCGGTCCCCCCGAGCCAGCACCGGCGGCGTGGACGGAGATGGCATTTTGGTCGACTCCCGCTGGCAGCAGACCCGAGAGCATCACGGGTGGTACCCCCGGTGGAACCACCGGCGGTGGGGCATCTAGCGACACCTCTACGGTCACCCCGGCGGTGTCGAACCCGTCGTTGCCGTCGCGAATGGTATATCGGAAGATGGCGTCGCCCTCGAAGCCAGGGTCGGGCGTGTAGATCAGGAAAGACCGGTTGTCGGAGATTCCCACGGTACCGTTCGCGGCACTGGTGACGGAGGTGATGCGAAGAGGGAAGGGGTCAGGATTTACCACCTCGACGGCTCGCTCGCTCATACCGTTACACCGACTGCTCCCAGCAGAGCTGATGCCGCAGTTGCCGATGTGACTGGGGATGGGGTGCCCGATTTGATTGTCGGCTCTGGGCCAGGTATTGAGCCAGGGGTCGAAATCTACGATGGCCTCACCCAAGAGTTGTGGACGCACTTCGCTGCTTTCGAGTCCCCCTTCGTCGGGGGGGTGAATGTCGCCGCGGGTGATGTCACCGGAGACGGGATTGCTGAGATCGTGGTGGCTCCCCGGAGCGGTGGTGGCCCGCGGGTGCGAGTCTTCTCCGAGGCAGGCAACACGCTGCTGGCGGATTTCTGGGGGCTCAGCGATTCTGCCTTCCGAGGCGGCCTCCATGTCGGGTTGGCGGACCTCAACGGCGATGGGAAAGCCGACCTGTTGGTTGGGGCAGGTGCTGGCGGAGGACCGCGAGTTGCGAGGTACGATGGTGCCACCTTCAGAGCTGGCACTCCAGAGAAGTTATTCGCCGACTTCTTTGCGTTTTCCGCTGATCAGACGAGCGGTGTGCAGGTCTCCGGTGGCGACGTCAACGGTGACGGTGTTGGGGATGTGATCGCAGCAGCGGGCGAGGGAGGCGGCCCCCGGGTCCTGATTCTGTCCGGGGACGACCTGGTCACATCGGGCACCCTAGGGATGCTGATCTTCAGTTGGGAGGCGACGGAGTAGCGCTCGTGGATGACCCATTGAAATCGCACCGACAGAGTTTAGGGGGAGCTAATCCCAATCGGCGCGTCCGCCATTCTCGCTACACCGCCGAGTGCCGAACAAGCCAGGATTCCAAGCGGGCCGAACCCAAACAGCTCGAGATCGACACTGCCTCCGACCTCTATTCCCCGGGGTGATCCTGTTCGAGCAAACGTCGGTGCTGATGAACCCGCCCGTATCCAGTTCCCATCACCCGATAAAGACGCCGTTGAGAAAGCCTGGGAAAGCCTCCACCCCCCCTGAGTCCGTTGGGAGGTTGTTCGGCTGGATGTTCGCCCCGAGGTACCGCGTCACGCGCGAGCCCGCGTCGCTGCCGTCCCCGGTCACCAGGTCTGCCTGGGTATCGCTGTCCAGGTCCTTCACCACTAGACGGATGCCGCCGCGGTTGGCCGGATCCCCCGCGAAAAAGTTCGCCACCTGCAACTGGTCCGCCCCGAAACTATCCACAAGGGCCTGGCCGGACAGACCAAACACGCGCGGCCCGCCCCCAGGCCCGCCTCCTGCGATCACATCGGCAAACTCATCCCCGTCTAAATCGCCCGACGCGATAAACACTCCGTTCCGCAGGGTCGGCTCGAACACAAAAAAGTCGCCGAACAGTTTGATCGGCGTGGCCGCCCCGGCAGCCACATCGTTCCCGTCGAAGCCAGCAATACGCGGGCCGCCGCCGAACCCGGCGACCACCAACAGGTCGGACCGCCCGTCGGCGTTGAGGTCACCGAACGCGGCCCTGGCGCCCCCGCGGAAGTTCGGATCCTCAATCCCAAAGAAATCGTTCAGTTGTGTAAAAGTACCTCCCTCGAATACGCGGACCCGCGGCCCACCACCCTGATCAGGGGTGATGGCAATGTCGGCCTTGCCGTCTGCGTTCATGTCCCCCGCGGCGACGTAGACGCCACCGGTAAACGTCGCTTCGAACGGCGAGACCGAGAACAGTACACTCGTCTGGTCGAGCCCGTTGATGACCATCACCGAGGTCGCAACTCCCGGGCCGGTCCCGGCGATCAGATCGGGAACGTCGTCCCCGTTGACGTCGGCCAGAGCTGTCCGCACGCCGCCGGTGAAGTCGGGGAACGGGTTGAAGCCGGGCAGTTCGGTACCGGCCTTATCGTAGACGTTGACCGGAAAGGCAGTGGCGGAACCTGGCATCGCCGAGCCCGGGCCCACCGCGTGCTGATCGGTCGTGTTTTGTCCCACTGGACCGGTGGGCCCCGGTAGGCCCTGGACCCGCAGCAGCACAGCGTTCTCGATGGTGCCATTGCCCGAAAATTGGCCGGCACCGCCGCCGATCACGATCCGCCCGTACGGGGCCGGAATGGCCACGCCTGTGGCTAGGTCCGTGTTGCCGGCTCCGGCAATGTCGAACAATTTCACCCCGCCGGAGAAATCCGCATCCAGAGCTCCCGAGTTGTCCAGACGAACGACGACAATGTCTTCGGAGTTGGTGCCCACCACGACGGTGTTCCCGTCCGGATGGGTGGCGACCCCGAAGGCGGTGTCGAACTTCCCAGCCGCGTTAATGTCAAGGACCACTTTGCCACCTGTGCCGAACCCTAGGTCAGGCTGTCCGTTGGCATTCAGCCTGACCATCGCGAAATCGTCATCGAAGCCGTTGAACGCCCGGCCGGCGGCTACGATCGAGCCGTCCGGCCGCAACGCCATCGCCATGGGCTCGTCAACGTTGCCCGACCCCGAAACGTCCAGAACGGTCTTCCCGGCCGTCCCGAAGCCCAGATCCAGTGTTCCGGACGCGTCAAAGCGGCCGAAGATAAAGTCGTCCCCGTCGGTCCCGGCCACGACGAACTTGTTGTCTGATGGCTGAACGACGACGGCATTGATCGATTCTGTTGAGCCCACCCCCCCAAGCGTGAACTTACCCGTACCGGCAAAGCCCGGGTCCAGGGTGCCGTTGGCTCCTAGCAAGCGGGCGAAGGCGAAATCGTCGTCGACTCCATTGTTCGCCTGCCCCACCACGATAATGTCGGAGCCCTGCAGGGCCACATCGTTGGCACGGTCCGCCTTGCCTGCGAAGTCGATCGTCACGGTTCCGCCACCGAACGTGACGTCGTTGCTCCCGTCGGGGTTAAGCCGCACCACGACGAAGTCCTTGCCGTCATCCCCCGCCACAACGATCTTGCCATCCGGCTGAACTGCGAGGCCGAGAGCCTGGTCGGTGCTGCCGCCGGAGATGTCGATCAGCCGCAGACCGCCGGCACCAAACGTGCCGTCTAGGGTGCCGTCCGGGTTATACCGGGCGATGGCGAAATCGGTGTCGAAGTTGTTGCGGGCTGTCCCGACGATCACGACCTTCCCGTCGGGCTGGACGGCCATGGCGTTGCCCGCGTCAAGGCTCTCGCCACGGACGTCGGTCAGCACTTTTCCGTCTCCGTCGAAAGCGGGTACGAGATTCCCCGCGGAGTCGATCCGGACCAACCCGATGTCCCCCGGACCGGTCCTTCCGGCCCCCCCAGAGATGACGATGTCCGTCCCACTTAGGGCGGCACCGCTGGCCATGTCGATCGCGCCCGTGCCGGTCAGATCGATGACCTGCTTCCCCCCGATGCCGAAGCCCGGAATCAACGTGCCGCCGGTGCTCAAACGGGCCGCCGCGAAGTTGGTGTCCAGTCCGGTGTTCATCGTCCCGGTGATGACAATATCCGTGCCATCGATCAAGACTTCGGACAACCGGTCCGATGATCCAGCGAAGTCCACCGTCTGCCTGCCGCCGATCCCGAACGCGGGGATCACGGCCCCGCCGAAGGTAAACCGGGCCACTGCGAAGTCGGCTCCATCGTCGCCGGCGACGATGATATCCGTCCCAATCAGGGCAACCGCAGCAGCCCTGTCAGAACTCCCTGCGGAGATGTCAAAGGCGAGTTTCCCCCCTGCGCCAAATGGGATGACGAGTGATCCGCTACTGTCGAGCCGGGCGACTCCGAAGTCCGAGTCGGCCCCGGGCGTGGCCCCACCGACGAGAATGATGTCTGGTCCATCCAGAGTCAGCGCTTCGGCCGCGTCATACTTCGTAGCGAAGTCGATGGCGGTCATGCCGCCCGTTCCGAAGGTGAAGTCTAAGCTGCCGTCGGTGTTCAACCGGGCCGCAAGAAAATCGCGCCCGGTGGCAGGCTGCTGAACCTCCCCGCTGATCACTGCCTTGCCGTCGGGTTGGATCACGACGTCGCTCGCCCGGTCGAGCATCGACACCCCACTCAGGTCGAGGTTCACCACCCCCGAAGCGCCATAGTTGGAATCGATACTGCCGTCCGGGTTCAGTCGGACCGCGGCGACATTCCCGTCGGCGGGCGTAAAGGTCGCACCGACGATCAGGATCTTCCCGTCGGGTTGGATGGCCACCGCTTCGGCGATGTCGTTCGCTCCAACTGCGATGTCCACGGTCACCTTGCCATCTCCACCGAAACTGGTGTCGAGCGAACCGTCCGGGTTGTAGCGTACAGCCGCAAAATCCTGGTTCGAACTCCCGACGACCACGTACTTGCCGTCCGCCTGGACCGCCATCCCTCGCCCAAGGTCCGTGCTGCCGAAGCCGAAATCGATCTCAACGATGCCTTCGGTGCCGAAGGTCATGTCGAGGTCGGCCAAGGCAGGGACTGTTCGGGTTTCAAGCCTTTCCAGTCCGAGTTGACGGGCGAAGATTCGTCGATTTGTTCGCAGGAGAGTCTGTTGCATGACGATTCCAACTGTCGGAGTCCGTCTCGGGCTGACCAAGACAACTGTGAGCCTTTCTGACGGTCTCTCAGGTTTCGGGGATATGTTTCTGGTGATCTTAGCGAGGTTCGGGAGGAGGAACTGTCAGGAACAACAGGACGATCGCTGAGGGTGATCGTCGGGAAGAGATGTCAGGCGAAGTCCCACAACACGGTTTCGAGCTCCGACTGCGGCGTACCCCGGCCAACGTAGGTCATTTTAGCTGATAATGATGGTTCGATTTGTCTTTGGCCACCGTTTGGGAAGGCTCCCGAACCTTGCGGCGAGATAGCATGTGTCATTCGTTGAACAGTAACGGAAAATCATTCTCGCGAACATGTGCTTCAAGTGGGTCAATACAACGCCGGCAATCGGATGCGGAGGCGACCAGATCTCCCCCACAAGCCTGTGTCTTCTCTATGATCAAAGAAAGTTTATCTTGCAAAGTAAGCAGTGGGTCGCAAGGAAATTCGACCCTACCGAATGACTCGCCACAACCCGAGCTGCTCCACGGCGAGATTTCTGCGGGTGAGGCTCTGTTGCCTCGATGCAGATGAACCATGCTCTAACAAAGTCTCTCTACCATCCACCATGACGAACCCACGAGCATCTACCTCCCCCGGGCTGGAGATGGACCCCTGTACATTCCGAATTTGAGATGCTCCACGACTCGCCGACTGGCCTATCGTTCTATGGAGAGACTGGGCTGTCCGAGAAGCGGCTTTCTTGCCCTGCCAGAGGAACTGGCAGTCGTACAAGGGACTTTTTTTGCAAGCTCGCCATGTTTTCCCCAATCAGCCCCCCGCACGGACCTGAATGGCAGCAACTTGGGAAAACGACTTTTGGGAAGGAGAGCTGTTCGGGCGCGTAAATTGACGTGAGTCCTAGTGGTACAAGAGTGCCGAAGAGAGGACTTGAACCTCCACGGGATTTAACTCCCACCAGGCCCTCAACCTGGCGCGTCTGCCAATTCCGCCACTTCGGCTTGTATTGCTTTGATTATCGCACCCCACCGCGGCAATTCAACCCCCGTTCCACGCGCTAGTTGCAGGTCCAGTCCTAAGCCGATCTAATAGGGACCTGAGCCCTCGCCGTTCGCTCGCCTTGGAGACGCCGTATGCGCATGCTCATCGCCGTTTTCGCCACGTTCTCCCTCTTGCTTGCCCTGCCAACACGGGGTGAGTCTGCCCCGATCAAGCCAAACATCGTGTTTATCTTGGCCGATGATCTAGGTTGGAATGATGTTGGTTGGCATGGATCGGTGATTCAAACTCCGAACTTGGACCGACTCGCCAAAGGTGGAGCCCGGCTCGAGCAGTTCTATGTACTCCCAGTTTGCTCCCCAACTCGAGCTGCTCTCGTGACCGGCCGCTATCCCATTCGCTATGGGCTACAGTCGGGCGTGGTTCGGCCCTGGGCAGACTATGGGTTGCCCCTCGATGAACGCACTTTGGCTCGGGCCCTAAAAACAGCCGGCTACGAAACCGCCATCTGCGGCAAATGGCACCTGGGCGAAGTCACCGAAGCGTACTTGCCCACCAAGCGTGGCTTCGATCACCAGTACGGTCACTATCTCGGTGCCATCGATTACTTTACGCACAAGCGGGATGGTGGTCTGGACTGGCACCGGAATGACCAGCCGCTCCGCGAGGAGGGCTACACCACAGATCTCATCGCCAACGAAGCGATTCAACGCATCAAGGATAAAAAGCCCAACAAGCCACTGTTTCTCTATGTTCCCTTCAACGCGGTCCATACTCCTCTTCAAGTGCCCGAATCGTACCTCACTCCCTATCACAACTTACCTCGTAAGCGACAACGCTACGCTGGAATGACTGCCGCCATGGACGAAGCAGTCGGCAGAATTGTTCAAGCATTAGAGTCAGCCAATCAGCTCGAGGATACGCTGATTATTTTCAGCAGTGACAACGGGGGGCCAACCACTCAGGGTGCTTCGAATGAGCCGTTGCGCGCCGGGAAGGGAACCGTTTACGAGGGAGGAGTACGGGTTGCTGCGTTCGCGTACTGGCGTGGGAAAATCCCAGAGAATACGGTGGTCAACGAACCGATCCATATCGTCGACTGGTATCCCACTTTATTGAAGCTGGCTGGAGCTTCGATCGAACAGAAGAAACCCTTGGATGGCCTGGATATCTGGGGGTGCATTACGGAAGGCAAGTCGTCGCCTCACCCTATTCTCCTGGTGAATGCCGAGGCCAACCGCGGTGCGATTCGCGCCGGCGACTGGAAGCTGGTCTTGAGCCGACGTGGGAGAAAGGCGAATCAGCCGATGCGCGTTGAGTTGTTTCACTTACCGGACGATCCCAGCGAACAGAACAATCTCGCGGAGGAGAATCCGGAGAAGGTGGCGGAGCTACGCAAGCAGTATGATGCCCTGGCCAAGCAAGCCATTCCAGACCAACGCACGGACAAACCCGCGAACTTCAAGGCCCCCAAAGTCTGGGGACGACGAGAATAAGGGGTGGGTCTCGACAAGCAAGTTGACTTCCGTGCCTCAGTTCCCAGGAAGGGCAACCGGTTCAATCGCCTTAAGCCACGGCCAGCCAAACGCTCCTTCACGGATGTCTGCCTGTCCGATGGGAGCGACAAACTGGTTCATTTCTCCCGGAGTCGCGTTGTACTCATGCGATGCTTGCTCCGGATCGTCGAGGAACTGATACTTAATCTAATACGTACGAATGAGAAACGAGTGGGTGGTCTGTTCCATCCCTTGGATCATGACCAGACGCGGTTCGCCTTGGGACTCGTCAAGCCAGGCGTTGAGAGTCAATGCCCAGCATAGACAGGTCATGCCTCCCAGCATCAACATGCCAACTGCCACAATCACCCCAAGAATTCGATTGCCGAACACTCCTTGGTCAGGAATCGCTTGGACAACCTCCCCGCGGATTCTGGCTTGGGCATTACTCGCCTCGATCTTGGCACGACGATGACGGTGCGACCAAATCATGCCAACGATACCTCCCGTGCCGAGGATACCCCCACCGACAATCCCGAGGATCAATTGACCCTGAGTCCATTCCAAGGGAGCAAAGCAACGAAAGGCATAGACGTTCCACATCAATAGAAAAAAGATTCCGCCTAGTGCGAACATCGCGACTGCCGTTTGCCAAAGTGATTCTGCCCCTGGCTCCCCTTTGGTTTTCTTCAACAATCCTTGATCAGGTCGTAGTCCAAGAAAACCATAAACCTTTAGGGTTTTGTCAAACTAATCCGGTAGGTAGACGAGTGTCACGACATCGCCAACCTTGTAAGTCACCTCCCAGTTGTCTACAACTCCCGCTCCCAGTTCCCGAGAACAGACTTCGAGCGTCACGAGCTGCCCAGTCGTTGGATCTTCAAGTCCACCAATGCGACAAAGCGGAAGCCATTGGGCTGGCCGTTGTAGGAGAAGGAGGGTTGGAGCTGGAGCGCGATGATCCGTCCGGCCACGGGAATGCCTTCCTCGACATAGCGATATGGTCCTCGGGTGAGATGGAGATGCAACGCCAACCCAATCGCGAGCAGCAACAAGCCATAGCCCAGCCAATCCAGATACGCCAAAGGAAGCACAACCAGACCCCAGCGATCTATGAACGGCAAGAAACTCAGGATCAAACAGCTCAATGCAGCCACCAGCAGCCCACGATGGTACTTTGGCGATTGCGTCGGTGCGGCGAATTCCACAATTCCGCGGGGATTTCCCGCAGGGGAGTCATGTCGAACTCTGGCTCAAAGCGATAATCCTGGTAAATACTCATGAACGGACTCCCGTAGAGAAGGCGCTGGGAGAGACCAAGACCACTGTGCGAGAAATCTAGCATTGATTTTGACATCGGAGCGAGAACTCCGCGGGACAAACTCGGCCGAGTTTGGCACAATAAACCTTTGTCGCTGTCGTTTGCTTGCGAGCAGGATCGGAGCCCATGCTGAATACCGTGCTAAAAGAAGCCGTCTTGCGGGTCGCCCCCAAGGTCACAACCCCCGCTCAGTACTTGGGCGGTGAACTCCACAGCCAGCCCAAAGACCATCGGCAAGTCCGCGGTAAACTATGTCTTTGCTTTCCCGACACCTACAGCCTTGGCATGAGTCACCATGGACTGCAAGTGTTGTACACGATCATGAACAATGATCCACAATGGGCCTGTGAGCGCGCATTTACTCCCTGGATCGACTTTGAACAACAACTGCGTCACCACGACTTGCCACTCTATGGATTGGAAAGCTTCACCCCGCTGCACCAATTCGACCTGATTGGTTTTAGCCTGCAATACGAAGTAGGATATACAAATGTGTTGACCATGCTGGATCTGGGTCGCGTGCCGATGTTTAGCACTGAGCGAGACTGGAACCATCCGCTGGTCATCGCCGGGGGCCCCGGCGCGCAGAATCCGGAGGTACTCGCTCCGTTTATCGACATCTTTGTGATCGGCGATGGCGAAGAGAGTCTACCCTGGCTCATGGAACAGTGGATGAGGCACAAAGAAGTCGGCAAGTTGTCGCGGGAAGATGCCATCGCCGCTATGGTAGGCAACACCGATTGGGCTTACGCTCCGCGGTTTTATGAGCCGGAGTATCACGCCGATGGGACCATCGCGGCCATGCACCGCACCCGGAGCGATGTGCCCAACCAGGTCATGGCTTGCACGATCCAGAAGGACTTGGAGGAGATTGCGCTCCCGACGAAACCGGTGGTACCGTTTGTCGATACCCCACACGACCGGATCGCTATCGAAATTATGCGTGGGTGTCCACACCAGTGTCGCTTCTGTCAGTCCACGGTGATCAAGCGGCCTCTGCGGATTCGCTCTGTCGAAACCATTGTCCAGGCCGCCTTGGAGTCCTACCGCAACACCGGGACCAACGAGATAAGTCTTCTGAGTTTATCGAGCAGTGACTATCCGCACTTCGAAGAGTTGGTCAAGCGGATGCACGAGGTCTTTAATCCCCTCGGCGTCAATGTTTCGCTACCGAGCCTTCGGATCAATCACCAATTGCGTTCGCTGCCCGAGCTCATCAAGGGAGTTCGCAAGCATGGGCTGACGCTCGCTCCTGAGGTCGCGCGCGACGATATGCGCGAGCAGATCCGCAAGAAGATTAAGAACGATGACCTCTACGTCGGCTGCCGCGAGGCTTTCAAGCACGGCTGGCAGAAGGTCAAGCTTTACTTCTTATGTGGTCTGCCTGGGGAACGGCCGGCGGATCTCGACGGGATCATCGAGATGGCCGAGGAGATTGCTCGGATTGGCAAGGAAGTTCGGGGCCGCTATGCCGAGGTAACCGCGAGTGTGTCCAACTTTGTGCCGAAGCCGCACACGCCGTACCAGTGGAACGGCATGCAGTCCCGGGATTACTTCAAGTGGGCCGGACAATATCTGCGGTCCAAGTGCAAGATCAGGTCGGTCCGCATTAAACAGCACAACATTGAAACCAGCTTACTCGAGGGGATTTTGACCCGCGGCGATCGACGCATTGCACCCGCGCTACTTGAAGCTTGGAAACGGGGAGCGCGTTTTGATGGCTGGACCGAGTGCTTTCAGCCGCAACTTTGGTGGGATACGTTTCGCGATCTAGGTATCGACATTGGTTTTTATTCGCATCGTAGTCGACCGATGGACGAAGTGCTCCCTTGGGATCATGTCAACGTCAAAAAGGGTCGTGCCTACTTGGAGAAAGAGCAGCATCGGAGCCTGGTACAACTCCAGGTCATGGCGACCGTCGAGTGATGCAGCCAGCAGCGCCATTCGCGTAAATGAAATCGGGGCAAGGTCATGCGATCTTGCCCTCGTCTGTTTAGTTTTCTCTTGAGCGACTTGTGGAGAAGGATATGCTCGGACTAGTACCCTTGTTCTTGTTGACGGGATGGTCAGCCCTCACAGTCGTATCAACGAATGAAGATTCCAAATTGATCTATCCGATCATCCCTAACGCTGGAGGAGTGGTCGCTCTGCCCAACGGCGTGGACCAGCCGCGCGTGGGCGCCAAGGTAGTTCTGGATGTGACTGTGGACACTCCGCCGCAAGAGCTGAACAAAGGGATCAAGAAAGCAGCCTTATTGTTAAACTTGTACGGTGCCGCGGGTCGTAAGGCCAGTGATGTGAACCTCACCGTAATCTTGCATGGTAAAGCCACGCGCTGCGTCCTGACCGATGCTGCTTATCAGGCCAAGCTGGGAGTGGCTCAGAATCCGAATCTACCGATTATGAAGGCATTACAGCAGGCCGGCGTTGAAGTTCTCGTCTGTGGTCAAGCTCTCAACTACTCGCACTTTGCTGCAGATGAAGTTATCAAACAGGTACCGATTGCCCAGTCGGCATTGACCGTGGTCATTCATCGCCAAATGGATGGTTATGCATATGTCCCGGTACCTTAAGCGGTCTGTAAGGGTTGAACCATCGATTCGCCCTATGGAGTAGTCATCTGAGTTGATGGACGCTTGTGTTCTCGCGATCGTTGCATAGATCAAGATCGTCTTTTGTTATTGAAGAAGACTCACGAGAGGATTCATGCATTGGCGGCGTTAAATCCGTGTCCCGATTGTGATCCGAGGATCGGCTTACCTGGTCATCCCAAAATGCGCTTCGTTCCGTTTGCAGCCATCTGGGTTTTAAGATGGACTTTGCTTCGGATCCGTCGCTGGTTGAGGCAGCTCGAACGAGCCCTAGACCAACATTCTCAGGGCTTTGTTACGCATCTCCTCGCAAAACATCGCCCACAATTGCTTTGCGACCGAGTCCATCGATGGCGAAAGTGACTTTGGTGCAAACGTGGTTCGCCGTGGAATGCCAGACGTCTCACAGGATGGGTACGATGGATTGTGTCGGTTCGCAGGTTGCGGCGGGATTGAGGCTTCAGTACAACAAAGAGTGATTTCACCGGCTGGTCAGGAACTGCTTGCGCAGAAAGGCTGGGGGGGATCTGTCTTGATCCAGACCCATTGACTGATCAGGCGATAATAGCAGCGTGTGGATAGGATATTCCGCCAACTGGTTCGCAGATAGGAACCTGACCATGCGTTGCTCGCTTGTGCTGGTGGTGCTCGTCCTTGTAGGTGGATGCCGCGGGACTTATGGCCCCCGAGAGAATCGGCTACGTCCTGGAGTCGATCCTCTGCTAAGTATCCCCGAACAGAAGGAACGTGCCTTAGGGCGATATTCGATTCCATTTGACGACCCGACCGTTACTCCGAAGAGCTATTCGGGTCGTTATGGTCCCACGTATCGTCAGTAAGCTGCGACGTGAAGGTCTCTTTGAGGATGGCCTGGTATGCATGCGATTTTCCGCTTCGCTTTTGCTGTTTCGGCCATCCTGTTGGGCGGGTGTTCCGCACCCGATGCAGAGCGGTTAACTGTCCCTCCGCAAGTGATCGGTGATGAAGCCTTAACCTTCGACGAAATTGTCACCCGAGCACGTTTACAAGGTTCCGCCGCTGTCGAGGCTTTCTATATCGATGATTGGCAAGGGCTCGAGACCGCAGCCAGGTCACTTCGATCGAGTGCTCGGGCTCTGTCAATTGCCGGGGACTTGCCGACCGATCGAAAGCTGGCCTTAGAGTCTGAAGCCCTTGAATTAGCCAGTGAAGCGAAGGAGCTGGCGGCCGCTGCCGATCGGCGTGATATTCGAGGTACCACCAAGCGCCTACAACAGATCACCCTGCATATCCGCAATCTACAACCAGTCACCACCCCAGAAGGCAAAAAATAAGATTTCAATATTTCTAGATGAATCAAGAGCGTATTTGATTCATCTAGTGCCTTGATGAAGATCTTCGCAAATCCTGTCGGTTTGGCGGGGAAGGATCAAATGAGCCCAGCTCAATGATTGTCCTGGGTGGGAGGGGTGCCGCTCGGCTTGTCCGAATGTGTCTTTTCCTCCGGGCGGGTCGGAGCGTTGCCATTTTCTGGAAGCGTCGTTGTCCCTTTACTAGCAGACGTACCCCGTTTGGGACTGGCTTGAACCTCAGCCTGCTGACGCAATTTCTTACGGGCGCGGGACAGGATTGGGCCGATCGTATTCACCGGGATGTTAAGTCGTGTGCTAATCTCTTCATAGGTACGCCCCTCCAGATAGAATAAGCGGACCACATCTCGCTCACGGGCAGGAAGTTTGCGTAGGATTTTTTGCACTTCCTCGAGGCCCTCAAGACCAATGCGAGGAGCGCCACGATCTTCTGGCTCGCGATCGACCGTTCGGGGATGGCTCTTGGTTGCAAATTCACGGTGGGGGATTTGACTATAGCGTTTGCCTAGCTCATGGACACAAATCCGCCGGGTAATCACTGTCAAATAACTCGCCAGACTGCTTTCCCGGCGAAACTGCCGTAGAACCGCATAATTGTTGGCAACAATTTGGAGTAACACCTCCGCCGCAACATCTTCCACATCTTCAGAATTGAGCGGATGACTGCGCAAATGAGCCGTGTAATAAACGACGTGATAGATCAAGCCCAGATAGCGATCGACAAAATCATTCCAGGCGCCCGACTCTCGATTCAGACAACGGTCGAGCAATTTTCGATCAACTTCAGTTAATGCCACGTCGAGGACTCCCGAGCAGGCGGAGAGTGAGAACGGCAGTCTGACGTTGCTATTGTACAGTACGCACCACGCGACTGGAAGTCGGTCAGGAGCCCGGGGTCAACGGGTTTTCGGCCCAGCCAAAGCCCGGTTGACATATCCCGAACAACCCTGACACTTCGTTTGGTATCGTATTCTCTCGAATCGATGCAGTCGCTAGGAGCGGTTTGACACGAGGCGGTGGCAAACTGCGGCGAATGCTATCACGCCGACACCACCTCATTCATACAGCGCACAATTGCGGCAGGATTTAAGGGCTTGCGAAACCAGGCATCCGGTGTGAGCGGTTTCACGGCCAGAGAAGATTCTGCTTCTGCCATACCACTGACGATGAACACCTTCAAACGTGACCAGTCATCATTGTTCCGGATGGTGGCAAGGGTCGTCGGACCATCACACCGTGGCATGTTCAGATCCAGAAGCACCGCGTCGGGGTGAGGTTGCTCTCGAAGATAGTGGATCGCATCGGAGCCATCACCGACCGAATCGACCTCGACTCCACTGAGACGAAGGTAGCTCTCCAGAAGGGAACGCTCAAACGGGTTGTCTTCGACAAGCAGAGCTCGGGGAGACCGACTGGGGGCCGCCTCGACCGCAAACGCCTGCTCGAGCTTATCAAGCATTGTTAGTGCCGAATGAATCGTCGCATCTGCTTCAAGCAGCGAACCTTGCTGCACTTGCTTGGCGGCCACATACAGGCTCATGGTCGCGGAGTTTATCAGACCCCGACGATGATGGCTTCGTTCCGCCGAGTCGGCGAACGATTGGCGAAGTCCAGGCTCTTCAACAGAACAGGACTTGGCGAGTGTCGACAATTCTCCACGTAACACCTGGATCGATGCGGGAGCATCGACTCCGAGGCGAACAACCTGGCCCTTGATTCGGACCACTTCAATGGTGATACCAAGATTTGGAAACGTAATGGTTTCCGAGGGACGGCGTGATAGAATCAGCACGGGTGGAACTCCTTTCCGCCATGCTTCATGCACCCACCAACAGACAAGTGGGAATGAAGACCTCGGCCGTGAGGTATGGATATTTGGTTGCCTGGCCAAAAGGGAGAGCGATTCCATGCTCAAAGACCGTCAACCTGTATTATGGGAGTCCTTCCCGCAGAAATACTGTATCAGTTCAAATCCTCGATCCGCAAGTCCCTATCCTGGAAATTCACCAAATCATTGACTGACCAAGCCTCAACGCCAAAATCGATCGGGCTTGACGCCTTGGTTCGTCGCCTTTCATGATATCGTCTACTGCCGACGGCTGGATGCCGTCTTGACGAGGTCAAGGAGTGCCATCGATCATGTCCAGCCCGCGCACATCGAGCCTATCTGTTTCTCCGGCTGCACCGCTCTGCTTCCCGCAGCCAAGCTTGCCGGCGATTGATCCGGATGCTCTCGAGCGGTACCGACGCGTTGCTGAGTGGATCGAGCACTTATGCCACGATCAGCCGCGGCCCATCCGAATCCTGGACGTCGGCTGTAATGTTTTAAACTTATGGCCCGTATTCTTCGATCCCGAACAGGTCTCCATCGTTCGCTGTGACACACTGAAAGCCTCTACAGATGATCCTAACTATGTACAGATCCATCCCCAGCAACCGCTTCCGTTCGAGACGGATGCGTTCGACATCGTGACTTCCCTCGAAGTCCTGGAACACCTTCCAGTGGACCAGCGACCGGTGTTTTTGACCGAATGCTGGCGGGTTTGTCGCTTGGGAGCGATCTGGTCTTGCCCGGATGGCCACCCACTCGTCGAGGCTGCAGAACGATTCGCACAAGATTGCTATGCGGACCGTAATCATCACGAACACCCGTTCCTTCGCGAACATCGTCAGCACGGGCTGCCCGAGGAAGCAGCGATCCGCGGTCATCTGCAAGCCCTCGGTGCATCGGTCACGGTGGAATCGCAGGCACCGCTGGATGGTTGGCTAGCCTTGATCCTGTTGCAAGAGAATTTGGCCGAACACCAGGCTGGTTCGGCCGAGCAGGAGGCATTACGGGCTGCCGTCCTGAGTGACGCAATCGAGAACAAGGCCGCATTTCCTGGCTATCGCAAGTTCTACATCGCCACACATGGTGCCCGTCCATCCCGGCTTGGTCCCACGCACTCGGGTACCGTGGAGGAAGTCGCCGAAGCGGAACTTTATCCGGCTGCCTTACGCCACCTCAATCGTCTATTGCACCAGACCGAAGTAGGTGGACAGGCACGGTTCGCACGCGAGCGATCATCCTTCGAAGCCGCACTACAACGCGCCGAGCAGGAACATGCGCGCATCGTCGAATCCTGGCAGCAAGAACGTGAGCATTGGGACCGTGAGCGGGAGCTGCTTCAGGAAGAATTTCAGGAGGCCATCCGGCAACGCGATGCGGCGCGCCGCGAGACGCTGATGTGGCATTTGCGCACCCGTGTCCTCGATGAACTTGTCACTCAACTCTCGCGCCGATGGCATGCAAGGTTGACCATGCCACTGCGGTGGTTGCGACGCAAGTTCATACCACTTCGGAAATCTGAGACCGGATTGGTGTGTGGACCCGATGTTCGGCCGGTTGGGGCGAGCGAGACCAACTACTTCGGTCAACCGGTCGTACCTGGGATCGACTGGGAAGCGGTTGGACCGGATCCACAGTTAATCCTGGTCGGGCTGTTTCCAGCAGGTTGGGCGCGCATCCAACTAAGGCTGCGCGGCGAAGCCCAAGGCCGAGCGGAGATTTATGCTGACTTCGGCGAAGGCTTTCATCCCGAAACGAGGTTGGAGAGCTTCGACTGGGTCGATCAGCTCAACGTCGATGTGGTCACGTATCTCCCTCGTATGACGCGTGCGTTGCGCCTCGATCCGATTGATGGCAAAGGCGTGTTTGTCCTTGACAGCTTTCAGGTAGTCAGCCTTCCGCCGTTGCAAGCTGCGGTGCATGCCTGTCAACGGAAGCTGGAACTGCTGCGTGCCTACCACTGCTTGAGCCGCACCCTTTGCAAGGGAGTGGCCATGTTGTTGACTGGTCGTTGGGGGCAGGTGCGGACAAAATTGCTGCAAGCATTCCCGGATGATCGCCGCCTCAGCCCCCGACATGGGTTCGTGCCAACCTCCTACGATGCTTGGCGACGCCAGCATGCCCTTTCGGACGAAGCGCGACAGCAGATGCGCGAAGAAGCATCCGCCTGGGAAGAACCGCCGCTGATTTCGTTGATTATGCCCACTTACGACACACCCGAAGTGAATCTGCGGGCTGCCCTGGACTCGATCCTACGGCAAACCTATCCACACTGGCAGCTCTGTGTGACCGATGATGGTTCGAGCATTGACAAGGTCCGCAATTTGCTCCAGCGGTACGCCCGAAACGATCCTCGCATTGAGGTCGAATTCAGCCCGACCAACCAAGGGATCGCTGCCGCCTCGAATCGGTCACTGGCCCGTGCTCGTGGTCGCTTCATTGCCTTGGTCGATCATGACGATGAGCTTGCCGAGCACGCCCTATTCCGGGTCGCCCAAGCCATCCGACATCATCCCGAAGCCGATATGCTCTATAGCGACGAGGATAAGCTGACCCCCGATGGCCGGCACATCGACCCCTTCTTTAAGCCGGACTGGTCCCCGGACTACTTCCTCACTTGTATGTACACCTGCCACCTCGGAGTCTACCGAACGGAAATGGCCCGACGAGTCGGCGGCTTTCGCTCGGCCTATGACTTCGCTCAGGACTATGACCTTGCCCTTCGCATCATCGCGGAGATCCAGCGGACCAGCCGCCTGGCCAACGGAGGCTCCCGAGAGAGTGAGCGAATACACCATATCCCTGACATCTTGTATCACTGGCGGATGGTGCCCAATTCCACCGCTTCCGGGCACGAGGCCAAGCCCGAGGCCGAGCACGCAGCGCGGCGCGCAGTCGCAGATTACTTGAAGCGGATTGGCAAACCCGGCCATGTCGAACGCGGTCCCAGTCCGGGATTACAACGGGTGCGCTACCGGTTACCAGGGAACCCGCTTATCAGCATCATTATTCCTACCGCCAGCCGCCGGGCCACCATCCGCGCTCAGGAATGTTGGATGGTCGCCCATTGTGTCCAGAGTATCCGTCGTCGTTCGACTTACCGCAATCTTGAGATTGTCGTCGTGGACAATAACGACATGCCCCACCCACTCGCGAAAACCTTGGACGAGTTGGAGGTGCGACGAGTTCACTACACCGATCGATTTAACCTAGCCCAGAAAATCAATCTCGGGGCTTGTCACGCACGAGGTGACTACTTCTTGCTGATGAATGATGACATGGAGGTTATTTCCCCCGACTGGGTCGAGTCGATGCTGGAATACGCCCAGTGGCCGGAAATCGGCTTGGTCGGAGCCAAACTGTTCTTTGAAAATGGCAACCTACAACATGCGGGCGTCACCTTTGTGGGCCAACTACCGTTCCACCATTTCTACAATCAACCCGGGGAGCATCCAGGCTACTGGGGTGGAAACGTCCTGGTCCGCAACTACAGTGCAGTCACCGGGGCTTGCACGCTCATGCGGCGAAGCATCTTCGAAGAGATTGGCGGCTACGATCCCGCGTTCCCGCTGAATTTCAATGACATTGATTTCTGTATGAAAGTGCTCGATACGCATCGCCGAATTGTGTATCAACCAAATGCTCAGCTTTATCACTACGAATCGGTATCTAAGGAAGGCACCTTCGTCGAAGAAATTGAAGCCTTCTTAGCCCGCTGGGGAGATCGCTGGGAGTGCGACCCGCTGTACAACCCCCACCTGACGCGAACGGAATACGACTACCGAATTGCGTGAACTGATTCGGTCAAGCCCCGAGACTTCACCAACACGGACCGGTCCGGCGCGAAGGCCAAAACCGGTCCTTGCTCGCAATGATGCGGCACAGTTACACCGCCGTCTTGCGGCTATCTCGCTGTGCTTTGAAACGGAGATAACCTTCCAAAAAAGCGTTGATTTCCCCATCTAGGACCGCTTGGACCTGACCGGTCTCCACCGCCGTGCGGACGTCCTTGACCAGGGTGTACGGCTGCAAAACGTAGTTCCGAATCTGGGAGCCGAAAGCGACTTCCCCCTTCTCGTTGTAACGGTTCTGCTGGTCGCCGGTCAGCTTGGCCTGTTCAATGGCGTAAAGCCGCGCTTTGAGCAGCTTCATGGCGTTATCTTTGTTCTTGTGCTGACTCCGTTCGGTACGACTCTCAGCACGCACGTTGGTCGGCGTGTGGATGAGCCGGACTCCCGATTGGGTCTTGTTCTGGTGCTGTCCACCAGGACCGCCGGAGCAAAAGGTCTGCATAATGAGGTCGACCTCACGCACCTCAATCTCGATCGTATCGTCCACCTCAGGCAGCACCTCGACGGCGGCAAACGAAGTCTGACGGGTATCCCCTGAGCCGAACGGACTGATTCGTACGAGCCGGTGCACACCATTCTCGCCCTGTAGGTAGCCGTAGGCATAATCGCCGCTGACCTTCAGATCGACGCTGGAATACCCAGCCTCCTCATTCGGCTCCTCATCCTCGATGGTCACCGTAAAGCCATTCCGTTCTGCCCAGCGGATATACATCCGCATCAGCATCGCAACCCAGTCGCAGGCATCGGTTCCACCCGCACCGGACTGGATACGCAGGAATGCGTTCGAGGCATCCTGTGCACCACTAAGCATGGTCCGCAGCTCGAAGTCTTCAAATTTCTTTTCGAGCTTCTCCAGTGCATCTGGCATTTCCGAAGCGAGTTCGGCATCCTCCCCAGCGAGTTCGGCCATCACCTCCAAGTCGGCAATTGCGACTTCGATCTCTTCAAATGGCTTGATGAGGCCGTTGAGGGGTTTGAGCTGCTGGATGACCTTTTGAGCGGCTTCTGGATTATCCCAAAAGCCCGCCTCACCCATCCGGTTGGTCAGCTCGTCGCGGCGGGAGATTTTGGTAGGGATGTCAAAGAGAGTCTCGCAGCTGGGTCAGCCGAGCGGCCAAATTTTCCGTACGTTGCTGCAGTTCCGCAATCATGCGTCGTTCCTCTTCATGCAATCGTTTAGGCCTCAAGGCCCACAACTTGTCATTGTAGGCTAACATAAATGATTTGAGGGCAAAATCCCGGCCTGTCCCAATCACCTTGGTCAATCGGCATCGCGTAATTCCCGACCCGTGAGGGAGACAAACACATCTTCCAGGCTCACCGTTCGGATATTCAAATTCTGCAGATGCCGACCGTGCCCTTGCAACCAATGGAGTAGGGCCGGTAATGCAGCACCGGTATCGCTAACGGTAACGATCACACGATCCTCCAATTGGTGCACCCCGGCGGCCGTGGGCAGTCGTTTCAGACTGTCCAGCTCTGGAAGTGGTTCGGTTTCTTCGGTGGTAAACTCCAGATTATGTTCTCCCCCGAGCCGAGCGATCAGTTCGCGTGGTGTGCCGAGGGCGATAACTTTGCCGTGGTCGACAATGGCAACACGATCACACAATCGTTCCGCTTCATCCATGTAATGCGTCGTCAACAACACCGTTTTGCCTTCCGCACGAAATTCGCCGATGATGTCCCACAATTGGCGACGTGACTGCGGATCGAGCCCGGTCGTCGGCTCATCCAAAAACAACAGATCCGGATTGCCCACCAAGGCACAGGCGACAGCCAGGCGTTGGTGCTGGCCCCCGGACAATTTATCAATGTACGAACGCGTTTTTTCTTGGAGTTCGACCCGAGCGATCGCCACCTCCGGATCCATTCCATCGCGATAGAATGAGCGGAATAGGCGAAGTGTCTCGCGCACGGTGAGCCGGTCGGAAAGCTTGGTTTCTTGGAGAGAAATGCCAATTCGTTCGCGCAGGGCCTGATCATCCTGGCCCCATTTCAGACCGAGCACCTCCACTTCACCGGCACTGGCATCGAGGATCCCCTCAAGGATTTCCATTGTCGTAGTCTTGCCCGCCCCATTGGGGCCGAGCAAGCCGAAACACTCCCCTTCTTCCACGGTCAGATTGATGCCACGCACGGCGTCGACCGGCGGCTTGCCGGGGTATCGTTTCTGCAATCCACGACAGTCAATGGCCACCATGCAAGTCCCTCCTCAGACAAGCGAGCATTTGCGACCAGGTCATGCGTTTCTCGGCCAGGTACATGACCCGATCCCCAGGCTCTGGGCTCATGTCTTTGAAATGTGTGTGCGGCTCCGCAGCCCGGTCCACACTCATCAGTGTAATCGCATGATCTACCCATGCCTTGGCTAGAATGGCATAAGTCGGTGCTGGCTTGCCGTGCTCGACTAAGGTGCTGTACAGAGTCGGTCCGGTATGATTCTTCGTAATAAAATCGACCAAGCGGGCCACGCCTGGGTCTTGCGCTTCCTGCACTAACAGATTGCCCGCCAGCTCGAGGGTAAGTACCAGCACATTGTGGGGATTCCCAGAAAAGAGTACCTGATGCTTGCTATCCATGCACTCGGCGATCACATGCATCTCGGGAGCCAAACTATGGATCACGGCGACTGCGGAGGCCACCAAGGCATCGTTGCTTGGCTCGGTGTAAGATGTCGCCAGTACAATTGCCTTGTAGGCCGTATCGATACGCGCACGCCGATAGGTCGCCTGATCCAGTGGTGATCCCTTGACAAACAGTAGATTGGTATCTCGTATCGGGACGATTTCTGCATGGTCGGTGATAAGCACGATCTCTCGATCGCGGTATTCTGGGTCCGACTTGAGTTCGCGAAGGATTTGTTCGACCCGCTCTCGGGAGGGAAAGTGTACCAACAGCAGGTGATTGTTGGCCAAGATTTCGCTCATACCATATTGCTCACGCAAGGTCACTTCGGTTACCCAGTCGACCAGCATGCCGAGGAATAACGAGAAGGTCGCCAGGCCCATAATCATAATGAAGGCGACCGTGCCTAGGCGGGCCCCCAGCGTTTCCGCGGTCAGATCGCCATAGCCGATGGTAGTGATCGAAATCGCGCTAAACCACAGGGCGTCTTCGAAGGTGAGATTGGGCTTTGGCTCTCTCTCATAAAAATAAAAGCAAATCGCATTGCCTAGAATACAGATCCCAACCAGCAAGAACACCAGCAACATGCCGAGGAGTCGGTGCTGCCGGGCCTTACGGATAAGTCGAACAACGAATACCCAGAAGCTAGGCATAAGGATGAATGGTCTTAGGGATGCTGGCAGGAAAAACTGAATTTGTTATAGTTGCCGCCACGTTGACTCGCCACCCGCTCCAGGAGTTCCCGAATGCGCACCGTGACCTTGGCACTCGGATTGTTCTTCGCCAGTGGTACTCCGGCCGCTGAACGTCCGCCGAATATCATCTTGTTTTTTACCGACGATCAGGGTTACGCCGATGTTGGTTGCTTCGGTGCCGAAGGCTTTGCAACCCCGCATTTGGATCAGTTGGCCGCTGAGGGAATGCGGTTTACCGACTTCTATGTCGCTCAGCCGGTCTGCACCGCTTCCCGAGCCGCACTGCTTACTGGCTGCTATGCCAATCGTGTAGGCCTGGCCGGGGCACTCAACCACAAAACGACTGTTGGCATCCATTCCGATGAATTCCTCCTTGCCGAACTGTGCAATCAGAAAGGGTATGCTACGGCGATCTTTGGCAAGTGGCACCTTGGCATCCAGCCAAAATTCCTCCCGACAAGGCACGGCTTCGATACTTTTTTCGGCATCCCCTATTCCAATGACAATGGTCCCTTGCACCCTATCCTGCGGGATATTCCTCCATTACCACTGTTCGAAGATGAGAAGATCATTGAACGCGATCCAGATCAGTCACGGTTTACCCGTCGTATTACGGAGCGGGCCGTTCGCTTTATCACCGACCATCAGAACCGTCCATTCTTTCTCTACTTGCCCCATGTGATGCCCCATGTGCCGATCTTTGCATCAAAGGGGTTTCGCGGCTCCTCCAAGCAGGGTCTTTATGGCGATGTCATCCAGGAACTCGATGCCTCGATGGGGACCATCCTTCTCACCCTCCAGAAACTCAACCTGGATGAAAACACCCTCATCATTTTCTGTTCAGATAATGGACCCTTCCTATCCTATGGCAGCCATGCGGGTTCGGCGCGACCGCTGCGAGGTGGCAAACTCACCACCTTTGAGGGAGGCGTTCGCGTCCCTTGTCTGATGCGTTGGCCAGGTGTCATCCCGGCAGGAACGGTTTGTGCAGAGGTGGCCAGCACCATCGATCTGATGCCAACCATTGCCCAACTACTCAAGACCCGCTTGTCGAACAAACGAAAGATTGATGGCAAGAATATTCTGCCCTTGATGCAGGGTGAGGCCAATGCTCGATCGCCACACCAGTCGTTGTTCTTCTACGCTGGCAGTGAATTGCAGGCGGTCCGCAAGGGTCCATGGAAACTCCACCTGCCTCACGATTATCTCGAGGTTGCAGGACCGACTCGTTCGGATGGTAAACCAGCGAATTGGGAGAACCTGCAACCGAGAGCCATCACGCAATCGGGGATCCGTGGGATTGCTAGTCGTCATGGCTACAAGGTCGAGAAGCTCCCCTTGTCACTGTATCACCTTGGCCAGGATATCGGGGAACAGAACAATCTGGCCAAACAGCATCCTGAGGTTGTGGCCCAACTCCTTCGTGAGGTCGAGACGATGCGGGCTGATTTGGGCGATTCGTTGGTCGGCAAACCAGGTCCGAATGTCCGTCCGTGTGGACGAGTCGACCATTGACGATCGCGATGGTGTCACTGGAGAGTGTGGTGCCGCATTCAAAGCAAGAGAAGTGAGCCACAGTCAGAGGAGCGTTGTGGACGGGAGGCGAACGCATGGGGCCGGTGACTTTCCGGTCTCTGAGGCTAGACCAGTTGGACCGTATCACCCACCTGGAAGTCCACCACCTCGACTTCGACGCTGGTGTTTCCATTCCAAGCGTTGAGCCGGGGACAAAAGGCGAGGAACACGGCATCGCTGGCCGCGTGCAATTCTTCCAGGCGATCTCCAAGGTTCCAGGCAATCGCCCGTAGCGAGGTGCCTTCCTGTTGAACGCGGAAGGTCAAATGTTTGCCCCCTTGGCCAATGCGTCTTGGGTCCTGGACGATCCGTACCGGGCCGGCAAGGAAGCGCGGGCGTGGGTTGCCTGCACCATAGGGTTCCAAGCGATCGATATCCCGGATTAGCCCAAAGGTCACCGCACTCAAGGGGATCTCAGCTTCCAGTTCCATCCGCGGGGGTGGAACGCCTTCGGGGAAGTAGCGGGCGACCTCGGCACAAAAGCGTTCGCGAAATCGCTCCAAGCGACCCGGAAGCACGGCAAAGCCAGCCGCCGCGGCATGCCCGCCGTGCCGAAGTAGGTCTTCGCCACAAGCATGAAGGACTTCGTGCAAGGGAATCCCGGGCACCGAGCGGCCGGAGCCGCCCTCCTCCTTACCCGCTTTCCCCTCGCGCTCGGCGATCATAAGAACCGGACGAGCATATTGCTCGACCAGCCGACCAGCAACGATTCCAAGCACGCCCCCATGCCACGATGGGTTCGCGAGGACCAGCGCTGGCTGGGCATCGAGGCGATGTCGTTCCACCATCTCCTGGGCCATCTGGGTGATCTGACGCTCAATCTCTTGACGTCGCAGGTTGGCCTCTTCTAAACGATTGGCTGCTTCGGCGGCATGTTGGGGGTCACTGGTGGTGAGCATCTCGACCACATAGCGGGCACAGTTCATGCGTCCAGCGGCATTGATCCGCGGCCCCAGCCGAAACGCGATATCCTCAGCCCGCAGCGCGGTGTCCAGTAAACGCGTACGTTCTAACAATGCCCGGAGTCCAACCACCGGGGCCTTTGTAATCCGCTCAAGCCCGTGCTTGACCAGAATGCGATTTTCATCGGTCAGCGGTACCACATCGGCGACCACTCCGAGGGTGGCCAGACTGAGGGCATCGAAGAGATATTCACGTAAGTCGCTCGACACACGTTCGCCGCCGCTCATCCGCTGGGCCAACCCCCAAGCGAGCTTGAAGGCAACCGCAGCTCCCGAGATCCCGCCGAAGGGATACTCACTCCCTGGTAAGCGTGGATGGACGATCACACTGGCTTCGGGCAGCACATCTTTGGGTTCGTGATGATCGGTTATGATCAGATCGAGACCAAGTTCGCGCGCGTGCAACGCCTCTCGGCAGCTTGTGATGCCACAATCCACCGTGACGACGAGCTTGACCCCTGCTTCGGCTAAATCGTCCAAGGCAGCGCTGCTCAGTCCGTAGCCATCATCGGCCCGTTTCGGAATACGAAATGCAGTCGGTACGCGAAGTTGCCGAAGCAAGCGAAGCAAGATCGCTGTTCCAGTCAGCCCATCGACATCATAATCGCCATAAACACAAATTTTCTGATGTCGGTGGATCGCCTCCATGAGCCGATCCACCGCAACCTCCAGCCCAGGAAGCAAGCGAGGTGAATAGAGGTCGCGTAACTCAGCGCTGAGGAAACGACGTGCAGTCTCGGGCTCGGTGAAGCCACGATTGAGCAATAACTGACCGACCACCGGGGAGACCTGCAAGGCCTTCGCCAGACGCTGACTGGCACGCGGATCGTGCGGCTTGAGTTCCCAAAGCTTACGAACACGGGCCAAGACCAACTCCATGGGCAAGAATGCACCGAGCTATACCTGTGCAGCCGAACAGCAACCAAACTCTGTTAGAACCGAAGTTGCGTTGAGAAACAAGTCCAACCCAGCTACCTTCAGCAGAAACGAAGACGCCCGCACAGGAGACCGACACAACATGCGCATTGGCATCTTCGGGGGAACGTTTGACCCGATCCATCTCGGGCATCTGCTGATGGCCGAGCAGTGTCGTGAACAAGCCAACTTAGAGCAGGTTTGGTTTATCCCTGCCGCCCAGCCCCCACATAAAATGGACGCTGAATTGAGTCCATTTGACCGGCGAGTGGAGATGCTCGAACTGGCACTCGCAGGAGCACCGCGTTTCCGGGTAGACCGACTGGAAGCCGAACGGGCTGGACCAAGTTATACCAGCGAAACCCTCGCCGAATTGAACCAGCGGTATGCAGAGGCCAACTTCTTCCTGCTGCTTGGCGCGGACTGCTTGCCAGACTTACCCAAATGGTATCAGGCTCCGAGCATTCTCGATCAAGCAACTCTTCTGGTTGTGCCTAGACCGGGTGAGTCGATCCTGTCCCGGGAGCAGTTGGCACGGACTCTAAAACTCGAACCGACCCGTGTGCGGCTCCGGATCGTGGACGCCCCGGAAATTGGGCTGGCCAGTCATCAGATCCGGCAGCGGGTAGCGGCCGGCCGGAGCATCCGCTACATGGTGCCGCACGCCGTCGAGGTCTACATTCACGAAAAGCAACTTTACCGGCAGCAAAATGCCTAGCCTAACTCGGTACCACGCGACTGACGGGCTCGACCTGATTGCCGCAACAGACCATCCCTCGAGGAAGTTAGCTCCTCTGAGACTGGCAGTGCGACCGGCAAATGCGACAGGTCTAGAGCAGTTGGTCGTTTTTCGACCGCCAGGCGAACCGACCGGAGTTCCTGGTGCAGTTGGGCCAGAAGCAGATCGAGACGGAAAGTTCATCGGCCACGCCGTGCGGCGCAGACGATAGACTCGCCATCTTTTGGGCCTGAAGTTCCGCTTGGGCTTCATGCATGCTGTTGACGATCAAGCCAATAAACAGATTCAGCATGATCATGGTACCCAACAAGATAAACGAGCTAAAGTAGCCAACCGCCAGCAGCTGCGGTCCGGATTGGACCTGCGTCTTGAGCAGCTCTGGCCACCCCTCGAGGGTTACCACCTGAAACATGGTTAACATTGCCTGGTGCAAGCTAGCAAAGTGTTGCGGATCCGTCGCACCGAACAATCGCACACCAATCACCGCATAGCTGTAGATAAAGATGAGCAACAACAGCCCGATATAGCCGACCGAGCCAAAGCACTTGATCAGAGAGCGGACGATCAGCTGCAGCCGGGGCACCCGGGTGATTAAACGGAACACCCGCAAAACGCGCACCAGGCGGAACACCTTGGCAAAACCGCTGTCCACAGGCAGAAAGCACACCACCACAATAAGGAAGTCAAAAACGTTCCAGCCATCGGCGAAGTAGCGTAAAGGATGACGCCCCTCCGCACCGACCTTGATGGCGATCTCGCCGACAAAAATCCACAAGATCACCATATCCAAGTGATCCAGGAGCGGTCCGTAGGCCTGCATCACTTCGGGGTAGGTGCGTAAACCGACTTCGAGGCTGGCCAGAAGAATCGTGACCAGGATAAAGCTTTGGAATAGCCAGGAATCTCGAAGGGTACGAAGGAAGTGGGCCATGATCCATCCTCCCGCGCGATGCGACGCTAGGATCGGGGAGTTCCCAGGTGTGTCGCTTTGAGGTGTTGCTGAGAGTACGCCTCGCTGCTCCTATCCGGCTCCGGCATGCTCGCTTGTGCCCGACCTAGGCAGTTTGTTGATGATCAAGCTCGGACAGGACACCGAATGAAAAGCCGATCTGAGCGGTGGAACAGGCAGCCCATGCCTACCTGCACTTGAGCTCTACTTCTGAAGGACAACACCTCGCTCAAATCTCGCGGCATCAAAGGGGAAGAGGTCCACAAAGCCCAAGTGCACGCATGTAGAAATGACCCCCTATGATGGCGTGACTTCGCGATGGGCAAAGCGGGCAACCCGAGCAATCGCCTCACGGATTATTCCCAACTCGAGTTGGTGAACATTCAGCGGATCGCCGACCCCACGTAGCATGGTAAGGGTGAGTTGTCCGCCGAGATGCTGGCGAAATTCTTCAAGCCCCTGGCATACCTCGTCCGTATGTTCGGTCATCAGGGTATCGGTCAGGGGTAGGCGCAGGTCCTCAAGACACCGAAGTACGCGATAAGCATCTACCTCTGACAGACCATGGCTCAGCGCAGAAACCATCACGTCGGTGGCAACTCCGATCGCCACCGCTTCACCATGTCGAATCCGGTATTGGCTCATCGGTTCGAGCTTATGAGCCGACCAATGGCCAAAATCCAGCGGTCGCGCTTCAAGCATCTCAAATGGGTCGCCCCCCTGGGTGATATGGGCGAGATGAAATTCCGCAGACTGGGCAATGATCGGAAAGGCGGCCTGAAGATCACGCTGAGCAATATGCCGAGCCGATTGACAAAGACGGTCAAACCACTCCCGGCTCTTGAGCAAGAAGACTTTGACGGATTCGGCAAAACCAGCGCGATAATCCCGATCAGACAGCGTATGTAACAAACCCAGATCATTGATCACCGCCCAGGGCACCGCGAAGGTCCCGATCCAGTTCTTTTTCCCAAAATGATTGATGGCATTCTTGACGCCTACCCCAGAATCGGTCTGCCCAAGCGTGGTACTAGGTAAACGGATCAAGCGGATGCCCCGATGGGCGATCGCTGCGGCGTAACCGACCGCGTCCAGCACGGCTCCCCCACCGACGACAATGATGTAGCTGCGCCGATCCAAATTGGCTTGATGAATACGGCTGAGAATCTGTTCAATCACCATATCATCGTTCTTGCAAGCCTCACCCCCTGGAATCAATTCGGGCTGGCCGACCAATTGAACTTGGCGGGCATGAGTTCGCAACAGACTCGGCAGCCGCTCCGCCACCAAGGGGTTGGCAACAACGACGGCAGTATCCAAACAGAGCAATACACGGGGAGGTTCGGCACTCCCCGCTTCAAGGAGTTGGCAAAGGACGGGAGCGTCACGGCCGAGAATATCCTCGGTAAAACGCAGCCGGTGCGTGAATGGCACGGCAAACGAAATATCTAGCGGGGGACGTGTCATCGCGGACTTCATTTCGACGTATATCCTGATCACATGATATTCTGCTCAAACAACCGTATCAATCCGAGTGAGTTCACGAGCCCAAAGTCGTCGCGGGCTCTCACTGGAGGTCATCGGTCCGAATCTGGGTAAACCAGAAATCGCATTATCGGGAGAGAATCGCGGAATCCAGATCGGTTCGTCTGGACGCTCTACCTTAAGCCGCTATAGTGATTATTTCTTAATTGCGGGTGGTCTTGCACGGGCCAAACGTGAAAAAAATCGCAACAGGGTCGCTACGATGCCGCTGGGACTGCTTGGAACAAAGATTGGAATGACGCAGGTATACGATACGGATGGTCAGGTTGCCCCGGTCACGGTGTTGCAACTGGGTCCGTGTCCGGTGTTGCAGATCAAAACGAACGATGGCATTGACGGCTACAATGCGGTGCAAATGGGCTTCCTGGACAAGCCACGCCGCAAGGCTACCCGTGCCGAGCGTGGGCACGTCTCGGCTGAGTTGGAGTCGAAGCGTCGGCAAACTCCTGGAACCAAGCCACTAGCCCCCAAAGCGAATACGGAACCGCAGAGGTATGTCCGCGAGTTTCGCATGGAACCCGAAGAGGCCCTGCCTTCGGTGGATGTTGGTCAGGTTCTCAATGTCGAAGAAATTTTCAAAGAAGTAAAGAGTGTTGATGTTATTGGCACCAGCAAAGGCCGTGGTACCGCCGGGGTCATGAAGCGACACAATTTTGCTGGCCTCCCCGCAGCGCATGGCGCCAAAAAGGTTCACCGTCAGGCTGGCTCAACCGCTTCGCTGGCGAGTAACCGTGGCTCGGGTCGTCCGAAAAAGGGGTTACGCCGCGCCGGTCGTTATGGTGCAGAGCGCGTGACCGTGCGAAACCTGAAAGTCATCAAAATCGACCTCGAACACCATCTGCTTCTCGTTGAAGGAGCGGTTCCAGGATATAATGGCGCCTTTGTGATGGTGCGGCCAACCAACAAAAAGGGTTAAGCCGTACTGCCTATCTCGACAGTTGGATCACGATCGACCGCTCACCGCGGTGGCCAACTGAGAGGGACTTCTCATGGCCGTTGTCGGCATCGACCTCGGAACCACCTTCTCGGCCATTGCCGCTCTGGATGAGGCTGGGCACCCGACTACGATTCCTAATCGCGACGGCGATATGCTCACTCCCAGCGCCGTTTTGATCATGGACCATCAGGTGGTGATAGGTCAGGCAGCACTCGACGTGGAGCAAGACCAACCCGAACGGGTCGCTTCACTGATCAAACGCCGAATGGGTTTGGACAATTATGGTCGTTTGATTGCCGGTCGCGATTTTCGGCCCGAAACGTTGTCAGCACTGATCTTACGCAAACTCGTTCAAGACGCAGAGCTTCGACTCGGCCCGATCGAACAAGCGGTGATTACGGTTCCCGCTTACTTCGACGATACCCGTCGGAAAGCAACCCAGGATGCCGGTCGCATCGCAGGGCTCAAGGTCATTGACATTATCGATGAACCGACGGCAGCCGCCCTTGCCTACTCGTTACAGCAACCAGTTCAACCGGGCAAGGTCGCTCCTGAACTCGCGTCCCAACCGCGAAATGTCTTGGTGTATGATCTCGGGGGTGGCACCTTTGATGTCACGGTGGTTCGGCTCACGCGCAAACATTTCCAAACGCTGGCCATTGAAGGCGATGTACGACTCGGCGGGAAAGACTGGGATGATGTCTTGATCCGACATGTTGCCGAAGAATTTCGCAACACTCATCGCAGCGATCCTCTGAGTGATCCGCAATCGCTTGCGAGCCTCCATGCCGCCGCCGAGCGGGCCAAACGTACCCTCAGTAAACTGGATCAGGCGACGATTACCTGCACGCACGATGGCAAAAAGCTCGCAGTCCCGATCAGCCGTCGTAAATTCGAGGAACTCACCCGGCATCTGCTGACCCGGACCCGGCTGACCACCATGAATGTACTCAAGCAGGCCAAGCTCAGCTGGGAACAAGTGGACCGGGTGCTCATGGTCGGGGGCTCCACGCATATGCCGATGACGCGGCGTATGCTTCGCGAGCTATCTGGGAAGGAACCAGACAACACGCTGGCGGTCAGCGAGGTCGTCGCTCGTGGGGCTGCATTCCATGCGGGGATCATCCAGGCACGGCAAGCAGAGCGTGCCTCGGCCGCAGCAGCGAAGCTACCAGAGGCGTTACTCGATGTGGTGGAGATCAATGTCAATGCGCACAGCCTTGGGGTAGAAGTTCGCCAGGGTGAAGATCGCATCAATGACATCCTCATTGCCAAGAATACCCAATTGCCGGCCGCGGCAAGCCGCGTGTATCGCACGGTGGTCGAGAATCAAACCCGCGTCCGAGTCCGCGTCTTGCAAGGCGAGGCCCATCAGGCGGACGCCTGCATTTCCATTGGCGAATGTTGGATCGAAGATCTCCCCGCCAATCTGCCCAAGGCTGCCCCTATTCAGGTCCGCTGCGGATGTGCAGCCAATGGTCTGGTCGATGTCATGGCCCTGGATATGACTAGCGGCCGCATGGCTCGAACCACCATCCATCGGGTCAGCGGACTCAGTGATGCGCAGATTCGCGAAGAAGCTGCGTGGGTTGCCCAGGTTGAGATTTCCTAACCCCCAAGCCACCCTGATCAGGAATCCGCCGCCATGGTTGTGGCCGTGCAGTGTCCCGCCGAGAAATGTCGAAAATTTATGCTGGTGGAAGACCACGAACGCGGCAACGTGGTTCACTGTTTACTTTGCCGCACTCCCATCCGGGTCACTGGCCCGCCCCAAATCACCGTCGACCGCCCGCCGATCCCGCCGCCCTCTCCTCCCGGTGCCGTCTCAGAGTCAACCTAAGTGGATGCCGATGCAGATTCATCCGCAGCATCGCTGGAACGTAAGTCCCGACGAAGCAATCCAGATCCAAGAGTCCCTGCGTCATCGCATCGATCTCACCACAGCGCTCCCACCGATCCAGACGGTTGCCGGCGTGGATATTGCTTATGCCAAACATAGCGATGAACTGTTTGCAGCGGTGGTGGTGTTGGAGATCGTCCACTTGGCGGTGCTCGAAATCCAGAGTGTTCAACGTCAGGCGTGCTTTCCGTATATCCCGGGTCTATTCTCGTTTCGAGAATTACCCGCCATTCTTGATTGCTTTTCGCAATTGCACACCATTCCCGATCTGGTCATCTGTGACGGTCAGGGGATCGCACACCCCCGTCGCTTTGGACTGGCCTGTCATCTGGGTCTGTTTCTCGAAAGGCCATGTCTAGGCTGTGCCAAAACTCGGCTGATCGGAACCTATGAAGAACCTGCCGCGCGCGCAGGCAGTTTTAGCACCCTACGGATCGATCAACTCCCCGTCGGAATCGTCCTGCGTTCAAAGACGTCAACCCGTCCGCTATTTGTATCCCCCGGCCATCGGATCCGGTTCGACGACCTGGCCAAGGTCGTGTTGCCGCTGTGTCGACAAACACGACTGCCGGAGACCACACGGCAAGCGAACCATTATGTCAACCAACTGCGCCATCGTTGGCAACTGGGTCTTGGCTAAGACCAAGCAACTCTAGCAGTGGGCAGGTTCCGAGCGAGCGTCGGCTTGCTTGACAAGTCCGTTGCTCCGCAGGTTTCCATTTGGGCGGGATAGCCCGGGTCAAGATCGGTGAGAAACCGGAGCGTGAACACCACGGGGTTGCAATTGATCAGGCGCAGCTTACGATGGAAGACATAGATGCAATAAAAACTTGGTATCCTAGAGAAAGTTCGGCGAATCAAACGAGAACTTGCGGAGTCGCCGCCCAGGCATTGATCTTGACACGCATCGCTTGTCACTTTTCAGAACATGGAGACCTCGACATGCTTCGATTGATCCCATGGCTCGGCCTGTTAGCCGTGCTGCAATTCGCCGCGTCCGCCCAGGCGCAAGTCCTCCCCGGCGGTGGGACGTACACCGGGGGCGGAGTCGGGGTCGGGATTGCCCCAGTTCCCAGTGAGGATCCCGAGAAGCCGCCTCGCGTTCAACCGCAACCGTCGACCGTTCCGCCACCCGCCAACGTGGTTCCTCCGGTGGTTCCCGTCGTTCCCGTGTCCCCTTTGGCCCCCGGAGCTGGCACGATCGCCAGTAGTGTCCTCAACCCGGCAACCGCTGGTGTACCACCTACATTTGCCAATCCGGGCTTTGGGTATCCGTTTTTCCCGTTCACCATCGACCCATATGGAGGAACTCTCCGCGGGTCCGCCGAGGTGATTAAAGCCCAGGGGCAGTATCTCATCGACCGGCAGGAAGCGCTTCTCAAATTTGAAGAGTACAAGCAAGCACGACTCGATCGCCGTCGACGCGCGATTGACGAGTACATTCGAGAAAAAGAGATCCTGCCCTCGGATGAAGATCTGCGTCAAGAAGCGAAGCAGGAGATCCTGACGCGAAGCCTCAATAATCCGCCCGAAGAAGATGTGATTTCCGGCCGGGCCTTGAATAGCATTTTGGATAGCTTAGCCGGCATCCCTGCGGCGAGCCGGCAGAAGCCAGAGATTCCAGTGGATCCAGACATTGTCCGACAGGTGAATGTAAGTAAAGGAACTGGCTCCGGCAACTTGGGTTTACTTCGGAACAAAGGCAAACTGAGCTGGCCGAACTCTGTCGGTGGTCTCGCTCCGCAAGCCAAAACGGAAGAGCTGTGTAACACGATCGAGATCCGGATCCGCGAAGCGTATGATCAAGCCCGGGTGGGCAAGGTGGATGGCAACTTGCTGCGCAATCTCAGCAAATTGACCAATGAGCTCAATGCTCTACTACTTAAAAATGTCAATACCCTGTCGTTTAATGATTACGCCGAAGCCAAGAACTACCTGAAAAACCTCAAAGCCAGCATTCAGCTGCTCGGGCAGCCGGATGCTACGGAGTTTATTGCGGGCCGTTATCAGCTCGATGGCAAGACGGTGCCCGCACTGGTCGATGAGATGCTTCGCAAAGGGCTGAAGTTTGGCCCGGCAGTCGGCGGCGCCCAACCCGCTTATGTCGGGCTGCATCGAGCGATGGTGCAATTTTATAATGCAATTTCGCCACGATTGATCACTTCCGGTCAGCGTTGATTCCAGGGGAGTCATTGAGCGAGCAGGACCATGGGTCCTGCTCGATTCTTCAACTCGCTTCCGCTGCCAATTCATCGTCTCATCTTGAAGCTTGACCATGGCATGAAGGTCGCACATTTTTCATGCGATATTCGCCATTCGTTTGATCAAGTCGCGGAAAAATGCTGAGCCAGCAATTTGACTACCCTGAGGCTGCGAACTAGGGTTCGGGTGTGAGTGAACGATCTGGCATGCCTTCCTCAACGGGGGTTTTCTGGGGGATCACACGTCTCATAGGCCGCCCCGTCTTGAGGTTCACTCCCAGCCCTCATCATGAGGAGATGAGATTTATCGGCGGAGTCCATAAGAATTGGCACTCTCTGGTGCTCGGAGTTGACTTGATTTGGGAGGCATCACGCATGTTTCGTCGCTGGGTTCGACTCGGCTTAAACTTTCTTCAACGCGAAGATGGACCTACTGCAGTTGAATACGCCGTCATGCTCGCGTTAATCATTGTGGTCTGTATCTCAGCGGTTACCACCCTGGGTTCAAATGCTAGTGATACTTTTCAGAACATTGTCCTGAACACAGCTGTCAAAGCGGGACCGTGAGACGTCGGCCAGAACCCTGATGATGGTTGATCGTCGGGAAACGGGGAACCGATGCACGCGATTTGTCGAGCAGACCATCCTACCCACCCTCTATTTCCTTCCGTTGATGTAGGAGATCACGCGATGCGCAAGCTAGTCCGTAACTTCATGAATTTCCTGTAGCGTGAAGATGCCCGATCGCCGTCGATGACGCTGTCATGCGGGCGCTGAACATCGTGGTCTGCATGGTCGCCATCCAAACTCTGGGGACCAGTGCTAGCATCACCTTCAGCAATGTCGCTGACGTGGTCGACACCACCAGCGGATCAAGCCGCTTCAGACCAGTACTTACTCGGGTGAGTCGGCTCCGAGCCGACTCACTTGCGTACGAGCAGGTACCAAAAGGTGTCGATTTGGCAACAAAAGGATAAAAGATCTGATGAACAATGCAAGTATCGTGACCGATGTACCCCAAACCGCGCCTCTAAACGATGCCACGGCAACGTTCCCAACACTCACTGAGGAAAGTGTTGGCTTTGATCGAGCATTACGGCAACAACTTGCCCAAGTTCCGGTGTTCGCTCTGGGGATCGTTCTGATCAATTTCCTCGTCCACCTGGTCTGGCAAAGCATCTCCGGCAACGCCCACAACGCGGCCCCGCTGGTCGTGGTGAGTCTGGGCATGATCGTCGCCGCGATTATTGACGGTTGGGCCTTTAAAGTTCCCAACTGGCTGACCCTATCCCTTGTGGTCAGTGGCTGGTTGCTGGGGCTGATGCATAGTCTAGGAGTGGGCGTGGATGGCGGACAAGGTGGGATCGGCTCGGCATTATTCGGGACCTTGTTGGGCTTTTTGTTGCTCCTTCCCATGCTGGCCATTGGAGGAATGGGACAAGGAGATGTGAAGATGCAGATGGGATTCGGTGCCTGGATTGGAGCCTATTTTCCACTGGAGATTGCGGCGCAAATCATCGTAGGTGCCTTCTGTGTCGGCGCTTTGGTGGGTGGGGTATTTGGCATCGTTATCATGCTATTGCGGCGGCGTTTCCAGGAGAACGCGGAGAATTTTTCCGCGATCGCCGGGGACTTGCAAACCGCCGTCACCTCAGGTTTGGATCAGGCCAATGCACGGGCGCAACAGCGTCGCGTTCATTGGGTACGTCTGCCATATGGGGTACCCTTGTGCGTCGGTTTTCTTGGATACCTCATCTACCTGCAATATGCTGTCTAATGGAATTGTCACGAGTTTTTCGATTCCCATTCCCCCCGCTGTGAAATCCCGCAGAACTCCTCCTGTCTGTCCTGCGGGCCCCCTCAATGAAGTCTCCGTCAACGACGTCGGCGTGCCTCGTGAGCAGAGGCATCGCAAGAAAACGTTGAAGTGGCATCCTGGGTTCTGACGAACTTAGTCACAGTCATCGGCATAGTCGGTAAAACATGGACGACCCCCCCATGGAAGGAAACCAGGACATCTTGAGAATCCGTGAAAAACCGGGTGACGATTTTGGCGGTTTTGCTCAAGTGTGCCATAGTTGACTGAGACCGGCGTGACACTGTCGACGGGAACTCGTCGATCGAGGCATGAACCGTCCGCGTGCCCAACAACGAAGCTCGGATCGGCCGCCTATCCGGTACGCCCACAAGCACTGGTTCAACCTCATGAGGGGCATCGATGAAACAAAAAAATCTCGTACTGATGGTGGTCGCTGTCGGCATTGGACTGGCAGCCGCCTTTTTGACCTCTCAACTTGGTGCACGTTCAAGTGGCCCAAGCGGCCCTGAGATGATCAAGGTACTGGTAGCCAAGCGGGATCTCCCCATTGGCACCCGCATCGCTGAAGAGGACATGGATAAGCTGATCGAGGAAGCGGATTTTCCCAAAGCATCGTTACCACCGAAGCTGGTCAATGATCGCGAGAAGCTCAAAGGGAAGCGACTAACTCGTACGCTCCGTAAAGGGGACAAATTTCTGGACCCGGATATCACCAATGCCACCTCCATCCAAGTGCCCAGCGGGAAAAGTCTTTATGCAGTTGCCATGGATGTGATTGATGCAGCGGCCGGATTCGCGCTACCGGGGAACAAGGTGGATGTGATCTTAGTCGAAGTCAAAGATGCCAAGAAAAAAGCCAGCATCTTCCTTCGCAACATGTTGGTGGTGGCCGTGGATATTATGGACCGCAAACCCGAAGGGGCGGTCATCGCCGTGCCCCAGCTCAAGTCAGTCTCCTTAGCCGTGACCCCAAAAGAAGCGCTGCAGCTGGCTCTAGCTCAGAAGCGTGGAGAGATCAAGCTCCTTCTACGCAACCTTGACGACATCAGCGAAGACGTAATCGCTCCAGTCACCGCGCTGTCAACCGACACCGAAGATGGGGGAACAGCGACTCCGGTGATCCAACAGCGGATGGTGTCGATTCCAGTCGCGACCAACTCGATCGACGCTGGAGCCAAAATTACACGGAGTAACAAAGGAAGGCTGTTTCGCATGATGCCCTGGCCCCATCCAGGACCACCGGAAGCGGTTTCCGACTTGGGGGATCTCGATGAGAAATATCTCAAGACGCCATTGGCGGCGGGGCAATTTGTGACTCGTGACATGTTGGCAACGAATCCTCCAGGTAACGGGTCGGTTGAGCCGCTACTACCCCAAGAGCCTCTGACCATCTACCAGTATCACACGCTACGGATCCAAAACGGCCCGAATACTACCACGGCCACGTATAAAAAACGCGATGGTGCCAACATGTATCAGATGACCAAGGATGGAGCATTCGCGGAACTCGAGCCCGGTCTGACTCCGGCTCCGTTACCGCGGCGAACGAGGCCAAACCCAGAACCGCGGCCAGAACCCCCGCTCCCTTTGGAACCTGAATCGATTCCCGAAGAAGAATCCGACCCGTCGGTGATTGAAGCCGCGTCTTGAGCGGGTAGCTGAGAGCCTCGCGGCCCAGAATTTGTTGGCAAAATCGTGCTTGCGCGGCTTTGCCGAGAACCAGACCCTTCGGAATCAAGGTAAATCGTGGGATTTGCCTGAACCTGGCAGAAGAGGTGAAAGGATGCACCCGACAACGTCTCTGCAGCGCTGGTGGATCGGGGTGGTGATGCTGAGCATCGCGCTCGGCACACCGGTGTCGGGCCAGCAGCCCGCCCCCCCCCCGCGCCCATCCCCGGAAATCAAACGTGACCGCACCGGGGCCATCATCGTTCCGCTCAATCGTTCGATCAAATTGCAAATGAAATCGGGCGGATTGATTCGTGACGTGTTTAACGAAGCGGACAATATCGTCACCGTTGCCCCGGATGCGAGTGATCCACGGGGAGTGATTATCTTGGGACGGTCGGTGGGCTTAAGCCGCGTGACACTGACTGATGTGGATGGTAACCAGGAGACTTATCAAGTCGTGGTGCAACCGGACTTGGAGCTGCTCAGAAACCTGCTTAGGCAGGCGACCCCGACCGCCAATGTCGAGGTGATCCCTGGTCCGGGCAATACGGTGGTCCTTACCGGAACGGTCGCTCACGCCGAGGATATTCAACCGATCTTACAGCTGGCCAACAATGTGATCGGGGATGGCGGTAACGCAGGCGCAGGGGGGAACGTCGTTAATGCCATGCGTGTCGGTGGAGTGCAGCAAGTCCAGTTGGATGTGGTCGTCGCTCAGGTGAGTCGTACCAAAGCACGCAACCGAGGCTTTTCCTTCGGTGTGATTGGCGAAACCTTTGCCATCCAGAGCATCATCGGCGGAACGGCGTCGAACATGGCCGCTGGCGGTGTGGGAGGCGGGGGCATGTTCGGTTTCGGGGGACTCACCCCAGGATCGTCGAACATCAACTTCGGCATCGTGCCCCCAAACTTTGGCGGTTTCCTCGAGGCCCTGAAGACCGAAGGGCTGGCCAAGTTGTTAGCCGAACCCAAGCTGGTGACTCAAAGCGGACGTCCAGCTCGATTACTCTCTGGTGGTCGCCAGGCAGTGTTGAGTGCCGCTTCGGGGATTAATGGACCAGGTGTCACTTTCGAAGACATTGGTACCGAATTAGAATTTCTACCCATCGTTTATGGGAACGGAAAAATCTATCTCGAAGTGGCTCCACGTGTCCGTAGTGTCAATGCCGGGCTTGGAATTGTGACCACCTTCGGGACGGTCCCCGGCTTTGATGAACAGTCCTTGCGTACCGCGGTGGTGATGGAATCGGGTCAGACCTTCGCCCTGGGCGGGCTCATCCAGACCGCGACGCAAGCCTCAACCAGTAAGGTGCCGGTGATCGGCGAGCTCCCCTTTGTTGGCCCCTTGTTTAACTCGATCTCGATTACGGAGTCCGAGCAGGAACTGGTGATTCTGGTCACCGTCCATTTGGTCGACCCAATGGATTGTGCCCAAGTACCCAAGAAAATGTTGGGTCTGGAGACGCGCTCGCCTAGTGACTTTGAAGTGTTCCTGGAAACCACCATGGAAGCACCACGCGGCCAACGTACTATCTTTGAGAACAAACGCTATAAGGCTCCCTACAAAAATTCTCCCACCTATCAGCAGTATCCGTGCAATGCCGAAGGGGGCGCCTGTGTTGACGGGAATTGTGCACCGGGAGAGGCGTTCACGCATGACCTGTCATCGAACCCGAACGCACCGATCATGCTAGAGCCAAATACGCTGCAGCCACTGCAGCCCGCACCGGCGGAGAGTTATCCGCTGGGTCAGAGCCAACTGCCCGGAGGGGTGGGTACGGAATTGTCACCTAGTGCTCCACTACCAGGGCCCAGTGTGCCCGGAAATACGATGCCAGAATTACCCCCGGCCAATCCCGCTCCTCGCGGTGACATGCCGGGAACCAGTTACGACGGAGGTACGGGTCGGATTTCCATGAATGGTCAACCGATCCGCAGACTCCCGACCACAATGGAGACGACAACGCCCACAAGCTTTGAGGTGCCTCGGTTACCAGACCTGCCTTCGGTGGTCCCCATGCAGCCTCCGAAATAAGGGATTGTCCTCTTGGTCCTGGATCGGAAGGTGTCCCTTCCGATCCAGGGCTGGGTTGTCAGGGCAGGGATTCTACACCTGGAGCAGACCTACGTACGACCTACGATCATGGTGTAAAAAATGCAAAGAGTCGCGATCGTTGATCCATCGGAGTCGAGCCGAGAGTCCCTCCGTAGTCTGCTCCTGGGAGTGGACTTTATTTGGTTGGAGGCAGAATGTGCCCGGTATGAATACTTCTACGATGTGATCCAACAATCAATGCCCGATCTGGTGATCGTGTCCCTCGATGCCGATCGAAATAAGGCATTGCAGATGATTGCTCAGCTCGCCGTAGAATATCCACAGTTGCCGATCTTAACGGTCAGTTCAGATCACCAGGCCTTACTCGAATCGTTACGCAACGGCGCCCGCTACTTTCTTACCTATCCTTTGGGGTTGGAAGATTTACTGCTCACTTTACGTCGGGCAGTTTCGGAATCGGGCGTGCATCAGATCTCCTCGACAGGGATGCCGCTCGGTCCACAGAGTTCTCTAGTGGTAAGTTTGCTCGGGTCACGTGGCGGTGTCGGATGTACCAGTTTGGCGGTCAACCTCGCGTCCACCCTGGCCACCGATCGGAACAACCATGTCGCCCTGATCGACCTCGACTTGGCGCTCGGCGATGCCGACGTAGCCCTGGAAATGAACGATCCAAACAACCTGAGTATTGCCGATCTTGCCCGGAACATCGAACGCCTGGACATGAATTATCTCAAACGGACCCTGGTGGAGCACCCCGAAACAGGTGTGTCGCTCTTGCGGCATCCGCTGGAGATGCATGAGATCAGTGTGATTCACGAAGGACATGTTGAACGCATTCTGAATCTGCTAAAGATCAGCTACAACTTTATGATTTTAGATCTTAGCAAATGCCTCATGCCGACCGATCTACTGGCACTTCGTATGTCAGACATGATCTTATTAATGACTCAACTAGAGCTGAGCAGCCTTCGCAACACGGTGAGGATTCTCCATACCTTATCACTCGAGGATGATTTGGGAGAGCGGGTCCGCATCCTGGTCAATCGCGTCGGTGCGGAACATGGAGATGAAGAAATCAGCTTGAAGAAAGCCGAGGAGGTGCTGGGTAAGCCGATCTTCTGGCAAATCCCCAACGATTCGCGGCCCATGATGGGCTCCCGAGTCGCGGGGCAGCCGTTACTCAAGTTTGATCCAAAGTGCCGGGCTCAACGGAGTATCGCTGGCCTAGCCGCTACCCTACAAGGAAAAACCCCGGTACCTGCCGAGGCTGAAAAGAAACGACGTGGCTGGTTTGGTTGATATGAATCGTAGCTCGACCGAGCGCATCTGCGCGGTCGATGCTTGGGGATTGGTCGGCGCGTACGCTTGAACTTCTACGAGGGAACACCCGATGTCGCGCTTACAGCAAGGGATTTCAAAGCTCAATAACTTGAGCAATCATGGCTCGAGCATGGCGTCTCGAGGCTTCAGTCAAAGTTCGACCTATGGTGCCCAAGGTGGGCCGACCCGCAACTATGACGAGCTCAAACGACAGATACACAACAAGTTAGTTGAACGACTCGACTTTACCCGGGTTCGTGACCTAGCCAGCGAAGCGCTAAGGCGAGATATTCGTAGGGTGATCGAACACCTGTGTGACACCGAGAACCCGCTGCTAAGTCGCATGGACCGGGAAAAACTCATCGAGGAGATCCTCGATGAAACCTTAGGCTTTGGTCCGCTCGAGCCGTTGCTCAAGGATCCGACGGTGAGTGACATCCTGGTAAACGGTCCAAAACATGTTTACGTCGAACGCCGGGGTAAACTAGAGAAGAGTGATATCCTCTTTCGCGACAACGATCATTTGCTCCAAATCATCGACCGGATCGTCTCCAAGGTCGGTCGGCGGGTCGATGAGACTTCGCCGCTTTGTGATGCGCGGTTGCCTGATGGGTCACGTGTGAACACGGTGATCCCACCGATTGCTCTAGACGGGCCTTCGCTAAGTATCCGCCGTTTCGGCGCCAACCCACTGAAACTTGAGGACTTGCTCAATTACAAAGCCTTCTCTCCGGAGATGGCGATGCTACTCGAAGCGGCCATTAAGGCACGGCTGAATGTGATCATCTCTGGGGGTACCGGTTGTGGGAAGACTACACTTCTGAACACGCTATCCAGCTTCATTCCTCACGATGAGCGGATTGTCACCATCGAAGACGCCGCAGAATTACAGTTGCAACAGGATCACGTGGTCCGTCTGGAAACCCGCCCGCCCAATATTGAAGGGAAAGGGGCCGTGAGCACGCGAGACTTAGTGAAAAACGCCCTGCGTATGCGGCCAGAGCGAATCATCATCGGCGAGTGTCGTGGAGGCGAAACCCTCGACATGCTTCAGGCCATGAACACCGGTCACTCTGGTTCGATGACGACCCTACACGCCAATACCGTCCGCGATGCGATGTCCCGTTTGGAAACCATGATCATGATGGCCGGGTTTGAACTACCGGTCAAAGCGATGCGGCAACAAATCGCCTCGGCCGTTGACGTGGTGATCCAGGCCAATCGTCTCCAAGGCGGGCCACGGAAAATTCTGAGCATCACCGAAGTGATGAATATGGAACAAGATATCATCATCATGCAGGAGGTGTTTCGCTATCGGCAGCTAGGGGTGGATCAGAACGGGCGAGCGTTTGGCCAGTTCGAGGCCACCGGAGTACGTCCGACGTTTATCAATCGCCTGGAGGCCAAGGGGATCAAGTTACCCTCGAATATGTTTGCCGAACGAATCCTCATGCGTGACTAACCGATCAACGTACGACGCTTGTAGCACGACCGCGGCCGATGGGGCGGTTTAATGGGTTGCTTCCACCGACTTGTCCTTGCACCAGGTGAATTGCCATGGGTTCGTTACTGCTGCCTGCCCTCTCGTTCCTTGTCGTGACGGGGCTCATAGGTTTGGTCGCTTTAATCTTTCGTACCAAGGAAGATGGCGAGGCGGCCGAGCGACTCGATACACTGGTCGGCCGTAAACAACAACGCTCGGAGTCATCGGCAGAGTTGTTGCTGAAACAGGCACTCACGGAGGTAGACAAAAAATCGTTCTTAGAACGGATTACACCCGATGCGTTCAACTTTACCCGCTTATTTGAGCAGGCCGATGCCAACATCCGTCCAAGTGCTTTGTTTGCTTTCGCCTTAGCTTCTGCCATGCTGGGGGGGACGGTGGCCGGGTTTTTCTTGAACATCTACGTGGTGCCAATTGGTGGGTTGATGTTCTTTTCACTCCCATTTTTGTGGCTGTTTTATAAGCGGAATGCACGGTTGAAGGCCTTCGCTGCCCAACTGGGCGACGCCATGGAGCTAATTGCCCGTGCCTTGCGAGCTGGTCACTCACTTGCCGCGGGGATACATGTGGTCGCCGAAGAGATGCCGCCGCCGATCAGTAAAGAGTTCGGTCGCGTCTATGAAGAACAGAACCTCGGGATTCCGCTGGAAGAAGCCTTAAAGGGCATGTGTGATCGGGTTCCAAACCTCGATCTGAAGTTTTTTGTGACCTCGGTGGCTATCCAACGACAGACCGGGGGTGACTTAGCCGAAATCCTCGATCGCATCGGGCATATTATTCGTGAGCGATTCAAGATCCTTGGGCAAGTCAAGGCACTGACTGCTGAAGGCCGACTGTCGGGGATCGTGTTGATTGCTCTACCGATCGGCTTGTTCTTGATGATGCTTTCAATTAAGCCCGATTATGTCAGCTTGCTCTGGAAAGATCCCATGGGGGTCAAGATGTCCATCGGGGCAATCGTGATGATGCTGATTGGCTCATATGCGATCAAGAAGATCGTCGATATTAAGGTGTAAGCGGTTCAAAGCATGCGGCCTCATCCAGGAGTCTAGCCACCATGATCTTGCTGGCCCTCACAATTGCGGACCTCGCTCCATTTTTAATGTTCCTGCTAGTGATGGGTGGGAGCTGGTACTTGTTGACTTTGATCTCGCAACGCAACAGCCAGGCAGAGGAACGGCTGGAACGACTGGGACGGCCAAAATCTCTGGTGGAGATCGAGGATCTGGCCAAAGGAGATGACCGGCAACGCTATGCGGGACTTAAAGATGCGATCTCGAACTTAGGTCGTGGATTGGAGCCTCAGTCGGAGTTAGAAAAGAACCAGATTAAAGTCAAGCTTGCCAATGCGGGTTTTCGTAGTGACACCGCCTTGGCGATTTACCAAGGATGTCGTGTACTTGGACTGTTGCTGGGTATCGCTGTGGCGGTTGGTATAATGTACTTTGGGACTGGTTTTAATCTCAAGGGTATCCAATACGGTGTGGGGGCAGCCGCATTCTTGTTCTTCTTCCCCCAGGTCGCTCTGTGGCAGATTCGCACGACCCGACAAAAAGAGATCTTTTTAACTTTGCCGGACTCCTTGGATTTGTTGGTGGTTTGTGTCGAGAGCGGTCTGGGCCTGGATGCCGCACTCCGCAAGGTGACCGAGGAGATGAAGGACCACTCCAAGGTGCTCTGTGAAGAGTTTTCCCTAGCGAATCTACAATTACAGATGGGCCGACCACGTCGTGAAGTATTGCATGACTTGGGGGTTCGCACTGGCGTCGATGATGTCCGAGCCCTGGTTGCGATCCTGATCCAGGCAGACCGCTTTGGTGCCAGTATCGCGCAAGCGTTGCGTGTCCAGTCGGACTCGATGCGCACGCGACGCCGACAAATCGCCGAGGAGAAGGCCTCGAAGACCGCTGTCCAGTTAATCTTCCCACTGGTGTTGTTCATCTTCCCGGCAATCTTCGTCGTCTTGGTCGGCCCAGCAGCAATCCAAATCTCTAAGGGATTGCTGAAAAACTGACGTAAAACGGCGATGGTCGGTCCGTCGTCCGTTCCTTCGGAGGGTATGTCCGGATGAAAGGATTCATCATGAATCAAACAAAGGTAGTGGGCTTGTTTCTCGGGTTGGCAATGCTGTCGCTTGGCTGTCAAGGAGGCAACCGTTACCGCGACTTGGTTGATCCCTGCTACCCCGAGCGCTACAACGCCGCAGCAAGAGCTGAAGTGGTCTCTTACTTCGCCCCGCAAGTGCAGAATGGCCACGTTCTAGATCAAACGATTTGGAACTACCACTTTGAACGAGGTACCGCCAACTTGCACCCGGCTGGACGCGATAAGCTCGATCAACTGGTCCGGACCCGACCGGTCCCGGACCCCCAGATCTTCCTGGCGACTGCCCGCGATATCACGGCCGAACCTGCAAAGTTCGCCGAGGAGCGACGTCAACTTGATGAAGCCCGGAAGCAGGCCATTGAGGAATACGTGATGGCCCAGACAGCCGGCAGACCAATGCATTTCGACGTATTAGTCCACGATCCTTCCGAGCCATTTATCAGTGCCGAAGAAGGAGCCCTGGCTATTTCGCGGAATCGTATTGCCGTGCAAGGCGCAGGAATTGGCGGGGGTGGCTTTGGCGGCGCTGGTGGTGGCTTTGGCGGTGGTGTCGGCGGTCCTGGGGGCAACGTAGGTGCTGGGGGAGTCGGCGCTGGTGCTGGTGGCGCGGTCGCCGGCGGCGGGGTTGGCGGTTGATCCCTGCAAGGAACCTTACTATGTCCCAGTTGGATCGGATCCAATTCGGTTCGGATCCGATCCAATCCTTGACCTTCTGATAGACAATGGAGCCGAACGAACCTTGATGAACCAACGGTGATTCGATGTGGTGGTTGCTCGTTGCAGCGCTTTCCGTGGCTTGGTCGGAGGGGACTTCCTTGGCCTCCTCGCTCGTCGCGTTCTCGTTCTCGGATTATTGGAGTGGCTTTGTCGACCACTGGTCGAAATGGATTGCCCAGTCCAATGGGGTGGTGGTGACCGCCTTGGTGATTGGGGCGATCTCGATTCTGATTATCGCGCAAGGCAAGTGGAAAAAATAGCGGCGTCTACGTTTTCGCAATCCTGCACCTGCGATTTGTTTGCACTCTTAGACTTTCCCACCTCGAAGAGTATCCACCATGAAGTCGGCTGCACTGCAAGATCCCTATCTCGATGGCTTAAATGTACCTGATGCTCCCATTGCTCCTGAGTCCCTCCAAGAAGCGGGATTAACTTCGGGGTTTCTCAACGAGATGTTACTGCGCACGCTGTACACCCAAGGGGCTATGATCGGACGGGACTTAGCGCAGCTATTGTGTTTACCGTTCAAAGTGATACGCGATTGTTTGAAGTTCCTCAAAGATGAGAAATGTATCCAAATCGACGGCGGCGATCTGGTGGGCGAAGTCAGCTATCGCTTCTCGCTCACCGATTTGGGCCGGACTCGCGCAAAAGAAGCCCTGCAGTTCTGTTCTTATGTCGGACCTGCACCCGTCCCTCTCGAAGACTATGTCGAACAGACGTACCGCCAAGCGGTCACCGGTATCAGCTGTTCGCCAGAAGCTCTAAGAGCTCCCTTTTCTCATCTGGTCTTGAAAGAGGATCTGTTTAATGCCATCGGGCCGGCGATTATCAGCGGTCGTTCGGTGTTTATCTACGGTCCTCCCGGCAATGGCAAGACCGCCATGGCGCGCTCGATCGGCGATTTCATGAACACCGTGGGAGGCTCGATTTATGTCCCATTCGCCTTTCTAGCAGATAGTAATATCATTACCGTTTTTGACCCCTCCCTGCATGTCGTCGATGAATCGTTTGAGGCCGAGCACCGCGACGATGCTGATGCAACGGTGCGGCGTCTCTTAAATACCGGTTCATTCGATGCACGCTGGGTGCGGATTCGACGGCCCGTGATTGTGACCGGCGGCGAGCTAAACCTCGAAATGCTCGATCTTCGCTATAACGCCGAAGGGAATTTTTACCAGGTCCCCATCCACTTCAAGGCCAACGGTGGGGTCTTTCTGATCGATGACTTCGGCCGCCAACTGGTCAGCCCGAAAGAATTGCTCAACCGCTGGATCCTGCCCCTCGAAGATCGCCACGACTTTTTGACGGTCGCCTCGGGGAAGAAATTTCAAGTCCCCTTCGAGCAATTGATTATCTTTTCGACCAACCTGGATCCCAAAGATTTGGTGGATGATGCATTCTTGCGGCGGATCCGCCACAAGGTGCAGATCAACGCCCCGACCCGGGATGTCTACGAGAAGATCTTCCAAGCTTATGCGCGGAAGCTCGGCATGAATCCATGTCCAGAAGCTATTGACTACCTTTACGAACGCTACTATACGAAGGGTCGAACGCCACGGGCCAGCGATTGTCGTGATTTGCTCGAGACGGTGCAGTCGATTTGCCGCTATCGCCGGCAACCGGTGCATCTGACACGGGACTTGATGATCGAAGCCTCCGCAAGCTTTATTGCCGAGTTCCAATGACTTGGAAGGTCGGCCCTCCATCCCGAGGGGGAGCCAGGTAGGGAGGGATTCCATGGACGGTCGACGTGCGCTTGGGCTGGCGATGGGGCTTACAATTGTGATTGGTTGTCGGTCTAGCCAGTTAGCATCCCCCGAGACTCCTTTACAGAGTCCGCCGGGGTCGGAGGTCGTTCAGCCCTCGCCCCCGCTGATGCCCGAACCAGAGATTCAGCAGACCAGCTACGCGAACCAGACCTGGTTTTCGGGAGACCGTAAGCCCAAAGTCAGCCCCGATACCTATGTCGCATTGGGCCAGGTCAAACATGGCGCGGCCAAAACTCCAGGTCGTGCCAAGGTAGATCGGGATCGCTTGTTTGAAGAAGCTCGCGTTCACTACCAACAAGCCTTACAACAAGATCCCAAAAGCATCAGTGCTTTGGAAGCTTTGGCCAAGCTGTATCTGGATATGAACCAAATCCCTATGGCCATGAAAAAATATGATCAGGCGATCCAATTGGCTCCGCCTGATCAGAAGCATTCTCTGTGGCGAGATGTCGGTCGCATCCAGGCTCGCCACAAGCAATTTAATGTGGCCATCCATAGTTTCCAACAAGCACTGCAATACGATCCAGAAAATCGAACCTACGCCAAAGACCTCGCCTTCTGTATGGCCTGTACAGGCCGTACCGAGGAAGCCTTTGCACTGCTACACCGCACGGGTCTCACTCAGGCTGAGGCACGCTTTAACCTAGCCCAAGCACTCGACTATATGAAAGATCCTGCGGGTGCTCAGGAACAGCTCCGCCTGTGTTTACAGGCAGCTCCCAACTTCCCACGTGCTCAGAAGATGTTGGCGAAACTGTCCGGACAACCCGAACCCAACCTACCACCTATGGGATCTGCTCCGACGCATGCATCCGCTCTACCAGCAAGCCAGCCGAAGTACACCGACGCAAAGGTCGAGCCTCAACCTGTCGTCACCATGCCGAACTTGCGGCCTGTGCCAAACCCAAGCTCCGGAAGTCAGGCTCCCTCAGCACCGGCCCTGAAGACCCCGGGAACATCGGCAACGGCTGCAACCAGGGTTACGCGTGCCAGTCATAGCCCCTTACCCCCATTGCTATCGACCAACTGGGATCGTAATGTACTCCAGAGCATGCCACAGATTCCAAGTAGTTTCCAACCTCCACGCCCGAAGCCGAGACGCTTGGGCAGCAACCCGCGCTTGTCCCCGAGGCCAGCCATGCCGCCTTCGCGCACCGAGAATCATCTTCCTGATCTACCGGCTTTCAAGCTAAAGAATTGGGATTGAGGAGTATGGGGCCATGCCCTGGATTACCATTGCGGCACTAACCGATTGCAGGCCAGGGCAGGCTCTCTTGGTGGAGATCGCAGGGAAAAGCTTGGCAGTTTTCCATCAACCTGAAGGAATCTTTGTCTTGGACAATCGTTGCCCTCATCGCGATGCTCCACTTCATGAAGGAGTTTGCCGCGATGGTTTTGTGATCTGCCCATGGCATAATGCACGCTTTGACCTGCGTACCGGAGCGCATCACAATCCACCTGCTACGACGGGTGTACGTGCCTATTCGGTTCAAATCGTCGGAGAAACGATTCAAGTGGAGCTCGACTGAAGCTGTTCCTGTTCGATCAACCGGATCTTCTGCAGACGGCGTTGATGCCGCTCTGCACCGTCGAAGTGTGCTTGTAAAAAAGCCTTCGCCAGCTCCATGGCAACTACCCCGCCGATGACCCGTCCACCCAGAACCAACACATTCATATCATCGTGTTCGACCCCTTGATGGGCGGAGTAGGTATCATGGCACAAACCGGCACGAATCCCGACGATCTTGTTGGCAGCGACCGAGGCACCCACCCCAGAGCCACACACCAGAATCCCGCGGTCGGCCTTGCCCTCAAGAATGGCACGGCCGACCAGGACGGCAAAGTCTGGATAGTCGACGGGATCCTGACTATTGGTCCCGACATCGATGATCTCATGACCTAATGATTTGACCACCGAGATGAGTTGTTGCTTTAGTTCAAACCCGGCATGGTCGGCACCGAGTACCACCCGCATGCTGCACCTCACTTCACGGAGCCCCAGAAGAGACCGAAGAGATTAGTGTAGCGAATCGAGCAATACAGACCCAGGACAATTCAGGCCCGGACGATGCGTTCGCGACGCTTGACCTCACGGGTGGCGTTGCGGGTATCAATCACCATGCCAGATTGCTCGGTGATCCACTCCCAGTCATACGCTGAGTGATCGGTGGCAATCAGCACACAATCTTGGCCACCAAGGTAGTCCGCGGTCAATGGTTGGCTCTGCATACGCAAATGCGGGTAATGCCGCATCCGCGGCAACTCTGGGATATGCGGATCATTGTAAGTGACTTGTGCGCCCTTTTTGAGCAATAGATCCATCAACTCAAAGCCGGGGGACTCGCGCGGATCATCGACATCTTTTTTGTAGGCCATCCCCAGGATGGCGATTTTCGACCCCTTGACCGGCTTGCCCAGCTCATTCAAGGTGTCGGTGATCTTGCCAACGACAAAACTAGGCATGGCTGTATTGATTTCACCTGCCAGTTCGATGAAACGCGTATTCATCCCATATTGACGTGCAACCCAGGTAAGGTAGAAAGGGTCAATCGGAATACAATGTCCGCCGAGTCCCGGACCCGGATAAAAGGCTTGAAAGCCAAAGGGCTTGGTCTTGGCTGCATCGATCACTTCCCAAACATCGATGTTCATACGGTCGTAGAGCACCTTGAGCTCATTGACCAAAGCGATATTGATAGCTCGATAAGTGTTTTCCAGAATCTTACACGCCTCGGCCACCTCCGGGCTCGAGACCTGGATCACTTCGACCACGATCTGACGATACAGATCACTGGCCAATTCGCCGGAAGCGGGCTCCAAACCACCCACCACTTTGGGAATCCGCGACACGGTGAAATCCGGGTTGCCCGGATCCTCGCGTTCAGGGCTAAATGCCACAAAGAAGTCTTCGCCCGGGGTAAATCCGCTCCGTTCCAGTTCGGGTAGCAGCACCCGACGTGTGGTGCTCGGGTAGGTCGTGCTCTCGAGGATAATGAGTTGGCCGGGACGGAGCTGGGTCGAAATCGCCTGCGCGGACGAAACCACAAAGCTAAGATCAGGTTCCCGCGCCTCGGTCAGCGGCGTCGGCACACAGACCAGGATCACGTCCGGTTCATCCAGACGATCGAAACGATCGGTAGCGGTAAAGCCGTGGCGTAACATGTCGCGGATGCTTTCATCGCAGAACTGTTTGATATAGCTCTGCCCCGCGAGTAGTTTTTCCACCTTGCTTGAATCGATATCGAAGCCTAGGACCGGATAACCCTGCTCGGCAAAGGTGCGTGCCAGTGGTAAACCGACATAGCCTAGGCCGATGATGCCTACCTGAGCGGTGCGATTGTGGATGCGTCCTTGTAACGCGCGAAAGTGATCGGCCATTCGGTTCATCCTTGACCCCGCCGTGAAAACCTTCCTGGGTGAGTAGTCTAGTCCAGTCCGCCCGACAAAGTAAATGCGAAGTGGCCACCCCCTTTGAGCCTATCGGGTACGAGGTGCATACGCAGTAAGGTGCTGGCGCAGCCAACACGCTAGACCGGGATAAAAAGATAAACCTGTTTTGGTGTTATGTGCCCCTCGAGGGGCGACGACGAGAGTGGAGAGGATGCCGCGGCGTCGCGCAAAGTGAATGAAACTCTCGACTTGTGCATCGATATTGAATTGATCGCGGCAGCCATAGGCCAAGAAGATGGCAAACTCATTCGGCTGAATCTGATAGGTGTTGAGCATCTCGGTGGGATTCTCATCGGCCAAGACTCCGCGGATGGCTCTTTGATCTCTGGAAATGAACAGTGGGCGGATCAAGTTACTCTGGCGGACAGTAATTGGTCCAAAGCGGGCCACGGGCATACACAAGGAAACCTCTTCGCGGAAGCGGAAGGTACGGGGGTTAAAATTTGCGAAATAGCCACCGTTTCTGTCGTCGTAGCGGACATTGATGGCCGGAAAGATGCCAACCAGCCCACCAAAGTGTGTGCGTGCCTTAAAGCCCAGATTAAAGACCCCAAAGCCACCCATGGAAGCCCCGGCCAAGATGTGGGCTTGGCGTTCTGGGCGAATCGGAAAATGCTGCTGAACAAAGCCCCAAACATCCCCAAGAATATAGTCCTGAAATCGGCCCGCTGCCGAATTGAGAAAAAAACTGCCCGCAGTAAAGAAACCAGGGTCACCGGTCAGGCTGCCGTCCGGAGCCGCCATAATCATCCGAGGCACTTCGCCACAAGCCATGCCGCGATCGAGCGGTTTAAGGATGGTCAGAAAATCTTGCTCATCCTGCAGTGCTCCGTGCAACCATATCATAATGGGATATTGCTGCTCCGGATCGTAACCAGGCGGTAAATAGACATACAGGTCTCGTTTCTCACACAGGCTGGGTGAGTAAAGGCGGCGATCACAACCGTGATCATCGGTATAGTCTAAGAGTGTCCCCGCCAGGCATGGATAACTGGAGCAACCTTGTCCGCGCCAAGGAAGGAGAGACCCAGCCTGTAGTCCGCAGGAGGACACCAGCCAGCTGAATAGCACCAGGCTCAACCCACGAGACAACGGCACGGCAGACACCTCCAGGACCAAGACTTCTCCGGTGCGTAACGGCTGCACCTTCTCAGTCGGCGAGGCGTCGAGTTGAGTTTACCAGTCTTTCGCGGTAGCCAGCTCGGCGACGGATCCACCGTGGGGTGACACCGGTAATGCCACCCGGATGCGGAGATAGATCAAAAAGGCCACCAGACCCAGAGTCATATTCATGACTCGATGTGTAAAGCAACTCCAGAATCCGTGAATCATGGGTTTGTGCAGGATGTGCAGGTACAGCCACTGGAATGCGGTTTCCCCGACGCCAATCCCTCCAGGAGTAATCGGTAATGCCTGAGAAACCATCCCCAGAGGAACGATGAGAAAATGTTCGAAGAGCGTGCCAAGTTGGGCCGTTTCGCTGTCAACCGCAAAAATCCGGCTGGCGAAGTGGAATGCCAAGATATACATCCCGTGGCTGGCCAACGACAAGAGCACCCCCAAACCAATCGCACCAAGCTTTTGGTGATACAGCCAGATCGCTCGTAAAAATTCTGCGAGGGTATGACCAACCTTCGGAAGCCGCTCCAGCCGATCCGCACCTGACTCCGCCCACCGACGGGGTAGTGCGGCAAGGATCATGGAAGCGGCCAGGGTACCGGCAAGGATCCACCAGGAACCTCGAACGACCACCTGTAGCTCTGGGTTGTTCTGAAGGACGGGATCTTCCAGAATCGTTAACAGCACTCCGAGTAGCGAAACAAACCAAACCAACGACCAAAGCCCCACCGCCCGGTCCATGATCACCGTCGCTACCGCGACCGCACGTCGCTTTTGCTCACGAGCCACCGCATACGCTTTGTAAAGATCGCCGCCCACCGACCCGGGCAACAGCGTGTTAAAATAAAATCCAACCAATCCCATGCGTATTGCCTGGCGGAGGGTGAAAGGTAACTCCTGCGCGCGCACCAGCACATACCAGCGCACAAACGTGATCAGAACCCCCAGGCCACCGACGAACAGCCCAGCAACTAACGGCCCGACGTGAGGTGTTCGAGTTAGCAGGCTTCGAATCCCGGGCGAGGAGCCATCGTCGGCTGGATTCCAGGAGGTTGCTACCACCCAGGCCAACACCCCGAAACCCAGGGCATACTTCAGACAGTTTTTCCAGGGAACGCGCACCGTAACTCTCTCGCGACGACGATGAACTGGCGCTAGTCTAGCTCACGACGGCATTGTGGTCGATTTCGAACATTTCTGTCTAGCCAGGCTGGGAGGGCCTACCATTGACCCAACCGATGGTTTCTCCGACACTGAGGCGGTAAGACGCCCCTGGAGGAGATCTCACCATGTACCTGCGCATCTTGATCTTGGTTTTGACCGTGCTTTCCCCACTGCAGGCCGCCGATCCCACACACCTGATGCCGCAGGGAGAAAGCCCACCGGATGCCAGACTTCAACGCAAGCCCAAGACGCTCAACGACGACTTTCCGTTTATGGTACCTGACACCAAGGCCGCTTGGGATGATCGGCGGGCGGCGGTGCGCCGGCAAGTGCTCGTTGCGACTGGGCTTTGGCCCATGCCGGCGCGTACGGCGATTCAACCAGTGATCCATGGCCGCATCCAACGAGATGGCTACACCATCGACAAGGTCTATTTTGCCAGTCTGCCTGGGCACTATGTGACCGGGAACCTATACCGACCGACCAACTCCCTTCGTGGCAAGTATCCCGGAGTGCTTTGTCCCCATGGTCACTGGAGCAATGGACGCCTTTACGATGCCGGTGCAAAAGACGCCAAACGTCAGATGGAGCAAGGTGGTGAGACCAACCTCGCGGGTGCCCGCCATCCACTGCAAGCTCGCTGTGTCCAACTGACGCGGATGGGCTGTGTGGTTTTCCACTACGACATGGTGGGCTATGCCGATAGTCAAGCCATTGCACATCGCCAGGGCTTCACCGATTGTGAGGCGGAACTACGACTTCAATCGTTTATGGGACTACAAACCTGGAATAGCATTCGTGCCCTGGATTTCTTGCTGAGCTTACCTGAAGTCGATGACCATCGCATTGGGGTCACCGGGGCCAGTGGCGGAGGCACGCAGACCTTCATCCTTGCCGCGGTAGATGAACGGCCCACAGTCGCCTTCCCAGCTGTGATGGTGTCCACGGCGATGCAGGGAGGCTGCATTTGCGAAAATTGCTCTTACCTTCGGCTCGGGACTGGCAACATCGAGTTGGCCGGTCTGTTCGCGCCCAAACCCTTGGCCATGAGCGGTGCCAATGACTGGACCAAGGAAATCGAGACCAAAGGCTTCCCAGAGCTGAAGAAGCTCTATGCACTTTACAACGCCGAAGACCGAGTCAAAGCCCGCTGCTGGCCCCAGTTCGGCCATAACTTCAATCAGCGTAGCCGCGAAATGATGTACGCATGGTTCAACCGACACCTGTTCGGCAATGTCGAGCGGGTCAAGGAACAACCGTTCCAGCCGGTGCCCCCGGAACAGCTTCGAGTCTTTAATGCTGCGCACCCCCGCCCTGCCGATTCCTTGAATGCCAAACAGCTCCGCGCCTATCTGACCGAGCGCGACACGGCCCAGCTTGAGGCAGACCTGCCCAGCGACTCCGAATCCTTGCGGGCGTTCCAAAAGACCTACGGCCCCGCTTGGCAGACCCTGGTCGGCTCCATGCCCCAAGCGGACTCCATCGAAGCGCAGAACTTGGGAATCCAGGAGTCGCCCGACTGGATTATGCAAAAGCGGATGTTAAATCGTAGGCCCGATGGGGCTGCCCTCCCCATGGTCCTGCTGAAGCGGGCGGCGAAGCCGCGCCGAGCGGTGCTCTGGATCCACCCCGATGGCAAGTCCAGCTTGTTCAAGGACGGCCAGCCGGTGGCTGCGGTCAGAGAGTTGCTGCAGGCCGGCAACGCCGTCGTGGCCGTCGACCTGTTCGGTACCGGCGAACTGGTCGACGGCAAAGGACCAACGGTCGACCAGCGTTACGCTGGCTATACCTTCGCCTACAACTCCCCGTTATTGCGGGAACGGGTGCAGGACATCCTCACAGCAATCCGCTACACCCGCCAGGAACTCCAAGCAGAAGAAGTTCACTTGGTTGGCCAGGGCTCTGCGGGGCCATGGACCCTGTTGGCCTTGACCCAGGCCACGGAAGAGGTCGACCGAGCCGCGATCGACCTAAACCGTTTTAGTTTCGCGTCGGTGCGTCGTGCTGACCATCCCATGTTGCTGCCCGGGGCACTGAAGTACGGCGGCCTGGGCGTCGCGGCCTGCCTGAGTGCCCCGACCAAGCTGTGGCTGTACAACTTGGCTGGGGAACGCACGCGCCGCTGGAGCAAGGCGGGCTACGCCGCCCAGAACGTGACTGAACAGCTCACATTGTCGGCTGATCCACCGGACGATCTGGCCCTGGTCCGCTGGCTGACCCACTGAGCGATGCTAGCAGGCGAGATTAACTGGGATGCTTCCAGGCGGCGGCCTCCTCGCCGTCGAGCCGCAAGGTCAGACACTTGGCACTGCCGCCCGCCTTCAGGAACTCGTCGAGCTCCACGGCAACGGACGTGTAGCCCCGTTCCTGAAGGGCGGCCGCGAGTTTGGGACACCCTGCGTTATGGATGACCGTGGAGCCAAGCACTACGGCATTGCAACCAAATCGATGCGCCTCGGCTTCGACCACCGGAATCAACTTGGGGATATGCGTCGTCAGTACGCGTTTCCCGTAGTCATCAAAAGCGTCGGGAAACCACAGGGCCTCATCCGAGGCAAGAGGGCAAAAACAAGTATCCAAGTGATAAAAGCGGGGATTGACCAGCTCCACCGGCAGCACCCGGATGCTCAACTGTTCGCCAACCCAGTGATGGGCGTGCACATCGGAGCGGATGCGATAACCGGCGAACAGAATCGGACCACAAAACAGGGCATCGCCCGCCCCCTCGAAATACATCCCTTCTGGAAGCTGAATCACCGTAAAGCCATGTTCGCGGGCCCAATCCTCAAAATACGGCGATTCCTTCGCCCGCACCTCGTGGCGAAACTGCGAGCTAACAAAGCGTTCCCGATAAACAAGTCCCGCATTGGCGGTGAACACTAAATCCGGCAGCCCAGGTTGAGGAGCCAAAATCTGCACGGCGACTCCAAGCTGCTCGAGTGTATCCACTAGCTTGCGCCACTGGGCGAATGCTAGTGCGCGGATGCTGCCCATCGAGCGATTCATCCATGGGTTGATCTCATACTCGATGCCGTAGTGATCGGGCGGGCACATCAGTATGCTGGGACTTGGAAGTCGCATGCGCTGCTCCTGCACTCGAGGGCTGGGCTCGGTCGGCTCTCTATTCTACCCGATCCGTGGGCAGGTTCGGCTCGTCCGGGTCCCGGTCGTCGACTTGCCAGCAAAAAATCTTGGTGATAGGACAGCGAATAGGCTCAAGCGGTTGCTCATAAAGTCACGTAACGAAAGGCAGTGCCATGAGTCGAGTGATGTACTTGACCCTAGTCCTCGGGGGGATGTCTGCTACCCTGAGCTGGGGAGCCCCACCCAGCCCAACCCCCATTGGTAAGGAGACTGGCTTGATCCCCCGCACAATTCTCTTCGGCAATCCTGACAAGGCCAGCCCCGAATTGAGCCCCGACGGCAAACAACTTGCTTTCCTCGCCCCGGTCGATGGGGTCTTGAATGTCTGGGTAGGCCCCGTGGATGATCCCAGCGCGGCCAAACCCGTGACCAAGGACACGAGCCGCGGGATTCGAAGGTTCGAGTGGCTATATACCAATCAACACATCTTATATGCTCAGGATGTTGGCGGTGATGAGAACTTTCACATCTACGTCACTCATCTGCCGACCTTGACCACGAAGGATCTAACTCCCTATGCGGGTGCGCGCGGCGAGATTCAGCAAGTCAGTCCGAAATTTCCTAACGAAGTTCTTTTAAGTGTCAATAACCGAAACAAACAATTCTTCGATATCCAACGCGTCAACGTGGACACCGGCGAACACACTGTGATCCAGCAGAACGACCGCTTTGCCGACTTTATCACCGACGATGACTACCAAGTTCGACTCGCTTCTGCCTATGCTCCCGATGGCAGCGTGGTGGCATACCTCCCCAAGGGAGATGATTGGGAAGAGTATGAACGGATCCCTAGTGAAGACACCCTAACCACAAACTTCCTAGCCTTTACCAAAGGCGGCGATCAAGTCTACATGGTCGACAGTCGCGAGCGTGACACCGCCGCACTCTACTTGTTGGATCTGAATAGCAAAAAGAAGGAACTTCTGGCCGAGGACCCGCGCGCTGACGCTGGAACCCTGTTGATGCATCCCGAGGATCATACCGCCCAGGGAGTCTCCTTTAACTATACTCGACGCGAATGGAAGTTCTTCGATCCTGCGGTCGCTAAGGACTTTCAGCTGCTCGACAAGGTCGCCGATGGAGAGATCAACATCGTCAGCCGCTCCTACGATGATCGTCGCTGGATCATTGCCTTCTTACTCGATGACGGCCCGGTCCGCTATTATCGCTACGATCGCGATACCCAGAAGGCCACCTTCTTATTCACCAACAATTCCAAGTTGGACGGCTGGGACTTGCAACCGATGCATGATCTGGTCATTAAGTCCCGGGACGGGTTGGGTTTGGTCTGCTATCTCACCCTTCCCCCAGGAAGCGATGCAAACAATGACGCGCGGCCTGATCAGCCCCAGCCAATGGTTCTGTTCGTACACGGCGGTCCCTGGGCACGCGACGATTGGGGCTACAACCCCTATCACCAGTTCCTGGCCAACCGCGGCTATGCGGTGCTGAGCGTCAACTTCCGCGGCTCGACCGGGTTCGGCAAAAAGTTCCTCAACGCCGGCAATCGTGAGTGGGCCGGCAAGATGCACGATGACCTCATTGACGCAGTTGACTGGGCCCTCAAAGAGAAGATCGCCCTGCCCGATAAGGTGGCCATCATGGGCGGCAGCTATGGCGGCTACGCGACGCTCGTGGGATTGACCTTCACCCCAGAGAAGTTCGCCTGCGGCGTCGACATTGTCGGGCCGTCGAACATCCTGACCTTGCTGAGCACCATCCCGCCGTACTGGGCACCTGCGGTGCAGATGTTCAAGGATCGGGTGGGCGATTTCACTTCCGAGGCAGGGAAGGTATTTCTCGAGGAGCGCTCGCCGCTGTCACGGGTTGACGCCATCCAGAAGCCACTGTTGATCGGTCAGGGCGCCAACGACCCCCGGGTCAAGCAGAGCGAATCGGATCAGATTGTGCACGCTATGAAGGAGAAGAAGATCCCAGTCACCTACGTGCTGTTCCCCGATGAGGGGCACGGCTTCGCTCGCCCAGAGAACCGGCTGGCCTTCAACGCAGTGACCGAGGCTTTCCTAGCCAAAGAGCTAGGCGGCCGCTATCAAGCCATTGGTGAGGACTTCGAAGGTTCCACCATCAAGGTGCCCGCCGGGGCCAATGATGTGCCGGGTCTGCCTGAAGCACAGAAACAGTAAGCCGGCGGGTGGATGCTGGCACGGGGGCAGCCGTCCGGCTGTCCCCCGGCGAAACCAACTCCCGTGAGGACACTCCTATGAAATCCTGGTTTTTCTCTCTGATCGCCTTGTTGCTGCTGGTCCCACCGGTATTCGGTCACTTCGTATACATCCTTCCCCAGATGGACGGTAACACCGGCCGAGTTGTGTTCAGCGACCGACTGGCCCCCGATGACGCGGTCAACGTCGAGTTGATCAAAGGCACCAAGCTGTTCATCGTCGAGCGTGGCGGTCAGACCAAGACTCTGACCATGACCCGAGCGAAGGACAAGCCCTACTTCACCGTCGAGGTCCCTGGCAACGGCACCCGAATCGTCGCTGGCAAAACCAACTACGGCGTGTTCCAGCGCGGTGACAATCCCCCGTTCTGGCTGGCCTACTATCCCAAAGCCATCTTCGGCGACCTGCCGTTCAGGTCGACGCCGGTGCTGACCGGGGTCAGCCCGGTAGAGATCGTCCCAGTGGTCCGGGATGGCCAGCTACACTTCCAGGCATATCGCGACCGCAAGCCTCTGCCCGGGGCGGAGTTCCGCATCACTATCCCGGGTAAAACGGAAAGCATCACCCTCACGGCCGATGACGTTGGACTGACCAAAGGCTTTTCCACCGCGGGGATGTATGGCGCGCAAACGGTGGCCCGCGCGGATCAGGCCGGCGAGTTGGACGGCAAAAAGTATGAAGAGGTGCGAAACTACGCCACCCTCGTGCTGACCTTCAAGCCTTGATGCGATGACAAGGGTTGTTCATCCCGAAAACAATCCACGGCGTCGGTTTTCATCGAAAACCAACACAAACCTCATATTATCCATCTACAATATTTAGTGGTGGACGAAAGTGTGGGAAGGAGTCCTGCTGCCCCTTCCTGCACTGTGGAGGCCGGTACAGTGTTTGACGCCATCATCTTGTCCGACCTGCATCTCGGGAGTGACGTTTGCCAAGCTAGGGCCCTGACCCGTTTCCTTGAAGCGATCCAAGATGGCGAAACCCCTACAGCCCGCTTGATCCTCAACGGGGATGTGTTCGATTCGATCGACTTTCGCCGCCTACAGAAACATCACTGGAAGGCTCTGTCGCTGCTCCGCAAACTGACCAAGCATACGGAGGTGATCTGGCTGGTCGGCAACCACGACGGTCCTGCCGAGATCATCTCCGCCCTGCTCGGCATCACCATCCGAGATGATTACATTCTGGCGAGCGGTGGACGACGCATTCTGTTTCTGCATGGTCACATCTTTGACGAGTTTCTCGACCGGCACCCCCTCTTATGCAATATCGCCGATTCGTTCTATCGCCTGCTGCAACGGATGGATGCTTCGCACACTCTGGCCAAGCTGGCCAAAAAACGGAGTAAAACGTTCCTGCGTTCCACCCAGAAAGTGCAGGCCCGCTCGCTTAGTCGCGCGAAAAAGCTCAATTGCGACGCGGTGTGCTGCGGTCATACCCATCTCGCCCTCGTCAACACCGAGGGCGGCATCCATTATTACAACAGCGGCTGCTGGACCGAGAAGCCGTGTCATTTTCTGACGGTGACCGATGGGCAGATCGACCTGCACCCGTACCGACTCGGGCTGGAGGATCCCGTCGAGCATGCCTCATCGGAAACGACCGAGTCGGTCGGTATCTGAATGAAAAAGAATGTATGGATGCGTATTTAGAATACGACTGCATCCGGGTTATAACATCCTCACTTCTGCTGGAACATCTCTCCTTCGAGTAATTGACCAAGTGAGATCGCTGCGTTGGCACGGATGCCGCACCAACTCTGTTCGGCAGCCGAATGGTGACGTATGAACTCTCGGCTGGAACGCAGATCTCTGAGCAATCGGCTCCAGGATGACTGTTTCGGGGACTTTGCATCCAGGAAGTTCAGGACCTCTGTGAAGCGATCTTCGATCTGTTTTGCATGTTTAGAAGTGATTTGCGGTAGGACCACTTGTACTGTGGAAGACTGCCGATCCCAGTCGATGCCAAGACTTAGCGTCCTCACCACCTTGAAGAACGTAAGCCAGTGGGCTTCGATGGGATCGTTGCGATCGAGTAGCCGGGCATTCAGCTCCTCGGCAAAGTACATCCCATTGATTGCCAAGCCTATCTGACTGTTTTGGACACGTGACCAGTTGCAAACCCAGGAGGGCATGGTCGCGACCTTGCCATCGATGATTGCCCGAATGCCAGCTTCCTCATCGAGAATCAGGGTCCGGTCATCCAGTGCATAGACACAGGATGGCAGCACACCGAATAAAGGCCCCGCCTTGAGTCGCTGATACTGCTTGCCGGCATAATTCCTGGTTTTCATTTGATCGCGATATTGCCTCGCGAGTGTCGGCCAGTCGATGGGCTCACGAAAGCGAACAATGCGTACCTGCAACATCAGCGAACGGCGATGGCCGTGAGGAGCAGCGGGATTGTAGAACATTGTGGCGACCCCAGCGACTTGATCCAGCTTTTGCAGAGGCAGTCCCTGCAAACCCGGGATTGGCAAGTTTTCCATCCTCGGATGATGACGGAGTACAAAGACCGCAAGGGCATCCTCGGGCAGATAACTCAGGTCGAGCGGCCTCGGCTCGTTTGAGACTAAGGTGTCGGCACTCATTTGGGACAATGTCCGCGTTTCCGCAGCTCCTTGACCGCGCAGGGTCGAGACAGCGATCGTGCCGACAAGCACAACGCCAATCATCCCGATGCGGCTCCAGCGTTGCTGCTGGGTTGCCTGCGTGCCATCCTTGGTTCGCAACATGGCAATCCTCCACGAAAAGAGTTTCCGTCCCGCCAACAACGGCCGCGCCAACCCTGGCACCGCCGATTGCACTGGTGGCCGCAAGGCCAATTTCGCCAGGGCTACCAGATACCGTTGCCGCCCGCCGACCAGCTCCGCGGCCCGGGCGTCTGCCGACACCTCTTGCACCAGCCGCAACTCGCGGAGCAGCCAGTGCATGGTCGGATGGAAGTAGTGCACGCTCGTCAACAGCCGGGCCAACAGCCAGCAGGCAAAGTCTTGACGCTGGATGTGCGCCAGCTCATGGGCCAGCACCGACTGCCGCTCCGCCGAGGTCCATGCGACCCAGTCCGGGTGCAAGAGCACCACCGGCCGACGCCAGCCCACCGTCGCCGCCGGGGCGACCGATGGCGTCACGGCCAGCCGTATCGGAGTACGGATCCCTAGCGACGTGGCCAACGACTGACACTCAGCCAGCAGCCCCGAATCGCTCACGCCCTCCGCCTGTCGGGCCAGCCGACCCGCTGCCCGCAGTCCCAACAGCTGCCAGCCTAGATTCAGCAGGCTGCCGAGCAGCAGCAACCTTCCTACAAAGCAAAAGATGATCGTCCAGGAGTCCGACGCAGAGTAGTCGGTGGACGTCAGTCCGGGCGGCAATCGCTTAAGCCAATTCCACGATGGGACGATACCGTTTTCCCACTCAGGCGAAGGTGCGAGCACGAAGCCTCCTTGCCTCGGAGTGGCCTCTTCGGGATTCGCTTGCCCCACAGGGATTGCGTCTAGTAGATCGGGCCAGCTCGGCTCAGGGACCATGAGCAGCCCACACAGGCCAAGCCCGCTGGCCAGGAGGACCATCAGCACCGGTGTCCCGACCACTTGCTGCCGGTGCACGAGGCGGAACAGCGGCCACAGGCCGAGGCCCAGTAGCCCCACCTGCAAGCTAGACACGATCATGGCCCAAACGATCGTCGTCATGACTGCTCCTTCAGTATATGTTCCAGAAGCTCCCGCTCCTCGGGGGTCAAAGCCTCTTGCTCGATCAGGCGCACTAGCATCTCTTCGCGCGAGCCGCGGAACACGCGCTCGACGATGCGGCCAAGGATGCCCCGCGACACCTCCGCGTGGCTGCGGGTCGGCTGATAGCGGAAGGGTCTTTGCTGGTTGATCGGCTTAAGAAAGTGTTTGTCGACGAGGATGCGCACCAAGTTGGCCACCGTCGGGTAGCTGAGGTCGGTGCCATGAGCGGCGAGGTAATCACGAACCTCGGCCGCGGTAGCATCCGAGCGGGCCCAAAAGGCGTGCATCACTTCCAATTCGCGATCGGTTAACTCCGCCGTGGAAGGTTGGGGCATGGCCAGAAGCTCCGTAATTTTGCTCAACCAAATTTGGTCGGCCAAAACTACGCCCATCAGGCCATGCCGTCAAGCTTAGTTCCGTGGGTCCGCCAGACGGCCGACAAACAAGATCAAGTCGTGCTTACGGTCGCGGATGAGGAACAGGAACGGGTGATCGGCACGGAATACGGGTGGCCTTTCCACCGGGATCGCGGCAGTGGCCCGAACGCCCACCCCAGTCGCTGCCGCGGCTTCGGTACCCTTCTCGTTGACGTCGACGAAAGCCTTGTGAACGACGAAGCTTACCTGCAATGCTTCCTCCGAGGTCATGCCCGAAAAGTCGGCCCCACGACTGAATGGCAAACGCATACCCATTGTTTGCAGTGTCTCGGTCAGGTTGAACTTGCGGGTCATCTTAAACTTGGGCAGGCTCACGATCACCTTCGTCGACCTTAACTGCTTGAGCCACTCACCCAATCGCCCAGCGGTCAAACCTTTTTCCAGTTTGCCCAGTCCATCCTTGGCCTTGGGTAGCAGTACCACCATCGACATGTCCCCCCCGGCGTAGGACATCTCGAGGATCTGCACCAAGTCATCACCGTAGTAGCCAAAACGGCTGGTCTGATGCATCATCTCGGCGGGGACCGAATCCTCCGCCCTTAAAAAGAACGGTTCTTCCTTGGTCCATTTCTTGTTGAACGGCTTCTGCCAGTCCCCCAGGAAGTACACGGCATTGGTCAGCACCATGCGCATTCTGCGGTCGAGCATGCCTGAAGGGATCAGGTCTTTGATCTTGTCGTTGGTCTGTTCCTCAACCCAGGCGTTGATGGTTTGCCGGGCCGCTTCGGGCTGGGCGAAATCAACCTCTCGTAGCCCCGCCCCGTAGCTGTCTTGTAGGCCGTTGAGAAAGTCCTGGTGCCAGTGGAAGTCCTTCTGCCCCCATAGGGCGTTCGCGATGCGCAGCTGATATTTTCCTTGCTGACCGCTCCAGTTGAGCCAGCGGAGCAAGGCGCCCATGCCTTGTTGTGTCTGCTCGTTATCGGGCAGCTGCAGGGTTTTGAGGATCTGCTCTTGGGTCTGGCCCTTGGCCCCGGCAGCCGTCATGCCGAGGGCCGCCTCGATGCTGTACGGTGAGAAGAACAGGTTGCCCTCTTCGGTGGCCAGTCGCTGATACAGGTCGAGGGCGAATCCGGTGTTAGCCTGGGCGACCTGGTTGACCTCCGGAGGTAGCTCGGGCTCCGGCCCCGGCATAATGGTACAGCTGGCCATCAACATCAAAATAGCACATACTAGCATAGACAGGATTGAGGATGCCATGATGCATTCTCCTTCAAGCAGGAACAAGATCATCCGTCGCTTCACCTACCAACCTGACGAGGTGGCCCCTATCAGGGATTGCCTGAACCCGTTACGCAGCGGCGTAGCGCGGGGCTCAGGGCCGCGGATCGGTCAGCCGGCCCATCAACAAGATCAGCTCGTGTCTAGTGTCGCGAATCAGAAACAGAAACGGGTGATCAGCACGAAAAACTGGGGGAGACGCTTCCGGTTCAGACCCTTTATCAAGGCCCTCGGCCGACGCCGCGGCCGCTTCGGTGCCTCTCTCGTTGACAACGATGTACGCCTTGTGCACGACAAAGTCGAGCAACAGCGCATTGTCATTGGCCATTCCAGTGAAGTTGGCCTGGTCACTAAACGGACGTGGCATCCCCATCGCTCGCAAGGCGTCTGTTAAATTGAATTGTTGCGTCATGGTAAACTTGGGTAGGCTGACAATGACCTCTCTCGGAGAGAGTTGCTTGAGCCAGCGTTGCAACTGCTCGGCTGTGAGCTCCTCCTCCAGCTTGGCCAGCCCGTTCTTTTCATTAGGCAGGACGATCAGCATCGATAGTTCGTTCCCAGAATAGGACATCTGCAAGACTTGCACTTTGGAATCGCCGTGGTAGGCGAATTCTGCGGTTTGCTGCATCATTGCCGTCGGGACAGCGTCATCTGGGGTCCGGAAGAAGGGCAGTTGCTCGGTGACGCTTGGCTCAAACGCTTCCTCCCAGTCACCCAGGAAGTCGACGGTGTTGGTCAGCGCCATCAGGGTCTCCGGGGTGATCATGCCCGAGGGAATCAGTTCCTGAATCTTGTCGTTGGTCTTTTCACGCACCCAGCAATTGATGGTCTGGCGAGCCGCTTGAGATTGATCAAAGTCGATCTCTTGCAAGCTTGCCGCATAATCATCCTTCAGACGATTGAGAAAGTCTTCCTTCCAGTCGATCCCTTTTTGACCCCACAGGGTGTTGACGATTCGCAGCTGGAAGGTCGCACGTTCTCCGCTCCAGTTGAGCCAGCGCACTAACGCCCCCACCGCTTCCTGTACCACATCCCCTTCGGGAAGGTGTATCGTTCTAAGGATCTCGCGATTGGTGGCGCCTTCGGCACCGGAAGCCGTCATGGCGAGGGCCGAGCGAATACTAAACGGGGAGAAAATGAGATTCCCTTGAGCCGTGGCCAGTTGCTGATGGAGTTCGATGGCAAACTGCAGATTTCCTCGAGTGATCGGATTGGCATCGGCGGTAAACACCGGCTTCGGAGCCGAAGCAGGATCGCTGCTGCACCCGACGAAGAGCAAGAGGGGGGTAACAAGAACGACATACCGTAGCGAGAATCCCATCATGCCATATCCTATTCGAGGTTGAAAAGGGATCAGTGGAGTTGGCAGACTACGGCCATGACGAACGTGTTGGAGCCCGCGCTTGACTGACCCAAAAGGCCTGCGTTGTCCGAAACCTGGCTTCGGCATACAATTCAGACACACAGTCTCAGGCCTACCTTCTTGTAAGCATTGGACGCATGACACGCTACCTCGTTGGCATCGACCTCGGTACCACCAATTCCGCTCTGGCCTATGTGGATCTCAAGTCACAACCCAGTGCCGGGGCTGTCAAGCTACACAGCTTCCCGATTCCCCAGCTGGTCGATGCAGGAGAGATGGGTGAGCGCTCACTTCTCCCATCATTTTTATATCTACCTGGGCCACATGATCTACCAGCCGGTTCGGTTCGGCTGCCGTGGGACTCTGAAGCCCACGAGGTGGTTGGAGAGTTTGCCCGACAACAGGGGAGTCGCGTTCCCGGTCGGCAGGTGGCTTCCGCCAAGTCGTGGTTATGTCATGCAGGGGTCGATCGTACCGCCCCGCTGCTCCCCTGGGGCGGGCCGCCCGATGTACCCCGGTTGTCACCGTTGGAAGTCTCCGCTCGCTATTTGCAGCATCTGGTCGAGGCTTGGAACCAGGTTCCGAACCGATCGCCGGATGATGACCTGCGTGAACAACCGGTGACCTTGACCGTGCCGGCTTCCTTTGATGACGTTGCGCGGGAATTGACCATGCAAGCCGCGCAACAGGCCGGACTCAAAAAGGTGACGCTGCTCGAGGAGCCGCAGGCCGCTTTTTACTGCTGGATGGGGATGAACTCCGCCGATGAGATTGGCCGCATGAAACCCGGCATGCGTTGCCTCGTGGTCGATGTCGGTGGTGGTACCAGTGACTTCAGCTTGATTCGGGCTGCCGAGGACCAGGGCGAGCTGACCTTCGAACGCGAGGCAGTGGGCGACCACCTCTTACTGGGTGGGGACAACATGGACCTTACCCTTGCGCGGATCGTGGAGACGCGACTTGGCAACGTCCGGCTCGATGCAGCACAATTTAGCCAACTGGTGCAGGCTTGTCGGGCTGCCAAGGAAGCGCTGCTTGCGCCGGAACCACCAGCGGAATATCCCATTACGGTGGTCGGCCGGGGACGCTCTGTGATCGGGGGCACGCTACACACCAGCATCACCCCCGACGATCTCCGCAACGCCATCTACGATGGCTTTCTGCCAGTGGTGCAGGTCGACGAACATCCTCAACGCAGTGCACGTGGTGGCTTGCAGGAGATGGGTCTGCCCTATGTCAGCGATCCAGCGATCACACGTCACTTGACCGAGTTTTTGCATCAACACCTGACGGAGGATGGCCGCCCGGTGCCCCCCGACACCATCTTGTTTAATGGGGGAGTGTTTCAACCAGCCCTGGTGCGTGACCGACTGATTGAGGTGATGCGTCACTGGTACGGCCCGAACTGGGAACCGTTGATCCTGAGCAACCCCTCGCTGGACCTGGCGGTTTCGTGGGGCGCGGCCTACGCCGGCTGGTTAAGACACACCGGTGGACGCCGTATCGGTGGTGGGATTCCGCGCTCCTACTATATTGCGGTGGATACCAGCGCGGAAGCTGGACAAGTCTGCGAATCTCTCCTAGAGCAAGAACCGGCCAACGCGGACTCGAGGACGGTTTTATGTGTGGTGCCGCGACGGCTTGAGGAAGGCCAGATCATACCTTTGCCACAACCCGAGCTGGAACTTGCTCTGGGTGAACCGGTTTCGTTTCCGCTGTTTACCTCCACCGTCCGCGGGGATGACCAGCCGGGCGATCTCCTACAAGTTTCCCCCGCGCAGCTGATGCAGCTGCCTCCTTTACAGACGATTTTACGTGGCGGGAAACGCGCGGGCACCAAACGTACTCCGGTGACCCTGGAAGCCCGCTGTACCGAGATCGGCACCTTGGAACTGTATTGCCTGGCCCGGGACGGCGGGAATCGCTGGCGACTGGAATTCAACGTCCGGGATGTGGTCAAGGAGCCGGCAGCGCGGCGAGATCGCAGCGAGTCCGAAGAAGCAGAAGCACAAGGACTGGTCGATGTTTTCCCCGAGGAGCAGATTCAACAAGCTGCCTCCGCCATCCGTGGCTGCTACGATTTAGGTGAAGTCAAACCAACGGAATTGCCCAGAGCTTTAGAGGCCGCCTTCGAGGCAGCGCGCAACGACTGGCCAACCGGGCTGTGCCGCCGCGTCTGGGAGTATCTTGCCGAAGTCAACGAGCAACGCACCCGCTCCGTGTCGCATCTAAATCGCTGGTACAACTTAGCAGGCTTCAGCCTCCGCCCAGGTTTCGGCGATTCTCTGGACCGCTATCGCGTCGAATCCTTATGGAAAATGTTGGCCGCTCCGCCCAAAGGGGCCCAGCCCGGCAAAGCTGCTGGGGTCATCGAGGGAGGCGCGGATTACTGGATTATGTGGCGTCGGGTGGCGGGAGGCCTGAATCCGAGTCTTCAGCAAAATTTGTTTACTCGTCTTAAGACAATCCTGCTGGGTGCTCCTGGTAAGAAAGTCCCCAAGCCGAACCCCAATGAACTGGCCGAGATGTGGCGTGCCGCGGCCAGCTTGGAACGCTTGGATGCCAAGACCAAGGAAGCGCTTGGCAACCAGCTGTTAGGCGCACTGCGACAATCGCCCATCCCAAATTATCTATTTTGGTCCCTGACCCGCCTCGGGACTCGCACCCCGTTCTACGGACCGCTCAATACCGTCTTGCATCCGCGCATTGTCGAGGGCTGGCTTGAAGACTGCGTCGGCTTTGAACCGACCAATGATCATGAGCGTCTGGGCTGGGGGTTCTGCCTGGCCCAGCTGGCCCGGATGACTGGCCAACGGGCACTGGACATCGATGACAGCCATCGCAAAACGGTTCGCACCGCCCTGCGCGGCTCCGACCTCCCGGAAGTCTGGGAGCAAATGGTCACCCAGGTCATCGATCCCGCGGGCGATGACCAAGCACAACTGTTTGGTGAGGCCTTGCCCATAGGCTTGCGACTCCGATCAGTAGGGGAATCGACGTGAGTCTCTGCCGGATCGATCTCCATCATCCTGCCCCGGAGAGAAGGATGTATGATTAGCCAGTTTGCCATGCTGGCCAGTGGATCCAGTGGCAATAGCGGTTTTGTTCGTGTTGGTCTCCAGGGCGTCCTGATCGACATCGGACTAGGGCCTCGCATGCTGGCCAGCCGACTGGCCTCATTAGGCTTGACCTGGAACCATGTCCATGCAGTCATTCTGACGCACACGCATGGTGACCACTGCAAGGAAGCAACCCTAGCACATCTACGGCAAAAAAAGATTCCGATCTTTTGTCATCCTGATCATCACCGTCGTTTAAGTTACTGGAGTGACGCTTACCCGGGGTTACGAGCTGCAGGGTTGTTGTGTGATTATCGGGTTGATGCCCCTTTTCGACCCATCCCGGGTTTAAGCTGTCTGGCCATCCCGGTGTCGCACGATTGTGATCCGACCTTCGCTTTTCGGCTGGACGGCGCAAACGGATTGTTTGGGCCCGCCTGGTCGCTTGGCTATCTCTGCGATCTAGGCACCTGGGATCAGGCCATTGTCGAAGCCGTTCACGCGGTGGATGTCTTGGCGCTCGAGTTCAATCATGATGCAGAGATGGAGCGACGGAGTCCTCGCCCGCGTCATTTGGTCGAACGGGTGTTGAGCAACCGAGGTCATCTTTCGAACCGGCAAGCAGCCGCGTTTCTTGCGGCTTGGTTACGCCAGGCCACTCTGCCTTCACTACGGCACCTCGTGCAATTGCATCTAAGTCGTCAATGTAATCGCCCGGCTTTGGCGGTGGATGCTGCTCGGCAAGTCTTGCGCGAGTATCGAGTCGATTCCCGGATTCACACAGCTGCTCAGCAATTTGCCAGTAGTTTGATCCCCCTGGATACCGCGCCGTCCAGGCCGCCTCGCCCCACGGGACCACGAGGATCCGACCGGCGCACGCGGATCTTGCCACCTCGTTTGCCCGGACTCGGACCGGAAGAAAACATAGAAGCTAGGTAAAACTTGCTGGTCCTGCGAGCTTAGCCAGGAATCACAATCGCAGCTAATGTGCAAAACCTGCCGGGACGCCCTAAGATCAGCCGAATGGGAATAGCGGAGGAACCATCAGGTCAGAGTCTTCTTCTGACCCTTCCGCGAGGAACCATCCCATGAAGCGACGAATCGTAGCCACCCTGATGCTCGGACTCGCCTTCGTCAGTGGCACGAAGGCACAAGAGGCTCCCCTCACTGTGCAAGTACCTCTGAGCATGGAAGCCCCTTCGCCTTACTCGGAAGGAAGTGTGGCTCCCCCAGCTCCCCCAGCTCCCACGCCGATCCCAGATCCGGCCGCGGCATGTTCGAATTGGGTGCCCTGTGCACCCTGCCCCACACCAACCCCGTGTACCCCTTGTCTCATCCCGGAATGCGCCCCGCATTGTTACCCGGAAATGGGCAAAATATGCGGCCATTGTTCAAAGTGTACTTCCCAACCTTGTCCTAATAAACCGAGAGCGTCCAGAAGACTTTTCGACTGGAGCCTCGATGACTGGAACCCTGGTGAAAAACTCGGGGGCCATCTCGGCGGAAAAGACTGGTCTCGACTCAAAGGCTGGTTCACTTACCGGCCGCAGTATATTGCTTGCTGGAAACCGACCCCCTCGCCATACCTGCCCCCGCTCTACCAGTACTTCACTTGCTACCCGCAGAAAAAGCCGAACCCGACCCTGTGTCAGAATTGCAAGGGTAAGCTCAAAGACAAACTCCGCAACAAGATTCAAAGTATCTCTTGGGAGCGTCCCGTGCGCAGCCAACCCTGCCAAACTTGCGGCCGGGGCGAGAGCCAGTGTCCCAATTGCGGCTCCTGTGTCGATTGTTCATTCCGGGGAGGTGCTCGTCCGGGATGGTTGGGGATCTGGCGGCGTTCCTGGGACCCCTATCCTCCTCCTTGTGCGACGGGACGGATGAACTGTCCTCAAGTGACCCCCGATGCCGCGGGAGTACCCGGCCAGGTACAACCCGAGGCACAAGCGCCCTCGCAAGTACCCGTACCTGGATTTCAGCCTGGAGCTCCCGCTCCACAACCGGAAGCCCCAGCCACCGAAAAGGAAGGCAAGCGGATACCGGTCGGCTTGCCAGCCAGCTACCGACCCCGTGTTGCGGTATCCCTCGACCGGCCTGGACATCGTTAATGCGTGTTTGGGCCAGACTCTACCCCGGAGGCGGCTTTATTCAAACCAAAAGCCGCCCAGTTTCTGGTTCGGTTTGGGCGTCGCCTCGGCTAGACGATCGGATAATGCTCGGATGGTGTCGACCATCACCAACTGCTCGAGCCAGTGCGAAGGAATCCCCGATTCCCCATAATATGCACCGGCAAGCTGACCACAGATCGCCGCGGTGGTGTCGGCGTCTTGGCCCAGATTGGTTGCCTGCAGAATTGCATCCTCAAAGCCCCGTGCCCGTCGAAAACACCATAGTGCCGCCTCCAGGCTGTGCACGACATAACCCGACCCGCTGATCTCCTCCTCGTCCTTGGTGCGGTAATCGCCCCGGGCTATTCCCAAGATCTTCTCACAAGTGAGCTCACTCACTCCATGGTCGAACAAAATGCGTTGCTTGCTCGCACCCGCCAACGCGTGAAACACCATCCCGGCCAACAGCCGACAGGCCTCCAGACACTCCGCCGTACCGTGGGTTGTCCGTGAACTGTCCGCGCCCATCTGCAGCGTCTGACTCCAGTCCGGATAGAAGAACATCGGCACCGGCGCGAGCCGCATAATCGAGCCATTCCCCGCCGACCGAGGATCGGTGGAACCACTCCAGGGATCCCCGGTGTGCTGAAAGCGTCGCAGTGCGGCAGAGACGGTATTCCCGATGTCGAAGCAGTGGCCTGTGCTGCTGAAATAGCCTTCGTCGACCCATTGACAATAGCGTTGCATCTGGTCGTGGGCGTCGAAGCGACCACACTCAGTTAAGCTAGCCGCCAGACACAATGCCATGGAGGTGTCATCCGTCCACGCACCCGGAGGTAGCCGAAAGACACCACCCCCCACCATATCGGTCACCGGCGGGAAGGTTCCCCGGCTGCAAAATTCCACCGTGGTCCCGACGGCATCTCCACAGGCAAGGCCCAGCAAACAGCCGCGAAATCGATCTCGATCAGTCATGGTGACCTATGGGTGGCACGGAACAATTCTCCACAACGACTTGGAGCATCCAAGTCCTTGCCAAAGCCTACCTCGCTTTTACGATTGCTGCCACCCAGTTGCCTCCCTCGGGGGCGGTAAGCGGTCGCTTCCCGGCTCCATCGATCGATTGTTGCGGGCCCCAGTTACCGGTCGCGATCTCGATCCAATAGATTTGCAGCTCGCCCGCGACGTCCGACAGATCGACCCGGACTGTTCCGCCCTTGGGCAGATACAGGACATAGGAGTGTCCCGGTCTCGCGGCCAAGTAGGCCTGGTTTGGCAGACGCTCAGCGACGAGTCGATTGGCTGGTTTGACAGTCCACAAAGGAATCTTGGCCTCAAGCTTGCGTGCGGCTTGGATACACGCTACTGCCTTGTGATTGAGGCCAAGCCCTGATGGTGGTCGGTGGAAACGGATAGAAGCCGCGCCGGCCAGCAAATGGCGCCAGAAGCGTTCGATCGCGTCCTGGTCGGAGTGGCCGAACTTATTCCCGTCCGCACCATAAGTCTTGGTGGTGTTGATCGGACGTGGCTGTTTCGCGAGGTAGCGGCGGACATAGAAAAAATTGTCCCAATGTTCCTGGCCACGTTTGTGATTGTTCTGGGAGACATCGACAAAATCATACAATTCGGGATGATCGAAGGTCCGCTTGTGCCGCTTCGCCGTTAAGTCCCAGTCGTCCCACATCTCGGTAACTTGGATCGACTTCCCAACGGAGTTGGCCTGGCGTTTGAGATATGCGGCCCAATAACGTCCCCATTCCTCCTCTGCCTTGGTCTCGTTGTCGATGCAATACAATACGTGATCATATCTAAGTGTATTTTCAAGCAGCTTATCGACGAAGCGTTGCTGGTACGGCAAGACGACGAGGTTGTTCTGTTGTCGCGTTGTCGTGAAAAAGAAAGGCTGTTCGTTTTGACTGGGATGCTTGGGATAGCGTTTGGCGAAGCCGGATTCTTCGTAGGTATAATTGATATTATTTTTTGGATTATATGGGTGGCGTTGCCAGTGGTTCTCACCCCCTTTGTCGGTATAATCAAAGCGATCCCATAGCTCGATTTGAACTACAATGGAACGCTTGTGCGTTTCACGTAGCATGCGTTCAAAGCGGGCCCAGTAGGCGGGGTTCCAAGCTTCCAGGTCATACTTGCCATCGGCACGCTGGGCGTAAGGGTAGAGCTCAAAGCCCTTGTCACGGCGGTCGCTCATGGTGTTGCGGATCACGTTCCCGCCGGCGGCAGCAAGGCGGTCGAGGTGCGCAATGAGCATTTCTTTCGGCCACTGGAACAGATTGTCATCGTTGCTGCCACCCAGAAGCAGGATAGGTTTCCCATGGTAACTCCAATACCATTGGTTGTTCTCCCACGGCTTCAAGCCTGGCTCTGTACCGTTGCAGGTATCGATGCAGATCAAGCAAGCAACAAGCGTCCCTGTACGCAGCATGCTTCCACCTCTTCTCGCCGAGCGATGAGCTTTCGATCACCTCGCTCTGAGTATGCCGGTGGAATAGATGGGCTGCAAGTACGAAGCCTTAGTCCTGCCACCAGACCCGCCAGGGTATGACGAAGGGTAAAATGATGACCCAGACCAGGAAGAACACAGCGACTCCCCCTGGCACACTCTGTCCACGACCACTGAACAACGCTGACAAAATCACCACCAGAAGCCAAAGTGCTTTGTAGCCCAGCTGGATGACCAACACGCCGAGCATCGGTCGCGGGTAGACCAGGCCGATTCCAGACAACACCGCAATCACCAGCCAGAAACTATCGACAATGCCTAACCTCGCCGAAGCCTCCGCGGTCCCTGAGAAGAGCAGTCGCATGGTGAACACGGGGGCAAAAAGAGTCAGGCCGCCGACGACGCCGGCGACCAGAACGTTCGCGGCACAAAGGAGCCTTACCACGAGCCATGAGGACTCCATTCGGATCCTTGCTGATGACATTGGTGCGGAGCCAGAAGTTGGATTTCGCATCCCCCCAAGCGTGATATCCAGGCCAATCACCGAATACAGCAAACCTCTGGGTATGTTCAGGTTACCCGAAGATCTTCCTTACCGCGGCCACACTTTGCCGATGGGCCGTGGTGGCCCCCAGAGTCTTGGGGCTCTTGGCTTCGACGGCTTGCTCCAGGACGACATGGACCTGTTCGGGCGACATGTCGCGTACCCGAGTGTAGTCGATGTCACCCGTGCCGAAGGTTTCTTGCCAAATGCCTGCTCGAGATTGGCGTAGATGAAACTCAACGATCCGGTCAGTGTACAGCTTGATGCAATCAAACAGGGCGACACTGGAATCGCCTGCGCCACGAAAGATCCAGTGCGCATCCAGGCATAGGTGGACATTCTCGGGGTCGGTTCCCAACATCATGTGGTGAAACTCGCGGGCCGACTTACGCATCTCAGCATCATGGTTATGATAGGCCAGGGTGATATTTCGTTGTCGCAGCGCTCTACCGAGGGCATTCAGGTTGTTCGCTTGAAGGATGAGTTGCGCATCCGTCTTGTTTTCGTTCCCACCCCAACGCAGGGGCGTCGGGTTGATCACAGCGATGCGGGTGCCAACGCCCGCACACGCTTCGAGGGTCTTGACCGCATTGGTGATCGCCGCCTCGGCCTTTGTAGTATCATGCAGCAAAACATTCATATATACCGAGCGCATCTCCAGGCCATGCTGTTTTAGCAGCGGCAACAGTCTCATTACCTGCTCCGGGTTGGACAGCCCCGGTTCATAACCATCCAGCCCCGCCTTGACCACCTCGGCAAGGTTGGCCTCAAGGTTCTCCTCCCAGTTCTTCCCTTCGCGACGGTAGAAAGTGCCCCAGGGGTAGGAGTTGGTGGCCAAGTGGCGAAGCTGAAGCCCATCGTCCGCGATTACTGCGGTGGCGAACGGGGTAGTCGAGGCCTGAGCCAGAAAGCCCCGTCGGGTGAGCGGTTCGAGTGGCATGCTTAGACTCCTTGAACAACGTCGGCACCACGAGCTGCGTCAATTTGCTGGCAATTTTACCGGTTATCGGCGCCGCTTCCAGCGGCTAGTTGCGGCTCGGGGTCGGTCAAGGATGCAGATCCGCTTCCAATCATCCAATCACCAAACTCGCTTCGTTGCGCGATTGGGGATCGTTCGCGTTCCATTGCTCAGTGGTCCAGGTTGCGCCAGCAATGTGCCCATCGGAGCAACTTGGGGAACCGTGACCTTTCTTGCGCCCGGACTGGAAGATAACTCAGAAGTTTAGGATCGACGCCCGCCTGATCTGGACAAGTTCCCCGGGCTCGGGAACCCTCAGAGTTGTAGCCTTCCAAAGGCAGCGGAAGCGCTCGACTTCGAAGGCGACCTCGTCGAGACGCACTTATTCGCGGCGAAAAAGGCATAGGATGCAGGGGATTTGACCGCGGCAGGGGCGAAACGCCACCTGCCGGTTGCCGTGCCTCAGCAGCCGGAGCGAGCTGGTCAGGCCTTGGGGGAGCGCGCTTCCCAGGCCACGGGTCCACATTCTTAATTCATCGCGCACCCCGAACCAAACGCGCTAGCTTGTGCACGATACGATAGCCCAGCGCGCGACGTCGCCACAGCGACAGATCGTGGCGCAACCGGAACAGGTCGGCCAGAGGGCCATACAGACGGGGTGCACCGCGTTCCAACGATGCAGCCTCGTCGGCGGTCTGGGCGCGACTGCCGGTCTTGCCGTAGTTGAGCTTCTCGGGGTCATCCGGGCGGGTGGCCATCGGCTTGAAGGTGGCGCCGCAGACGAACTCGGCCCCGTCGGCGTTGAGAGGAAACTGATCTACAGACGTCTGCGTGCGCGGGGCGAGCCAGACCTCCCACTGATGCCCGGGCACCTCCGGCTGCCTGGTCGAGACGACTGTCAGACCGGACTGCCGCACTGCCTTGACGAACCAGTGGCGGTCGTAGACCACCGCCGCCGAGAAGTCCTTTTCGCTGGCGTAAAGGGCGTAGGGGCCCTCTGGCAGAAAGGGGAACGAGGCGTTATCAAAGAAAAACCAGGAGGTGAACGCCACCCCGTCCGGTGCCAAGGCCCGCCGCACTTCACCGAGGTAGTAGACGGTCTGGTCCAAGGAAAGGTGGGTGAATACGGAGTGAGCGATCGCTAGGGTCACGCTGCCGTCCTGGACTGGGAACGGCTCGGCCAGGCGGAGCTGGTTGTTCGGGGCGTAGCCGGGTGAATAGACGTCGTGATGATGAAAGGCGAAGCCTGGTGCGGCGGGGCTAAGATGCTGTCTGGCCCACGCGATAAGTTCCGGGTGCGGGTCGACCCCGATATAGCAATCGGGGCGCGGTGTTTGCTGGATGAGCCGTCGGGCCAGCCGGCCACAGCCACAGCCGAAGTCGAACACGCTGCGGTAGGCGGACGCTGGCAAGTGGGGGTAGATGGGCTGTCCGCTGGGGTTGTCGAAGTCCTGGTCATCGCGTGGGCCGACCAAAGCCCGTAACTGCATGGGTGGTAGCGGTAAGGAAGCCGTCGCGGTCACGGTAAACTCCCATTCACATTCGGTATGGTGAGCCGGGGTCAAGCCTGTATTCCGAATAACCGATCCTCCTCGGGTTGACAGCGCCAACCGTCGCCGCGCGGTTGGCTCGGCATTCTTTACTCCGCTACCTTGCCCGGCTCTTCGTCCAAGGCAGGCGGTTCCCAGAGGTCCTCCATCCACTGGCGGAACGGGTCGACGACCTCTTCCCGCACGGGCCGGCCGAGCCAGCGATGTACCGAGTCTCGCACCAGCGGGAAGGCCAGGCGTTCCCCGTAAAGGGTGACGCGAGCGCTTGTCGGGCCCTGGGCGTCGAAGAGCACACGCTCGAGCCGGTCGTCGACGACATGGACCCTGACCAGGTAGGAGTGCTTGTCCTTCTCCACCCCCTGGCAGGAATACGTCGACGGGTCTGCAGTGCGGCTCCAGCCCTTATGCGCCAGCTCGTCGACGCGAACCAGGTCGTCTGCTGTGTAATCGCCCCCGAGCTGGTGTGGCGTCGCCGGAAGATGCAAGACCAAGGGACAGGACGGCTGAGACTCGCTCCGCTTCCAGTAGATCGCCCGGTACGGCCCGCGTCCGAAAGCTACCAGGGTGAGACCGTCGGGATAATGTGCCATATAGGTCCGGTTGTAGGCCGCCGGGTCACACCCCGCGATCAGTAACAGGCCAAGCGTCAGCACGAGCTGGACGCAACGGACGTTTGCCGAGACCGCCATAGTGCTTGCTCCAATGTCGATTTTGCCGATCAATCCACGATTCCCCTCCGCCGATTGACTCGCTCTTGAAGTGCCAACCCGCTCATACGCCGAGTTAGAGGATCGGCACGTCAATCTGGCCCGTTTGCTTCGACCGGGTCGGTTCTGTTCCAGCCGATCGGGTCCAGGCGAGAAGAGCGGAGTAGAACGCGTCTGGTCGATCGAGCATGAGGAAGTGCCCCGCCTGGGGCAACTGATGTACTTGGGCATGTGGCAGCAATTGCTGCAATCGTTGACCAGCCCGATCCCAGGACTGGTACACATCCTGCATACCCCAGAGTAACAGCGTAGGCATCGTGACCTGGGCCAGGCCCTGAGCAACGGCGATGGTCTGACGGTTGTCCAGGACAGCGAGGTGCGCGGCGAATTCTCTGCGACCCCTAGGGTCGGACACTTTGGTGTCATAGAAGACCCGCCATCGCAACTTCGGGTCGTTGAGTCGTTCTGGGTAAGCAAATCCTCTACGCAACTGTCGGGCAAAATACGGGTCATGGTCGACGATTCCCAAGCGGGCGAGGAAGGGATAGCAGCCCAACCGAGCCAGCCAGCGGAAGAAACGAACCGGGGTCGGCGGCCAAGAATCCTCGACCGGTGAGTTGGTGAGGGTTAACCGAGCGACTTGTTCCGGAGCGCGCACAACAAGCATCTGCGCCACCCCACCACCGAGATCGTGTCCCACCACCCAAACCGGGGGCACGTTGGTTTCCACAAGCCAACGGGCGATCAGCGCGGCCGCGCCGGCTAATGAGCGATCACTCCCTGGTGATAACCGAGTTTCCCCGTAGCCTGGTAGGTCGGGAGCAAACACCCGATAGCCTGCTGCGCTAAGCCGTGTCAGTCCCTCACGCCACAATTCCGCTCCCGCAGGGATCCCGTGGAGCAGAAGCACCGGCTCTCCGGTGAGCGGCCCTGCGGTCAGCATCGAAAATTGTACCGCTCCGAGTGAGACAGTTTCGCGGCGAATCGAGCTCATTCGAGAAATCCCTCCCAGTCATGTATGAGGATCGTCATTCGTTTGCCGATGGCTGATGCTCGGGGAAATCCTGACGGTAGCGTTCGAGGAGTTTGTCCATTCGGGCTGGGACGAGATACAGTTTACCCCGGATCGTCTTGGTCTCACCTGGTTCGAGCCCACCAATGCGAAAGTCCGAATGTAAACAGACAATCACGCCTTGAAATAACTCCTGGTAGGGTTCCCAGGCAGTGGCCAGGATCCACTTCTCATCGGCCGAGTAGCAGCCAATCAAACCGTTCGACGGAACGATGTCACTCAAGGGTCGCGGGTTTACGTCCCTGCGCTCGACGTGCTTGGGGCACCAAACCTGACCCGGGGTATAGCGTGCCTTGGTCGCCCAGGGCTCGAAGGGCAGTCGCACGGGTTTGTCGTCACGGAAGATGAAGCACTTGGGCAGATAACTCTTCTGCTCACGGCCAGTAAACCGATCGACGCGGATGCACGGCTGGGCCCAGTGCGCCTGGGATGGAGTCTCGGTCGGGTTGTGTACCTTCAGGCGGAAGCCGACTGCGTCGGCGGATGCGGTAATGGTGTGGTCGACGATGACGCCGTCGTTCAGCCGACAGCGGAGTTTGATCGACTTGCCGTCCGGGGTAGCTTCGAGCAGCTCGGTCCGATGGCCGATGACCGTCTCCCGCCAGTCGCGGTCGGTCGATCCTGGGCGGCAGTACGCCTCCAGGTACCAGACCCTGACCTCCCCACCAGGAACGTTCTCCCTGGTAATCGTGAGGATGTTGTCAGCCCAGGAAAGTTGCAGCGGGGCTGCTGATGGTGGCTCCTTCGGGGACTGGGTAGCTCGCCGCTCTGGCTCGGCGTGGAGGCTAGAAAGGTACAATATCGGGATGGCGAGGGAGGCCGCGAACCTGGGCCCGGCCCCAAAAACGGGTCGGTTGGGACGGTGAATCTCCATGACTGGCCCTTTGTGCACGAAGCCTTGCGCGGTCACACGCCGAGGTCAGGTAAGAGTAGACAACCAGCGTTCCACGGTGGTGATGATCATATCAACGGCGAAACTCCCGGTAAATAACGCGGTGGCCCGCCCGACAAGCTCAGAATAGAGCTGAACATATTGCTCGTGTCGGGTTCGGACCCAGTCGTGCAGGATCTTGATCAGAACGATCGAAGCAAGTGCGGCGGCCAGCGACAGGCCGATGGTCACCGCGGCGAGCAGCAGCGGCATTCTTACTCCGGCGAGGACGCTTGCGCTGATGGTACCGGGACCGATGATAAAAGGCATGCAGATCACTGCCGAGATGGTCTCTGGGTCTGACTTGCTGATGTCCACGGGGGGGCTAAGGCCGAGGATCAGTCGGATGCCGATCAAAAGGTAGACGACCCCGCCGAAGAGTAGGAAGGAAGTAAAACGGACCTGCAGAAACTTTTCGAAAATTCGCTCGCCGAGCCAAGCAAACGCTAAGAAGATCATCAGGCTGATGATCCCGGCCCGGGTGAGCTGCCCCACCAGCCGGCGCAGTTCGAGGGTACGCAGGATATCCATCATATAAACGCTCATGATGAACGGGTTGAGAAGGACGTACACCATCAGGAACGTCTTGACCAAAATATCCATATATATCCAATCAAGAATTAATTATGAAGGGTCCCGAGTGGGCTTCCGATCTAGTTGCTTCACCGCAGGTCGGTTCAGGTCCAGTCGGTACAAGATCTGATTATAGTCGTAGCGAGGCGTCTTGTCGGGGTTGCCGGAGAAGGTGTTGCAGTAGGTCCCCTCGAGATGGATCACCTGCCCACCCAGTTGATCCATGAATGCATGGTGACAAATATTATAGAACGACTGTCGGTTGTGTGTGATGATCTTGACTGCTTTGCGGAACGGACCGGTCGGGAGGTTGGCTTCAGCCAACCACACCTCACCAAGATACGATGATTCTCCGCCGACTTCGCCGCCGACCATCAGCCAGCAATTCCGGTACGCGTTCCAGCGGACACTACCTCGGTGCAATACGATGTGATGCTTCGGATCGCTGGCGGAGACGGGATAGAATCGAGTGGCCTCGGCCGAGACTTTTCCTTCTCGAACCCAGCGGGCTTCGATCTTGGAGTCGGTCGGCGGCAGCTCATTCTGCCAGCGCCATACAGGTCGGCCCACGTTGTCTAGGTGTGGCTCAGCGGGGGCATCGGCGCGGGCACAGGTGAATGCCTCATACGCGGTCGGGTCGAGCACCGCTTCCAGGGTGGCGGGGACTCGAACGTTGGGATGGGGGCTCCCGAACAGCAACCAGCGGGTCCCCTGGTCCCTGTAAGTGATCGGATGGCCGCTGGGAAACCGCCAGCTCTCGCCCAGAGGGAGTCGCTTGCCGACGGTAAAGATGGCCTGATCCGGGTCAAACACAGCCACTCCATGCTCTAGCTGCTCGTCGAGACTCTTGCGACGACTGTAGTGGCCGATGAGCCGGTCGGTGTCAGTCGGGTCCTTGACGATGCACACTCCGTGGATCCAGATAACGCCTTCGGGTCGTTCGCTTAGCGGCATCATGGCGCGGACGAAGCCGGTCTTGGGGTCGGTGAAATATTCGAAGGGGATGCCGTGCTCGAGCTTTGTGTTGAGCCCGGGCACCGGCGAGGTTGCTCCCGCGGTTCGGAATAGACCCAGGGGGTAGGACATGCGGTTCGTGTCGCCCCAGAACCAGTAGACCTTGTTTTGATAAATCGCGGCTTGCACGGTGTCCTGACCAGCCACCCGACCGGGATGTCGCGATGCCTTTCGCGGGGACGCATAACCTAGAAGCAAAGTATCCCGATAGCACCCTTCGCCGGTGAGCCGGCACAGTCGCTCAGCCGGCATCTGCCGCCGGATCTTAATGACACTCACCTGACCTGCCCGCGGGATGACGCGAACCCCGGCGTAGCCAAAGCCGTCCTTGGGCACGTCATAGCCGTGGCTTTTGACGAAAAAGAAGATTTTCTCGCCCAGTAACCCTGGCTCCTGGAAGGCCACGCGGCCGGTGTTGTCGGTGACAAACGGTAAGCCGTTGACCGTCCTCAGTTCGACCAACGGCACACCCCGACCAGTCTCCCGGTCGACGACTCGGATCTCGGCCCACGGCGTTGACCTCCGGGGGCCTGCGTCGTTCTCCTGGGAAGGTTCGAAGGGACGCAACATGGACACGGCCAGTAGGAATGCAGTCACAAGTCACTCCCGCGAGAGTCGATGGGCCGCGTCCTGGTGCCGACAACGCTGGTCCGGCTCGGTGGCAAAGAAATAGACACAGTAGGCGGACAACAGCGCGGCAAAGAAACACCACATGGACGAATACGCATGTTGATAGAAAAACAAAGACACAAAAATTGATACACAGCCAATGATAATAGGCACAAGGTAGACCCGACGCCCCAGGAGAAGTAACGGGCCCCCGACGAACAGGCAGTAGAGAAGCGTCATAGGCCAGCGCTTTGCCCCGCCGAACACCACTTGATCGGCGTGGGGGTAGTGGACGGAGTGGTTTGCCACCCGGGCAGCCAGGCCCTCCTCCGGGCGAGCCAGTCCAGGCAAGTACGCCGCGATGAACCAGCCCAGGCTCAACACGGCCCAGGGAATCAGCCAGCATCGGGCCTGTTGGGCCCGGGCCACGATGGCCGCAGCGACCGGAAACCAGAATGGCCACCAGGCCAGCGCGCAGAATAAATACACCCCCGTCGCCACACGTTGGAACGTCACCTCACCCGCGGCGAGACTCCTCCAGACCACCCCCTCGGCGGCTTGCTGAATGGCGAATAGTACCGGAATCAGGGCAAACGGCCAGTAGCGACGACGTGGGCCGCGACAGCACCACAGACAGTAACCCCCCATCGGGAGCAAGACCCCTGCCGCGGTAAAACTTGCCGTTGCAGAGAAACACATGGGCCCCTCCTGAGCCACCCGGGGAGCCCAGGGCTGCCGCGGTCGCTGCCCGGGAATGTGCAAACACGTGGTACTGAACCGGACGGCACCGGACCGGAAACAGGTTTCGGAGATGGAATGCGAGGAGCGTTCGCGTCGGATCTAAAGGGATGCCTGCCTGAGACGCGGCGGCGCCGCCGCGGAGACGGCAGCGCCCCATCAGCCGAGCGACTTAGCTAAGGATGGCCGACACCGCCTCGCCCTTGACCAGCTCGCGGGGCTGGTTCAGGTGGTTGTAGACCATGGTGTCCGGCGCAATGCCCAGCGAATGATAGATGGTCGCCAGTAATTCGGTCGGGTGGACCGGGTCTTCCAGCGGAGAGGAGGCTGTCTTGTCCGACTTGCCATGCACGTGGCCGCGCTTGACGCCGGCGCCGGCGACGACAGCGGTATAGCAATAGGGCCAGTGGTCGCGACCGTCATCGGAGTTGGAGTTGCCAGAGGTGCTGACGCCACGCTGCGGGCTGCGGCCGAACTCGCCAACGGCCACCACTAAAGTCTCGGACAGCATGCCCCGTTCATCGAGATCAGCGATCAGGGCGGACAGCCCGGCGTCGAGCATCGGCGCGGCCTGAACTTTCATCCGCTTCGACAAGCCGACGTGAACGTCCCAGGAGTGGTTGTCCGAGTTGGCAACCTTGGGCCAGTTGACCTCGACGAAGCGGGTGCCGGCCTCAACCAGGCGGCGGGCCAGCAGACAGGATTGACCGAAGGTGTTGCGGCCGTACCGGTCGCGGGTGTCCGCCGTTTCCTTGCCTAAATCGAAGGCGTCCCGGGCCCGATTGGACATCACCAGAGCCAGGGCCTTGTCGTAATACTCATCCAAGGCGTACTTCTCAGTCGCCTTCTCGAGCGCCGGCATGCCTTCGAGGATCTGCTGCCGCAACGAAGCCCGACGCTGCAAGCGCGCCTTGCTGACCTCGCGACGCAGTTGCAGGTCATCGACCTTGATCTTATCCATCTTATTCATGTCCATGTCATCGCCCGGCGGGTAGAGCAAGTACGGGTCATAAGCCCGGCCCAGAAACCCGGCGGTGCCCCCCTTGCCAATCACGTTGGACTCTTGCAGCGGCCGCGGCATCATGACGAACGGCAGCATCGGCACTTCGGACGGCTTCATCTTGATCACATTGGCGCCCACCGTGGGAAAGTCTTTCGGGCTGGGTGGCTCAAGTTGGCCCGATGGGCTGACCTTGTCGGTGGTATAGCCGGTGAGCATTTGGTAGATGGCCGCAGTATGGTTGAACAGGCCAACCGGGGTGTAACTCATCGATCGGATCAAGGTTAACTTATCTAGCACCTGAGCAAAATTGGGCATCAGTTCGGTGACCTGAACCCCTGGCAGCTTGGTGCTGATCGGCTTGAAGATACTGCGGACGTTGTCGGGGACATTTTCTTTCGGGTCCCACAGGTCGAGATGGCTCGGCCCGCCCTGCAGATAGAGCAGGATGACGCTTTTCGCCTTGCCGAAGCCCGGGCCGCCGTGGCCATTCGACTTGGTGGTGGCGTTGGCCTGTTGCCAGGCGAACAGATCGGCGAGGCTCACGCCGAGCACGGCGGAACCCCCGATGCGGAGTAGATCGCGACGAGTGACGCCGTCGCAGGTGTCCTTACTGGAGGAGCCAGGAATGACGAGCATGATCGAGTCCTCAAGTCTCAGCGGGTGCGTTAGGGAAGAGCTTGGTCCAGGCGGGTGCGCAGACCGGCGGCGAGACGCCGGCACTCATCATCTCTTCAAATTTACGTGATCATCTGTTGCCACGCAACGATTTTATCGACAATGAGCCAAGGCGGAGGAAAAGTTGTTCGTCTTCGGAACGATACGGATGTTGCGCGTGTTGCGTTATCTCTGGGCCAGCCCGGTCACCCTGGTTGGCTTAGTCGGATGTCTGGCCGCTGTTCACCGGGGAACGATTCGCGGCGTCGACGGTGTGCTCGAGGCCGAAGGGCCGATCCTGCGGGCTGTTTTATCTCGCTTCCCGATAGGCCCCTGCGGAGCCTCGGCGATCACCTTTGGCCACGTCATTCTGGGGCAATCCCCCGAAGATCTCGATTGGAGTCGCAAGCACGAACATGTGCATGTGCGTCAGTTTGAACGCTGGGGTGTGTTCCTGGGGGTCGCCTATCCGCTCGCTTCACTCTGGATGTGGTTACGTGGCAAAAACCCTTACCGCGACAACCCGTTTGAGCGGGAGGCATACGGCAGCGACGATGCCTGAACTAACGGTCGCCGACGCCCCGTGGCCGCGCGAACCATTCGACCTGACCGAGTGAAAAGTCGACAATCAACGCTAGAATAGCAGCGGGGATTGCCCCAGAGAGCACCCAGTTCTGAGAGTTAACCTGGAGGCCGGTGACAATCGGGTCGCCGAGCCCACCCGCGCCGATAAAGGCGGCGAGCGTCGCAACACCGATGCTGATCACGGTCGAAGTTCGCACCCCGGCCATAATGGTGCGCGTCGCCAGTGGGAGCTCCACACGCGTCAGGATTTGCCAGTTCGTCAAGCCGATGCCGCGCGCTGCCTCGATCAAACTTTCATCGACTTCTTTGATGCCCGTGTAGGTATTACGCAGAATGGGCAAAATGGCATAGAGGGTTAATGCCGCCACCGCTGGCTTCTCACCCAAGCCCAGCAGCGGGATCATAAACGCCAGCAGGGCCAGACTCGGGATGGTTTGAATGACTCCCGCCGTACCGAGCACGGGAGTAGTCAGGCTAGAGAACCGTGTGAGGAGGATGCCCAGAGGGATGGCGAGTAGGCAGGCCAGGGCCACGGCAATTCCCGCGAGAATGATATGTTCGAGGGTAAAGTGCAACAGCTCCGGGGCACGATCTCGCATAAACGCAAAAAATTGTACGCTGCTCTGCCGCTTGATCAATCTGTCACCAAGGTCTTCTGAGCGCAGGAACGAGCTCGCCACCGAGGGTACTGCTTCTCCTTCTTCGACCCGCTGGTTCAGCTTCTGCATCCGTTCGTCGGACAGGCGGAAGGCGAGGAGGTTAATCGTCTCCTTCAGTTCAGGATAACGCAGCAACGTCTCCATTCGAATCATTGGCACCGCATCATAGGGCGGGAAAAAGTCCAGATCGTCTTCAAGCAGGCGCATACGGATCTTGGCCAATTTGCCATCAGTGGTCCAGGTATCGACGAGGTCCGCTTTGCCAGAGCGGATCGCCTCATAGGCCAGCCCGTGCTCCATGGTGCGCATTTTGGGGAAAGCGAGCTTGTAGGCTTTTTTCAGCCCCTTCAGGCCGTCGTCCCGGATGGCGAATTCCGGGCTGACCACGAGGGTGAGCTTGTCCTCGAGGGGAATCAGGTCAGACACACGGGTGACGCCCAGTTCCTTCGCTCTCTCCTCGGCCATGGCCATGGCATAGCTGTTCTCGAAGCCAAACGGCATCAGTAACTCGATCTGGTAGTCTTGCCGCATCGCTTGGGCGACGCGGAGATAGGCCCGCAACGGGTCGCGAACCGGTTCTTGGATCTTGAGCAAGATTGACCAGGCCGTGCCCGTGTATTCCGGATAAATGTCGATCTCGCCGGTCTTAAGTGCAGGGAAGAGAATGAGTGCGGATCCAAGATTAAACTTGCGGATAACTGGGATGTCTGGGTGTTTCTGCTCGATCAGCTGGGCCATGATTTCGGCGAGTAGCCGGTTCTCGGGGAAGTCCTTGCTGGCGATCACCACCGGCGGATTGTCCTGAGCCTGCACAGCAGCCGGGTGCCACCACACCGTCAATACCGTCAATAGGAAGACGATTAGTGCCCGGGAGTACGTGAGGATCCATCGATTCATGATTTCACTCCATCTTCGAACTGACTATGCAGGAAATCACGGACGAAGGGGGTGGCGGGCCGATCGCGAAAGTCTCCCTCGACACCTATCTGAAGAAGCTTCCCCTGGTTCATCAGTGCGACGCGGTCACCGAGCAAAAAGGCCTCGTGCATATCGTGAGTGACGATGATAAGGGTCTTCTGCACGAGTTGCTCGAGCTCGAGGAACTCACGGTGGAGTTGGCGTCGGGTGATCGGGTCGAGGGCACCAAACGGCTCATCCATCAACACATACTTGGGGTCTAGAGCTAGGGAACGGGCCACGCCGACGCGTTGCCGCTGACCGCCGGAGAGCTCGCGTGGATAGCGGTCCTGGAACTCCTCGGGGGGGAGGTTCACCAGTTTGAGCAGCTCGACCGCCCGCCGCTGGCCCTGGTCGATCGGCCAACCTTCGAGGTTACAGAGTAGCTGGATATTCTCGCGGACAGTCAAGTGGGGCAAAAGCCCCCCTTTCTGGATCACGTATCCCATCTGCCGACGGAGCCGGATGACGTCGTAGTCGAGGACGTTGCGGCCTGCCACCAGGATTTCTCCAGAGGTGGGGTCGATGAGGCGGTTGATCATTTTGAGCAGGGTGGTTTTGCCGCAGCCGCTGGTACCGATCAGACACAAGGTTTCCCCAGGTTTGACCACCAGGCTGACGTCGTCGACTGCAACCAAGTCCTCACCGTTGGGCGTATGAAATAGCTTGCGTACATTTTTTAGTTCGATCATGAGTAATCCCTCTCAGCACCAGCAACGGTTCCGGTGGAACTTACGGGGCTGACCCGGCGCGGCGAGATCGCAGACGGGAGTGTCTTCACGTGGTCTCCGGTTTTCGCGGGTTACCCTTTTGAGCCTGAGTCTCGTCAGATTCGCGAGCACAAGATAGTGGAGATGGGAACAACGCTGCGAAATCAGGAAAGCAGTCGTGGCCAGCATGATTGTACCAGAACGGCCGGGCGAGACAGCCTTCGCGTCGCCCGGCTAGACATCGATCAGACTGGCACCAGTTCGTTGAGAGAAAAGTAGCCGCGTTGGTCGAGCCATTGGCGGCGTAGTTCGAGGCCGGAGTCAGCCGCCAACTGGCGAATGTCCTCGGGCCGATACTTCCGCGACGTGCCGACCTGGATACAGTCCCCGGCATGGAGCGTGACCTCCAGGTCGATCTTCTTGAGGCGGACGGTCTGGGCCACCTTGGTCGCCAACTTGAAGTTGACGCAGCGATTCTCCACCCCCTCGTACGACTCGTGTTGGTCGTAGGTCGAACGTTGCTCGAAGGCACTCAGATCAAAAGTGCCACCGAGCTCGTCGTTGAGGCGGCGGACGATATTGAGAAAGAACAGCCTGTTTTCGTCCCCGGACTGATAAGCCTGTCGCAGTACCTCTTCGTCCTTGTGCAAATCGATCCCTACAACCAGTCGGTCGCCCGAGTGCATGTTCTTGCGAACCATCTTGAGGAAGTCAATGGTCTCCTTAAGGGTTTCAAGATTTCCGATCGAGGAGCCGAAGAACAACAATAGCTTGTTCTGATGCTCTTTGATTTGAGGGAGTGCTTGATCGAATGGCGCATGGATCGGGTCGACCGAGACCGTGTCACCAAGTTTTGCTTCGATGGAGGATTGTGTCTGCTCCAGTGCGGCAGGGGAGAGATCAATTGGAATGTAGGTAACTTCGAGGCTTTCGGTAGCCTCATCGACCACACGCAACAGATAGCTCACTTTGCGTGCGGAGCCGCAACCAAGCTCGACAATCACGCGTTCATCCCCGAGGATTTCCGGGGCATTGTTCTGAAGGATTTCTTCTTCGCACACATTGAGATAATAAGGCTTGGTCTCGATGTAACGGTCATACAGCCGGGATCCAGAAGAATTCCATATATATCGATGATCAAATCTTTTGATTGAAGCTGGCTTGGTCAGAATCGCCCGCGCGGTTTGAGCAAAGTCATGATCGATGGCAGGAGCTTTGCCAGGCAAAACCCGATAGCACCAAACCTGGAAGGTTGCCTCCTGATCCTTGTTGGGCAGGTAGAGTTCGGGTTCGGTCAGCTCGACCAGTTCCCAGGCGCCTTTCTCCTCGAGCTCGTTCAACTTGCTCTTTACGCCCATTGCGTCGGACTCAAAGAAGTCGCTGCGCATGGTGAAGACCATCAACCCGCCCGGGCGTACAACACGAAGTACCTCATCCAGGGCATGTGCGGGGGCCTGACCATAGGAGAACACACCGACCAGGATCGCCGCATCAAAGGTATCGGCCAACCACGGATCAAGAGGGATACCCAGATCAAGTGAATGGAGTTCTTGATAGACCCCTTTGCGAGACGCAATTTCGAGCATCTCTTGGGATAGATCAACACCAATAATCGTTTTGTACCCTAAGCTGGCCAGAGCCATTCCTGCTGCTCCGGTGCCGGCCCCGGCATCGAGAATTTTCGCAGTTTCGGTCTGGCCTAGGTGGCGGGCAAGGAGCTGACTAGCAGTGAAGTGACCAAAGAAACCCACTGCTTGATGATCTTCGTCGTAACTGGCAGCCCACCGAGCATATAGCTTTTTAAGATCTTCTTCATTCTTGGCGTTGTAAGCTTGCTTCCATATTTGTTCTAAGCGTTTCCGGACGATTTCAGGGATTGTCGAGGATTTCGGCAAGCGTGATTTGGGAAAGGATTTTTGCTGATTGATCATTATACCTCCTCTCGGGGTGGTTGAGTTCGTGACCCTCTTAAGTAGTGGTCTGCGATTGGAGGGAGCCTGAGACCCCACGAGATGAATGATCAGTTCATCGTTTGCCAAGTTAGGGAATCCTGAGAGAAGGTCAACCGCGGATGCAAAAAAACCCCAGCCACGTCTTACGTGACCGGGGTCGCAACTCGGTGCGATGTCGATTAGGGAACTGCGAAGGATTTTATCCCTTTCCGTTGAAACCGGACAATGTTGCTCGTCCTCACCGTCCAGATGCTGCGCGTTTCCCGGATTCTCCAGGGAAGATCGCAGGGATCTTCGCTTTACGGAATTGTTTGTTCAGCTTAGGCAATTGTTTATCGAGAAGCCTTTGCAGCTCTGCCAATTTGATATCGATCTTAGTCGAAATATCTTTGGCAACCGCCACACAAGACGCTGTTGGTCGATAGTCGCCTTGAGCCGCAACGCTTCCAACTGAGGCTAATTTATTGTTAAGCCGAATCGGAAAATTCAGTGGGTCTTGGGCACTCTGGTTTTTCGTCTGATAGAGCGCTTCCTCGATGGCGGAGAGTTGCTTGATCATCTTCTTGGCATTGCTACAGACGGCTTCCATCTCAGGTTCCTCCTTGACACGTTTGAGCAGAGCATTGATTTGCTCACGCACATCGCGAATCCGCTTGATCGCCCGATGCGTTTCCGTTAGACGATCGCGGATCGTCATGAGGAACGTGAACTGGGCTTCTAGGTCTTCCTGAGTCACTTGTGAACGTGGATCTTTCCGGATGGTAAGCGGAACCTTCTGTGTTCGTTCCCCGAGACAAAGACGAACCTGATAGTCCCCTGGCACCGCCTTGGGCCCACTCGTACCGCCACCCCATAGCACCATACCCGGGAAGGTTTCCGCTCCAGGATAACGGAGATTCCAGATCAACCGATTCAACCCCACTTCCAGCTCAGGGAGTTGCTGCTCCTTCTGTTTGGGCTTGGTCGAGTAGCGTTGAACCACTTTCTCATTGGAATCAAGGATCTCCACGATCATGGGTGTGTCTTCCGCTGGCTTCTCCTTGAGGTGGAAATACATGACCGCACCAGCCGGGGGATTCTGACCCGCACCTGACAACGCCCGGACGCTAAACCCACCCCGGCGACGTTCGCACGGTCGAGGGGTGCAAAGGAATGCAGGTTGCTTGAGCTTCGCTGGGGTAAGCTGGTGCAGCGGAGTCAAATCGTCTAGCACCCAGAACGAGCGACCCTGGGTAGCCACGATAAGATCCTGGTTTTTGATCGCGAGGTCGGTGATCGGGACGATGGGCAAATTAAGCTGAAACGGCTGCCAGTGGTCGCCATCGTCGAACGATATATACATCCCTGCTTCCGTACCGGCATACAACAATCCGGCTCGATCCGGATCCGCCCGGATCACGCGCGTAAAGTGATCGTGAGCAATCCCCGAATCGATCGCTTTCCAGGTCTTGCCGTAATCAAGGGTCTTGAATATATAAGGTCGGAAGTCATCCAGCTTGTAGCGGGTCGCTGCGACATATAACCCACCTTTTTCGGTGGGGTGTGCTTCGATGCTGTTGATCTGGGACCACTCGGGCAACCCCGGTGGGGTAACATTTTCCCATTTCTCGCCACCGTTTCGCGTTAGGTGGATTAAGCCATCGTCGCTACCCACCCACAACACTCCGGGTTCGTGCGGTGACTCCAGCGCCGCAAAAATCGTGCAGTAGTACTCTACCGTGGTGTTGTCTTTGGTGATCGGCCCACCGGACGGCCCCAGCTTGGTGGGGTCATTGCGCGTCAGGTCCGGGCTAATGGGTACCCAGGTCTGACCCTCGTCAGTGGTCTTGAATAGTACGTTGGCAGCCGTGTAAAGCGTGTTGGCATCGTGCGGCGAAAAGAAGATCGGGAAGTTCCACTGAAAACGATACTTTTGGTCAGCTGCACCATGGCCGATCGGGTCATCCGGCCAGGCGTTGATGTTGCGGGAAAAGCCAGTACGATGGTTATATCGTTCTAGATAGCCCGCATAGGAGCCGCCATAGACGATGTCAGGGTTCTTTGGATGCGGAGCGAGGTGACCCGATTCGCCTCCAGCGGTTGGTTCCCAATCGCGTTCGCCGATGCTGAAGCGATTGCTGCGTGAGACGATGCGTACCGTGGAATTATCTTGCTGAGCCCCATAGATTCGATAGGGGACATGCGAATCGGTGGTGACGCGATAGAACTGCGCCGTCGCTTGGTTCATATAGGTCGTCCAGTTCGCGCCGGCGTCAGTACTGACTTGCGCACCCCCATCATCGGCGATGATCATTCGACGGGGATTTTCCGGAGCAATCCAAAGATCATGGTGATCGCCGTGAGGTGTGGAAATGGATGTGAAGCTCTTGCCACCGTCTTTAGAGCGGAAAAAACGCACATTGACCACATACACTTGATCGCGGTCTTGTGGATCGGCATAGATGCGTGTGTAGTACCAGGCACGCTGGCGCAACTTCCGTTCGCTGTTGATCCGCTGCCACGTTTCCCCCGCATCTTGGGAACGGAATACCCCGCCATCTTTGGCCTCGATGATCGCCCACACCCGCTTTGAATCGACCGGTGACACCGCCACCCCGATAATCCCAACCATCCCTTTGGGTAGCCCGGGGTTGCGGGTGAGTTCGCTCCAGGTATCCCCGCCATCGCTACTCTTCCACAGACCGCAGCCGTCTCCGCCACTCTCAAGGCTATAGGGGGTCCGCTTGACCCGCCAGGTGGAGGCGTAAATCACCCGCGGGTTGTTGGGATCCAGCAGGAGATCACAAGCACCCACCTCGTTGTTGATGAACAAAACCCGCTCCCAGGTTTTTCCCCCATCACGACTACGGAACACCCCGCGTTGGGCATTCGGTCCGTACAAGTGACCCAAGGCCGCGACGTACACCAAGTCGGGGTTTTTGGGGTGGATCCGGATCCGCGGGATATGACGAGTATCAGCAAGGCCAATGTGTTGCCAAGTTTGGCCGGCATCCGTCGACTTCCACACTCCGTTGCCGTGCGAGACGTTGCCGCGGACGGTCACCTCGCCCCCGCCAACATAAACTACGTTGGGATCCCAGGTACTTACGGCAATGGCCCCAATCGAGCCGCCAAAATAGCCATCAGACACGTTGTTCCAGGTATTTCCCCCGTCGGGGGTCTTCCAGACACCCCCACCGGAAGCGCCAAAGTAGTAGGTGAAAGGTTGGTCTGGGATGCCGGCCACAGCAGCCGACCTGCCACCGCGGAATGGCCCGATTGAGCGGTAGCGCATCGCTTTGAATGCCGAGTCCGGCAATCCCGCCGTTTCGGCGAACGATGGAACGGGCAACAGGCTAGCGACCAGGGCGAATACCCCTAGCCATCGAGAGATCGACAACACGTTGTCACTCCAGTTGTAGAGATGGTCAGAAACTCGTTAGACATGGTAGCAGCAGAATCTAGCCGATGCGAGTCAAGCACCCCGGACACATCGTCCCCAAGATGCTTGACAAAGCCGGGCTGCAACGGAGAGGAGAGAAACGCAACCCGGACGAAGATCCTCACACACGCTCAGTTGGCTGCGAGGTTGCCGTTCGTTTTCAGTGCGTGCTCCGACAGGATGGTGAAGTATAGGCCGTGTGGCCCAGTGCCGTTGACAATCTTAAGCAACAGCAAGTTCTTGCCTTTTTTCAGCTGGACACGTATCCGTTCTTGCTCGGGCTGGGCCGCTCGATGCGCTCGACTCGTTGAGACTAGCTTGCCATTGAGCCAGAGCTTGTGGCCATCATCCGTGCCAAGTAGTAGGGTCGCCGTCTGTTCCTTGGGAGAAACAAAATCCTGGACCAGGTAGGAAACAATGTTGTCACTTCGCTTAGCATGCAGGGCCTGGAGGTCCAGATAGCCCTCGGCGTTCGGTTGCACTCGCTGCCAGCTCACGTTGCCGTACTTACCCGCGAAGCGGTCTGTCAGTTCAACGCTTTGCTTGCTCTCCGGTGGATATATCTGATCGAGGCCTGCATCATCCGGGCCATTATCGAACGGACCGATGATATGCCAATCGGTGAAGGTGAGCGTCGGGGTTTTTAAGGTCGCCAAGTATTCGACCATATCGACCAGATCATCCTCGGTCATGGTGGTGACAATATCATTCGGCATGATGGATACCGGTAACTTGCTCTTCTCTTCGATGTCCTTGGTGGCGATCCGAGTATCCTTGCCATTGGCATCGCGCAGCAGGATCTCGGTCTCAGACTCGCTGATCATCAATCCGCTCAGCACCTGGCCGTTATAGGTGAAGATCTGCCAGTTGACGTATTGGTCGGCGATCGCCTTGCTCGGGTGGATCAGCGACTCGTACAAGTTCTCACGGCTGCCTTTCACGCCAATCATGGACAAGTCGGGACCGATTTGACCACCGACGCCGCGTACCATATGGCAGCTCATGCAGCGGCTGTCATGGTTCAGGCTGGCGATCATGAGGGATTTGCCGCGTTCGGCGTTACCACGCTTAGCTGCCAGCTCGGCCAGGGGCGCGAGCTTCGTGACGTCCAGCTTGGCCGGGCTCGGGAAGAGGTCTAAAGCACGGTCGCGGACGTTTCGATACGGCGAGTAACGCAGCTTCCGGCGCACATCGCTGACCAACTCATCGGGCAGCTGTTGCCGCTCTTGCAACCGGATCAGCCATTGGCCCCCGGGTTGGCCCGCACTGAGGACTTCCAAGGCGACTTGTCGGATCGGCCTTGCCGTCTTGGTCGACTGAAAAACCGTTTGCAGCACCTGAAGCGCTTGCTTGCCTGGCCCACTCCGAACCGACCAGCGAGGCACTAGTTCGCCCAGCGCCTCCAGCGCCAGGGGAGCCAACACGGAATCATTCGAGGTGGCAACCTGTTCCAGGGCTTTGACCGCAGGGCTCATTGGTAAACGACCGAGGGTACGTAACGCCTGCTTACGGATCTCCACCGAGGTCGCTCCATCCAGAGCCAGTCCGCGAACGACAGGCAAGTGGTCCTTCTGTTGGGCCGCTGCCACCAGTGTCAAAGCATCCCCAACTCGGTCACGCTTCTGCAGCAGTTGACCGATGGATTGACGTAGGGCGGCGCCACCACGTAGGCCACGCCACTTCCCGGGCAGAGCCTGTTCCAGGTGGTCCAGAGCGGTACGTCGTACCTCCGGTGATGGGCTTTCGTTCAATAGCCGCAGCATGGTCTTGCCAGCTTCGAGGTCTTCGCTGGCGGCAAGGATGTCAACAACTCGGGTACGCTGCCCCACAGGCAATTGCTGTTTGAGCAGCATCGCCTCAAGACGCGGCAGGATGGCCCTTGGTTGGAGTTCCCAAACCAAGTCGGCGATCTTGGCATTCCATTCTGGAAACCGACGATCAAAATCGGCCAAGAGCACCGCACGGCGTTTCTTGTCATGATGTCCCACGGCGATGCCAATCGCGTTCAAATAGAAACGATCCTCTCCATCGTAGAATTTCGCCAACTCAAGAATCCGATCCTTGGCCAGGGCTGGATCGGCATCACGAAGAGCCAACAGCATTTCTCGGCGAATGGCCGGTGAGGTCGAGGCATCCACATGCAGCTTGACCAAGTCTTCAGGACGACTCATGCGTATGGCCTGAACGGCCGGATTGTCCATCGTGCCCGGAACCGAGCGAACGAGGCCTGGTTCTTCGGCAAACCAACGGAGCCGGGTTTCGAGTAAGCCTGCCTGGGACCTACCCTGGTTCTCGGCCGCAGCCAGGAGATCCTTGCGTTGTGCTAAGGTGCGCTTCTGAAGCTTCTGGATCCCCATATACATCACTGCGGGGTTGGGGGAAGCCACAGCCTGCAGCATGCCTTCGGTCGAATTCAGGTCCAGAGAAGGGACCTGATACCCTTGATGCCCCTTCGGTGTCAGGCGATAGATACGCCCACGGGTTGCATCCCCCATCCCGTGGCCACCGACGCCGGGGTCATTCCAGTCTGCCACGAATACACTGCCATCTGGCGCCACACACACATCCGATGGACGAAACCAGTTGTCGCTGCTCGTCAGAAGAACCTCGGTCTCGACCGCATAACCAGCCCCCTTAGTTCGGAGGTGGTAGCAGCGAACTTCCCGAGGCCCGGCATCGGTGTGCAGCGGCATACCATGATACTTCAGCGGCAATAGCTCCCCTTCATACACACACATCCCGGTGGGTGAGCCGAATCCGGTCCGCAGAATCTTGGGAACAATCCCAGGCATCTCTTCGTGCCAGTGACTCTGTCCCGGTCCCCGTGGATGGTAGCCATAGTTGCCTCCGGGCATGACATAGCAAATGCGCGTCTGTTGATTTCCATCGTCATCATTGTCCGAGACAAAGATGGTCCCATAGCTATCGACACATGGTTCATACTGGTTGCGGAAGTTGTGGGCAATGAATTCCAGATTCGTACCGTCGAGATCACAGCGCCAGATCGTACCCGCGCGGCAGGTGGAGTTGTTGCTGGCCCAGACCGGTCCTTCGCCATCGGCAGCCCGCAGGTCCTTGATACCTTGATCGCCAACACTGAAGTAGAGTTTGCCATCGGGGGCAATCGAAATCCCGTGCACGCCGTGGTCGTGGTCATAACCTTGAAAGCCAGTGAGCAGAATCTCGGGCTTGCCATCCGCCTTTAAGTCGCCATCACGATCGTGAAATACATAGATATGTGGCGAATGGCAAATGTAGACCTTCATGCCGACCCCATCGGCTTCCGGTGCGACCGCAATCCCCAGAGGTGCTAAAAAATCCGGCGATTGATAGAACGTCGTAACCCGATCCGCCTTTCCATCCTCATCGGAATCCTCCAATACGACGATGCGATCCCCTTTGGGATTACGCATCTTGCGTTCCCCATCCGGGCCGACCTCACCGCGAATGGTGTAGCGGTAATTGACCGATTCACAGACCCAGACGCGACCTCGATGATCGATGTCCATCACGGTTGGATTGACAAACATCGGCTCACTGGCAAACAGTTCCACTTGCATCCCATCGACGACCTGCATCGAAGCGAGGGCCTCTTGATGAGAAACTTGTCCGGCGACGGGCCAAGTTGTGATCAGCCCCGTGAAGAGTGCCCAGAGGCAATACCTGCAATACATACCGGTTGTGCTCCTTTGGAAGTTCTGGGTCCGAATACCACCGCAGCTGAAGCCTGCAAGTATGCGGCTGATGACAGGTGAGATAACTTTAGCGTAACCCGCTGACGAGGTAGGGATCAACTCTGCCGTGAACAAGCCGTTGCGACCAGCAGACTGATCGGGCCGAATGACCAAGCGAAACTCCGTGCCGAGGAGTGTGGCAATCCTCAGACAACGAGGCATGATCACCTACGGCCAGATCAGAAAATTGCTTTGCCATCGATCAAGAGTGACATACTTCCCAGGCATTGCACAATTTTTGTTTAGAGTGAATATTTGGCTATGGAATGAGCAGCTCGCGGGTGTTCGGATTTTCTTGGTTTGACATATGACGGTTTTGTCCTAAACATTAGGTAAGTCTGCAAATCCCCCTTTCTCCCGTCACTTGCAGCAGACCATCCTCCCGGTCAGATCTTTCCGATTGCTTTTTTGGGGTTCTGTCCATGCAAGTGGTGCAATGTCCTAACTGCGCTCGACGCTTTGGCGTCCCGGCAGATTATGCCGGCGGTTTCCGGGCCTGTCCCACCTGCCGGCGAAAGTTCTACATTCCAAACGGCGAGGAAGAATCCAAATCCCTTACCCAATGGCTAACCTACGGCGGTGTCATCGGTCTGATTGCCTTCGCCGTGGCCATTGCTGCCAGCCTGACCCAAAGTTCCGGACCAGAACCAATTGCCCAGGCCGCCGGCTTCCGTCCAACCGATCGCCCTTCCATGGAACCAAGCTGGAAACTGCAAACCCGACAACAACTCCAGGCAGCTCGCCGGGAGTCGATCCCGCTCCGCGAACCGTTACAACGCCCGGAAGAGATGAGTGAGACCGAGTTCCAACAAGCCAAACGGACGGTCACACGCTGGCAAACCCAGGTCGATCTCGCTAATCCCGAGCGGCAAGAACACCAGCGGATCGTGACCGATCACTCAATCCGGACACAGTTCATGCAATTACTGCCCATGACATTTGCAGCTCTGGAACGCGAATTCCTCCAGAGCTTTCTCCAAGGAACCAACCGAACAGACATCGAACAGACGGCCAGCCGACGGGCTGAACTTCGTTCGTTGGGCGACCCTAGCTTCCGGCAACGGTTGCAGGAACGTTTACCTTGGCAAACACGCAAACAACTATTTGATAAATTTGCCCAAATCACCGGACTCGATGAACCTTGGTCGCTGATACACCCCTTCGATGAACTGTCCGGTGAGGACATGAACAAAGTAACTGCCTATGCCCTGAAGGTCAAACAAGGGCAGCTGGCCAATCTCAATGATGATCAACGTAAACTTCTCATCAACCTTCGCGCCTATGACTTCATGGAGCAGGCACTGGAGAACTAATCGGCTGGCGTGATCGATCTGGGGGGGGAAGCCTGAACAGGGTCAACGGGTTTTGTCGGGATCAAACTCGCGGAGCCAATAGGCGACTTCCTCCGCAGGGATCACTTCTGGTTTGCCGAGCTCTACAGGTTGATCTGCTTCATGGGGCTTGACCCGAGCAAAGGCAAGCCAGTCCAAAAACGTCCCGCAATCCCAAACGCGGCAACGTCGCCGCTTACCAGCAACCTGGAGACGCTGGTCATTGGAGATGACGGTCAGCTGCCTTGGTTGAGGGTCTTCCGCAATGAGATCCTCAATCAACTCATCAGCATCGCATTCGAGGGTAAAGCTAATTTGCATTCCTTGATGAATTCGAAACGGTTCATCCCGAATTGGAGATTCTCGAGCATCAAAGACGATATGAACCTGATTGGGATCGGGGAGATGTTCCAGTAAATAGGCGAGGAGCTTGATGCGGCCTTTTTCTAAAGCGCGCGGCAAGCGTGGGTCGTGAAACCCGACGGTGAACAGGAAATTGTACCCATCCAAGAGATACCGCATCGTAACCTGCAGTTTGACAACCAGCTCAGTTCCATTGAGTTATTATTTCCGCACCAGAGTGAAAATTCCAGGGAGATGGACCAGAACCCAACCGAGGGAGATGCTCCCTTGGTTGGGATTTATGGAAAACGGCCGGAGGAACGACCGGGACGAGAAGTCGCTCATTAGTTCATGTCGAAGAATCGTCCGGTGCATCGGTCTTGGGTTCTGCAGGGATGGCATAGCGTTCACCCAGCCATCTGCCCAAATCGATCTGACGACACCTCGGACTACAGAATGGATAATCTGGCCATTCACGGGATTCCCCGGCCATGACCGTGTCACAGATCGGACAACGCATCTTACTCATCGACCGGTTACCTTACCGACTTCGAACTTTTCGCGACCGAGTAAGGATCAGGAGGTTTCAGAGCTGGTGGGTTTACTCGAGGTGTCGCTCGGGGTTGTCTTCCCTGAATCGCTACTACCTGCGTCGCTAGAGCTTGAATTCTTGTCAGAATCCGCGGGTTTCGCAGCCTCACCATCTGCTTTCGCAGCAGATTTGTATGCTTCGCTGCGATAGTCCGTTTCATAGAAACCCGAGCCTTTGAACAGAATGGCTGCACCGGTGCCAAACAAACGCCTTAGGCGAGGCTGATGACAGCTCGGGCAGTCCGTGAGAGGGTCATCACTAAATTTCTGAAAGGCCTCGAAACGGTGATCGCACGCTTCGCAGACATAGTCATAAGTCGGCATGGATGGTTACTCTCCCGAAGTTGGTTCCACTGGGCTCGAGACCACCACACTGACTGGACGAAGAACGCGGTCATGCATGGTGTAACCGTGTTGATACACTTGAATCACCGTTTGTGGTGGCACTTCGGCAGTAGGTTGCTGCATCACCGCTTGATGTAAGTTGGGATCGAACGGCTGCTGGTCCGCTTCGATCCGGGCGATGCCAAACCGCTTGAGAATGTCAAGCACCTGTGTATGCGTGGCTTGTACTCCTTGCACCAACGGGCCTTGATCCCCGGCTTGCACGGCCGCGTCCATGGCCCGTTCAAGGTTATCTAAAGCAGGCAGCAGATCCCGAGCCAACGGCCACACGGCAAACTGACGTTCCTGATCACGGTCGCGTGCGGCACGTTTTTGGTAGTTTTCAAACTCCGCCTGCTTCTCGCGAAGTAAGCGCAGGAAATCATCCCGCTCGGCGCGGACTTGGCGAAGCTCGGCCTGCGCCTCGGAGGTTGCCGCAGTGTTCGGGGTGTTGACATTGATCGGTTCGTTCGGGTCGGGTGTCTCGTTGATCGACTCGTTCTCGTTCACGATGACGGTCCCTCTGTCTTAATGAGTTATGCACTTTCCGCGTTGGATTCGCCGGAGAAATAGCCTTTGAGCCGGTCGAGAAAGCTCTTTCGGGCAGGGGATACATTGGCGTGCTCAATCTCGGCGAGTTCCCGCAGCAACTCCTCTTGTCGTGGCGTCAACTGCAAAGGCGTATCGACCATCACTTGAACGACGAGATCCCCCCGCCGGCCCGAACGCAAGTTCGGCATACCCAGACCTGGCATCCGGAGTAGACGATGACTTTGTGTGCCACGTGGTATGGTCAACTTGGTCGGTTCCGTGAGCGTGGGAATCTCAATCACCGCACCCAGGGCAGCCTGACTAAAAGTGATTGGCACCTGACAAATCAAATGATCGCCATCGCGTTGGAAATAAGGATGCTCGGCGATACGTACTACCAGTTCTAGGTCGCCACGCTGAGCTCCATTCTCACCCGCCTCGCCTTCGCCGCGGATCGGAATCCGCATTCCGGTGTCTACCCCGGCGGGAATCTTCAACTCCAAGTTGCGCCGGACTTTTTCGACGCCGCGACCATGGCACTGATGACAAGGGTCGGTAATCTGAAAGCCTCGGCCGGAGCAGGCATTGCACTCACGTTGGAGCTGAAAAAACCCCTGCCGTTGAATGATGACCCCTTGACCGTTGCAGCGGTTACAAGTCCGCGGTTTGCTGCCCGGTTTGGCTCCGCTGCCGGAACAAGCACCACACCGTTCGTTCCGGTGAATGGTGATGGTCTTTTGTATTCCAACGTAGGCTTCTTCAAGGGTCAGATCCAGCACCTGCTGAATATCCCGCCCGGGCCGGGCTCCAGAGCGAGAACGATTGCCACGGCCAAAAAAGGAACCAAAGATCCCTTCCACTAAGTCTTCAAAGCTGGCGCCAGGTCCGTCCGCGAAACCTCCCTCCAGTCCGGCATGACCATACCGATCATAACGGGCACGTTTCTCTTCATCGCGAAGTATGTCATAGGCCTCGGTCACTTCTTTGAAGCGAACTTCAGCCTCAGCGTCACCCACATTGCGATCGGGATGGTATTGCAGAGCGAGCCGTTTGAACGTCTTATGGATCTCTGCGGTGGTTGCACTCTGCTGAATGCCCAGAACCTCATAGTAGTCACGCTTATTTGACATGAAGTATTCCTGCTCGAGATTCAGGGGCATGCTTGTCGGATGCGCTTGGCGAAGCTTCCCGTCAGGCCCCAAGACCACGGCTGCAGCAAAGCAGCGGAAGCAACCACATGATTACTTCCGCTGCTTTGCTGCACGAAGCGATTAAGCTACCGCACCGACGACCTTGTTCTTGGCCTCATCCTCGTCGATCTTGGTCACCAGCACTTCGGTGGTCAGCATCAGGGCTGCGATACTGGCCGCATTTTCCAATGCGGAGCGGGTAACCTTGGTAGGGTCGACGATCCCGGCCTCGAACATGTTCACAAGCTCGCCAGTATTGGCATTGTAGCCGATTTCTGAGCTAGCCGCATGGCGAACCTCATCTGCAATTACCGCACCATCGACCCCACAATTCTCGGCAATCTGACGGACGGGCTTGGATAACGCACGCAGCAAGATCTCCGCGCCCAGCTTCTCATCACCTTCGAGCGTCTTGGTAAACTCCTCAACCACGGAGATACAGCGAAGTAGGGCAGTGCCTCCTCCAGGGACAATTCCCTCCGCTACTGCAGCTCGGGTCGCATGGAGCGCATCCTCGACTCGACCTTTGGTTTGCTTCATCTCTGCTTCGGTCGCAGCACCCACCCGTACAATCGCGACGCCACCGGTCAGCTTGGCCAGTCGCTCACTAAACTTCTCCTTGTCGTATTCTGATTCGGTTTGATTCATCTGGGTCCGAATCTGGCGAATCCGTTCCTCGATCGCTTGCTTCTCGCCCGCGCCACTGATGATGGTCGTGCTCTCTTTTTCTACGCGGACCTGCTTGGCCGAGCCGAGATGCTCTAATTCAACATTTTCCAGCTTCATCCCCAGATCTTCGCTGATAAACGTACCACCGGTCAGCGTGGCGATATCGCCCAGCATGGCCTTGCGGCGGTCTCCAAATCCGGGAGCCTTGACCGCACATACATTGAGCGCCCCTTGCAAGCGATTGACCACCAGCAACGCCAGCGCTTCCGATTCGACATCCTCCGCGATAATCAGCAGCGGTTTGCGACCCTGAGCCACCTTCTGGAGGAGCGGTAGCATATCACGGACGTTGGCGAGCTTCTTTTCATGGATCAAAATCAGACAGTCTTCAAGCACACAAGTCAGATCGGGGCTCCCCGCAGCAAAGTACGGCGAGATATAACCTTTGTCGAACTGCATCCCTTCAACAAACTCAAGAACCGTCTCGGAAGTCTTGCCTTCTTCGACAGTAATCACCCCATCCTTGCCGACTTTCTCAAAGGCATCGGCCATCAATTTGCCGATGACCGGATCATTGTTGGCCGAGATGCTTGCCACATGCTGCATCTCTTCCTTGGTACTGATCTTGCGGGTCAGCACGCGATTCAGGTGGTCGATGACCTTGCTCACACCCTTGTCAATACCACGCTTGATCGCCATGGGATTGGCTCCAGCAGTGATATTGCGTAATCCTTCCGCATAAAGCGACAGCGCCAAAATCGTGGCCGTCGTGGTACCATCGCCGGCCACATCACTCGTCTTTTGCGCGACGGCATTGACCAGCTTCGCACCCATATTCTCAAATGGATCAGCTAATTCAACTTCTTTAGACACCGTCACCCCGTCCTTGGTGACGGTGGGGCCTCCATAGGATTTGTCCAAAATCACATTGCGGCCGGTCGGTCCCAGGGTGACACCGACCGCCTTGGCGAGCTGTTCTGCTCCGGCCAGTAACTTCTTTCGGGCATCGTCGGTATAAAGCAATTGCTTGGCCATTAGGTAATTATCTCCTCGTCATCGATGCGTGCAGGATATTGGGGTCACTCGACGTTCCGCCCGGGTCACTTGGTCAGCTTGGCCAAAAGGTCGCTTTCACGCAGAATCTTGTATTCGTTGCCGTCAATCTCCACTTCACTGCCACCATAGCGGCCAAACAGCACTTCATCGCCCACTTTTACCGAAAGAGCGATTCGCTCGCCATTGTCACGGAGCTTGCCTGGACCCACTGCCTTAATGATGCCCCGTTGCGGCTTCTCCTTGGCAGTATCCGGCAGGAGTATCCCACCGGAGGTCTTGTCATCGGCCTGGACCGTTTCAACCACCACCCGATCATCAAGAGGCCGGACTTTCAATGCTTCGCTCATCGCTTGGTTCTCCCTGGATCCTATGTTCACCGATCATATAGAAAAATCATTGTTTGGATTGTTTTCGAGGCATGCAGGTTGGATCTGCATACCAGGCTGCAACGTATTGACAGACCTGTGACCTAGGCCTGGCCAGGTCGCACTCCAACTCCAGTGCGGTGAGCGGTGTGCGGTGCTCTCAAGTGTGGCTGGACTCTAAGGTTTGCAGCTTATACACCGGTTGGAAGGTATGCGGATCTGTTTGGATCCGCTTGAGAATGCAACGCAAGGTTGTGCAGGATGTCATCACATCATGCCCATTCCACCCATTCCACCCATGCCGCCCATTCCCATTCCACCCATGCCGCCCATACCGCCCATGCCACCCATCTCATCGTGGTGGTGGGGATCCTCATCGCCCTTCTCCTCGGGGAGGTCGGCGACCAACGACTCGGTGGTCAGCAGCAACGCAGCCACACTCGCCCCGTTCTGGAGCGCACTACGGGTCACTTTAACCGGATCGACAACACCCGCCGCACGCAAATCACAATACACGCTCTTATCAGCGTCAAAGCCATAATTCTTGTCGTTGTTCTTCAGTATGGTGTGGACGACCACCGTGCCATCCAAACCCGCGTTCTCCGAGATCATGCGGCAAGGCATTTCCAGAGCGCGATAAAGCACGCGAAGGCCATGATCCTCGTCTCCTTCGAGCTTCATCCCCTTCAAGACTTCGCGAGCCCGCAACAACGCGGTGCCTCCACCCGCGACAATTCCTTCGGCAATCGCAGCGCGGGTGGCGTGTAACGCATCCTCATAAAGCGCCTTGCGCTCTTTCATGGCCGTCTCAGTCGCGCCGCCCACTTTGATCTGGGCCACACCACCCGCCAGCTTGGCCAGCCGTTCTTGCAACTTCTCACGGTCATACTCACTGTCGGTGCGGTCAATCTCCTTGCGAATCATCTCAGCGCGTCCATCGATCGCCTTTTTGTCACCAGCGCCTTCCGTGATGGTGGTATGCTCGGAATCGATGCGAATCTTTTTGGCTCGACCAAGGTCATTGACTTGCACATTTTCCAGTTTGATACCCAGATCCTTGAAGATCGCCTTGCCCCCGGTGAGGATGGCAATGTCCTCCAGCATCGCTTTGCGGCGATCGCCATAGCCCGGCGCCTTTACCGCACAGACTTGCAGAATCCCACGCATCTTGTTGAGGACTAGAGTGGCCAAAGCCTCGCCGTCGACATCCTCGGCAATGATGAGCAGAGGCTCTTTCTTCTCGGAAATGGTTTCAAGCAGAGGGATCAACCCCTTGGGGTTACTGATTTTCTCTTCAAAGATCAAAACATAAGGGTTGTCAAACTCGCAGGTGACCGCCTCGGGATTGTTCACAAACTGTGGCGACAGATAGCCGCGATCGAACTGCATCCCTTGGACCACTTGCACCTCGGTATCCGCGGTCTTGCCTTCTTCCACCGTGATGACCCCGTTGGTAGCGCCGACCAATTTCATGGCCTCCGCTAACTTTTTGCCAATCTCAGGATCATTGTTGGCTGCAATGGTGGCAACTTCCGTGATCTCTTTTTCACTGTTCTCGTGGATCTTCTCAGCCAGCTTCTGGAGATCGTCGACGACCTTATCAACGCCTTTTTGCACGCCACGCGAGATGGCCATGGGGTCGGAGCCTGCTGCGACACTCTTCAGGCCTTCACGATAGATAAACTCAGCCAGAACGGTGGCGGTGGTCGTTCCATCGCCGGCGACATCGTTGGTTTTACTTGCTGCCTCTTTGACCAGCTGCGCCCCCATATTTTCGTAGGGATCGCTGAGGTCGATATCCTCGGCGACGGTCACACCATCCTTGGTCACATTGGGAGAACCCCAACCTTTGTCGAGTACCGCATTCCGACCACGTGGTCCCAAGGTGGAGCGAACCGCCCGCGCTAACTTGCTTACCCCGGCCAACAACTTTTGCCGTGCTTCATCCGCATAGGTCATCTGCTTCGCGGCCATCCAGCATTCTCCTTCGATGCACAGACGCACGTGGTTAGCCACGTGCGATGGAATCGTATGGGTTGTCAATCATCGCCCTGCTGAGAGCAACTCGTGTGCCGTGCCCGAAAAGTCATCCGAAGGATCGTGATAAGTTCTTTAGCAGACCGATTTTACGAGCACTTGGCGGGTGGCTCCTTCCCCCTCTGCTGCCAAACTGGCAGCAAGCCTCGACGGTGGAGGTCCAGTTTGACATCCCCAACCTCCCCGCATGGCGTGAGCAATGTGTGCACGCATAGCCAGTTCGAAATCACCATATGGAGATTATTTCAATGATTATCTTTCCGGATGGCGTTGGAAGTCTCAAGCAATTCACGCCATTTCTTCATCAAAGTTACTCTCTTCCCCCTTAACAGGGATAGATGCCTTTTCCTAGTCGCATCAGAATGAGTGATTTGCCGAATTCACCAGGTCCAGGTACTTGGAAAAGGCGTTCCAGCTTTCGGCCACGATTGTGTTTTCGCCAAGGAGTGCCTCTGTGAACAACTGGATCAAGCGTGTGCTCATGCCGGCTGCCCAGCATGCAACCCTCCGGAACCATGCTGCGAGTGCTCCCGTCAGGAAGAGGGCCAGCTATCGGCCTCAGCTTCAAACGTTCGAGGATCGGACCGCGCCCGCGGTGCTGACCTTTACGCAGGGCGTGGAGATTACTCTCGATGGCGGGGGGACCGGGCAGACCTATCTTGGCGCTCAAGACGTCCAGATTGACGAGTCCGCCCCCAATCTTAATTTGGAAGGCGCTCCAGAGCTCAATGTCGATGCGGACCTGTTCAATGTAAACAATGAGACTGCCGTCCAAGTTCAGGTGCTCACTCAGTTTCTCGATATTTTTGGCACTGAGTCCTATCAGGTCCCGTTGGGATCCAACATCACGGCGGCAATCCTCACGCTCAATGTGGTCGGTCCTGGCAATGTCGTCGAAATGTCCCAACTTCTCGGGCCTTGGAGCAGCGCGTCTCTCACCTGGAACAGCGTGACCTTCAACGGCAACAACGAAGGAGGCATCCAGACGGCGACCATGCCCAACGCCGACGGCTTCGATGCCCGGATGCCCTTCACTACCCTGAGTGGTAACTCCGGGTTGATCGCCATCGATATCAGTGATCTGGTTCAGTCTTGGGCCAATGGTACACCCAACCACGGGATCGGTTTCACCCCCACTGGGAGTAATGGCGTCGACTGGTCGAGCTCAGAGGCCACCGACCCAACCATTCGGCCCACATTAGAGGTGACCTTCGAGCCACCAACGGGGGGCAACAATGCCCCAAGCGCATTTTCCGATGCTTTCACCGCGAATGAAGATTTCGGAGCAAGTGGGATCGATCTGCTTGCCAACGACTCCGACCTCAATGGTGATCCCATTACGCTGGTGGCGATCGATGGCCAGGACATCGCCTCGGGCGGCTCGGTAACCATCGCTTCTGGGGCCATTGTCACGCTCAACAGCGACAACACCATCGACTACGACACCAACAGCCAATTCGATGCACTGGGATTGTTTGGACCCGGTCAGGACAGCTTTACCTACACTATCTCCGATGGCATGGACGACGACACCACGACGGTGAGCGTGACCATCGAACCGGTCAACGACTTGCCGCAAGCGATGGACACCAACCTAAGTGTCGAAGCTACCGCTCCGAACGGAACTGTGGTGGGTACGGTCCTCGCCGAAGACGCCGAACCGGGCCCACTGAATTCTGTAATTGTCAGCGGCAATGAAGACGGCGTGTTTCGCCTCGATCAGACCTCGGGCGAGCTCAGTGTTGCCGACAACACCAACCTCGTCAATGGACCCTTTCGCCTCGAGGTAGCGGTGTCCGATGGCATCGGCGATCTGGTCATCGAGCAGAACTTTAACCGGGTTGGTACCGTTTCCGATGGCAACCCCACCCCCACCGGGGATTCGCTCCCCGATGGGGGCGAGCTCACCAACAATGGGTCATTCAGTGCCGACCCGCTCAACGGACTCGGCTACCGGACCATTTGGAATGATACTCGGGGCAATGGGATGGGGCCGGTCATCCCCGGCGAGGCAGATGGCCGCGACTTCATTGGCGCGAACTCCTTCGGTGGCGGAAATACCGCCGATGTCAATCCGCAAGGGATTCCCTACCAAGCTTTCACCGAGTATAACTACGAACTTCAAGACGGCGATGGCCGCCTCGATATCGTCTTTGATCCTGTGGATCTCACCAGCAGCACCAGTCGAGCATTTAGTTTCTACTACTGGATCAACGACACGATCTATGAAGATCTCGATCGACTGTCAGCGACAATTAGCGATGGCACCAACACCCTAACCATCTTCGACCTGGGCCCAAGCGGGCTCAATGCCAACACCTCGGTGGACAACGGTGACCCTGAGGAGTGGAACTTCTTTCAGTTCAATCTCGAGCCGTTGATCGCGAGCGGCTTCGATGCAAGCAGCTTACAAGCAACCATTTCTTTCGACGGCGATGTGGTCGAAGAAACTGTGAACCTCGACAATATCCGCTTCGTTGAAAACGTCCCAGAGTCCATCGCTACAGTCACCGTCGAGTCCGCTGCCGGGGTGCCAACGGCGGTCGACGACATGATCACCACCGATGAGGACACTGTAGCCACAGGTTTCGACCTGCTGGAGAATGACTTTGATCCGGACGAAGACCCGCTCAGCATTACCGAGATAGACGGGCAAGCAGTGACTGCTGGCGACACCGTTATCCTCAGCTCCGGGGCAGAGGTGACCCTGAACGCCGACGGCACCATCGATTATGACCCAATCGCTGTCTTCCAGAGCCTACGCGATGGCCAGACCGCCAGCGACGACTTCACATACACGATTACCGATGGTAGTTCGACCGCGCAGGCCAATGTCGCAGTCACGATTGTGGGGATCAACGACCTACCAACTGTGGCCGATGTGACCTTCACTGTTGCCGAGGACGCTGAGAACGGTACGGTCGTAGGAACGGTTGAGGCGAGCGATCCCGAAGACGATCCACTGTTGTTCCGCATCATCGAAGGAAATGATGCAGGCGTGTTCGCAATGGACTCACGTTCGGGAGTCATCACCGTCGCTGATAATAGTAATCTTGTGGCGGGAACTGTCACCCTGACGGTCGATGTCAGCGATGGGCTCGGAACGATCGTCGGTGAGCAGCTGCTCGACTTGGGGGGTGCCGACTCTCCAGTGAATCCCACACCGACCGAGGACTCCCTGCCCAATGGTGGCAAACTAACCAACTTCGGTTCGTTTAACGACAACTCCGCCTTCGGCTTGCTCTTTGACACCTTCTGGTTTGACACCCGTGGGGTCGGCATGGGACCAGTCCTGAATGATGGCGATGACACTCAGGACTTTATTGGTGAAACCTCGTTTGGTGGCGGTAACTCACCGGGGGTGAATCCGGATGGCATCCCGGTCCAAGCATTCCAGCAGTATACCTACGAGTTCCAGGATGGGGATGGTCGCCTGGATGTGGTCTTTGAATCGGTCGATCTAAGTGGCGCCACCAATCGGGTGTTTTCGCTAGCCTACTGGATCAATGTTACCACCTATGAAGACCAAGATGCCTTCACGGTCCAGCTAAGTGACGGGAACACCACGGTGACCCTCCTCGACTTCGGCCCCGATGAACTCAATGCGAATCAGTCTGAGGACAATGGCTCGGCCGATGAGTGGTTCCTACTGATCACCGATTTAGAACCGTTGATCACTGACGGTCTCGACCCAAGTAACCTAATGCTGACGATCCGTGCAGACACGGATGTCGTCGAAGAATCGATCTTCTTTGACAACCTCCGCTTTTCGGAAGGTGTTCTCGGGACCCAAGCCTCGGTGACCATCAATGTCGGCGATACCCCGGATAGTCTTCAAGTGGCCAGCACAACTCCGTTCAACAGCGGCATCGAATTCAGCTTTACACAGCCGATCGACCTGTCCGGTTTGAACCTGGTCGAGGATGGCGCGCTGGGTAGTCCCGACCTTGTCCTCACGAGCCCCGAGGGAGGTGTGGCAGGCACTTTGGTACCAAATACCGATGGTACCGGCTTTACCTTTGTGGCCACTGGCGGCCCACTCGTGGCGGGTGACTACACGCTGACGCTGATCAGTGGTCCCGATGCCTTCGTGGGAACGGACGGCGAAGCCCTGGACGGTGACTTCGACGGCATGCCCGGCGGAGACTATGTCGAGACCTTTACCGTCGCGCCGATCAGCGACGTGGTGGTGAATCTGCCAGACTTTGCCCGGGGCGCGGGTCAAGCGGTGGTGGTGCCGAACACCGGGGCGGGCTTGCCGATCACCTTGAGTGATGCGACCGGTGTGACGGAGTTGAGCGTCGAGATCGCCTACAATCCGGCGATGCTGACGATCACCGGTGCCGAAGTGGCCGAAGGGTTGCCAGCGGATGCGACGGTGACTGTGGACACGGGTGCCGAAGGGGTGGCCGTCGTGACCTTCACTAGCCCGAGTGGCTTGACCGGCACCGACCTCTCGATCATCAACCTCACCGCGAGCGTTCCGAACGATACACCGTTGGGGGGTAGTCAGGTGCTGTCGCTGAGCAACGTGAGCATCAACGGGGGTGCGATTGAGGCCGTCGGGGATGCTGCCGTGCACACCGCGGCCTACTTCGGAGATGTGAACAACGATGGCAGCATCAGCGTCGCCGATGTCACCGAAGCTCTCGAAGTGGCCGCGGGGCAAGATACAGGCTTCGCCCCCCTACCACTGGTCGACCCGAGGCTAGTCAGCGACATCGATGGCGATGCCTCGGTAACGGTGGGCGATGTCCTGCTGTTGCTCCAGGCGGCTGCGGGACAGGTCGTGCCGCAGATCCCATTGATCCCTTAATCGCTTGGCAGCGAGCAAGCAGGGGCAGTCCGAGGAGTCCTTGCCCTGCTCGGCACGAGACCGGTGAACAGTTGAACGATTAGGCAGTCTGGGGTGACTGGAAGATCGCACCCCAGACTGCCTTCCTTTTCTTCCGGTTTCGCTCATCAATTACTCATCAAATCTTTTCATCGCTGCCTGCTTGGTTGGCTACCGTGAACTTTTATGATTGCTCGCCCAAGTGCTGAAAAGTGAGGTTGCTTGTATGCGAATCCGTCGCAGGGGCTTTACCCTGATTGAATTACTGGTCGTTATTGCCATTATTGCGATTTTGATCGGGCTGTTGCTGCCCGCGGTTCAGAAGGTCCGCGAAGCCGCCGCACGAATGCAGTGCCAGAATAATCTTAAGCAGATTGGGCTGGCTTGCCACAACTACCATGACGTCAATCGTCACTTTCCCCCGGGGATCAGTGTACCGCTGGGAACGTGTTCGGGTTGTTTGCGGAGCTCGGCCTGCTCGGAGTATGGTCCTTGCCCACCACAGGCAATCCCGGGTCGCTGGGGATCTTGGCTAACCTGGATTCTGCCGTACATGGAACGAGCGAATGTGTTTAACCGCATGGATCTGTCGCAACGTGACTATGCCTACTGTAACGGTCCCGACAGCCCCGGCGCAACCGTCATCCGCAATTACATGTGTCCATCAGATTTATTCGACAAAGAGGTTCGAATATACCAAGGCCGCTTTCACTTTGGTTTGAATAGCTACTACGCCAATGCCGGCACGCGGTCGTGGCCAACCAGCTTTGCCACCTTCGATGGGGTGATGTATTACAACAGTAAGACGCGGATTCAGGGGATCTCCGATGGGACGTCCAATACTCTGCTGGCTGGGGAACGCTACCACGGCGATGCCCGCTTCGAAGAGCTCACCGGTCGTCCTCTGACCGACTGGAACGGCTGGGCCTGGAACAATGCAAACTCTGGACAAGATCATCTAGGGGACACTGCCTGGCCGATTAACACCGACTTTGCCACCATCTTGGCGGCTGCTGGCGGCAACGAGGCACAGACATCCCGCCGTACCGTGTTTGGAAGCGGCCACACCGGCGGTGCAAACTTCGTGTTTTGTGATGGATCGGTCCACTTCTTGAATCTGACGAACTTGGACCAGCTGGAAACGCTACAGCGGCTGTCGGAGCGAAGTGACGGCCAAGTCATTCCAGGGTTTTAATGCGAAAGCGAGCCAGCATGGCAAAACTTAGCAAGACTGGTTGCTTGCTCCTGAGCCTCATCCCCCTCCTCCTGATCGGCTGTGACGACGACGAAGCCCCCGTGCTGGTCCCAGTGCAAGGTATTGTACTGCTCAATGGTAGGCCATTGCCTGAGGCACAGGTACGCTTCATCCCGATGATCGACCAGGGCTCCGAGTACCTCGCTTCCGGACAAACCGACGCTCAAGGTCGCTTTACCCTGACCTGTGCCGCGGGGAAAGGCGCGAGCATCGGTGAAAATCGCGTACTCATCGTGGAGGGGACCATCCCTCCGGAGCTGTTAAGTGAGTCGGCTCAGGATAAGATGATTCAATATATGAATGCACGACAAAATCGTCCGATCCCGAAGCGTTACGCAAAGCTGGCAACCTCGCCTCTGCGAGAAACCGTTACCGAAGGCGCTTCTGAGTATCGGTTGGAACTCACACGTTCAAGAAACGAGAAGTGGTGAAACTCCGCGGCCGAATTTCAATTCGGCCGCGGGAGTGCGGATCGATCAATAGTCCATGTCGTCGTAGCCGCCCGGGCCGCCCTTGCCCTTCTTCTCGTCCTTCGGCATTTCTGCCACCAGTGCGTCGCTGCTCAATAGCAGGGTAGCGACACTGGAGGCATTCTGAAGGGCACTACGAACCACTTTGGTGGGGTCAATAATCCCTTGAGCTACCATGTCACAGTAGTCGTCGAGGCGAGCGTCGTAACCATAGTTATTTTGGTTGGTCTCAACCACCTTGTTGGCCACGACATTGCCGTCGACGCCAGCGTTCTCGGCAATCTGGCGGATCGGTGATTTGCACGCCCGCACAATAATGTTAAAGCCGACTTGCTCGTCTTGGCTGAGGCCTTCCGGCTGCAGATTGTTGACTGCCCGTAACAACGCGGTACCCCCGCCCGGCAGGATGCCCTCTTGGTTGGCGGCGCGGGTGGCATGCATCGCATCCTCCACCCTGGCCTTGCGCTCCTTGACCTCACTCTCGGTGGCACCGCCGACATTGATCTTGGCTACGCCGCCCGATAGCTTCGCGATTCGCTCGCTGAGTTTTTCCTTGTCATAATCGCTGGTCGACTTGTCCAGCTCACGCTGGATGGTGCTGATCCGAGCCTTGATCGCGTCGCTACTCCCGGCCCCCTCGATGACGACAGTGTTCTCTTTATCGAGCTTGACCTTCTTAGCCGTACCCAGATCCTCAAGACGGACATTTTCCAATTGCACGCCGAGGTCTTCGAAAAGAGCCCGCCCCCCCGTGAGCACAGCAATATCCTCGAGCATCGCTTTGCGGCGATCGCCATAGCCCGGAGCTTTGACCGCACAGCAACGGAATGCCGAGGGGTTCCTTAGTTTGTTGACCACCAAGGTGGCCAGAGCCTCACCCTCGACCTCTTCACAGATGATTAAGATCGGCCGCTGCTGTTGAAGTACCTTCTCAAGAACAGGAACGAGATCGCGATTCGAGGAAATCTTTTTCTCATAAATCAGAATGTACGGGTCTTCGAGCTCGCACTCCATCGTCTCCGGGTTGGTGACAAAATAGGGCGACAGATAGCCACGATCGAATTGCATCCCCTCGACAAACTCATGGTTGGTGTCGGTGGTCTTGCCTTCTTCGACGGTGATCACCCCATCCTTGCCGACCTTATCCATGGCTTCGGCAATAATCTCGCCGACTTGCTCATCACCGTTGGAGGCGACTGTGGCGATCGACTTAAGGTCCTTCTTATCCTTGACCGGGATGCTCATCTCCTTGAGTCGGGCGGTGATCTTTTCGACCGCTTTCTCCATGCCCCGCTTCATGAGCATCGGATTGACCCCGGAAACCACTGCTCGCAGCCCCTCGTTAAAGATGGCTTCGGCGAGTACGGTCGCGGTCGTGGTGCCATCGCCAGCCACATCACTGGTCTTGCTGGCGACCTCGCGGACCATTTGTGCACCCATGTTCTCATACTTATCCGGTAGCTCGATCTCGCGAGCCACAGTGACGCCGTCTTTGGTGACCGTCGGCGAGCCAAACGACTTCTGAATGATGACATTGCGACCCTTCGGTCCCAAAGTCACCTTGACTGCTCGGGCCAACTTGGCAATGCCCCGCCGCATTGAATCACGGGCTTCCTGATCAAATGCAATTTGCTTCGCGCTCATGATGCCTCCGTTAGGGATGGTTGCAATCGTTTACCGACAAAGTCGCTTGGTGTTATTGGTCGAGAACGGCCAGAATATCTTCTTCGTGCATCACCAGAATTTCCCGTTGCTCCTGACGATCCTTGAACTCGTCACCGGCCCAGGTCGTGAACAGCACCGTGTCTCCTTGCTTGACCTGCAAGGGCTTGCGGTCCCCGTTCTTGAGAAGCTTGCCCGGCCCAACAGCCACCACTTTACCCCGTTGAGGCTTATTCTTGGCCGAGTCGGGCAAGACAATCCCCCCCTTGGTGGTTTCCTCCGGAGCAAAGCGTTCGACGATGACGCGATCGCCTAACGGTTTTAGGTTCATACCCCTCTCCAAGCTGGCCATGCAAATGAATCCGTGATGCCTGTCGCCAAAGGTGACAGCAAGTCGTGTACCTTGGTGAACGAAAGCTATAAGATGCTCGTGGATAATAAGTTAGAGTCGTGATTCTGGGCTTCGCCGGTTCGGGGAACTGCCAGGATCGCTCGTCCGAACCGGCCAGGATGTCAGTTTGACAGGGAACCGCAGTTCTTCTTCGCAGGATCGACCCTTTCGAAGTCAGCCCGAACCGGGCATCATGGAGGCGATTCCTGCTATGCCAACCGAGAGGTGTGTATGCGCTTGCTGATCTTTTGGTCCCTGCTGGTGAACCCGCTGTCAGCCACGGAGAAGACATTCGAATTACCCGACAACTTTACCATCGATCTATTTGCCGACGCCTCCAAGGCCGATGATATCTACAGCATGACCATCGACCCCAAGGGGCGGGTCACGGTCGCAGGCCGCGGCTACATTCGCATCCTCATCGACGCCGATCAGGATGGCCAGGCCGAAACTGTTCGGCAATTCAGTGATCGGCCGGGCAATGGTGCCCAAGGGCTGTGCTGGGTCGGGAATGCTCTGTATGCAGTTGGGGATCAAGGCGTCTATCGCTTCGTCGACTCCGATGGCGATGACCAGGCCGATGGCCCACCGGAATTGCTGGCCCATTTAAAGACCGGCGGTGAACACGATGCGCACGCTATCCGTCGCGGCCCTGACGGTTGGTTCTATGTGCTCTGCGGCAATATGACTGGGATCAATGCCCAGTTCGTGACCACCACCAAGTCCCCGATCGCACAGCCCACCGCGGGTTGCTTGGTTCGCTTCTCGCCCGATTTTACGCATCGCGAGATTGTTGCGGATGGCTTCCGCAACGCGTATGACTTTGATTTCGATGCGCATGGTGAGGTGTTTGCGTACGACTCCGACAATGAACGGTGCGTCGGCTTGCCGTGGTATGAGCCCACCCGCTTTTACCATGTGCTGCCCGGGGGCAACCATGGCTGGCGCTCCCCACAATTCGCAAGTACCTGGCGCTACCCGCCGTATTTACTGGACATCGTGACGCCGGTGGCCACTCTGGAGAGGGGTTCGCCCACCGGAGTGGTGTGTTACCAGGGCAAAGCCTTTCCCGAGGCATACCAAGGTGGCTTTTTTGCCGCAGACTGGACCTTCGGTCAGATCTGGTATGTACCGTCGACATCGGCCCTGGCCGAGTCCGTGGAACCTGTGCGTTTTCTGCAGGCCAAGGGGAGCAACGGTTTTGCCCCAACGGATCTGGCAGTTCACCCGAACAACGGGTCGCTGTTTGTGTCCATCGGTGGCCGCGGCACCCGCGGGGGCGTTTTCCAGATTCGCTACCGCGGTTCCGACTCTCCCAAAGTCGCACCAAGCGTGACGGGAACCAAACAGGCAATGCAGTCACTGCAAGCAGTGCGCGGTTCGGATGTCACCAAGGATTGGCAAACCTTGATCGACGCCGCCGATGCCAATTCCCCCAGCATGCGTTTGACAGCCATGTTGCGGGTTCGCCAGCTCAATTCCAGTCAGGTAAATCAACTGGCCAAATCTCTCCGCACGCGACGGCAACAACTGACCTATGCCATGGCGGTCGCCCCGACTCGTACAAAAGTTGCTCTGGGAATTGCTCGGGATGTGCTTCGGGACGACTCGACGTGTGCAGATGACACTCTGACCGCGGTACGCATCTTCCAACTGGCTCTGGGCGATATCGGTGCCGCCCAACACAAAGGTGAAGTTTGGGAAGGCTACTCCGCAGGCAAAGCCGTTGATGCCAAAGTACGCGCGGAGCTACTGCCCCTCCTCCAGCGCAAGTTCCCGAGTGAAGACCCGAACCTGAACCGGGAGCTGAGCCGCACCCTGGCGATGCTTCGCGATGATTCGCCCGCAACCGTCGAGACAATCGTCGGACGCTGGAACGAGATGTCCGATCCGTTGGATGACCTGCACGAACTGATCGTTTTGGGGCAGCTGCGTGGGGAGCGTACGCTGCGAACCACACAACAGACGGCTACGACCCTGTTGTCCCTGGACCGGAAGCTGGATGCCGGTAGTCATACCCGGGATCGTAACTGGCCGCTGCGGATACGTGAGATGATCGATGCATTGTATGCGCAGGACCCGAACTTGCCTGCGGTCCTGGTACAGCACAGAGAGTTCGGCCGGCCGAGTCATGTCCTGTTAGTCCAAGGTTCCAAATGGAACCGTGCGGAGGCGGCCCGCGGGTTTCTGCGAGTGGCCCAGGTTGATCCCGACTTTGCTTGGAATGCTGGAATCATTCGCCTGGTGGCGCGCCTGCCTGAAGCCGAATCACGCGCGGTCCTCGATGAACTCTGGGAGTTGGGAGGCTGGCAAGATGTGCTAATACCCTTGTTCGGCAAAAATCCCAAACCGGAGGACCGCGACCGTTTTGTCGAAGGGCTCCGCTCGTGGAACCCCGGCACCGTCGCGACAAGCATCGAGGGATTGCGGAACTACCCGGTCGGTGATGTCGCGGTTGAGGGGGTGGCCCTGTTGACTGCGCTACGTCGTTTGCCTGATGAGAAAGGCAAGTCCAGTACCCGCAAGGCGATTGTGGACCGCTTGCACCGACTCAACGCCGCGGTGCCCAGTGATGACCCAAGTGCTTGGGAGGCTTGGCTACGACAGGAGTATCCTGAAGCGGCCAAGCGCCTACCGGACAGCGGCAGGATCGACCGAGCTGCTTGGACGAAACGGCTAGCTCAAATCGACTGGGAAGCGGGTCAGGCGGAATCAGGCGAGCACTTGGCACGGAAACTGAACTGTCTGACCTGCCACGGCCGTGCCGGCCGCATGGGCCCCGACCTCGCCGGGGTGACTAAGCGGTTCTCCCGCGCGGATCTGTTCACCGCGATCCTAGAACCCAACCGCGATATCGCCCCCCGTTACCGGGCCACCGAGATCATGACGCATCGAGGCACGATCCAACAAGGGATGATTGTCTATGCCGCTGTCGATGGGACGTTATTGCAACTGAGCACCGGCGAGATGATCCGCATCCCCGGCGAGGAGATCGCCGAGACTCGCCGTAGCACGGTATCGCTGATGCCAGCTGGATTGCTCGAAGGGCGAAGCGATCAAGACTTAGCAGATTTGTATGCTTGGATGCGTACACTGGGACAGTCAGACTAGTCCTGTGCTGGCTTGAAAGAAGAGGCAGAGGCGTTTGCGTTGTGGGGAAAGAGGCAGAGGCGCTTGCGCTGCGGGGAAAGCGGCAGAGGCGCTTGCGGTGCGAGGAAAGAGGCAGAGGCGGT